>NZ_JBNAGF010000001.1:0-679007 GCF_049801055.1 Primorskyibacter sp. S87 | reverse complement strand
GCTTTGTTGCACAAATCCTGTGAGGATGGGACTTCCCCTTTCCCCGGACGGATTTAGCCTACGGCTTCTGTGACGGGAATGCCAAGAGCGGTATAGCGGTTGAGGACTGCGACACGGATTTGGATCTCTGCGACCTGCCGATCAAAGTCTCTCGCCATGAGACTTTGCCCCATCAGCTTCACACAGTGCATCTTGGTCTCGACACGGCTTCTTCGGTGGTATCCGCTCCATTGTCGCCAAATGGCGCGGCCCAAGTATCGTGAGGCGTTAACCGCTTCGTTCCGGGCGATGGCTCCGGCGCTGCTGGGTTTCCACGGCTTGGCGTTCTTACGCGGCGGAATGACAGCGTGGGCATTCCGGGCGGCAATCGCGTCATGGCATTTGCGCGTATCATAGGCCCCGTCGCCGGTTACTGATCCGATGTCCTGGTCGTTGGGGATCTGGTTCAGCAACTCAGGCAACATGGGCGCGTCACCGATGTTGCTGCTGGTAACCTCGACCGCTCGAACCTCCAACGTTTCCTCGTCGATCCCTATGTGTATCTTGCGCCAAATGCGTCGTTTGGGACCGCCATGCTTGCGTGCGTTCCATTCGCCTTCACCTTCAGCTTTGATGCCTGTGCTATCAACCAGAAGGTTCAGCGGGCCGGTACTGCCACGATACGACAGGTCCACGTTCAGCGTCCTCTGGCGGCGGCACAGCGTGCTGAAATCGGGAACTGCCCAGTCCAGCCCGACCAACTGCAACAAGCTTTCCACAAAGCCTGTCGTCTGTCGGAGCGGAAGGCCAAACAGCACCTTGATCGTCAGGCAGGTTTGGATCGCAGCATCACTAAAGCTGTGTCGCCGACCGCGCTTGCCGCTCGGTGGCGGAACCCAGACCATATCAGGGTCAAACCAAATCGACAGCGACCCGCGCCGTCTCAACGCCTCATTGTAAGATGACCAATTCCTGGTCTTGTATTTCGTGGGGGCCCAACTGCTCATGACGCACAGCTATCACGCTGGATTCACACAGTGAATCCCTCAACCGATTTGTGCAACAAAGCCTTCTGAGCGGTGGCAGCTTTCGACAACTCATCGAGGAACAATCCAACGTCGGCCGCCTCACGCGCGAGGCCCTCGGCACCCGCGACCGTCGTGTTGAACGACCGTAGGCATCCGTCTTTAGTCGGCTTGCCCCAGCATCCGGCACCTGCCATCAGGGCGTAGGTTTTGCCCGTGCGCGACTGACCGGCAAAGTTGAAGAAAGCGCCGTTCGGCGCGTTGACACGTTCCAGGACAGGGGAAGACAAGCCGACGAGAATGCCAAGCAACCAACCTGGCTTTTGATGCGCACGCGACAATACCTCCGTCCGCCATTCGTCGAGTGTCGTTGAGGTGCCATATTTCAGGTTTGCGTCAGGCATTAGCGTGACGCCTTCTCCATTGATCACCCGGTCTCCAACGACAAAGGCGCGGTTTTCTGCCACCCATTTGACGTGTAGGCGGTGATCGGGTCGCCGTACCACATTGCGACGTACTTCAGGAGTTTCGACACACCATCCGGGTTGTATCGCACGCCGTGATCGGCCAGCCACGCGGCCATTTGATCCCGCTTCGCGATGTCACCGCGCTTGACGACGACTTTCCGATCACCGAGGTCGATGTGCAAACCTCGCGCCGCATCCTCGTCAATGGGTTCCAGAAACCCCGTCACTTCGAACTTGGAGAACGTCAGCGGCAACACCAACTTCTCGTCGTCCTTTTTCATGACATGCGAAATACCCTCGTCCGTGACGGCGAACCATTCAGCGGCTGAAACACGGAATTTGCGCGACTGCTTGTTCGGGTCTGCTTTATCTAGCTTTCTCATCTTCCAAATCCCAATCTGTCGTTTCCCATTTCCGCACTCCCTCCTCGGCCATGCGTCGCACAACGTCGTCGAGGTTTGCGTACTCCTCCGTTCGACATGCTGCTGGGAACCACTTGTCTGCGAACTCGACGGCCTCCTCAGGCGAACACCCGAGCTCTCCGACGACGTATCCTGTGACGGACAACAGCACGTTGTTGCGATTGCCGTCCGAAATGTTCTGCAACTGACGCGCTGCGGCATTCACGCCGTCGACCTTTCGCTCAGCCGCAAGCACGCCCCAATCGAACAACGTCACGCGATGTCCGCTTGAGCGACGTATCACCACCTTCTCGGCTTTAATCTCAGACAGAAACGCGCGGACCTGCTTCTCCGTGATCTCGGGCAAATCCTCTGGCGACGCGTCGAGCGGTGACATGTCGTGGATCCACTGATACGGGCGCTGCGTTTTCGGGTGCATCCCAAATGCCGCGATCTGCCCGCTGCTCCCGAAAATCTCAATCGGATGAGGCTTCTGCGACCGCACACTGCCGCGATACATGAGCAGCATCTTGGGCGACTTTCCGACGCGCACAAAGTCAGTGGGTGGTAGGTGCGTTTCGATGTGCGCCCGAATTGCGAGCGCGGCCTGCTCGTCCTCCTCGTCAATGTCTATCGAGACGATGCCGTGGCACGCGCCATGCACCATGCCGATGCGTTCACAATCACCGCCTCGGATCATGCGCCGCGTGTCGGGCGAAAAGAAACTGCTGTTGATGAACCAGTCGAGCGTCTTCTCAGTCATCGGTTGATGCTGCAAAGCGCCCCACTTGACCGTCGTGCCTTTCGCGTGGGTCAGCGGGATCATGTTACGCCAACCGTTATCGAAGAGCTTTGGTGCGATGTCTGCGTACTTCATGACGCGCCTCCCATTCTGAGGATCGCGTCGCAGACGTCTTCATCGACCACTTCCTCGGGATACGGGAACGGGTCGATGGGTTTCATCTTGAGGATCGTTGCGCCGGGTGTTGGCTGCGAGGGATCGCGTTTCCACGGGCGCAGTTTGAACCGGAAGAAGCGATGGCGCAGTTGCCGGTAGATGGGGCCGAAGTTGTAGTTGTCGCGAGGCGGCGTTGTTTCGAGGTCGTTCACCTCGAGCATACGCTGCAACAGGCTCCAATCATTTTTACGCGCACCGAACGTGTTGTCCGGTTTGAGCACCGAGATAAACGTCGCGCCTTTGTCGGTCATGCAATCGAGAGTGACGACATAACGTCCGCTCTCTCTCGTCACGATCACTTCATCTATGAGGCAGTTTCGGATGAGATCATTCATAATCGTTCTCTTTTTTGGGGAGCACGATCGAGACCTTTAACTGTGGTGGGCATGTCCACGAAAACCGACTAGTAATCGGCTACGCCTTTACAACATCGACAATGCCAACCGGAGCGAGGTCCCGATCCCCGCTCCGGTTACTTCACTTCATGCGACCGCGCCCATTGGAACACAGCGTCACGATCATATCTCAGCGTACGTTCGGTGATTGAAAGATATGGCGGTCCAATCCCCTTCTTTCGCCACTCGAAAATAATGTCTTTGCCAAAGCCAAGAAATTCCGCGCACTCTGGCGTGGTCATAAGTTTCGGACCAACACCGATGCGGGTCAGTTGATCTGCAACTAAATCGACCTTTTCGCGCAAGGCGGACAGTTCATTTGAGAGTTCAATCTCGGTCAAGGGTTTCATCCTTTCAGAATGAAGCCGTTGACCGTGTGCTTAAGCCTTCGCGCTCAGGATCGCATTTGCTTAGGGCCCGCTAACGGGCGTTAATCCTGACTCTGCATCACGGCCTCATCTCACGGAAGGTCGCGTGCGAGATGGGGCATGTTATGTGTTTACGATTATGCGCCGCTTTTGATCCGATCAAGTACGAAATCAGGTGTTAGACCGCACTCCGTAATGATGCGGTCGGCGATCTTGTTAGCGTCTTCGTGGTTGGCCGAGCCTTGATCGTAGATGTCCTGCACGCTCTTCGGGGTATCGCCACGCAACTCATTGATGATGTAATCAGGCAACCGAGCCCGGCGTGCTGCGGTGGTGAAGAGACGGCGGCAATCATGTTGGCGCAGGACTTTGACCTCGTGCGCTGCCCTCCCGTGTCCAACGGTGGTCGTAAAGGCCATGAGTTGATGTATGTGCCCGGTGCGCGACTCTGCCGGAAACACATACCCTTCACGGTGCGGAAGGCGTGTCAGCGCCTCAATCAGAACGTCTGCGACGGGAAAGGTTCGGGTCATTCCATTCTTCATTTCGTTGAGTGTGATTGTTTTGCGCTCGAGATCGACCTGATCCCATGTCAGTGTTCGAGTGTTGAGTGACCGGAACCCTGCGAACAGCATCGTCAGCCATGCGGTTCGATGGACGAGACTTCGTCGACCCAGGATGAGGTCAACCGCAGGCCACGTTTCTTGCGGATCAAAGAGAACATGACTTGCCGGCTTGTGCTTTTCCATAACCTCGAGGTCCGCCGACACATCGAAACAACGTCGCAACGTTGAGGCCCGTCGGAAGGCCATTCTAATGATCTGCGCCAGATGGAGTTGCGTTGAGGGCGACTTGCCTTTGATCGCAATCTCCAGCATCGGCAAAGTGATCCGCTCGACAGGTTTGCCAAACAAGTCGGCGAGATGGTTTTTTATCTGAAGACGATAGTTGTCCTTTGTCTCGGGCTTTGCCGAAGACCGAGCAATGTGAGACTCGAAAGCGTCCATGAGTGTCACAACTTGTGTTGCAGCAGCATCCGTTCCGGCCTCGAGGGCAGCGACTTTCTCACGCGCGACATCCATCGCCGCTTCGCCATTCGCGATCTCAGGCCAACGACCGACGGTTATGGATCGGACTTTTCCGCTGATCCGCTTTGACATCACCCATGTTTTGGTCTGCTTACCAACAGCAAGACGCAAACCTTGGAATGCGTCGCCGTCATGACGATAGAACACCGTGTTGCCTTTCGACGGCTTGATCGCCTGAATTTTCGGGCGGGAACGTAGGTTCGCGAGATTGGGCATATCGAGGCTCTGCAACAGTTTCTGCAACATTCGTTCCTGACGTAATACGACCTAACCCACCAAGCGCCCAACCGGAGATGAAGGTGGAACACAGTTTTTATATGTTTTGCAGTAGGTTACCCGATGAAACCCGTTCGTTTACAATCTATAGTTGTGCTCTGTTAATCAATTGGTCGTAGGTTCGATCCCTACCGCCGGAGCCAATTTCCCAATTTCCACTGGCTTGATCTAATTTGATCTGCGGTAGAACAGCGGCAGCCACCGACCTGTTTCGTTTCAATGGAAACGCTCCTAGGCAGTAACTGCACCGGATTTCTACGGCCCCGCATAGACATGGGCATAGTCCTTGTAGGACTGGCGGTTGCCCTGCGAACCGGAGGGTTCACAGCCCGTCATTGCCATGCAGACGAATAGCATGACTGCGATCCTCGTTGGTTTCATTCGTGGCCTCCGCAACCAAGCCTCTTCCGATGCATGATAGGGCGAATTTCCCTGACGTCGCCGAATTTCGACACGAGTAGTCGTTTGGGCACTATTCCGTATTCGGCTCTAGGCCGCCCTGGACTTACTGCGGCAGAAACACGACGCATGAATCGGCACGGTGGCACGGGCCGCGGCCTTGTCCAGTTGCAGCTTGATGTGCCGCGCCTCAACCTCTTCACCACGCCGGCCGAGACATTCATGCAGGCCATGCAGGCTCCAGACATTGCCGGGATGCTGGCACGCGCGCGCCAGCGTGTCGTCGAGCCCCAGATCCGCGCGATAGACGGCCTCGGCTTCTTCGAACTGCCCGGCCTCCATCAGCAATGCGCCCAGCGCGTGCCGGGTCGGCTGCATCCAACCCCAGGGCTCGTCATAGACCAGGGAATCATCCAGTTCGACCGAGCGACGCAGATGGCCCAGCCCCTCTTCGACCTGCCCCGACTTATAGGCCAGTTCACCATCCATCATCGCTTCGCCGATCATCAGCACGTCTTCGGCGGTGTTGTTGAAAACCAGGCGACTTTCGGGCACGGCCTTGCGCGCCGCCACGGCGGTTTCCCGTTCCATTTGGGCTTCGCCAGACCGTCCCAGATTGGCTAGTGCGATGGTGCGGGCCTGATGCATGGCAGCAGTTGTATAGCAGAACAGCTCGGCGTCCGGCGGGAACGGCTCATCGAGAATGGCTTGCCACATACCGAAACGCACCATGACGTGGATCTTCTTGCCATAGAAGCTTTCGAACAGATCCGGGAAGAAACGGATCACGTCCTCGGGCAGCATCCGCATCAGCTCTTCGGACGCGGCCAGGGCCACGTCGGGCTGACCTAGAAACATCGCGCCGTAGGCTTCGAAATGAACATTGTGAATTCGGTAGACGGTATAGAAATTCTCGCCCCCGGCTGCCGCCTCGTATTTGCGGTCCACCACAGCTGCCTGTCGATTGCGCCGAACCACGTTTTGATAGTCACCACAGAGCACATCGATATGGGTTGCCATATGCACAAGATGGCCGCTGTCAGGCACCAGATCCATCAACCGGTCACCATGCAACAATGCCTTTTCCGGGGTCGGCGACATCTCCATGAGATGAATATACATGTGCAGCAGACCCGGATGGCTCCATGCACCGGGCAATTCATCAAAGGCCCGTTCCAGCACCGCCCGTGCCTCGACGGTCGAGGCACCTTCCCGAGGCTGGCCGGTCTTGAGGTCCCACAACAGCCAAGGGGTTCGGTTCATCAATGCTTCGGCAAACAGGCAGGCGACATCCAGATCATCGGGAAAGGCTGCATTGACCTTTCGCATCGAGTCGGAAAAGGCGTCATTCCATGGGCCGTAATCCTCGATCTCGGGGTCATCAGGAAACCGGTGAGCCAGTGCATCGATCAACGCAGCCTCAACGGCGGACCCGTCATCCCGCAGCGCGACGGCCGTTGCAATGGATTCATGCGCCTTTTTCAGGGTCTCAACCTTTTCATCGGGCTCAAAGAAGTCCCAGGGCTTGTTATAGTTGGGTCCGATCGCATGAGCGATGCCCCAATGGGCAATTCCACAGTTCGGATCTGCCCTGGCTGCCTGTTCGAAACAGGCGGCGGCCGCTTCGTGATTGTAGCCGTACAACCAGACCAGCCCCTGATCGAACTGTTTTTTGGCGGATTCGGAACGGGTGGTTATCGCCCTTGAATAGGTGCCCAGATCAAATTCAGTCATCGTAAATGCCTCCGTGAAACCCTGCCCGGATGCGGTTCGCGCGCCTGTATCCTGTCCCTGCCTTGTATAACCCTTCAGCGCAGAATACCATAAACCCGCATCCAACCAGAGCATTCAGTACTGGGGCCTTTGGCCCGCACGAAAACTTTCGCCTGTATGGGTCTCAAAAGCTGAGTTTCACAGGGCCGGAAATTGTGCCATGAAACCCGGGGAGGAGACACCGTGACGACGCAAACTGACATCACTGTCATCGGAGGCGGTATCGTCGGCCTGTCCGTGGCATTGGGGCTGCTGGATGCAGGGCAGCGTGTCACCGTGCTTGACGGTGCCGATGGCGACTTGCGGGCCAGCCAGGGGAATTTCGGGCTGGTCTGGCTACAGGGTAAGGGCGCGCGCTATCCGGCCTATGCACATTGGACAAGCAAGGCGGTCGCCGCATGGCCGGAATTTGCCGCCACCCTCTCCGACATCAGCGGAATGGATGTGAAACTGGAGCAACCCGGCGGCTACGAGTTCTTTACCGACGAAACCGAATTCGCTGAGTTTTCCGGCGATCTCGCGCTTCAGAAAGAAGCACTGGTCGATGATCTGCCCTGCGAAACCCTTTCGGGAGAGGCAGTTCGGCGCCGCATCCCGTCCTTGGGTCCTGCTGTCGTAGGCGCGACTTACTGCGCGCGCGACGGGCATGTGAACCCGCTGCTGTTGCTGCGCGCATTGGGCCGCGCCGTCCGGCGTCGCGGAGGCCTTGTGGAACAAAGCGTTCATGTCGATCAGATCTCGCCAACGCCGGGCGGTGGATTTGCCCTGCGCGACCGTCAGGGACAACTTCGCCATACCGGACGTTTGGTTCTGTGCGCCGGGTTGGGGGCGATGACACTCGCGCCGCAGCTCGGTTTCCGCACCAAGGTGCGACCACAGCGGGGTGAGCTTTTGATCACCGAGAAGCTGGGCTCCCACCTGCCTTTTCTGTCCAGCACAATCCGGCAAGTCAACGAAGGCGGCATCCAGATCGGCGGAACCAAGGCCGAGGTGGGGCTGGATGACAATGACACATTGGGCAAGACCGCCGGATTGGCCCGGCACGCAGTGGATGTGCTGCCTGCGCTGGCCAGCGTTAGTGTACTGCGCAGCTGGGGCGCATTACGGATCATGACCGGGGATGGCTACCCGGTCTATGCAAGGTCCCCCGACCACCCCGATGCCTGTCTCGTGACTTGTCACAGCGGCGTAACGCTGGCCCCGAACCATGCCGGTGCGCTTGCAAAATGGATAGAAGGCGCATCTGACGCCCCTGAACTGGACCCGTTCGATGAGCATAGATTCAAGATTTCTGAGGCTGCCTGAGCGCCCGGGCGAACCGCTAGGCTCTGACCTGCGGCTGACGGTCGACGGTGAAACCGTTGTGGCGCGCGAGGGTGACAGCCTTGCCGCGGCGTTGCTGGCCCATTCGGGATCCGCAAGCCGCCTGACACCGCGCGAAAATGCGCCCCGGACGGCCTATTGCATGATGGGTATTTGCTTCGATTGTATGGTCGAGGTCGACGGTCGCAAGAATGTTCAGGCCTGCATCACCCCGGTCCGCGACGGGATGGTAGTGCGTCGGCAAAGGGGGTTACCGGGTCAGGAGAGCCTTGATGACTGATCCGGAACTGCCACCCGATCTGATCATCATCGGCGCCGGCCCGGCTGGAATGGCCGCCGCGGCGACGACGGCCCGGGCAGGCGCGCGCGTCTTGCTGCTTGACGATCAACCCGCTCCCGGCGGTCAGATTTATCGCGATGTCGACCGAAACCGCGACCGGTTCGACTGGCTGGGCCAGGACTATGCGCAGGGTGCTGCATTGGTAGATGCTCTGGACCATCCCAACATCACCCGGATCTTTGGCGCCACGGTCTGGCGCATCGATGCCGGCCCAAAGGTTGCATGGTCGCGGGACGGTCAGAGCCATACAAGCAAAGCGCCTTTTCTGCTGCTGGCCACCGGCGCGCAGGAGCGCCCGGTGCCCTTTCCCGGCTGGACATTGCCGGGGGTCATGCCGGCAGGAGCGGCACAGATCCTGATGAAGAATGCAGCGATGCTGCCGCGCGACGCGGTGCTGGCCGGGTCAGGCCCGCTGCTCTATCTGATGGCCGCACAAATGATCGATGCCGGAACTCCACCTTTGGCGCTGGTCGAAACGGGATCGCGAACTGCATTACTGGCAGGACTGCGACACTTGCCGCGGGCGACTCTGGGCATTCCGGTTCTGAGAAAGGGGATGGCGCTTCTTTACAAGATCAGGGCGCACGGCATCCCGCGCTTTACCGGCGCATCCGGTTTCCGCGCCGATGCGGAAACAGGTGGAAGCCTGCGCTTCTCGTTCCGCAGCCGTGGCGAACAACAGAACCTGACATGTAGGCTGCTATTGACCCATCAGGGCGTGATACCGTCGACAAGCATAACCCGAGCTGCCGGGATCACCCATGACTGGAGTCCCTTGCAACAGTGTTTTCACCCCGTCACCGACCAGTGGGGGCGCAGTAGCGTCGACGGGATCTACGTGGCCGGGGACGGCTCTGGGATCGCCGGGGCAGATGCCGCCAAATTCGCTGGCCGGCTGGCCGCGAGGGATATTCTTTTTCGGTTGGGGCGGATCAGCGCCGATGCCCGCAATCAGACCTCTGCCGCCGATCTGGGCGGGCTGCTGTGTGCCCGGTCGGTTCGCCCGCTGCTTGATACCCTCTATGCCCCCCCAAAAGAGTTCCTGACGCCGCCGGATGAAACCATTGTCTGCCGATGCGAAGAGATCACGGCCGGCGAACTGCGACAGGCCATCGGCGAAGGCGCGACAGGTCACCGGCTGCTCAAGACGGCCACGCGGGCCGGGATGGGACCCTGTCAGGGACGCATGTGCGATGCGACCGTGCGCGGGATCCTTTCGGAACAACGGGGTATCCCGCCTGCCATCCCGCCCCGCGCGCGTAATCCGGTCAAACCGGTAACGCTGGGCGAGCTGGCCTCGTTGGCCGCGGACGAAACTCAATCGTCTTGACGCCGAGTGTGGGCCTGCAACGGCTCTGTTTTTGGATGGAACGGACGTGCGGCAGAGCCTGAAACGGCAAACTAAATTCAGAATTTTCCATTTTGCTCAATGGCCTGCATGACTTAAGCTGCAACTGTGCCGGGTGCTGTCTGAGCCCGGCCAACCGGAATTACTCAGAACGGAGGCTACCATGCCCCGACGATACCTGCGCCTTCTGGCTGTCTTTGCCGGTCTGATCGTGGTCGCCATTGTCGTGGTCACAGTCGTTCTTGCGGCGCCGTTCTTTTCCCGGATGCGCGCCGATCTGGTCGAACGGGTGCTCAGCGAACAGCTGCAACACGGACTGAAAGTGAACGGCGATGTGCGTATCGTTCTTGCTCCGATCAGCCGGCTGCATGTTTCTCAGGTCGAAATCCCGAGCGAGATCATCGCCGGAAACACGCTGGCCCAACTTGAACGTCTGGAGTTAGATGTCGACCTGATGAAACTCGTCGGCGGCACCGTGGATCTGGACAATCTTCTCGTTCATGGGCTTCAGGTCGACCTGCTGACCCAGCAAGACGGGACCAGAAACTGGTACCAGATCGAGCAACAGGACACCGCAGACACCAAAGACGATGACGAACCTGAAAATGTCAGGCAGAACAGCATTCTGTCGTTCCTGTCCACTCGAACTGCGCAATTCAAGCAAATCGGTCTGTCCACGGTCGACGAAAAAACAGGGTTCGACTTCACGTTCGACTTGAATGCTCTGGATCTCGAACAGAAGGACGGGGGCCAAACCGTGACCTTGCAAAGCGATGGCAAGGTAAACGAGCAGGAATTCACCATTGCGGGAACCTATCCACGCGGGGCTGCATTCACCACACGAGCCGAGTTCGGAAACATGGTCATCACATTTGACGGGGCCCCTGCCCCGGGCACGCCCGACCTGTGGCAGGGGCGGTTTGATCTCGACAGCGGTCAGATTGCCGATCTTCTGGAAGTTCTGGCCCTCGCCCCGGTTCTGGACGGGCAAGGCACAATCGAAGCGGATCTCGAATGGGGCACCGGCCCGCTGGTCGTGGATCGGTTCCTGACCGATATAGAGTTCAGCGAAGGGCAACACCTGCTGATCGAAGCAACTACCGAGGATCTGATCACCGGCACAAATGTCGACATCAACGTGAACGCCCGACTGCACCCAAAGGACGCGCCGCCGCCCAAGGCCCGCGCGCTCAAAGACCTTAAACTGACAGGGATCGAAGCCCATATCGTCGGCGACCGCGGAAATCTGGAATTCGAAACCCTGTTCCTGAACACCAACGCATTCGAGCGCGATCTGAACAAGGTCGGCCCGATATCATTGGGCCATATCCACCGCACCGAAGAAGGCCATCTGGCCTTTGACAACATTCACCTTCAAGCCGGTCCTGAGGAGGCCCCGATACTTGTCGCCAAAGGCGCGCTGGGCAACGTGTTGGAGCTCAAAGAGATCGATCTGAAGGGAACCCTGACCGCTTCGGCCAGCCTTATGCTCGGCAAGCTCGGGTCCGACGTGGCGCGGCAGTACGGAAAAGCCGTCGCAAGTTTCGCGCTCAATGACGCGCCCGGCCATCTCACCCTGTCGGAATTCACGGCCCGGACCGAAGGCAGCACGCTCTGGTCGCTCGATTTCAACGCTTCCATGACCGACATTCTCGGGCTGGACGGGTTCGCGATGGCCTTTGACCTCGACGTTCCGGATACAGGACAGTTTTTTGCCCCGATGGGCATCGAAGCCACCGAAGGCCGCGAATTCGAACTGACATTCGGCGCCAAGTCGAGCCAGCACAGGCTGGATACCAAATATGGGTTGCGCAGCGGCAAATCGCGGATTGACCTGGAACTCAGCGGTGACACCAATTCCGGCGTTCCGGTGGTGCGTGGACGGCTTTATAGCGATTTTATCGATGTGGCCGATCTCCGGTTGGGAATCCAGAACATCAACAGATTGTCAAAGGCCCTGTCCGAGGAGCCTCCGGAGGTGCAACCACTGGTTCTGGAAGACCCGGACACAACCCAAACGACATCGGAGAACGCAGAAGACAGCGGCCCGGAAGTGCAGCCGCTGGTGCTCGAAGATACCGCGAAAGACCAGAAAGAGGATGGGGGCAACGCACAAGAGACTGCTGCCAACGACGCGGCGACAGATGACGGCCCGGAAGTGCAACCGCTGGTCCTGCCCGCAGAAGAGCGTGACGCGGCGGATCTGCTGGATCCGGATACCCTGCTCAAGAAAACCGATCTGGAACTGGCGATCGAGATCGAGAAGATTGCCGGACAGGAAGGGGTGACCCGCTTGGTCAGCGCCCTGACGGCGCGCGATGGAAAGGTTGATCTTGGGCCGGTCGAAGTGACTTATGGTGGCGGCTATTTCAGCATTCACGCCGGGTCGGATCTGGTGAAAAATCCCGGATGGGTCACCATCAGCGGCAACACCAGCGGGTGGCGCCTGAAAACACTGCTGGATCTGGCGGGGGTCTCGCTGGACGCGCGCGGCAAGGTCCGAGGCCGGTTTAACCTGTCGGGCAACCTGACCTCGGCAAAGGCATTTGTGAACTCGATGGCGGGATCGGTTACCGTGTCAATGGGACAGGGCGCAATTGCAAGCAGCCTGTTAGAACTGGCGGGTCTGGGTGTTTTCCCGTGGCTGTTCTCCAAGGAGAGGCAGCAGGGATACACCGATATCGTCTGCATCGTTGCCCCGCTCAGCATCAACGGCGGCAAGGTGAATTCCAATGCGGTCGTGCTCGAGACGAAATCGGTGCAACTGGTTGCAGCTGGCGGAATCGACTGGAAGGGTGACACGATCGCACTCAGGGCCGAGCCACGACGCGTCGGCCAGCCCCTGTCCCGCAGCGCCTGGCCCTTTCAGGTGACCGGGCGGCTGTCTTCGCCGGATTTCAAACTGCTGGTTGGCGGCTCCCGTCCCAAGCAACGCGAGGGCGCCATGCCCGCTGACCGGCAGCCGTGCAAGCCGGATGCCCGTCAACTGCAATAAAGCTGATTTGCAGCCTTTCTAATTGGATTCGGCCGGCTTGGGGTCGGGCTGTTGCTTCTGACATTCCTTGACCGCCCCGATGGCCTTCATGCTGCCCTTGAGGTTCACGTCGACGACCCGGTCTTCCTGTTCGCCCTTGACTGTCACGACATTGCGCTTGCCGAATTCGTCTGCAAATGCGGGGTTGTCGAAATAGGCGTAGCCGCCGGGCAGCCCCTGCCGAATTGCCCCGACCACTTCGCCTGCAAACCGGGCGTCCTTGAAATCGAACTCGATCACGGCCTTTTGCCCGTCTTCGATGTCGGTCCAGTCGGGGTGCATCACCGCAAAGAACCCGCCGCCACGCACGGGCGCAAACCCGATTTCGACTCGCGCGCCGCTTTCAAGATCCTTCTGCGCAAAGCACCCGTTGCCATTGGATTGATCCACGAGGATCTTCCACGATCCGGACTCTCCCCACTGTTCCGGCTCACCTTCTGCCGCAGCCGTTGTCGCCAGCAACCCGGCCGACATCAGAAAAGATGCCCAAACTGCTTGTCTCATGATCACGTCCTTCTAACTTGCAGACAAAATGCACTGCGGCGTTTCCAGACTGCCATTTGCCGCGCGCTGTGCCAAGAGTCCGAAAGCCGCCCCATTACCCCACGGAACCGAAACAGGGCTGTTGACAGGAGGCCACCCGATATGCCGCCATTCGATAACACCTTCTCCCCTGCATGCCAAAAGGATCAGACATGACAGCCCTGCCCCAGACCATGACCGCGCTGCTGCAGAAGGGTGACGGTTATTCCGGCACTGCCGAAGGCCCGGCCATAACCGATGCGTCCAGATATCTCGAAACTGCCGAAATCCCGGTGCCAACGCCCGGCCCCGGTCAGGTGTTGATCCGGTTGCGCGTTGCATCGGTCAATCCATCGGACCTGCATTTCATCAAAGGCGAATATGGCCAGCCCCGGATCAAGGGCACACCCGCGGGCTTTGAGGGATGCGGCGATGTGGTCGCCGCCGGCGAAGGTGCCGAAGGCCTGTTGGGACAACGCGTGAGCTTTGTTGCTTCGCCCGGCGGATCCGGAGCCTGGGCTGAGTATGCCATGACCGAAGCGATGACATGCATACCGCTGCGCCCCGACGTCTCTGATGACGACGGGGCCGCCCAAATCGTGAACCCGCTGACCGCTATGGCAATGGTTGATATTGCCCGCGAAGCCGGCGATTCCTTCATCATTTCCGCCGCGACCAGCCAGTTGGGCAAGCTGATGACATCGCTTGGCCGTGACTTGGGGCTGAAACCCATCGCGATGGTTCGCCGGGACAACGCCGTCGAACCGCTCAAGGCACTGGGCGCCGAAGAGGTTCTCGTCACCACCGACCCGGAGATGATCAGCAAATTCGTCGCGATCAGCAAGGCACTGAAACCCAGAGTCTTCCTTGATGCTGTGTCAGACCAGATCTCGGAACAGATCTTTACGGCCATGCCGAACGGAGGCCGCTGGATCAGCTATGGCAAGCTCAGCGCCGAACCGCCGCAACTGACCCAGATGGGCCAGTTCATCTTCATGGGCAAACGCATCGAGGGCTTTTGGCTGACCTCGTGGATGCGCTCCACACCGCCCGCCGATCAGATGCGGGTGATTGCAGAAGTACAGGCGCGGTTCGCCGACGGACGTTGGAAAACCGACGTTTCGACCCATCTGAAACTTGGTGACGTTGTGTCAGGTTTGCCTGAAGCGCTGAAAAAGACTGACGGAAAGGTGATGATCACGCCATAGTGGGTTGCGTGGCCGGGGAATGAGGAGCCCTTGCCAGGTGAACAAAGAGCTGCATCAATGCGGCCGGGGAGGAAAAATTTGGACAACTTGCAGCTGCTGATAAGCGGGCTGGCGAATGGCTGTGTTTACGGCCTGATCGCTCTTGGCTTCGTGCTGATCTACAAGGCGACAGAGGCCGTCAACTTTGCCCAGGGCGATCTGATGATGCTGGGCGCCTTTATCACCATCGGACTGACAAACACCGAGTATATGGGCTTGCCCTTCTGGATGGCGCTGCCGATATCGCTGGGTCTGATGGCCGTGCTCGGCTATCTGCTCGACCGGTTCCTGATCCGGTTGATGTTCGGCGAAAGCCAGACCGCCGTGGTGATCTTGACCATCGCGTTGGGGTTCGTGATCCGGTTCGTGGCCGGACTGATCTGGGGGCATGAACCCCATACGCTGCAAAACCCGCTTGCCGGCAAAGAGGTCAAGTTTGGCGGCCTCGTGCTGGGGATGGAAGACGTGGCCGTCATCGTTGTTACCTTGCTGCTGACATGGGGTCTCTACCTGTTCTTCTCGCGCACGAAACTGGGGCTTGCGATGCAGGGCGCGTCGCAAAACCAGCTTGCGGCTTATTACATGGGGATTCCCGTCAAACGAGTTCAGGGGCTGATCTGGGCCCTTGCTGGAGTGGTGGCCTGTGTTGCGGGGATCCTTTTTGCCGCCAAGGGATCCGTCGACCCGAACACCGGACTTATGGGCATCAAGGCCTTTGCAGCGGCGGTGATCGGCGGCTTTGGCAGCCTTCCCGGTGCCCTGGCGGGCGGTCTCATCGTTGGTGTGATCGAACCTTTCGCCAGCCGATATATCGCTGCGGGCTACAGTCAGGTTGCTCCTTATGCGCTGCTTCTGGCGGTGCTGATTTTCCGCCCGCACGGGCTGTTCAGCCAAGTTCGCGTGAAAAAGGTATAGCCAGATGCGGATCGTATTCAAAACCAACTACATGCAGGATATCCGCCCGTGGAAGCACGGATATCAGCTGAGCCTTTACCTGATCCTGCTGGCGGTGGTCTTCGCTGCCCCGTGGCTGCTGGACGACTTCTATCTTGGAGAGCTGACGAATGTGCTGATCTGGGCCATCGCCGGACTGGGGCTGATGGTGTTGACCGGCCACACCGGGCAGGCCAGCCTCGGCCATGCTGCGTTTCTGGCGATTGGATGTTATGCCAATGTCATCCTGATCGAGGCCGGTGTTCCCTTTCTGATCGCCTTTCCTGTAGCCGGAATTCTAACCGGTGTGATCGGGGCCACCATCGCCGTCCCGGCCCTTCGGCTGCATGGGATCTACCTTGCGATCTTTACGCTCGCCCTGTCGATCCTGATGGACGACATCATCGTGCTGACCGAACCGATTACAGGCGGTGTCGCCGGAAAGTATATCGGCGGCGTGGATATCTTCGGGTTCACCGTCGATCGCTGGGGCACGCCAAATGCATTTTACTGGCTGACTCTGGTTGTCACTGTGATCGTGACACTGGGCTACATCAACCTGCTGCGGGCGCCGCTGGGCCGGTCTTTCATTGCAGTCCGCGACAGTGAGGTTTCGGCACAGGCGATGGGTGTCGACATCTCCCGGACCAAGACGATCTCTTTTGGTCTGAGCTGCATGGTAACGGGTTGGGCCGGGGCGTTGATGGGGCTCTATGCGGGGGCCTTCAACAACGAGACCTTCTCTGTTGTCATCTCGATCCAGTTGCTGATGATGATCGTGATTGGCGGGCTGGGTTCGATCCACGGCGCCTTTTTCGGTGCGATCGTGATCGGGTTCCTGCCGCAGTTTCTATCGATCGCCAAGGAATATGTCGGCGCTGTGTTCGGAGGCGGCACTGTCGCCATTCCGGGGCTGGAATTCGGCATATTCGGAATGATCCTGATCCTGTTCATCCTGTTTGAACCGATGGGTATCTATGGCCGCTGGCTGAAGGTGCGGACATGGTTCGAACTGTTCCCCTTCTACCGGAAAGACATGTTCAAACGTCAGAAATCCTACCTCAAGACGGAGCGCCTGAGATGAGCCTGCTGGAGTTGAAGGACGTCACCCTTAAATTCGGTGGTCTGACGGCGGTGGACAATCTGTCCTTTTCGGTCGAGGAAGGCGAGGTCTTTGCCATCGTCGGCCCCAACGGAGCGGGCAAATCGACTGTGTTCAATCTGATCTCCCGGTTTTACGACCCTTATGCTGGATCAATCCGGTTCGACGGTCATGACCTGTTGAAGGTCAAACCGTCGGGCGTGGCCGCATACGGTGTGGCGCGAACCTTCCAAAACATCGAACTGTTCGATCATGCCACCGTGTTGCAGAACCTTCTCGTCGGGCGCCATCGGCACCGTTCCACCAACCTGCTGCAGGAGATCTTCTTTACCCCCTCCGCACGCTGGCAGGAAAAAAAGAACCGCTACATGGTAGAGGAGATCATCGATTTTCTTGATCTGCAGGCTTATCGGGACAAGATGATCGCCGGACTGCCCTATGGTGTTCGCAAGGTGGTTGAGGTCGCCCGGGCGCTGGCCACCGGGCCAAAGCTGCTGCTGTTGGATGAACCGGCCTCGGGCCTGTCCGTCGAGGAAACCACGGATATGCGCTGGTGGATCGACGATATCCGGAGGCAGATGGGCATCACCGTTTTGATGGTCGAACATGACATGGGGCTGGTCTCCGGTGTCTCTGACCGGGTTCTGGCCATGGCCGATGGTGCGATGCTGGCGCTTGGCACCCCGGCCGAGGTGCAATCGCACCCCGCGGTGATCGAAGCCTATCTGGGACATGCGGCATGAGCGATCCCATTCTGAAAATCCGCAATGTCGAAAGCTTTTACGGTCCAATCATGGCCATTCGCGGCGTGTCGCTCGATGTGCATCCTGGCCGTGTGGTGTCGATCCTCGGGGCCAACGGCGCAGGCAAGACCACCTTGATGAAAACGGTTTCTGGCGTGATGGATCCCGAAAAGGGGCAGATCACTTTTGAAGGCGAGGAGATTCAAGGATTCGAACCACATAAGGTGGTGGAACGCGGCATTGTACATGTTCCCGAGGGACGCGAGGTGTTCCCGCTGCTGACCGTGAACGAGAACCTGTCTCTGGGCGCGTATACCTGCACTGACAAAGCGCAGATCGAACGAGACCGGGATCTGGTGTTCAGTTATTTCCCAATTCTCGCCGAACGCCGAGATCAGGAAGCCGGGACACTGTCGGGTGGCCAGCAACAGATGCTTGCCATCGGACGCGGGCTGATGGCCAACCCCAAAGTGATGCTGCTGGATGAACCGTCGCTGGGTCTCTCACCAATTCTGGTCAAGGAGATCTTTGGGATTCTGCGTCGCCTCAATCAGGAGCAGAACATGACCATGATGTTGGTGGAACAGAATGCTTCTGCCGCACTGGAACTGGCCCATAACGGCTATGTCATGGAGGTCGGTCGCATCGTGATGGACGGCACAACCGAAGAACTGATGGCCTCGGAAGATATTCAGAACTTCTATCTCGGCGTTCAGGAAGAAGGGGCGCGGGAAACCCGTCGCTGGAAACGTAAGAAGACCTGGAGGTAAGTGGTATGAACGTGCAAACCCCTCTGAAATCCGTGGTGATCAACGGTGTCACCTACAATGCCGATGCCGGTCAGCGACCCGTGCAGGTCGATGGATGCGTCACCATTCCTCAGCTCTTCAAGCAACGCTGTGCCGAAATGGGCTGGCGGACCGTGCACCGTGAAAAAGATCTGGGCATCTGGAAATCCTACACCTGGGACGATTACTGGAACCATGCCAAGTGGATCGGGCTGGCTTTGAAAAAGTTGGGCCTGAAACGCGGAGAGGTCGTCTCGATCCTGTCCGAAGACCGCAAGGAATGGGCCTATTTCGACATGGGCATCCAGGCCGTCGGCGGCATTGCATCGGGCGTCTACACCACCGATTCCGGATCGCAGTTGACCTACCTCGTAAATGACAGCGACAGCCGGTTTCTCGTGGTTGAGAACGAGGAACAGCTCGACAAGTTCCTCAGCCACGAAGATGAAATGCCCGGACTGAAAGAGGTTATCATTCTTGAGAATGAAGGCCTGCTCGATCTGGATCATCCGCGTTGCATGTTCATAGGCGACCTCTACGAGATCGGGCAATTTGCCGAGTCCCGGAATCCCGGAGCTTTCGAAGAAGAAATCGACAAGGCGCAACCGCAAGACACCGCGTTGCTGATCTATACGTCCGGGACAACCGGAATGCCCAAAGGCGCCATGCTGTCGAATGAAAACATCATGGCGGCGATTGAGGCCGGCGCGCGACGGTTGCAATGCCTCGAAAGCGACAACCAGCTGTGTTTCCTGCCGCTTTGCCACATCCTCGAACGCGATGTTTCGATCTATTTCCCACTGGCCGCGAAATGCGTGGTGAATTTCGCCGAAAGCCCCGAGACGGTGTTCAACAATCTGCAGGAGGTTTCACCCGACACCTTCACTGCCGTTCCCCGCGTCTGGGAGAAGATCTATTCGCAGGTTCTCATCCTCGTGCAGGAAGCCACTCCGATCGGGCGCGCTGCCTATGGTCTGGCGCTGAAAGCCGGGGCCAAGCGGGCCGATTACATGCTGGCCGGAAAGGAAGTGCCCTCGGGGGTCGCTGCCAATTACTGGGTCTGGGACCGGCTGGTTTTGCGCAACCTGCGCCGCATACTGGGCTTTGACAAAATGCGAAGGGGCGGCACCGGAGCGGCACCAATCTCACCGGAACTGCTGAAATGGTACTGGTCCATCGGTGTTCCGCTTGTCGAAGGCTATGGCATGACCGAGACATCGGGCCTTGCCACCATGAACACCCGTCACGAAAATACGGTTGGCACCATTGGCAAACCGATCCCCGGCTATGACCTGCGCATTGCCGATGACGGCGAGATTCAGACCCGCGGGCTGAACAATTTTCAGGGTTACTGGCGTAATAACGAAAAGACCGCTGAAACCTTTACAGATGACGGCTGGCTGCGAACCGGCGATGTCGGGCGCGTGGACGAAGCCGGCTATGTTACCATTACCGGGCGGCTCAAGGACATCATCATCACGGCAGGCGGCAAGAACATCACCCCTGCCGAGATCGAAAGCCGGTTGAAGTTCAGCCACTACATTTCGGATGCAGTGATCATCGGGGACCGCCGTAAGTATCTGACCGCGCTGATAATGATTGATCAGGAGAACGTCGAGAAATACGCTCAGGATCACAAGGTGCCGTTCTCGAACTTCGCGTCGCTATGTGCGGCCAAGGAAGTAACAGACCTGATTGCCGGAGAGGTCAATGCCGTGAACAAGGAATTTGCCCGCGTCGAACAGATCAAGGATTTCCGTCTGATCGACGTGCTGCTGACCGCCGAAGACGAGGAACTGACCGCGACGATGAAGCTCAAACGCAGCTATGTCGAAAAGCGTCACGGCCATCTGATCGAGGACATGTACTGAACAGGGTCTGAAACGACCGAAACCAAAAGAGACAACAAGAGGTCCATAGGGAGGAACCAAATGAAACATCTCTTCAAGACATTGGCCGCAGCCACCGCGCTGACCGCTGCCGCGACGATGACGCAGGCGGAAACGCAGGGTGTGACGGATGACGAGGTCATCATCGGCGCGGTGAGTGATCTCAGCGGCATCTTCGCTGCTGTCGGCGTGCCCGCGGTAAAAGGCGCCAATGTCTATTTCGACAAGGTGAACGAAGCCGGCGGCGTGCATGGCCGCAAGATCCGCTACGTCGTCGAGGACAATGGCTATCAGATGCCACGCGCCATGCAGGGTTATAACAAGCTGCTGAATCGCGATCAGGTGTTCGCCATGCTGCAAAGCCTCGGAACACCGATGAACCTTGCCGGGTTCAAACTGCTTGACCCCAAGGGCATCCCGAACGTGGCGCCCCTTTCGGCCGCGCGCCAGATGCTTCAAGACCCGATGGACAACAAGTTTACCTCGTTCTCGAGCTATTTCGATCAGGCAGAGGTCGGTGTGAAGTATCTTGCGGCAGAGTTTGGTTCGAAGAACGTCTGTTCGATGTATCTGCCAACCGATTTCGGTAAGGAAATCCTTGAAGGATCGAAAGCTGGCGCCGAAGCGGCAGGCATTGCCTTCGCAGCGGAGACCACCCACAAGCCGGACGAGACCGACTTTGTGGGATCGCTCTCCAAGCTGAAAGAAGCTGGTTGCGACATCGTCACGATGGCGGTTGGTGTGCGTCAGGCGATCACGATCGTCGGCACCGCCAAGAAGATGGGCCTGGCGGATATGAAATTCCTCGGAACGTCAGCCAGCTTCCTGACCGTGGTGGCCAAGGTTCCGGGCGGTGTCACCGAAGGTTTCTATGCGGCCGCGTCGTGGCAGGATCTCTGGGCCCGCGCCGATGAAGCCGCGCCCAAGGCCTTTATCGAGGAATACAAGGCCGCCACCGGCGAAGACCCTGTTGGATTTGCCATGCTCGGTTACTCTGCGGCAAAAATGATGGTTATGGCCCTCGAGGCGGCAGGCCCGGATCTGACCCACGAGAGCTTTATCGCCGCGATGGAGTCGCTTGACTACACCGATGATCTCGTCGGCAACCACATGACCTATGGCCCCGACGATCATCAGGGCGCCGATTCCGTCTATGTCAGCGTTGTCGAAAACGGCAACTGGAAGAAGATCCACGAAGAGTGATGCAAACAGGGCGCCCGCTGCCGCGGGCGCCCCTTCTATCCCGGGCATCGACCCACGGATTTCCGGCCACTGCAATGGATCGAAAGCGGGCAGAACACCCCGCCTACCGTGATCCCCAGCCCAGCAAGGTCAGCCATGTCTCCACAACCGACACAAACCCATTTTCGCACCTGCAATATTTGCGAGGCCATGTGCGGCCTGACCATCACCCATGACGGTGAAACAGTGATTTCGGTCAAGCCGGACAAGGACGATCCACTGTCGCGCGGACATATCTGCCCAAAAGCTGTCGCTTTGCAGGATTTCCGCACCGATCCCGACCGTGTCACCCACCCACTTCGCAAGATCAATGGCGCATTCCACGAGGTAGACTGGGACGAGGCACTGGACTTCGCTGCGCACAAGATCCGCAGCGTTCAGGAGGCACATGGCGCCGATGCAATGGCGCTGTATCTGGGCAATCCCAACGCCCATAAATTCGGCAACCAGATGATGCTGCCGGGGCTGGTCGGGGCGCTGGGAACGCGCAATCGCTACAGTTCCGCCACCGCCGATCAGATTCCGCACCATGTCGCTTCGATTCATATGATGGGCCATCCCATGCTGATGCCGATCCCGGATATCGATCGCACTGACTTCATGCTCATCATCGGCGGGAACCCGGTGGTGTCCAACGGGTCCATGATGACCGCACCGGGGTTCGGGCGCCGGATCGACGAGATCAAGGCCCGCGGTGGTCGTGTCGTTGTGATTGACCCACGTCGCACCGAGACCGCGGAAAAGGCGGGCGAGCACCTGTTTATCCGCCCCGAAAGCGACGCAGTGCTGCTGCTGGCGCTGATCCATCAGGTCCTTGCCGACGGGACCGAGGACATGGGGCATCTTGCTGCGATCATCGAAGGTATGCCGGCCCTGCGCGAGGCAGTGCACCCCTTCACACCAGAGCGGGCAGCCGCCGCCACCGGCATCAACACCGACGTGATCCGCCAGCTTGCCCGAGATTTCGCCGCCGCGCCCCATGCCGTCAGCTATGCCCGAATGGGCGCATCAACCCAGAGCTTCGGCGGTCTTTGCCAGTGGGCGAACAACGTTCTCAACATCATTACCGGCAACTTCGACCGCGAAGGTGGCGCGATGTTCACCCTGCCAGCGGTGGACTACGTCGCCAATACATCACGCAAGGGCAAGACCCGAAGCTACCCCTCGGCGTATTCACGGGTGTCGGGGCAGCCGCTCTACAATGGTGAGTTTCCCGTCGCGGTCATGGCCGAAGAGATGGAAACCCCCGGCCCCGGCCAGATCCGCGGGTTGATGACCGTCGCTGGCAATCCTGTTCTGACTGCACCAAACGGTCGGCGGATCGAAGAGGCGCTGAAATCGCTGGATTTCATGGTTTCGCTGGACATCCACGTCAATGACACGACCCGCCATGCCGACCTGATCCTTCCGGGTACCGTGGCGCTCGAGGAAGTCATGTATGACATGGTCTTTCACACCTTTGCCGTTCGCAATACCGCCGCCTATGCGCGCGCCCTGTTTGACCCTCCGGCTGGAAATCCGCAGGAATGGGAAGTGCTTGCACGGCTCATTGCACGGTTGACCGGCGCCAACGATCTTGGCCCCACACCAGAAGAGAAGCTGTCGGTCATGCTGTCGCTCGGCAACCACCCGGACCTGACCGTCGAAGGGCTCCTTGATGCAAAAGGGTCCGTCGATCTTGGCCCGTTGACCCCAAACCTGACCGACAGGATCGAATCCCCGGACGGGCGGCTGAACCTTGCCCCGCAGGTGTTTGTGGACGACCTCCCACGCCTGCTGGAGCACGCGGCCAGCGCCCGAACCGGAGAAATCGTTATGATTGGCCGGCGGCAGGTGCGCAGCCATAATAGCTGGACCCAGAACAGCGCACGACTGGTCAAGGGCCGGAACCGCTGCACCATTCAGATACACCCCGAGGACGCAGCACGGCTGGGCATCGAAGACGACGCGCCGGTGCGGGTCTCGGCGCGGGCCGGTGAACTGACCCTGAATGCCGAGGTGACGGATGAAATGGCGCCGGGCGTGGTTTCGATCCCGCAAGGCTGGGGTCAGTCGCAAGAGACAATGCGCACGGCCAAGGCGGCAGGGACGGTTTCGATCAACGATCTGACTGACGACAGGCGCGTGGATCCTGTCACCGGAAATGCCGCCTTCAATGGGGTTCCGGTCACGCTCGCACCAGCCTGAGCTTGGTTCAGCCAAGGGCCGCAGGCAGGCGTGCGTAGCCCCTGAACCGGATCCGTCCTCCGTTTTCGCGCCCGGGAAGAATCCGGAATCGCGGGAAACGCTGCAAGAAGCGGGCAATGGCGATCCGCCCCTCGAGCCGGGCTAGTGTCAGGCCCACACAGATATGCGGGCCCCCAGCAAAGGCATGATGCTTGTTGGGCTTGCGCGAGATATCGAATTTGGTCGGGTCGGCAAATACCTCGGGATCCCGGTTGGCAGCCCCTATGCACAGATGCAGGTTGGTGCCCGCCGGTATCACCCGCCCGCCAATTTCGACCTTTGCCTTGGTCTCCCGATTGCCGAACTGGTTGGGCGAACGAAACCGCAGCATTTCCTCTATCGCCGGGTTGATCAGGGACAGGTCGGCCTGCAAACGCGCCCTTTCATCGGGATGGTCAGCCAACAGCGCAAGCCCGTTGCCGATCAGATTGGTGGTCGTTTCATGCCCGGCGTTCAGAATGAAAATGCAGTTCTGGATCAACTCGATCTCCGAGAGCTGCGCATCGGCCCCCTCGCCCCGGATCAGCCGTGTCAGCACGTCGGTTTCCGGGTCACCGGGCCGGGCGCGGCGGCGGGCGATCAGATCCGTAAGGTAGTCCTTGAACTCTTCCACCGCGCGGTGCCCACGCGCCAGTTGTTCCTCCGTTAGAGACGGCTCAAGCGCGCCCAGAATGGACAGCGACCAGTCCCGAAGGGGATCACGTTCATCCATCGGCATATCGAGCAGGTTTCCGATGATCTGGATCGGGATCGACGCTGCGTAATCATCGATCAGATCCACCGTTTCGCGCCCCTGCATCCGGTCCAGCAGATGATCAACCGTGTCGATCAGCCCCGGCTCCATCCGCGCGATCGCCCGCGGCGTCAGAGCTGATGTCATGATCTTGCGGACCCGCGTGTGCAGCGGCGGATCCGAGAAAACCAAAGAGGTCGTATGATGTTCGAACAGCGGTGAGCCGACCCCGAATTTGGGGCCAAACACTGCCTGTTTGTCTGACGAAAAAACCTTTGTGTCCCGATAGATGCGATCAAGGTCGGCGTGTTTGCACAACAGCACCGAACCGTCCGGCTGGTCCAACACAGGTGCATGCGCCAGAAGCGCATCGTAGAATGGAAACGGATCATCGACGAAGCCAGCTGGCGGATGTGCCAGATCAAGATCACCAATCGTCTCGCCCGGAACTTTCATATATTCTTCCCCATATCGGTTGTGGCCACGGTCTGTCCGGCATTTGTGACTGTCAAGCCGGGATCAACCGGTCAAGCGACCATTGCAGTCTCGGGTGACAGCCCCGGGGAGCAGCGCTAGATTGCCGCCATGACCGAACCTGTCTCTTCGATCCGCAATCTTGGTCCAGCCTACGAGGCAAGCTGCGCCCGCGCTGGCATCCACAGCGCCGATGACCTGCGCGCCCTTGGGGCGGATGCGGCCTATGAGAGGCTGCTGAAAGCCGGGTCGCGCCCGCATTTCATTGGCTACTACGTGCTCGTCATGGCCTTGCAGGGACGCCCATGGAACGATTGTAAGGGAGAGGAAAAGAAGGCGTTGCGAAAGCGTTTCGACACGCTGGTCGACCGCGCCTTTGACAAGGGCCGTTCGGATCTGGAGGCGACATTGAACGCCATCGGTGTGATCGAGAAACGCAACGACTGAACAAAAAAACGGCCCGGATCTTGAAACAAGATCCGAGCCGCGGAAACCGAGGGTCGGTTTCTTAGCCGACCAGTTCGATGCCCGAGAAGAAATAGGCAATCTCAACCGCGGCCGTTTCCGGTGCATCGGAACCGTGGACAGAGTTTTCACCAACCGACTCGGCAAACTCGGCACGAATGGTGCCCGGTGCCGCGTCTGCGGGGTTGGTTGCGCCCATCACTTCGCGGTTCTTGGCGATGGCGTTGTCACCTTCCAGAACCTGAACGACAACCGGAGCCGAGGACATGAACTCGCACAGTTCGTCATAGAACGGGCGTTCCTTGTGGACTTCGTAGAACTTGCCGGCCTGCTCTTTGGTCATGTGAATGCGCTTTTGCGCAACGATGCGAAGGCCAGCGCCTTCCAGCTTGGCGTTGATTGCGCCGGTCAGGTTGCGGCGGGTTGCGTCGGGCTTGACGATGCTAAAGGTGCGTTCCAGTGCCATCGGGCGATCTCCTTGAGAAACTGAGGCGAAAAACAGCGGCCGGTATCGACCCGACCGCGACATGTCGCGCGCCGCGTAACACGCCCGGACAGCTTTGGGAAGAGGATCCCGAAGCAATCCACGCAATCCTATGGAACTTTCGCACCTGACGTCCCGTTTCACCGGTGGGCAAAGGCGCTGCGCGGGAGTATTTCGTGTGTCACAGCCTGCTCAGGCATGGAACGCGGGGGCGTTATGCCCCCTGCCCGTTTCGTTTCAACCGCGCGCTTCGCGCACCAGCCGCAGAATGTCCTGTGCGGCTTCGGGGATGTTGGTGCCGGGCCCGAATATGGCCTTGACACCGTGCTTGTAGAGATAGTCGTAGTCCTGCTGCGGAATGACTCCACCACAGATCACGATGATATCGCCGGCCCCGGCCTTTTTCAGCTCGTCGACCAACTGCGGCGCCAGTGTCTTGTGGCCTGCCGCCTGGCTGGAAATCCCCACCACGTGCACGTCATTGTCGATCGCGTCCTGCGCGGCTTCTTCCGGGGTCTGGAACAGCGGGCCCACGTCCACGTCAAAGCCGATATCAGCAAAGGCCGTAGCGATCACCTTGGCGCCCCGGTCGTGTCCGTCCTGCCCCATCTTGACCACCAGCAAACGTGGACGCCGACCTTCGGCTTCGGCGAACTCGTCGATGCTCTTCTGGATCGCGGCAAAGCCTTCGTCGCCCTCATAAGCAGCGCCGTACACTCCGGCCAGAGTTTTGACCTCGGCGCGGTGACGACCGAATTCCTTTTCCATTGCCATGCTGATCTCTCCCACGGATGCACGGGCCCGTGCGGCTTCGACAGCCGCTTCGAGCAGGTTGCCGCCCGCACTGGCGCGGCGCGTCAGTTCATCAAGCGCGGCCTGACAGGCAGCTTCGTCCCGGCTGCCGCGCATTTTCTCGAGTCGGGCAATCTGCGCTTCACGCACTGCCTGATTGTCGACCTCGAGAATATCGATCGGGTCTTCCTTTTCCTTGCGATACTTGTTGACGCCAACGATCACCTCTTCGCCGCGATCGATCATTGCCTGCCGGCGCGCGGCAGATTCCTCGATACGCAGCTTTGGCATGCCGCTTTCGACGGCCTTGGTCATACCGCCCATTTCCTCGACCTCTTCCATCAGGGCCCAGGCTTTCTCGATCAGTTCGCCGGTCAGGCTTTCCACATAGTAGGACCCCGCCAGCGGATCGACCACGTTGGTTACGCGGGTTTCCTCCTGAAGGATCAGCTGAGTGTTCCGCGCAATCCGGGCTGAAAAATCGGTGGGAAGCGCGATGGCTTCGTCCAGCGCATTCGTGTGCAGCGACTGGGTGCCGCCCAGCACCGCGCTCATCGCCTCGTAGGCGGTGCGGATCACGTTGTTGTAGGGGTCCTGTTCCTGCAGCGACACGCCAGAGGTCTGGCAATGGGTCCGCAGCATCTTGGAGCGCTCGTTCTTGGCACCAAAATCGGTCATCACGCGATGCCAGAGCGTGCGGGCCGCGCGCAGCTTGCCAATCTCCATGAAGAAATCCATGCCGATGGCAAAGAAGAACGACAGACGGCCGGCGAACTTGTCGACATCCATGCCCGCATTGATCGCCGCGCGCACATATTCGCGCCCGTCGGCCAGCGTATAGGCCAGTTCCTGCACGAGGTTCGCCCCGGCTTCCTGCATGTGGTAGCCGGAGATCGAGATCGAGTTGAACTTGGGCATCTCATTCGAAGTATATTCGATGATGTCCGAGATGATCCGCATCGACGGCTCGGGCGGATAGATATAGGTGTTGCGGACCATGAACTCCTTGAGAATGTCGTTCTGGATGGTCCCGGCCAGCAGGCTCTTGTCATGGCCCTGCTCTTCGCCCGCCACGATGAAGCTGGCGAGGATCGGAACCACCGCGCCATTCATGGTCATCGACACCGACACCTTGTCGAGCGGGATACCGTCGAACAGAATTTTCATGTCCTCGACACTGTCGATTGCCACGCCGGCCTTGCCCACATCGCCCACGACGCGGGGATGATCGCTGTCATAGCCGCGGTGAGTGGCCAGATCGAAGGCCACCGACACGCCCTGCTGACCGGCAGCCAGGTTGCGGCGATAGAAAGCGTTCGATTCTTCGGCCGTCGAGAAACCGGCATATTGCCGGATTGTCCAAGGGCGCCCGGCATACATGGTTGCCTTGACCCCGCGGGTGAACGGGCCAAAGCCCGGCATCGTTCCCATGTGGTCGAGGTCGGCGTTGTCTTCCGCGGTATAAAGCGGTTTGACGGCAATCCCTTCGAGCGTGTCCTTGGTCAGATCGTCGAGCGGGCGGCCGCGCAATTCCTTTTCAGCCAGCGCCTGCCAATCGCCCTTGTTGGTCTTGGTCATGGGGTCTTCCTCTTGTCAAATCGGTCTGTGGCGGAGTTTTCTCCGCCGTTGTTTTGTTTGGCACCACAGCCAGCTGGGCGAGCCCGTCGGCCCCCGCCATAAGCCAGCTCAGATCTTCGGCATATACACCGCGCAGCCTTGCGGCCTGGGCTGGCGAAAACGGAAGCCAACGCCCCTCACCGGCGGGCAATTGCGTGGCAATCTCTTCGGGCAGATCGCGCCGCAGGCGTGCCAGTTTAGGGGTGGCGTTCAACCAGTCTTGAGCATTCTTCGTGGGCACGGCGCCACCGGTCATCGCAGAAAGCTGACGATCTGGCCGCCCTGCAAAACGCTCGAATGGCATGACGGTTATTGGCGTATCCGGCAGCGCGCAGGCCACGTCTTCGATGACTTCGCGCCAACCACGCCTGTTTTCGGCAATATCAGCCAGCGCCTGACTGTCGGGCAACGGATGCGCCCGGGTCAGCCCGTAGCCCAATGCCGAACTCCAGAACAGATCGAGCGCCCGAATGTTCACTGCCACACGGGTGACCCGGCCACCAAAGGCGGTGCCGAAATGCGACAGGCGCTGCCCTGCTCCGGCATAAAGCGCCCGGTCATGCAGGTTGCGACGCATGTTTCCCATGATGTTTTCGTCGCTGACGACCAACAGCCGAACACCCTGTCGGGCGCTGCCATCGAGCTGCATTCTGATTCGGCCCGCAGCGCGGCGACGCGGATTGCGAACCGGTGCCGAAACCCCGCCGGGGACGACACCGCAGAACAGCCCATTTCGCGTGCGTTTCGGCCCCCAGAATCCGGTGCCATCCGCCATGAAGCTTGTTGCATTACGGCGCATGTAGGCCTGAAAACTGGTGGTGGCGCAACGATGCGCGCCAATATGCAGGATGACGTCCATGGTTTTGCCCGTCCGATTGCCCCGGACCGCCCGACGCGGCCGCAAGGAGGGGATTGCAGCGATGGTCATGCCCAACCCCTGACGAAGCCATTAACGTTAAACTTTTTGCCGCCTTCAGACGTTTCCCCGGTCGCAATCCCGGAATTGAGGTTTATATTCAACCCGACAGGAGATCGCATGAACCGCACGCTAGCCCTTGTTATGACAGCCTTTCTGCCGATGGCCGCATTGGCCGCAGATGCCACGGCGCCAGAGAATGAAACTCTCATCCGCCCGGCGGGCGAAAGCGATTTGAGTGAATTTTTATGGACAAACCGGCCGATAGTGGTTTTTGCCGACACGCCTTCGGATCCCCGGTTTGAACAGCAGATCAACATGCTGGCACAGGGCGAAGAGATGCTGCGAGATCGCGAGGTCGTGGTGCTGACAGACACCGATCCGGCCGCGCGGGGGTCGCTGCGTTCGAAACTTCGGCCACGCGGGTTCCAACTGGTGCTGATCGGCAAGGATGGCGGCGTCAAGCTGCGAAAACCTTTTCCGTGGAGCGTGCGCGAGCTCAGCCGGTCCATCGACAAATTTCCGTTGCGCGAACAGGAATTGCGCGAGCGCCGCGGCATCGGGGCTGAAAAATAGCCCCAACCCGAGCGGCACCCGGACCAGCCCCGGATCGTCTCCGGGACTCCAGCCAGAGCAAAACCGTTCTCGCGCGCACAATCGGTCACGGGATCATTCGAACTCCATGATCACATCGTCGACGGCGAGGCTATCGCCGGCACCTGCGTTGATCTTGGAGACCACGCCTTTTTTCTCTGCTCGCAGGATGTTTTCCATTTTCATGGCCTCGACGGTGCAAAGGGCCTGCCCTTCCTGAACTTCCTGACCCAACTCGACATCGACCTTCACGATCAGGCCGGGCATCGGGCAAAGCAGCAGCTTGGAGGTATCCGGCGCCTGTTTCTCCGGCATCCGCGACGCCAGTTCGGCCTGCCGGGGGGTGCGCAGCGTCACCACCAGATCCGCACCACGGGTGCGTAGCCGGTAGCCCGAGGTGATCTTGTCCACCTTCAGGACAAGCGGTGCCTCGCCGACTTGCAGACGGGCAAGGCTATCGCCCGGCGTCCAATCCGACGTCACGCGCATCTTATGTCCGTCTTCGAACTTGATCGTGGAGCCGTGCTTGTCCGCCTTGACCTTCACCGCATAGTGCTGGCCTTGCAGCGATACCACCCAGCGCTTGCCGATCTTGCGCTCATGATTGTCCATCCGGCCGGAAATTCGGGTGCGCCGGATCTCGGCAACGCGGAACATGGCCGATGCAGCGGCCGCCACCCGGCGCAGATTATCCTCAGACAGTTCGACACCTTCAAACCCTTCCGGATATTCCTCGGCGATGAAGGCGGTTGTCATATCACCGCTGATAAATTTCGGATGGTCCATGACCGCCGAAAGGAACGGCAGGTTGTGACCAATGCCTTCGACTTCGAAGCCGTCCAGCGCAACGCGCATCGCTTCGATTGCCTGTGCCCGGGTCGGCGCCCAGGTACAGAGCTTGGCGATCATCGGGTCATAATACATCGAGATCTCGCCGCCTTCGTAGACACCGGTGTCGTTGCGCACCGCAGCATCGCCTTCGGGCGCTTTCCCCTGCCACTTGCCGTTCACCAGCATCGGACCGGCCGCGATTTCCGCCGGCGGGCGATAGCGGGTCAGCCTGCCGATCGAAGGCAGGAACCCCCGGTAAGGATCTTCGGCATAAAGCCGGTTCTCGATTGCCCAACCGGTCAGGGTCACGTCATCCTGCGTAATGCTGAGCGGTTCGCCGGCAGCAACGCGGATCATCTGTTCAACCAGATCGACGCCAGTGATCAGTTCGGTCACCGGATGTTCCACCTGCAGGCGGGTATTCATTTCAAGGAAGTAAAAGTTCTTTTCGCCGTCGACGATGAATTCCACGGTTCCGGCGCTGGCGTAGCCCACGGCCTTGGCCAGAGCCACTGCCTGTTCGCCCATTGCCTTACGGGTTCCCGGGTCGAGGAATGGGCTGGGTGCCTCTTCGACAACCTTTTGATTGCGTCGCTGGATCGAACATTCCCGTTCCCCAAGATAGATGCCGTTGCCATGGGCATCACACAAAACCTGAATCTCGATATGCCGCGGCTGGGTCACGAATTTCTCGATGAAGATCCGGTCATCGCCAAAGGAATTCGCCGCCTCGTTCTTGGATGACTGAAAGCCTTCGCGCGCCTCTTCGTCGTTCCATGCGATCCGCATGCCCTTGCCGCCACCGCCAGCGCTGGCTTTGATCATCACCGGATAACCGATTTCGTTGGAAATCTTCACCGCTTCGTCGGCATCTTCGATCAAACCCATATAACCGGGCACGGTCGATACGTCCGCATCCTGAGCGATCTTCTTCGAGGTGATCTTGTCGCCCATCGCCTCGATGGCACCTTTCGGAGGTCCGACAAATGCGACACCCTCGGCTTCGAGCGCCTCTGCGAATTTGCTGTTCTCGGACAGAAAGCCGTAACCCGGGTGCACCGCCTGAGCGCCGCTCTGACGAATGGCGTCCATCACCTTGTCAATAACGATATAGGACTGGTTCGCGGGTGGCGGGCCGATATGGACTGCCTCGTCCGCCATCTCCACATGCAGCGCCTGCTTGTCCGCGTCCGAATAGATGGCGACGGTCTTGATACCCATCTTGCGGGCTGTCTTGATAACCCGGCAGGCGATCTCGCCCCGGTTCGCGATCAGGATCTTGTTGAACATGTGCAGTCCCTTGTCTTGTGTTCGGTAGAACGCAAAACACCGCCCCGGAGCAAAGGCTCCGAAGCGGTGTTGTGCGCGTATGCGTTACGGGTCTCGAAAGACCCCGATGAAATTCGGTTCGGCCGGGCCGGTGTCCGGCGCGTCAGCGCGTCAGCACTTGCCCGGGTTGTTCTGGCAATAGAGCAGGTTGCCAGCCGCGCCAGCCGCCGCGCCGAGCACCGGGTCGCCGTCAAGCGCAAGCGCGCCGACGAAACCGGCACCGCCACCATAGAGCGCCTGCTCGGTTGGCGTGTCTCCGCATGCGGCGAGCCCGCCGCACATTGCCAATAGAATAAGTGTCCGTTTTGCTCGCATCCTGCCTGTCCTTCTTGTTCGTTCGAGGATTGTGGCGCAACACAAACGCCGAAACCCAAAGAGAACAAGTGGATGCGCTTTGACGCGATGATTTGAGCGAAAGCCTGCCGCCCTTCGTGCCCGGTGCGAATGGTAAAAAGTTCGGGCAGATCACCTCGGGGGAGGGAGATCTGCCCGACCAGGAAAGGGGTACGGAATAGATGGCCCGACACCGGCGCAGGATTGTCGATCCCGGACACGCAGATCACGTTGCAGCATTGCAGAACGCCATCCAAGGCGCCGTCGGAAGGATTGCAGATTTGAGCCGATACCCGCCGATCCGTGATATGCGCGCGCAGATTCATGCCGATTACCCCTCGATAATCTCAGGGAAGGCCACCCGCGCAGCATTCACGTCGATTTTCAGCAGAGCCTCGTAACTCTCTGGGTCAAAGGGATCTTCGGCGGGCACAACTTCGCGGCCGAAAAGCCAGCTGATCCGGCCCGCATCGAGATTTCCGCGTTCAAAGGGCTCTTCGCCGAAATGCGCCCAGAGCGCGGCCATGAAACCCGCATCCGCGCGTCGGTCCGCCGGCTTGCGGTCGCGATGTCTTTCGCGCCGGATAATCTTGGTCACGCCCTTGGGATTGGGGCGACGGATCGTGAACTGGAAATCGGTGCTTGGGAGGCGGCTCGGGAACCCACGGTGCTTCAGCATGATGCCCCCTCCGCCGTGACAGAAGGTGCTTGGGTCAGAAACCGGACCCGGCTGGACCATGCAGAGCGGGTCGGGGTCGGCACGAAGGCCGGCCCCGAATGCAGCTTACTTGAGCTTTCCTGTATAGGTCGGCTCAGTCGAGATGGGCTCGACCACGACGAACTCTTCCTGCTGAGAGTTGCCGCATGCGGCAACGGCGCCGACAAAGGCGACCATTGCCAGGAACTTGATGCTCTTCGACATCTCGGTCTCCTGATCGTGTGTATGAAACCAGCGAAAGAAAGTTCTTTCGCCTGCCTCAGGGTTTCGGCCGCAGTATTGCGACCGTCGCCGAGCATAATCGAATTCCGCACCGAAGGACATGCGTCGCCCAGTATCCGGGCCCGTTGTGACTCCAAAGCCTCAATTTCCAGCATGGATGAGTTTCTCCTCGCAACATGTTGTGCCATCGTCAAAACCCCTCCCAGATACAGCCTGAATCCGCAATGCGATACGCTTCGAAGAACTGGGTGGCCTGCGGATCGGAAACTCCGAAATCCAGCACCCGGTCAGCAAAGGAAATAACAATGCGGGCGGGAGCCAGCTGATGCTGATCAAGATAAGGCCGGGCGAGCGTTTCACACAGATGTGCCATGTCGAGCGTGGTCACGTCATAGCCGATGCGACCGACAGTCTGGCCGATCTTGGGGGCCACGAACCGGAAACGCACCCAAAGCTCGCCGGGGTTCTCATCAAGCAGAACCTGAGACAGAACCACCGGTTGGCCGGACGGCACAGGCAAGGCTTCGGTGGCACCGGACAATGTGGGCAACACAGACAGAAAAGCCGCGGAAAGTCGGCAACCCCGGCCACGCAAGATGCGCGCTCCTCCTACCGGGGTTGCTGGCGCTGCGCCATCGGCGTGCGCGTGGTTCTTTCCGGTGGCGCGGATCATGGGGCTGATTCGTCCTTGGTGTCAAATTTTGCGGGCGAGATGATTTCGATCAGTTCCATGTCATCGGAATGCCTCACCTCCCGATGCTTGATTCCGGGGGGCTGTAGCACACAGGAACCCTCTCGCAGCATATGCTCCCCCTGCCCTTCATATTCGAAGACCACCCAACCTTTGGTGACGTAGACCATCTGGAAATCCAGATCGTGGCTGTGCCATGCGCCGGGGCTCTCCATGCCCGGAACGGCACGAATGACATGCGCCCCGAAGCGGCCCTTTGTGGCACTATCGATCCCAAGATCCCGATACTCGAAAAAAGCCCGCAACCCTTCGCCGACAAAAGGGGAATCGTCGGCGTGAGAGATGCTGAAAGCCTGATTCTTCCAGAGATTGGTCATGCGATTACCTCCGATGGCGGGGGTCGTCCCCACCTTGTGGCCCTAAAGCGGGATATTGTCGTGCTTCTTCCACGGGTTCTCGAGCTTCTTGTTGCGCAGCGATGCGAACGCACGCGAGACACGGCGGCGGGTGGACTTGGGCTGGATCACCTCGTCGATGAAGCCCCGTTCAGCGGCAACAAAGGGATTGGCGAACCGATCTTCGTAGTCGGCCGCGTGCGCCGCGATCTTTTCCGCATCGTCCAGATCCGCCCGATGGATGATCTCGGTCGCGCCCTTGGCCCCCATCACCGCAATCTCGGCGGTGGGCCACGCATAGTTGAAATCGCCGCGCAAATGTTTGGACGCCATGACGTCATAGGCTCCGCCATAGGCCTTGCGGGTGATCACCGTCACCTTCGGAACTGTGGCTTCGCCATAGGCGAAAAGCAGTTTCGCGCCGTGCTTGATGACGCCGCCGTATTCCTGACTGGTGCCCGGCAGGAATCCTGGCACGTCGACAAGTGTCAGGATCGGAATTTCGAAGCAGTCGCAGAACCGCACGAACCGCGCCGCCTTGCGGCTGCTGTCGATATCGAGACAACCGGCGAGAACCATCGGCTGGTTGGCCACAATGCCAACGGTCTGACCCTCAAGCCGGATGAAACCGGTGATGATGTTATTGGCGTAATCCTGCTGGATCTCGTAGAAATCACCCTCGTCCGCCACTTTGAGGATCAGTTCCTTCATATCGTAGGGCGTGTTGGGGTTCTCGGGCACCAGTGTGTCGAGCGAGGTTTCCGACCGTGAGGGGCTGTCGAAGAAGGGGCGCACCGGCGGCTTTTCCCGGTTGTTTGCGGGCAGGAAATCGACAAGCCGGCGAATCTCGGCCAGTGCTTCGACGTCGTTCTCGAAAGCGCCGTCAGCGACCGAACTTTTGCGGGTATGGGTCGAAGCGCCCCCCAACTCCTCGGCGGTGACCACTTCGTTGGTCACGGTCTTCACGACGTCCGGCCCGGTTACGAACATGTAGGAGGTGTCTTTGACCATGAAGATGAAGTCGGTCATCGCGGGGCTGTAAACGGCACCACCGGCGCACGGCCCCATGATCACGCTGATCTGCGGCACCACGCCGGACGCCATGATGTTGCGCTGGAACACTTCGGCATAACCCGCCAGCGAGGCCACGCCTTCCTGAATCCGCGCCCCGCCAGAATCGTTGATGCCGATCACAGGGGCTCCGTTCTGCACCGCCATATCCATGATCTTGCAAATCTTCTGCGCATGGGTTTCCGACAGCGACCCACCAAACACAGTGAAATCCTGTGAGAAGACATAGACCATTCGTCCGTTGATCGTTCCCCATCCGGTAACGACGCCATCGCCTGCGGGTTTTTGCTCTTCCATCCCGAAATCGGTGCAGCGATGGGTTACGAACATGTCGAATTCTTCGAAGCTATCGGCATCGAGCAGCAGTTCGATCCGCTCGCGGGCTGTCAGCTTGCCACGGGCGTGCTGCGCGTCGATCCGCTTTTGCCCGCCGCCCTTGCGCGCTGCTTCGCGGCGGGTTTCGAGCTCGGCAAGGATGTCTTTCATGGCGTTTGTCCCCTTTTAAATTTGTGCGCACCATATAGGCTGATCCGGGTAGCCCAAAGGCCTATTCGGCAAATTTGCAAACTCTCCGCAGCCAAATTTCAGCAATTCGCAAATTTGCAAACATCGATTGTAACGCGACGACCGTATGGACAGCACAATGGCCAACCCATAGACCCGACAACATGCAGACAACCGGAACGCCTTCGCCGTCAGCCCACAGGGGACCGCCGCATATCGCGACGCTGATCTTGCTGTCGGGTGCCTCGGCACTGGGCATGAACGTGTTCCTGCCCAGCCTGCCCAATATGGCCGAGTATTTCCGAGCAGATTACCAGCTGATCCAGCTTTCGGTGTCGCTTTATCTCGCGATGAACGCGGTGCTGCAGATCCTGATGGGTCCCATTGCGGACAAGTTCGGACGCCGCCCCGTGATTCTGTGGGGTATCACCCTGTTCCTGATTGCGACCCTCGGGTGCATCATGGCCCCGAACGTCTACGTTTTTCTCGCCTTCCGCATGTGTCAGGCCGCGATCTCGGTGGGAATAGTGCTGAGCAGGGCCGCCGTGCGGGACATGTACGATCAGGACCAAGCTGCAAGTATGATTGGCTATGTCACCATGGGCATGGCCGTTGTGCCATTGCTGGCGCCCCCTCTGGGAGGCGTGTTGGATTCGTTTTTCGGCTGGAAGGCCAGTTTCTGGCTGCTGTTCGCCGTTGGGGCCTTCAGCCTGATCCTTACCTATGTGGACTTTGGCGAAACTGCGCTGAAAAGCGGCAAAACGCTTGGAGAACAGTTCCGCGAATACCCGGAGTTGCTGCGGTCGCCGCGGTTCTGGGGCTATTCTTTGGCCAGCGGCCTCGCCTCGGGTAGCTTCTTCGCCTATCTCGGGGGCGCGCCTTATGTCGGCTCCGAGGTCTATGGAATGGCGCCCGGAACACTCGGCCTCTTTCTCGGCTCCCCGGCCGCGGGTTACTTTGTCGGGAACTGGCTTTCGGGCGTGTTTTCGACACGGTTCGGAATCAATCGGATGGTCCTTTGGGGATGCTGGATCAATTTCTCGGGCGTTGCCATGTCCACCGCTCTCATCGTGGCGGGGCTGGGCAATGAGTTCACCTTCTTTGGCTTCATGATCTTTGTTGGCCTCGGCAATGGTATGGCCATTCCCAATGCGACAGCCGGGGCGCTGTCGGTGCGTCCGCACCTTGCCGCCACTGCGTCAGGTCTGAGCGGCGCCATCATGCTGATCGGTGGCGCCGCGCTCAGCGGTCTGAGCAGTCTGCTTCTCAAGCCGGGCACCGACGCCATGCCCCTTCTGTTGCTGATGCTGGTAACGGCCGCACTTGGGCTGGTTTCGATCTTTGTGGTGATCCGACGCGAGCGGAAACTGGGCCTCTGAGCGCCCTTGCCCCACCGGGTTTGCAAAGATACTCTTAGAACCCAGCAAATCAGCAAAGCCATCAAAAGACACGAAGTGCAGAGCCAGACCATGAGCAGCCAGAAACTCTATGCCGGCGCCAAGCTGCGCGAAATCCGCACCAGACTGGGGCTGACCCAAAAGGATTTTGCCACCAAGCTGGGGGTATCGCTGCCCTATCTGAACCAGATGGAGAACAACAACCGGCCTGTCAGCACCACCGTTGTGCTGGCTCTGGCGCAGGAGTTCGGACTGGACGTGACCGAACTGAATACCGGTGACAGCGAACGGCTTGTTTCGGACATGCGTGAGGCGCTTGCCGATCCGGTTTTTGCCGAGGGGATGCCGCCGCTGGCAGATCTTCGCCTGACCGCCTCCAACGCCCCGGCGCTGGCGCGCGCCTTCATCGGGCTGCACCGGGCCTATCGGCAAACGCACGAACGGCTGGCTTCGCTTGACGAGGCCCTTGGCCGCGAGGATGCCGCGCTGCAGGCCAGCCCTTGGGAGGAAGTCCGGGACTTCTTCCACTATTGCGACAACTACATCGATGCGGTTGACCGCGCCGCCGAACATTTCGCCGAATCTGCTTCGGGCGATATCAGGACCCTGGCTCAAAAGCGACTGGAGGCGCTCGGTATTCGCGTCGAACTGACAGGAAGCGAGGCCCTGCGTGTCTATGATGCAGATCGCAAAACGCTGACACTATCTGACCGTAGCTCGCCCCAGACACAGGTTTTCCAGCTTCTGCTGCAACTGGCCCTTTTGAGTCAGGACAAGCTTCTCGAAGCAACGCTGGATTTCGCCCGTTTTCACAGCGAAGAAGCCCGCGCCATCGCCAAGATCGGATTGGCAAACTATTTCGCCGGCGCCGCCCTGATGCCCTATTCCCGCTTTCTTGCAGCTGCGCAGGATTGCCGGCACGATCTCGAACTGCTCTCAACCCGCTTCGGCGCGTCCATCGAGCAGGTGGCCCACCGGCTGTCCACCATGCAGCGCCCCGGCGCCAAGGGCATTCCGTTTTTCTTTGTGCGGGTGGATCAGGCCGGAACGATCACCAAGCGCCACTCGGCCACCCGACTTCAGTTTGCACGATTTGGCGGGGCGTGCCCGCTCTGGAACGTGCACCGCGCCTTTGAGACACCGGGGCATTTCCTGCGCCAGCTTGCGGAAACGCCGGACGGGGTGAGATACATCTCGCTGGCTCGCGACGTGTCGAAACCGGGCGGATCCTATGGCGCGCCGGTGCGGCGCTATGCAATTGCTCTCGGATGCGAAATCCGCCACGCCGATGCGCTGGTCTATGCCGACAATCTGGACGTCAACAACGCCAACGCATTCGAGCCGATCGGGATTTCCTGCCGGATCTGCGAGCGACGCACCTGTCACCAGCGCTCGGTCCCGCCGCTGGAACGGCGCCTTACGATAAACACCGATGCGCGCGGCACCCTGCCCTATGAGGTAACCTGAACCGTTGGTGGCGAACTGCCCCCGGCATCAGCGGCCGATGCCTGATGCTAAGAAGGGAGCCCCAGGCCCCCTTCTTTCGAACTCGTGAGATCCGACTCGCGCTGCAACAGATGCAGCGCGCGTCATGCCTTGGACAGGATGCCCCAGATCTCGTCTTTCAGCAGCGCCCGTTTCTTGCGCAGCTCGACCTCGGCCAGCTCCTCAATGGGTTCAACATTGGTCTCCGCCCTGTGCACCTGCCGGTTGAGCTCGTGATACTCTTCTGCGAGGCGCGCGAAATGAGCGTCCGACTGCTTCAGGGTGCTCATAAGCTCGGCCTTGTCCGGAAACTCTTCGGCCAGTTCGTGCGGGGTATGCGACATCTGTTCGCTCCTTTTCTTTCCTTCGCTACAGAGGCTAGAGGCCGCACTCCGAACCAACTTTGACACGGATCAAACACTCAGGGTTTGAGGAACTTTTTTTGCACCTTTCCCTCATCTTTGCGCGGTCTGCCATTGAGGGTGTATCCAGGGTTGGCTGTTTCCGCGTGGCAGAGGGTCGCGACCCAATAGATGATCCGACACTTTCTCGCCCACCATGATGGAGGGGCCGTTCAGATTTCCATTGGTGATCTGCGGAAAAATCGAGCTGTCGGCCACACGCAAACCTTCCACCCCGATCACCCGGGCCTGCGGATCGACCACAGCCAAAGGATCCGAAACAGCCCCCATCCGGCAGGTTCCGCATGGGTGATAGGCGCTCTCGGCGTGTTCTCGGATAAAATCATCGAGCGCGTCATCGCTCTGCGCCGCCTCTCCGGGCTGGATCTCGTGTTTGACGAAGGGCGCCATGGCAGATTGATCGAAGATCTCGCGGGTGAGCCGCAGGCAGGTGCGAAAATCCTGCCAGTCCTGCTCGGTTGACATGTAGTTGAAGAAGATCCGTGGGTCGTCCTTGGGATTGGCGCTGCGCAGCGTGACTGCCCCGCGCGACGGAGAGCGCATTGGCCCGACATGCGCCTGAAACCCGTGCCCCTCGGCCGCCGCCTGCCCGTCATAACGCACGGCAATCGGCAGAAAGTGGAACTGGATATCGGGATAGGCGATGCCCTCACGCGAGCGAATGAAGCCGCAGCTTTCAAAGTTGTTCGATGCTCCCAGCCCGGTCTTGGTGAAAAGCCATTGCGCACCGATCAGGCCCTTCCAGAACAGGTTCCAGTATCGATACAGCGTGATCGGCTGCTTCGATGCATATTGCACATAGACCTCAAGATGGTCTTGCAGGTTCGCACCAACACCCGGCCGGTCGACCACGACATCGATACCATGTTCTGACAGATGCTCGGCAGCCCCGATGCCCGACAGCATCAGCAGCTTTGGCGAATTGATCGACGAGGCTGCCAGAATGACTTCGCGGCGGGCGCGGATAATCTCCCGCTTGCCGCCACGCTCGATCTCGACGCCGGTGGCCCGGCCCTCTTCGATCACCACACGTGTCGCCAGGCCCCGAACCAGTTCGCAGTTTTCCCGCTTGAGGGCCGGTTTCAGATAGGCATTGGCCGCTGACCAGCGCTGGCCTTTCCAGACGGTCTGCTCAAAGGGGCCGAACCCCTCCTGCTGCTCTCCGTTATAGTCATTGGTGACCGGATATCCGGCCTGTTGTCCGGCCTCTACAAACGCGTGAAACAAGGGGTTCGAACGCGGGCCACGCGTGACATGCAAAGGCCCGTCGCTACCGCGCCATGCCGGGTCACCGCCATGGCCACCGTCATGCCAGCTTTCCATTCGCTTAAAGTACGGAAGCACATCGGCAAAGGACCATCCGTCGGCCCCCATCTCGTTCCAGCTGTCGAAATCCATTGCGTGTCCGCGCACGTAGACCATGCCGTTGATCGAGGACGACCCCCCGATGACCTTGCCGCGCGGACATACCAGTTGGCGCCCGCCCAGATGCGGTTCGGGTTCCGATTTGTAACCCCAATCGTAGCGTGACATGTTCATCGGATAGCTCAATGCAGCCGGCATCTGGATGAACGGGCCGGCATCGCTGCCGCCGTGTTCGATCACCAGAACCGAGGCACCGGCCGCGCTGAGCCGGTAAGCCATCGCGCAGCCGGCGGATCCGGCGCCGACGATGACGAAATCTGCTTCCATGTCTTTCGGACTCCTGTGATCCCGGCGAAGTGGTCTGGGTGAAAACTTCGTTTTCATGCCTCCGGCGGGAGTATTTTCAAAAAGATGAAGAGGTCATTCCCCGCGCGGGTAGCGCTGGCTTTCCTCCAGATTGTCGAGGTTCATATGATTGCGCATATATCGTTCGGATGCCTGTTGCAGCGGCTGGTAATCCCACGGGTAATACCCGCCCTGCCTCAGCGCCTCGTAGACCACCCACCGCCTGGCTTGACTGGCGCGCACTTCGGCGTCAAAGCGTTCGAGATCCCAGCGTTTTTCGGATTTGGCCCGCAATGTTTGGAGGGTTCCTGCATGCGCAGGGATTTCGGCGAGGTTTTTCAGCTCGTGGGGGTCGTTTTCGAGGTCGAACAACTGGTCCGGATCAAGCGCACAGCGGTTGTATTTCCACTTGCCGTAGCGCATGGAAACCAGCGGCGCATAGGAGGCTTCGGCAGCATATTCCATCAGGACCGGCGCCGAACGCTCGGTGCCGTTGGCAAGCGGCACAAGATCGTTCCCGTCCGTCCACGGAGCGATTTCATCCATGTCCACGCCGGCAAGCGCCCCCAATGTCGGTGTGACATCAATTGTTGACACTGGCGTGTCGATCCGACCCGCAGGCATTTGCGGCGCGCTGATCATGAGCGGCACACGCGCCGAACCTTCGTAGAAGGTCATCTTGAACCAGAGACCTCGCTCTCCCAGCATGTCACCGTGATCCGAGACAAAGAGGATGATGGGATCCTGCCTTGTGGCCTCCAGAATATCGAGAAGTTCGCCGATCCTGTCGTCGAGATAGGAGATATTGGCAAGATAGGCCCGGCGGGACCGTTGGATGTTCTCTTTGGTTATGTCGAAGCTGCGCCAGTCGTTTGCATCGAATATCCGTTTGGAATGCGGATCCTGATTGTCATATCCACGGTCCGGAACATGAGGCAGCAGATGTTCGCAATCCTCGTAGAGGTCCCAGTATTTACGGCGCGCAACATACGGATCATGCGGATGGGTAAAGCTGACGGTCAGGCACCACGGGCGTTCATCCTTTCCCCGGGCGAGATCATAGAGTTTCGCGCCGGCGTGGTAGGCGACCTCGTCGTCATATTCCATTTGGTTGGAAATCTCCGCCACGCCTGCCCCGGTGACCGAACCCATGTTGTGGTACCACCAGTCGATGCGTTCACCTGGTTTGCGATAGTCCGGGGTCCAACCGAAATCGGCTGGATAGATGTCGGTCGTCAGCCGGTCCTCAAACCCGTGCAGCTGGTCGGGGCCGACAAAATGCATCTTGCCGGAAAGACAGGTGTAGTATCCCGCCCGCCGCAGATGGTGGGCATATGTGGGGATATCGCTGCGAAACTCGGCTGCGTTGTCATAGACGCCGGTGCGGGACGGCAATTGCCCGGACATGAAGCTGGCGCGGCCCGGCGCGCAAAGGGGCGAGGCCGTATAGGCGTTGGCGAACCGGGTCGAGCGCTCGGCCAGTTTCCTGAGGTTCGGCGCGTGGAGCCAGTCAGCGGGACCGTCGGGAAAAAGGGTTCCGTTGAGCTGATCCACCATCAGGATCAGAATGTTGGGGCGGGTCATGGCTGGTCCTTCAACAACATGTCGAGTACGCGCAGGGCGTGGTCCACTGCCTCACGCGGCTCGCCCGGGGCGGTCAGGGCCGCGCGGATATAAAGCCCGTCGATCAGGGCAATCAACGTCCGCGCAGCGGCATCCGGGTCATCGGTCTGCCCGCGAAAGGCGTGGCGCAGATTGGATCGGATTCGGCGCTGGTAAACACGCCACAGCTGCAGCGCGCTGTCGTTTGTCTGGGCCAGGACATAAAAAGTCATCCATGCGCGCGTGGCATCGGCAGTAAAACAGCTCGGCGCGAAACAGGCCCGGATGATGGCCTGCGCACGTTGATCGGGTGCGGCCTTGTTTAGCTCTGTAACAGCTTCGGCGCCGAAATCCGACATGATGCGTCGCATCGCGGCCAGAAAGATCTGATCCTTGCCGCCAAAATAGTGATGCGCCAACGCGCTGGATATCCCCGCCCGCTTGGCGATCTGGCTGACGGTCACGTCCAGAGATTTGTTGGCCCCCAGCTCGGCGATCGTCGCCTTGACGATTGCATCGCGCCGGATCGGCTCCATCCCGAGTTTCGGCATCGTGCGCCCTCCGCTGGTGTAGGAACGCAGGCTAGAACGGGTTTATTGACTCGTCAATCAATAAACACGCACTGCATCGCCGCCTGCGAAAAAACGCAACGGAACAAGCCTAGGGTTTGGTTTGAAGATTGGCCGGGGTGACCGCTCGCCGGTTCAACCGGGCTTCGCGCCAGGTGATGAAACTGACCGCCCCGAGGATCAGCGATCCGCCGGCAACCACCCAGATATCCACTGGCTCCGCAAAGACCAGCGCACCCAGCAACGTGGCCCAGATCAGCTGGAGAAACGTGGCTGGCTGCGTCACGGCGATTGGCGCGGCCTGCAGTGCCAGTGTCATGCAATAGTGCCCCGCGGTGGCAAAACACGCTACGATGAGCAGCAGAACAAGGTCTTCGGGTTGCGGTGGTGTCCAGACCGAAATGGCCAACGGAGTGAGTATGATTGTCACCCAGATCGACAGTTGCGCCACGATGACGACTGGGCTGATCTCATTCACCAGGCGCTTTGTCAGAAGATAGGACCCGCCCATCAGAAAAGTCATACCCAGCATCGCAAGATGTCCCGGGCTGACTTCGCGGATGCCCGGCCGCAGGATGATGATCGCTCCGACAAGGGCGACTACGACAGCAGTCAATCGACGAGCCGCAAGCTTTTCCCCAAGGAACAGCGCAGCACCCAGCGTGACGTAAACTGGTGTGAGATAATTCATTGCGGTCACTTCGGCCAGCGGGATCTGTGTCATGGCAAAGAACCAAAGCATGACAGCAACTGCATGCAGCACGCCGCGCAAGGCAAAAAGCTGCCAGTGGCGGGGTTTCAGCGATGTCTGCAACATTGGCTTGATTGCTGGCAACAAGAAGACAAGGCCGAAGACATAACGCAGGAAGGCCGCCTGAATCGGGTGCATGTCATCACCCATGGATTTGACCAGAGCCGTCATGCCGACAAAGGACAGCCCGGCAGCCAGCATCCAAAGAATACCGGCAACTGGGCGGGGGGTGGCAGCGTTGCTCATGGGCCGGTTGAACACCCATTTGCCGCCTCGCACAACCCTTCACATGACAAGCAACTTTGCGGCGATAGCCCACATCGTCAGACCGATCACCAGATCGAGGACCTGCCAAGCTCGGGTCTTCTGAAAAAACGGGGCCAACAACCCTGCCCCGTAGCCAAGCAAAAAGAAGAAGACAAAGCTTGCGGCCATCGCTCCTAATGCAAACTGCAACCTGTCTGGATATTGCGAGGAAATTGAACCAATCAGCATAACCGTATCGAGGTAGACATGTGGATTGAGCCATGTCAGTGCCAGCACGGTTATCAAGGCAGCCCCGAGTGTCAGCCCGGTACCGTTTCCGGCATCCAACACCTCGCCGCCCCGCCAGGCCGAACGTAGGGTGCGCGCGCCATACCAGATCAAGAAGGCGGCCCCTCCATAGCGCATCACCGGCTCCAGCCACGGCACGGCCGATGCAAGCATTCCAAATCCCGCCACACCGGCCGCGATGAGCACCGCATCAGACACGGCGCATGTCAGGCAGATCGGCAGAACATGCTCGCGCCGCAATCCCTGCCGCAGTACAAAGGCATTTTGAGCTCCAATCGCAAGGATCAGGCTGAAACCGAGAGCAAATCCGGGCAGAAATGAAAGACCCATACAACGTCTATCCTTTTGGCTTGCGATTTGACTAAACCCTGTCCCAAGCGTAATCCAGTTAAAGATACTCATCTCACATTAGAGGTTCTAATGCGGTTCGACCCTCATCACCTTTCTGCCCTTTCGGCGGTTCTGCGGCTTGGCTCGTTTGAGGCGGCCGCCCATGACCTGTCGGTCACACCTTCGGCAATATCGCAGCGGATCAAAGCGCTGGAGGAGCGGGTCGGAACCACGCTGATCAACCGGGGCACTCCCTGCACGGGCACGCCGGCCGGGCAGCGTCTGGCCAAACATGCCGAGGATGTCGGGCTGTTGGAACAGCAGCTGAGCCGCGAATTGTCACTGGAAGACAGCCCCGGCGCCACCCGTGTCAGGATCGCGGTCAATGCCGACAGCCTCGCGACATGGTTTGTTCCGGCCCTCGCCTCTGTGCCCGACATGCTGTTCGATCTGGTGATCGACGATCAGGATCATTCGGCCGACTGGCTGCGTCGCGGCGAAGTCAGCGCGGCGGTCTGTGCCAGCGGCAAACCGGTGGCAGGGTGCGACGCGGTTGCAATAGGTGCGCTGCGCTATCACGCCACGGCAAGCCCGGGGTTTCACCGGAACTGGTTTGCAGATGGCGTGGACGCAGTCAGCCTTTCGTCTGCGCCCTGCATCACGTTCAACGCCAAGGACGGCCTGCAGCGGCAGTGGATGGCCCGGAACGCCGGGGCAAGAATTGCTGCACCCGTTCATTTCTTGCCGTCTACCCACGCCTTTATCGACGCGGGGCGGTCGGGGCTTGGCTGGGGCATGAACCCTGCCCCGCTGATCCGAGGCCCGATGAAAAACGGCCGCCTTGTCGAACTGATCCCGGATACTCCGATGGACGTCGCTCTGACATGGCAGGTCAGCCGCGTGATGGCTCCGGCGCTGCAGGATCTGACCAAAGCGGTTCGCAAGGCGGCCGCCAAGGTCTTGATCCCGCCCGCCGATAAGCCGATAACATCCTGACCCGAGAAATTCACGGAGCCCGGCATGTTCTCCCGAGAAACCCTCCGCTATTCGACGCTTCCGCTTCCTGACCGGTCGGACATGACCGACGATGAGATGCTGGAGGCCGCACGGCATTTTCACGACACCATGCGCAAGCGCCATTCCGTGCGCGACTATTGCGACCGACCGGTTTCGCGCGAGGTCATCGAAACTGCAATCCGCACCGCTGGCACCGCGCCCTCGGGGGCCAACCACCAGCCGTGGCATTTTGCGGCGATCAGCGACCCGGCGCTGAAAGCGAGAATCCGCGAAGAGGCCGAAGAGGAAGAGCGCAGGTTCTATGCGGGCGGTGCCGGAGACGAGTGGATCAAGGCACTCGAACCGATCGGGACAGATGCGGATAAACCCCACCTGACCATTGCCCCCTGGCTGATCGTGGTCTTTGCCCAACGCTGGGGTCAGTTCGAAGACGGCACCCGCTACAAAAATTATTACGTGCCGGAGAGCGTGAACATCGCCACCGGGTTCCTGCTGGCCGCGCTGCATCACGCGGGATTGAGCACGCTGACCCACACGCCGAATCCGATGCGGTTTCTGAACGATGCGCTGAATCGTCCGGCTTCGGAAAAGCCCACGATGATTATCGCTGTTGGCCATCCTTCCGATGACGCAACAGTGCCAGAAGTGGCAAAGCTAAAAAAACCGTTGGACGAAATCGCAAGCTTCTACTGATCGCTCAGGCCATGCAATCGCCCTCTTGCGGTGGCGGCATCAGCCCACGATCATGCTCCCGTGACACAGGACACGACACCATCGCTGCGGCGGGCTTTTTGGATGTTTGCGGCGCTCCCTAGGGGTGCGGCACTGCTTTTGGTCTGGGGGTTGGGATCTGCGCCACCACTTTCCATGGCCCTGCTCTTCGGGTTGCTTGCCTGCGATCTCGCATTGTTTGCATGGCAGATCCTCTGTTTCCAGCGCAGCGCCGACAGTCATGTTCGCAATCACGGCGGGCTGGCCCCGGTCTGGGGCGGGCAGCTGGCGCTGCTATTTGCAGCCTTTACGGGCGCCGCTCTTTGGTGGGGCGCCTTTCTGAACGCCGGCCAGCCGGAGGCAACCGAATTGTTCACCGACCGCATGGACAGAGAACATGCCTCGGCCTACCGGCTGGAGGTCCGTGCCGAAGGCCGCGAAATCCATTTCGAAGGCCTGATCACTTTTGGACTGATAAAACGTCTGGCCGCCCTGCTCGAAGAGAACCCGACTGCCAAGGTCATTGTTCTGTCCGGCCAAGGCGGCCAGATCTACGAAGCACGCGGCGCAACAAAGCTGATACTTGCCGGCAATCTGGACACTCACGCCAAAGGCGATTGCCTGTCCGCCTGCACCCTGCTTTTCGCAGCGGGAACGGCCCGCAGCATGGACCCCGGCGTCCGGCTTGGGTTTCACGGCTATGGGCTGGAAGGTGTCAGCGATCTGCCGCATATCGACATCGCCGCAGAGCAGTCCAGAGATCGGACCTATTTTGAAAGCCGGGGCGCAACCGACGCCTTTCTGGATAGGATGTTCGACACTCCGCAAGACAGCCTTTGGTATCTTGGCGTGACGGAGGCCCAGGAGGCGGGCTTGCTGCACCCCTAAAAGGACCCTCCGCTTTGGCCCATACCGCCGCCGCTGAAGCGAGCGCTCGACAAGGTCCAAACCAGCGGCTCCGGAGTATCGGGACGTGGCCATCCGACAGGAGTGCTCAGAGCCAAAATTGTTGATGCGAGCAAATTCGGGTCCGCCGCCAAGCAGCGCATCTGAACATCAAAGGGAGTTGAAAACGAGAGCCTCGGATCGTGAAGTGATTACTCCTGCCGATGTTGACCTTGAAGACATTTGGTTTCGCCGGGTCGTTGGTCAGGTCAATGATCAACTTATGAAGGTCGCTAAGCTGAAGGGCCAGAATGTTTGGAACAAACACGATGGCGAAGACGAAATGTTCTTGCTCGTCTCCGGTATCCTGAAGATGGAATACGAGGATCGCACCGTTGAGCTAAAGGTGGGTGACCTGCACGTCGTTCCTCGCGGTGTCATGCACAACCCAATCGCCGAGGAGGAATGCCGCGTCGTCTTGATCGAACCGGCCTCAACCAAGCACTTTGGCAATGCGACCACTGAGAAAGCCAAAAACCTAGAAGAGCAGATGAGTTAGATTTCCAATCTTGCTCGTGCTCGCATTGTCTGCATATCCGAGCTTGAACCCGTTTCAGGCGTTCCCGGACCTGAGGGAAAGCCTCTGGTGATCGGTCTGCGCTCAAAGCAGACCTATTGTCCCACTGCAACATTCAACAAGCCTGTCGTGAAACAGTTTTCCCCTGCCTCCACTAAATCTACCATTGAGTGGATAAGGCTATCCATATGCCCGCAAACATCAGCGCTCCGCCGATATTTACCCATGTGTGCCAAACAGCATACCGGTAAGGCATGGCTTTTCGGGCGTAAAACACAGTTCCAATGACGTAGGCGGCGGACCCCGCCAATATGCACCACAATGTGGTGACAGGTACATTCGTGAGGTCTGGCAGGGCACTCAACCCAATTGCACCCAGTCCAAGGTAGGATGCAGTTGACCATCGCGACTTGACCGTGTCGTTGGTGATCTTGTTCCAGACGGCCACGGCTGTCAGCCCCCAACAAATCCACAGCAAGGTCATCGTCCATGTCGTGCCTGCCAATACGAAAAAGGGAGTGAAAGTACCCGAAATACTGGGGTAGATCGCGGCGTGATCAATGCGTCGCAATAGTTTGCGCCGGTGGTGCCATGTGGAAAAGTGATAGGCGACAGATGCCAGATTGGATGCCAGCGCGCAAAACACGTAAACCATGACCGCAAGGGCCAATCTGGGTTCAAGGCCGGAGATTGATTTGGAAACAAGTATTCCGCCGGCCGTCAGGATCGCCACCAGCCCGATGGCATGGACGGCAATGTCGGCATGGCGGTTAGATTGGATCGGGCTTGGATACGTCGTTTCTGTCATCTTGGTTCCGGGCAAAGGTTTGTCTGGCGCTACATCCAGACACAGGGAGTGTCCATACTTCCGACGCGTAAGAGCTCGTTGCTGCGAAAGATGGCCGTATTGTCCGCAAAGGGATTGTCGATTGGGTCGCGTGAAGGTCTGATTTAGATCACATCAAACACTTCTTATGCAGCCCTTTGAGAAGTCGCGTTCGCGGAACACTCGATTTGGCGTTGCAGCGGTACTGCGGCCTAAAAAACAGCCCGCCGACAAAGCAGCGGGCTGGTATCGTTTGGGCACTCACAGCACCGACCAGCACTATGTGGGCCGGCCCCTATTTCCATTCCGCGGTCGCGCTCAGAGTTGCGCCATCACCTCATCGGTGGCCTCGAAATTGGTGGTCACCCGCTGGATGTCGTCATCGTCTTCCAGCGCATCCACCAGCCTCATCAGCTTTTGCATACCTTCCAGATCAAGCTCGGTGGTGGTGGTCGGTTTCCACACCAGCTTGGTCGACTCCGATTCACCCAGTGCAGCCTCCAAAGCGTTCGACACTTCGTTCAGATCGGTGTCGGCGCACCAGATGATGTGGCCGTCCTCCGCGCTTTCCACGTCCTCGGCACCGGCCTCGATCGCAGCTTCGAACACGGTGTCCGCATCGCCGGCGGTTGCGGGGTAAACCACCTCGCCCTTGCGCTCGAACATGAAGCCGACCGAGCCGGTCTCGCCCAGATTGCCGCCATTCTTCGAAAAGGTGGAGCGCACGGTCGAGGCGGTTCGGTTGCGGTTGTCGGTCATGGCCTCGACGATCACGGCAACGCCGTTGGGGCCATAACCCTCATAGCGGATTTCCTCGTAATCGTCGCCTTCGCCCGCCTGACTTTTCTTGATCGCGCGGTCGATCACGTCCTTGGGAACCGAGTTCGACTTGGCTTCTTTCACGGCCAGGCGCAGGCGCGGGTTCTTGTCGGGATCCGGGTCGCCCATCTTGGCGGCAACGGTAATTTCCTTGGACATCTTGGAGAACAGCTTTGCACGCAGTTTGTCCTGCCGCCCCTTACGGTGCTGAATATTTGCCCATTTTGAGTGGCCGGCCATGATGTCCTCGTCGATGATTGAATTCCTGGCGCTCATATAGACCCGAGCCCCCCTGGTTATCAAGGCGGGATCAAGAACCCGCTTGCCGGATGTGACCGCGCCGATAAGGTGGGGCAATGACGTCTGACCAGATCATCCTGTTCGGCCTGTTTGGGGCCGTGTTCGCCATGTTACTCTGGGGGCGATATCGCTATGACCTTGTTGCGTTCACCGCCCTTCTGTTGGGCGTTGTCCTCGGCGTGGTGCCGGTCAAGGATGCGTTTTCGGGTTTCGGCCATCCCGCGACAATCATCGTGGCCCTGGTGCTGATCGTATCGGCCGGGCTCGTCCGCTCTGGGGCAGTCTTTTTGATTACCCGCACATTGGTCGATGCGTCTCGCGGGCTGGGCGCCCATATCGCGTTGATGGGCGGGATCGGCGCAGTGCTGTCAGCCTTTATGAACAACGTCGCGGCGCTCGCCTTGTTGATGCCGGTCGATATCCAGACCGCCCGCAAGGCGGGGCGGCCGCCCGGATTGAGCCTGATGCCCCTGAGTTTCGCAACGATCCTTGGCGGCATGGTCACGCTGATCGGCACGCCGCCCAACATTCTGATCGCCGCGATCCGGGAAGAGGCTCTGGGTGCCCCGTTCAAGATGTTCGATTTCGCCCCGGTTGGGGGCGTGGCAGCCATTGCCGGGCTGGCCTTTGTGGCTCTGATCGGATGGCGGCTGATCCCGACCCGCGAAGATACTGTGCAAGGAGCCGCCGCGCTCACCGATTATATTGCGGAACTGACGGTTCCCGAAGATTCGCCTCATATCGGCAAGCGTGTTGCTGAACTGGAAGAAGCCGCCGAGGCCGCAGACGTGGCAATTCTCGGAGTGATCCGCAACGATCGTCGGCAATATGGTCGCGCGGTTCGCACCCGCCTGCAGGCAGGGGATGCGCTCATTCTTGAGGCCGGACCGGAGGCACTGGACGAGTTTCGGTCGAGCCTGAACCTCGCGTTTTCCGACACTCAGCGGCAGGAGTTGCTGGAAGCCGCCGGAGAAGGGCTGGACGTGATCGAGGTGGTGGTCCCAGAAACTGCCCGAATTTCGGGCAAAACGGCGCAGGGCATCGGGCTGGCATGGCGGCAGAGCACGGTGCTGATGGGCATTTCGCGGCAAGGCCGTCAGATCCGCCAGCAGGTGCGCAAGACCGAAGTGGAACCGGGCGACATCCTGCTGTTGCTTTGCCCTCGTGACCACGGCCCGGACGTGACCGAGTGGCTGGGCTGCCTGCCATTGGCCGACCGGGGGCTTGCCGTGACTGCGAATGACAAGGTCTGGCTTGCAATCGGTCTCTTTGCCGTTGCGGTGGCAGCCGCCAGTTTCGGGCTGATCTATCTGCCAGTGGCGCTGGGGCTGGTGGTGGTCGGCTACGTGCTGACCAAAATCCTGCCGATTGCACAGATCTACGACCATGTCGAATGGCCGGTGGTTGTCCTTCTGGGCTCGATGATACCGCTTGGCGCGGCGCTTGAGAGTTCGGGAGGGACCGCGTTGATTGCCTCGGGTCTGATGACCCTGACCGAAGGCATGCCCGCCTGGGTGATCCTGACCGTGCTCATGGTTGTGACGATGACCCTGTCGGACGTGCTCAACAACACAGCCACCACGATCGTTGCGGCTCCGGTGGCAATCCGCATGGCCGAAGGGTTGGGCGTTTCACCCGATCCGTTCCTGATGGCTGTCGCGGTGGCGGCCTCTGCTGCGTTCCTGACCCCTATTGGCCACAAGAACAACACCTTGATCCTTGGCCCCGGAGGTTATCGGTTCGGGGACTACTGGCGCATGGGCCTGCCGCTCGAGATCCTGATCGTGGCGGTGAGCATCCCGGCTCTGCTGGTCTTCTGGCCGCTTTAGCTCCTTTGGCCCAGAACTCATTCGCTGGTGCCCCTGCCCCGTTGTGCAATTTCACCTGACGCGTCACCCCGCCGCTTGCCCGCACCTCTGCCACAGGCTAAAGCCGCAGCATGAAACGCTTTCTGATCCTGCAGCTGCGCCCTGAAACCGATGCTTCGGATGCCGAGTTCGCCTCAATCCTGCATCGCGCGAATCTGACCGAAGACCGGGTTCACCGAATCCGGCTGGATTGCGAGAATCTGCCGGAAGGATTGAATGTGACCGACTATGCCGGGGTGATCGTCGGCGGCGGTCCAGGCTGCGTCAGTGATGCGCCGGAAAAGAAATCTGAAACCGAGGCCCGGATAGAAAACGCGATCATGGGGCTGATGCCGCAGATTACCGGGGCGGATCACCCATTCATGGGATGCTGCTATGGACTGGGAATTCTGGCCGAGCATCTGGGTGGCGAGGTCAGCAAGGCACGCTTTTCGGAACCGGTTGGTCCTTCGGACTGCGCTCTGACGCCCGACGCAGCTGACGACCCGCTCACCGCCGGGCTGGACCGTGAGTTTGAGGCCTTTGTGGGCCATAAGGAGGCGGTTCAATCGCTGCCGCCGGGATGTGTGCATCTGGTCAGTTCGGCACCCTGCCCGTTCCAGATGGTCCGGTGGGGACAGAACGTCTATGCCACCCAGTTTCACCCCGAGGCAGACGCTGCCGATTTCGAGCAGCGAATCCGGATTTATCGCAATCACGGCTATTTCCCGCCCGAAACAGCCGAAACGCTCATCGAGATCTGCCACGCTGCAGACGTCACCCAACCCGGAGAAATCCTGCGAAGGTTTGCCGAACGATATGGATGACCCTGCGGCACTCCGGCGCTCAGGCCCATTGCCTGACGCCGCCCCTCCCCGCTAGTCTGTCCCAAGCAAGACAGCTTTGGGAGGAGTTGTTCTGGATTTCCTAGTTAACGTAGGCCTGCCGGTCTCGCTGGCGATCATCATGCTGTCGCTGGGCGTCGAACTGGAGGTGGCCGACTTTAAACGCGTGGCCCGGCGTGGCCTGCCTTTTGTCATCGGCGCTCTGAGTCAGGTGATCCTGCTGCCGCTGACGGCGTTTGTCATCGTCTCGGTTGCCGGCCTGCCCCCCGAGATCAGCGTCGGAATCATGTTGCTGGCCCTCTGTCCCGGCGGTGTGACCAGCAACATCCTGTCGAAACTGGCGCAGGGGGACGTGGCACTGTCGGTGTCACTAACCGCTATCATCAGCCTATTGTCGCTGTTCACGGTTCCCATTCTCGCTGCATGGTCGGTTGTGCATTTCATGGGGGAAAACGCCCCCGAGGTTTCGGTGACTGAACTGGCCATTGCCATGTTTCTGCTGACCACATTGCCTGTCGCCTTGGGCGTGACCTTGCGCCGTTTTTTCAGGGGCGCTGCTATGGCGATCGAACGACCGCTTTCGGTGCTGGCCACGATCCTTTTTGTGCTCATCGTTCTGGCGGCCCTTGCCGGCAACTGGCAGCTGTTCGTTGACAATCTTGCCAGCATGGGACCAGCCCTGATTGCCCTGAACCTCGTTCTGTTGCTGATCGGGCTCGGACTGGCACATCTGGCCGGGCTGACATGGCCCGAAGCCAAGACGATTTCCATTGAGACAGGCATCCAGAACTCTACGTTGGGGATCACGCTTGCAGGGCTGATCACCGGTGTGACCGAGGGCTTCAGCACGCTCGCCCTTCCCTCGGCCGTCTACGGCATCACCATGTATGCCGTGGCGTTGCCGTTCCTGTGGTGGTTCCGCAGCCGTCCATGAAACCCGAAAGAGGATCACGATCATGCCCCAGAACTCAGCAGATGCCGTCATCGTCGGGGCTGGTCTGGCCGGATTGGTAGCTGCGGCAGAACTGGGCGACCGCGGCAAGAAAGTCATCCTGCTGGATCAGGAACCGGCCCATTTCTTGGGCGGTCAGGCCTTCTGGTCGCTCGGCGGCCTGTTCATGATCGACACGCCCGAACAGCGACGGATGGGCATTCGCGACAGCCGCGAGCTGGCCTTGCGCGACTGGATGGGCAGCGCCCAGTTCGACCGGCCCGAAGATGACTGGCCGCGCAAGTGGGCCCACGCCTATATCGAATTTGCCGCCGGAGAAATGCGTCCCTGGCTGCACGAGATGGGACTACGCTGGTTTCCCGTTGTCGGTTGGGCGGAACGTGGCGGATCCTATGCCGATGGGCATGGTAACTCGGTGCCGCGCTTCCACATCACCTGGGGTACGGGCCCGGGCGTGATCGAGCATTTCGTGCGCCGGGTGCAGGCGCATCAGCGGGCCGGGCTGGTCGAGCTCCGTTTCCGCCATCAGGTCAGCCATATCATCATGGTCAACGGCGCCGCCCACGGCGTGTCAGGCGAGATTCTGGCCAGTGACGAAGCTCCGCAAGGCGCCCGCACCAACCGTGAGGAGGTTGGCGAGTTCGAGGTCTATGCCCCCTCGGTGATCGTAACCTCGGGCGGGATCGGCGGAAACCTCGATCTGGTGCGCAAGGCCTGGCCGCGCGACCGGCTGGGCGAGCCGCCGCAGGACATGGTCGCGGGCGTGCCGTTCCATGTCGACGGGCGGATGATACCGATCTCGGAACGCGCCGGAGGGCATGTCATCAACGGCGATCGGATGTGGCACTATACCGAAGGCGTGCGCAACTGGGATCCAATCTGGCCCAATCACGGTATCCGTATCCTGCCGGGGCCATCGTCAATGTGGTTCGATGCCGACGGAAACCGGCTCGAACCGCCGTGCCTGCCGGGTTTCGACACCCTGACCACTCTGCGTGAGATCCTGAAGACCGGACATGAATACAGCTGGTTCGTGCTGACCCAGAAAGTGATCAAGAAGGAGTTCGCCCTATCAGGGTCGGAACAGAACCCCGATTTCACCTCAGGCAAATGGGCCGAGGTGATCCGGCAGCGCATTCTGTCCGGAAAAGATGCGACGGCACCGGTCGAAGCCTTCAAGGAAAAGGGCGAGGATTTCGTTGTCGCCAATACACTCGGCGATCTGGTGCGTGGCATGAACCAGATCGGCAATGGCCTGATCGACGAAGCTCGCCTGCGCGAACAGATCGAGGCGCGCGACTCGCAGGTGGACAACCCGTTCACCAAGGACGCCCAGTTAATGGCTATCCATGCGGCCCGGAATTATCGCGGCGACCGGCTGATCCGCACAGCAAAACCGCACAAGTTTCTCGATCCTGCCAACGGCCCGCTGATCGCGGTCAAGCTGCACGTGCTGACCCGCAAGACTCTGGGCGGGCTGCACACCAATCTCGACAGCCAGATGCTCGACCCCGACGGGACCGTGGTGCCAGGCCTGTTCGCCGCCGGAGAAGTCGCCGGGTTCGGCGGCGGGGGGTATCACGGATACAACGCGCTCGAAGGCACATTCCTGGGCGGGTGCATTTTTTCCGGACGCAATGCCGGCCGAAGCCGCGCCATTGCCTGACCCGAGCACAAAGACCCGGCCTGACCGGATGCCAGACCGGGCGCAATTTATGGCAACAGGATCAGCCTGAGCACAGTCTCGCCTTCCGCGTTCAGAAGCTGCAGATTGCTGCCGTCCCTTTGGTATCCTGCAACATCGCCCAAAACCTTGAGGAACGTTTGTTCCTGCTCGTCCAGAGGCGGCGGACAGGCCATCAGCGTTCCGGCCATGTTGTCAGGGAACGAGAGAGCGCCGGCAGAGATCTCTGCTTTGCCCCGGAACCGGTTGCAGCCACCAAGCGCGCCGAACGCACCGCCTTCGGCAAAGTGGATCTCGGAAGGCTGTTCACCTTCGATTGGTTTTCCGCCGATCTCGGTCACCCGCCAACCGGAGTTTTCCAGCGTCGTCGCTGCCGATTTCGAGATCCGATCGACCACCACGTCGACCTGAGCCGGCGCATCGTGGGTCAGTACCGGGTAGGCAGAGGTCGTAAGATACCTGCGCTCATCCCCGACCCAGATTGCGGCTTGAACATTGTAGCGCATCCGTTCGTCGATCAGAGCGTCATCATAGGTCAGCGAGAAAGGTATCGGAACACCGGACAGCGCCCAGCGCTGGCTGGCCAGTGTCACCGATGGTGCATCGGCTCGCGACACGTCTTGCAGCTGCACTTCGAGCACCGCTCCGGGCGGAACAGCGATCCGCTCCAGATACGTCACAGTTCCTGAAACGGTGCCTGCCATTAGTGCTCCTCCGCACAATTGGGAAGCTGTCAGTGCCGCAACTGCGACCCGTTTCCCCAGCTGTTTCATGTCAAGATTTCCGTATCCCATGACGGTGCAGTCCTCTTTGCAAGTATCTGTTCGCACAAGAGATCGGAACAGATCTGCGCGGTTCAAGTCAAGCCTGCGAAATACCGCGGGTTTCCGCCGGCTGACGCGGCGTCTTGAGAAAAGGACGGATGGGGGCTCTGCCCCCGTCGCGCTGCGCGCGCCTCCCCCGGAGTACTTCCGAAAAGATGAAAGGAGGTGGAGTGTATTGCGGGGATCAGAGCGGCCAGATGAACGGGATCAGGGCTGACGCCAGCAAGCCGACCGACAGGTTAAGCGGAATGCCCACGCGCATGAAATCGGTGAACCGGTATCCGCCCGGGCCATAGACCAGCATGTTGGTCTGGTAACCGATCGGTGTGGCGAAGGAAGCAGAGGCCGCGACCATCACCGCCACCACCAGCGGGCGCGGATCGATCCCCATCGCCTCGGCCAGCCCGATGGCGATCGGGGTGACCACGACGGCCACGGCATTGTTGGAAACGAGCTCGGTCAGAACGGAGGTCAGCAGATAGACCGCCCAGACGACAAGGAATGGCGGAACCATGCGGAGTCCCGGGGCGATCGCATCGACGATCATGGTCACGGCGCCCGAGCTTTGAAGGGCGGCGCCAATGGCCAGCATCGAGAAGATCAGCGCCAGCAGCCGTCCATCGACAAAGGAAAACGCCTCGTCCGCGTCGATGCAGCGGGTCATCAGTACCAGGGCTACCGCGACCACCGAGAGCAGCAGGATCGGCGCGACGCCAATCGCCGCAAGGGCCACGATTCCCACCAGCGCGGCAATGGCAATCGGTGCATGGCTGCGCCGATAAGCCCGCACCGAAGGTTGCGAAACATCGACCATGTCCATGTCGCTGGCCAACCGCTGGATATCCGCCGGAGCGCCTTCGAGCAGCAGCGTGTCACCCACCCGCACAACCAGATCGTCAAGCTGGCGACCAATATTCTGGTTCCGGCGGTGAACGGCCAGAACATAGATCCCGTATCTCCGGCGCAGGCGCGTGTCGCCAAGGCGCCGCCCGACCAGTTTGCACCCCGGCGTAATAAGTACCTCGACCGTCGAGGTTTCGACAGCCGAGACCTGATCGACACGCTTGAGTTCCTTGTTGCGCTGCAAGCTCAGCAACTCGGTCATGCGGGTTCGCAGCACGATCCGGTCACCAACCTGCAACTCGACACCCTTGAGATTGCGCCGCAGCGAGGCGTCACCCCGGATCACGTCGATCAGCCTGACACCATCGCGCTTGAACAGCTGAACGCCGGTCACCTCGCGCCCGATCAGGTTGGATTCCGGTGGTATTACCGCCTCGGTAAAGAATTTCATTTTCGACCGGTCCGACAGCAGCGTCGCCATACTGTCGCGATCGGGTAGCAGACGCGGACCAACAAGGCGCAGATAGATGATGCCCCAGGCCACAAGCGCCAGGCCCAGTGGTGTAACCTCGAAGATTGTGAATGGTTTCAAACCCTGTGCCCGGGCCACACCGTCCACAAGCAGGTTGGTGGAGGTTCCGATCAGGGTCAGTGTGCCCCCCAGAATGGCGGCATAGCTGAGCGGGATCAGTAGTTTTGACGCCGAAACATCCAGCGTGCGCGCCAGTTGGATGAACACCGGGATCATCACCACCACCACTGGCGTGTTGGAGACGAATGCCGAGGCGATGACCACGAAGGCCATCAACAGACCGATTGCCATACGCGGTTTATGTTCGGCGTTTTTCTGCGCCAAGGTAGTGAACGCGTCGAGCGCCCCGGTGCGCACCAGTGCCCCCATGATGATAAACATGGCCGCGATGGTCCACGGCGCGGGGTTAGACAGCACGGTCAGCGCGGCCTGATACGGCAGAATTCCTGTCAGCAGCATCAGGGCGACGCCGGCTATGGCCACCACCTCGGTCGGATAGGCTTCGCGTAGGAACATGACGAACATGCCCGCGACAATGACCAGCGACAAGACCGCGCTGCCGGTATCACTCAGAGAGAGAATATCCATTCGGTTGTTCTGTCTGCCCGTTCTGACCGGCTATTGTTCAGCCTGATCCCCAGTTTCCCCGATTGCTGCCGCAGGGGCAAGTCGCTCATCCGTTGCCGCCCGGCGTTTCGGCTGCACAAGGAACACGCCAGCCAGCACCAGCATCATGGCAAGCCAGATAAAGGGCGAATATCGCTCGCCAAGCAGCAGCATCGCAAAGATCACGCCGAACCCTGTGACGAGATAACTCACCTGCACTGCAAAGACCGGGCCAGCCCGCCCAACCAGCCAGACGTATCCGGTATAGACCACGGCATGAATCAGCGAAGAGGCAACCAGCGCCCATTCGGCGATTTCCCACGGCCTGAGCGGCGAAATGAACTGGTCGCTGAAGATTGCAAGCGGCAGGGAGATCGCCGCCCCTGCCAAAGAGGCTCCGAAGAGCGTCTGGATCGGGTCGAGACCGCCGGTGCCCCAGCGCGCCACGTAATTGCCTTCAAACGCGTAACAGAGCGGCGCCAACAGCGCCAAGGGGATCCATGCCAGCATGGCACGATCCGGCAGGCTTGCTTCGGGCAGCACCAGCAGCATCACCCCGGTTAGCCCAATCGCGAGCCCGGCCAGGCGCCGGGGCGAGAATCGTTCAAGCCCAAGGCCGAGCGCAATGGGAAAGGCCATCATCGGAACCAGCGACAGCAGGATCGAGATCACTCCCGACGGCAGATAAGCAATAGCCGTGTAGGAGGCCGAATTGGGGATCACCGTCCCGATCAGCGCTATGAGGATGGATGACAGCAGCGCAGCCGGTGTCCACGGCACTCCCTTGCCCCGCACAAGCGATACAAGGCCCAGCACGATCGCTCCGATCACCATTTGCCAGAAAATAAGGCCGATCGGGCCATGCCCGGTGCTGACGGCCAACTTGGCCAGCGGCTGGGTCAGCCCCCACCCCATGCCAAGGATCACGAGAAACAGGCCATAAGCCCAGAGCGTGCGCCGGGTCACGGCCCCGATTGCTGCAACCGTCCGCCGACCCGGACCATGCAGACAGACTTGGCCGTCCCGCCCCGATCATCGGTTTCGACAAATACTCCCGACAAGGTTGCCTCACCGACTGCGGGGGTAAACCGGGATTTCGGCATGCCAGTGATGAACCGGCGCATGGGTTCCATCTTTTCCATCCCGATCACCGAGTCGTAGTCGCCACACATACCGGCATCGGTCAAATAGCCCGTGCCTCCCTGCAGAACCTGTGCATCGGCGGTCGGAACATGCGTGTGCGTGCCGACAACAAGGCTTGCCCTGCCGTCGCAAAAGTGGCCCATTGCCATCTTTTCGGACGTTGCTTCGCAATGCATATCGACAATCACTGCGTCGGCAAGTCCGCCCCGCGGGTGAGACTTGAGCACTGGCTCGATGGCGGAGAACGGATCGTCAAAGGGGCGTTTCATGAAGACTTGCCCGAGCACCTGAGCCACAAGCACCTTGCGTCCTCCGGGCGCATCAAACAGGCGGTATCCCTTGCCCGGAGCCCCCTTGGCGAAATTGATCGGCCGGATGATGCGGGGCTCACTCTCGATGAACTGCAGCATGTCCTTCTGGTCAAAGGCGTGGTCGCCCAGTGTCACGCAATCCGCACCAGCCTCGAGCAGAAGCCGGGCATGCGCGCCCGTCAGCCCCATGCCATTGCTGGCATTTTCGCCGTTGATCACTACGAAATCCAACCGCCACTCATCGCGCAGGCGCGGAAGATGGGTTTGAACCGCCGAGCGTCCGGCCCGGCCCATGATATCTCCAAGAAACAAAATCCTCATAGGGTTGCTCCTAAGTCTGGCATTCGACAAGCGCAAGTGAATAGGATGGCGAGAGAAAACCCGTGATCACCTTTCAGGAGCCTGTTGTGACCCGTTTTTTGATCCCCTGCGTCAGTCTTTCCCTCATGGTCGCCTGTTCCCCGCAGCCGGATCAGAGACCGCAAACGGCAAATCCCGCGGCCACTTTCTGCATCGAAAACGGCGGCCGATACGACATTCGCGAAGGCAATGACGGACAGGTCGGGATCTGCGTTCTTGCGGATGGAACCGAGGTCGACGCATGGCAGTATTTCCGCGACAGCAACCCGGACTGAGCGCGAAAGGTTTGACTGCGCGGTGCGTCAGAAACTGAGCACACGGGTTTCCGTGACCAGCATGTCGAGCGTCTGATCCGTGGGCTCCAATGGCAGGTTCTCTGCCTCCTGCGCATCAAACGCGAACCCGATGGCCAGCGTCGCCCGGCGCGCCCGCAGGAGTTCAAGCGTCCGGTCGTAGAACCCGCCGCCATAACCCAGCCGCCCCCCGTTGCTGTCAAAGGCCACCAGCGGCACGATCAGTATTTCAGGTTCGAAGAAGTCGTCCACTTCGGGAACGCTTGCCCCGAATGGCCCTTCGCGCATGGGCAGGCCCGGCTCCCAGCGGGAAAACTTCAGGGGCAGGCCCGCACCCTGTATGACCGGCACACTCACCGGGCCATAGGCAGAGGCTTCTGCCATGGCGGGAAGCGGATCGATTTCGGTCCGGATTGGCACATATCCCGCCAGCGAAACCCCGCGATGGCCGGCCAATATCTCTGACAGCCGCCCTGCTGCGCCTGGCCGGCATGTTTCGAACGCGGCTTTGCGGCGGGCGAACGCAGCCTTGCGTGCCTGTGCCTTGATTTCCGAAAGATCCGTCACAGCAACACCACCGACGCCAATCCAAGAAAGATGAAGAACCCCATGACATCGGTTGTGGTCGTCACAAAGGTGCCCGATGCCAGCGCCGGGTCTATACCGATCCTGTCCAGCGCAATCGGCACCACCGTTCCCGCGAAACCGGCAATAATCATGTTCACGACCAACGCCGACCCGATCACCACACCCAGCATGGGCGAGTGGAACCAGAGCATCCCGACAATCCCCAGCACGATTGCAAAACTGACCCCGTTGAGCAGCCCTACCAGAAGCTCGCGACGGATCACCCGCCAGATATTCGCACCGGTAAGGTCCTTGGTTGCCAGCGACCGCACCGCAATTGTCAGTGACTGGGTTCCTGCATTGCCCCCCATAGACGCAACGATGGGCATCAGGATCGCCAGCGACACCAACTGAGAGATCGTCGCCTCGAATTGTGAAATCACCAGCGAGGCACAGATCGCCGAGACGAGGTTCACCGCCAGCCACGGCAGACGCCTTTTCGACGTGGCCGCGACGCTATCCGACAAGGAGCTTTCGTCGCTTACCCCGGCAAGGCGCAGGATGTCCTCTTCGTGCTCTTCGTCAAGCACCACCATGGCGTCATCAATAGTGATCATCCCAACCAGCCGGCCGTCTGGATCAACCACCGGGGCCGATATCAGGTGGTACTGGTTAAAGGCATAAGCGACGTCCTCTTCGTCCTGCTCGACAGGGATCGTCTGGAACTCTTCTTCCGCGATATCGCGCAGCTGCACATCGCGTTTTGTTCCCATCAGCGTTCCCAGGGCAACCTGTCCGACCGGATGCATGCGCGGGTCCACGAGGAAGAGGTGATAAAACTGCTCTGGCAAATCTTCCGAGGCGCGCATGTAATCGATGGCCCGTCCAACCGTCCAGTGTTCGGGCGCAACCGCGACCTCTCGCTGCATCAGGCGGCCGGCTGACCCCTCGGGGTAGGTCAGAGCCTGCTGGACCGCGACCCGCTCGGATTCCTCGAGCGCGTCAAGGATGGCTTCCTGCTGTGGTTCGTCGAGATCCTCGACCAGATCCACGACATCATCGCTTTCCAGTTCCCGAACCGCTTCGGCCAGAACCTGTGGCGAAAGCACATTCAGGACCTCTTCCCGCAGGCTTTCGTCGAGTTCCGACAGGATATCGCCGTCGAACTCCCGGTCATAGAGGCGGATCAGGCGCGCGCGGTCATATGTATTGATCTGCTCCAGCAGGTCGGCAATATCCGCCGGGTGCAACGGGTCCATGAGCTCAAGCAGCTGCTCGCGCTCATCCACTTCGACCGCATAAAGAATTGCAGCAATCGTCTTGGGATCAAGGAGATAATCCTCATCGCGGGATCCGGAAGACGGTGTGCCTCTGGTGATCTGATCGCCGTCCATTATCTGCCCCCCGCTTCGGTGTTTGGCGCAAAATAGAAGAAGCTGCTACTGAAAAACAATGACAATAGCGCAATTTACCGGGCCAACCCGCATGTATATTCTGGCCTGCGGCTCGAAATCCATGAGAGGAGACATGCGAATGGCTGATGTTACGATCCTGACAGGCGATGTCCTGACCTTTGACGGTTCCCCCTTTGACGGGGATCCTACGGAATCGGTTCGCATGCATGAAGCTGTCGCGCTTGAGCATGGTCGCGTCGCGGCCGTGGGCACACGGGACGATCTGACCGCGCAATTCCCGCAGGCAGCACGCGTCGATCACCCCGGCAAGCTTATCATGGCGGGATTTGTCGATGCCCATGTGCATTATCCGCAAACCGCGATGATCGCCAGCTGGGGCAAACGGCTGATCGATTGGCTGAACAGCTACACGTTCCCCGAAGAAATGAAATTCGCATCGCCGGAATATGCGGCCGAGATCTCCAACCGGTATCTGGACCTGACTGCCGCGCATGGCACGACCACCATGTGCAGCTTTGCAACCATCCATCCCGAAAGCGTCGATGCGTTCTTTGAGGCCGCTCAGTCGCGCGGGCAGCGTGTGGTTGCAGGTAAAACCTGCATGGACCGCAACGCCCCCGAAGGGCTGCGTGACACCGCGCAAACGGGTTATGACCAGTCGGCGGCGCTGCTGCAGCGCTGGCACGGAGTGGACCGGATCTCGTATGCGATCACACCTCGTTTCTCTCCGACCTCGACCCCGGAGCAGCTTGAAGCAATGGGCGCGCTCTGGTCCGAGAATCCGGGCTGCCTGATGCAAACCCACCTGAGTGAGCAGACAGACGAGATCGAATGGGTCAAGGGGTTGTTCCCCGATGCCCGGGACTATCTGGATACTTACGAACAGTTCGGGCTTCTGGGTGCCGGCGGTCTTTATGGCCATGCGATTCATCTTGAGCCGCGCGAACGGGACCGGCTGCGCGAAGTCGATGCCTCGCTCGTGCATTGCCCAACCTCCAATACTTTCATCGGCTCCGGCCTGTTCGATATGGCCGGCCTGATGGCCGAAGGACAGCGTATTGGTCTGGCAACCGATACCGGCGGCGGATCCAGTTTCTCGATGCTGCGCACTATGGCGGCGGCCTATGAGATCGGCCAGTTGCGCGGTGTTCCGTTGCATTCGGCACAGCTGTTGTGGTTGGCCACCCTGGGATCAGCTCGGTCGCTGCGAATGGACGACAAGATCGGCAACATCGCACCGGGCATGGAAGCCGACCTCGTGGTTCTCGATCTGGCCTCGACCCCGGCTATTGCCCAGCGATCCGCAGTTGCCAAAGACCTGTGGGAAGCCGTGTTCCCGACCATCATGATGGGTGACGACCGCGCCGTAACCGAAGTCTGGATCGCAGGTCGGCAAGTCTCGTTCTGAAACCATTCAGCGATCTGCCGCGCCCGGCACCCTGCCCCGCAGATAGCGCCTCGGGATCCCCTGACGCTGCATAGGGAGAGCGGAAATCTCTCGCTCTCCGCCGTTGATTAACGGCGCTTTAACCAAGCTGCCCGACAGTTCGGGAAGGAAGTTTGCAAAGCGTCTTGAAAGGCGGAAACGGTGCAGGGAACCATTTTGATCCTAGATGCGGTGGCGACCAACCGGATCATGCTGAAAGTTCAGCTGTCCGCGGCGTGGTATCACGTGGTCCAAAGCGACAGTCTTGATGGTATCCTGCCGCTGGTGCGGCGCTGCCGGCCGGATCTCATCGTCACAAGCTTCGCTCTGCCCGACGGCGATGCGACAGATCTTAGACGGCTGTTGATGCAGGACGAGGCAAGCGCCGGCGTTCCGATCATAGCCATTACGCCACAAAACGACCGGGCCACGCGGCTTCGCGCACTGGAGGCCGGCGTCGATGACGTGCTCAGCCAACCGCTGGACGATACCATCCTGCAGGCCCGGATCCGCAGCCTGATCCGGGTCCGTTCCGGGGTCGAGGATCTGAGCCACCGAAACAGCGGCGGATTTTCCGGGTTTTCCGAATCTCCGTCGGAATTCGTCGCGCCGGTCACATTCCCGATGCCACCCGCGCGGGTCGCTCTGGTGACGCGTTCCGCCGCCACCGGCGCTGTATGGCGGGCGCGGTTGCGCTCCCGGTTGCCGCATGACCTGTTGACCCTTCAGACTGGCGACATTCAACCGCTGATGAGCGAACCCGTCCCCGATGCCATCGTCATCGAACTGCCTGACCGGCGCGATGACGCTGCATTGCGGTTGATTGCAGATCTACGGGCGCGCAGCGCAACGAGGCATTCAGCGGTGATCGCGGTGCCCAACCCGGCAGACCCTTATCTGGCGGCCGACGCTCTTGACCGCGGCGCCCATGACGTGATGACCCGTAACTTCTGCGTCGATGAGCTGGCGCTTCGACTGACAGCACAGCTCAGACAAAAGGCAAAAACCGATCACCTTCGGGATCAGGTCCGTGACGATCTGCGCGCATCGCATCTTGATCCGATGACCGGATTGCACAACCGCCGCTTTGCATTGCCACAACTTTCTCGCATCGCGCGCAAAACCGCAGAACAAGGTGAAGGCCTTGCCGTGATGCTGGTCGATCTCGATCACTTCAAGCGCATCAACGACCGGTTCGGGCATCCTGCCGGCGACGCCGTGCTGACCGAAGCCGCCCACAGGCTTCGCGCCGGCCTTGGCCCAGCCGACATGATCGCCCGCGTCGGAGGCGAGGAGTTCATGATCGTCATGCCCGGAGCGACACGGGATAGCGCACGTGCGGCCGCCCATGCGCTCTGCCGCTGCATCAACGGGACGCCGTTCCGGATCACAGGTCAGTTGGACCCGGTACCCGTCACCACCAGCATTGGCGTTGTCGTGACCCACCCGCCATGCTGCGGCAAAGCTCAGGAAGATGCCGTATCAAGGCTGGTTTCTCAGGCTGACCGGGCGCTCTATCGCGCCAAGAGCGCCGGTCGCAATCAAGTCACGCTGGATCGTAGCGCGGCCTGACAGCAGCCCCAAAAGCAGCATTATAAAATTCTCAGTTGTCGCGCCGGTGTTTCCACTTTCGCGCCAATGCTTGCTCTAGCCGAGCGGCATATGCGACCCGTTCCTCGGCGGTCATGGCAGCGACACGCTCTATCCAGATCTCCTGCAACTCGAGGAACCCCCGCTGCCGGGCGGCGGATTGCGCGCGCGCCGTCTCGCGCAGGGCTTCGGCATCGAACGAATCCTGACGCAACATTTCGATCACCGCTTTAACCTGCGTGCCGCTTCGTCCAGAGTGTTTTCTATGCGTGGACCGGGCCTCTTCCCACAAAGCCGCGCGATGGTCGTCGGGCAATTCGCGAAACAGGAAAGTACTTGCGCTGCGCGGCGGCGGCCTGAAGCCATGCGGTCCGCCCAGTCGCAGCATCGCACCGACGGCAAGGCCGATCACCGCCAGATTCAGGGCAAGCGAAACCCCGAGCAGAATCCGCAGCCACAGCCGCATACGCGGCGGTTTTGCACCCGATACATCCTGCATCAGCTCCCCTCCCCAAGGAATCCGGTCAACTCTGTCCCGAAATAAAGCTCTTCGACTTCGCTTTGCGCCAGAACCATATCAACCGGATCCGGCACGAAAGCCGGCGGTGCAAGACCAACCCAGAGCCCTGCTGCACCAGCCGTCGCCAACCCGCCCATCGCCGGCCAGCCCCCCAGAGCCGCAGCCAGTTGCTGCAGGGGCGACAGCTGGTTGTCTTGTCCTCTACCCTTGCCCCCTGACCGGTCGAACAGCTCGGCCTGAACCGTAGCAGCATCTGCAAGAATTCTTGCCTGCAGTCCCGACGGCAGTGGTTCCGTTTCCTGCCGGGCAGCGGCCAGGACCGCGTCGAGTTCCGTTTCGTTCATGTGTCGCTCACCCATCGGCATATCCCAATTCCTCGCGCCGCCCCGCCAGATTGGCGGCGAGCGCCCGTTTCCCACGCGCGGTCAGACTTTCCACGGCCTCTACGCTTATTTCCATGATCCCGGCAATTTCGGGGTTGGACAGTTCCTCGATGTGCCGCAGGACCACGGCCTGCCGCTGGCGATCCGGCAACTGCATCAGAGCCACCTGCAAGGCATCCAGCCGTGCTGTGTCCTGCAGCCTCTCAGGTGCGGACCGGGCAGGATCTTCAGGTTCCGCTACAGTATCGATCCCAACCGTCCGCGCGCGACGCCTCAGATCGAGACAGTGGTTCAGAACCACGCGATATAGCCAAGTCGATACCCGCGCCCGTCCCGGTTGCCAGTCAGGGGCCATCCGCCACAAGCGCATCATCGCTTCCTGCACCACATCCTCCGCCTCAGCCCGGTTTCCCAGAACCCGGTAGGCGACCGAATGAGCCCGAGGGGCCAGCCGCGCGGTCAGATCCCGCGCGGCGTTGTCGTCACCATTGGCAAACAGCACCAGCAACGCGTCCTCGTCCGGTTGACTGCCATCAGGCGTCATTCCCACCCTCCGACCGGAGATGCCAAAAAGACCGAGCCGGCAATTCGTGCCGCATCAGTTCTGATCCGCGCTCCCGTGACCGTGGCGCATCTTGCGGCCATGCTTTCGCATATCGGCCCGCGCCTCTTCGAATTCCTCTTTCGAGATACCGCCGTTTCCATCCTTGTCAAAGCGTTCGAACATTTTCGCACCTCGCTTGGGCCTGGGCATTTCTTCCAGAGTCACCGCGCCGTCACCATCAGCATCGAGTCGCTTGAACTTCTCGCCGGCCCGATCGCTCGCCCGTTTCGCTGCGGCGGCCTGCATTTCCGCAAGTGTCAGCTTTCCGTCCCCGTCTGTATCAGCCGTGTCGAACCGTGCCTTGGCCCGGGCCTCTATCTCGGATTTGGTGACTTCACCATTGCCGTCCGCATCAAGCTCTTCAAAGCTCATCCGCTTGCCCTGCATGCCCGCCCCTTTGCCGGGACCAAAGGCCCATGCTGCACCACCGGTTGTCGCGATCGTCACGGCCAACAGCCCGGCAACAAGATCTGCTCGTTTCATCGGATATCCTTCCTTGGCATTCGTTCATCACACAACGGCCACCTGCCGCTGTCTTCATGCCTTTCAAACGGAGCGCGGACGAACTTCCGTCGAAAAAAAACCGAAACCCGGGGGGCGCCAAAAAAGAGGACCAGTCTAAGGCGCGATTTGCGACATGCCGCCGCAATGCGGACCTGTCCCCTTTGATCAAACGTGGTTTGCCCCCAGATTGCCAGACTTAGGAACCAAGGTGATGCGATGACCGATCAGACCCTGCCCCAGCCTCCGATTCCCGGGGCTTCTGCCGCGACCAGGATGAATGACCATGGCGACGACCGTCCGGTATGGCCTTCGCTGGCCCGCGGTTGGCGCCGCAAGTGTCCGAACTGCGGTTCGGGCCCGATGCTCAAGAACTATCTGAAGGTCAATGACACGTGCAGTGTGTGTCGCGAAGAGCTGCACCATCATCGCGCTGATGACGGACCTGCCTATCTGACCATCCTGATCGTCGGACACCTGATGGCGCCTTTGCTGCACGTGACTTTTGTTGCATGGCGGCCCGAGCCACTGACGCTGTTCACCATCTTTGCGGTTGGCTGTGCCGGCCTGTCGCTTTACCTTCTGCCCAGATTGAAGGGAATGGTCGTCGCCTATCAGTGGTCGCGCCGAATGCACGGGTTCGACAAACCGGACTGACCCTTCCGCACTATAGCAGGGAACCCGGTCACGAACATGAGCACGGACATGAGCACCAACACCGGCACCGGTGAACCCGCAATCGACAAGACTGCGATTCGCAACGCCGCAACAGTTATCGTACTGCGCGACCGCGATGACGATCCCGCGATCCTGATGGGGCAGCGCGGGGCCAATGCAGCCTTCATGCCCAACAAATTCGTGTTTCCCGGCGGTGCTGTCGATGCCGAAGACGCGGATGTGCCGTTAGGTTCTTTGATGACGGATCTGTGCCGGCAGCGTCTGCGCGAGGATACCGCAGCAGACATCAGCCACTCTCTTGCCGTGGCTGCCGTGCGCGAACTGTGGGAGGAAACCGGGCTGATCCTCGGCACCCCGGGCGAGTGGCAGGCCGCACCGCCGCCCGACTGGGCTACTTTTGCCACCTCGGGCCATCTGCCCGCTGCCAGAGGTTTGCAGTTCGTATTTCGGGCCATTACCCCGCCGGGGCGTCCGCGCCGTTTCGATGCGCGTTTCTTTCTGGTCGACGCCTCTCATATCTGCGGCGATCTCGATGATTTCACCCACGCCTGCGAAGAGCTCTCGCACCTGCAGTGGATTCCCCTGCGCGAAGCCCGCGGATTCGACCTGCCCTTCATCACCGAAGTTGTTCTGGCTGAGGTCGAAGGACGGGTTCGCGACCCCTCGCCGCCCCAATCGGTTCCGTTCTTCAAGAACAATGACGAGGCCAGCCTGTTCCTGCGTCTGCGCGGAATGGAAATGCCGGAAAACGACTGAGCCGCTGACTGCCGCGTCTCAGATCGCCAGCACAAGCGCCAGTATCGAGACCGCCAGCAGACCCATCCCCGCGATCTCGCGGGCAGTAACCCGTTCCCTGAAGAACAGGACCGAGGCCAGCAGGCTCAGAATCAGTTCAACCTGCCCCAACGCTTTGACATAGGCCGCATTCTGCAGGGTAAAGGCGAGAAACCAGCAGAACGACCCGCCCATTGAGGTCAAACCGACCCAGACGGACACTCGGCGCGAGGCCCAGACCTTGGCCAGCTGCGGGCGGTCCTTCCAGAACAGCCAGACCGCCATGAACACTGTCTGGAGCGACACGACAGCTGCCAGCGTGACCGCCGCGCGAAACACCGGCTCGACCTCCGCCAGTTGCAGGGATGCCCCACGGTAACTGACTGCGGAAAAGGCAAACAACACACCGGACCCGAGCCCGAGCTGGGCCGCCCGATTGGTCAGGTGTTTCCACCACGGGCCCTCGCTTTGCGGGGTCTTCGACAAAACCAGAACCGCGGCCAGACCGATCAGGATTGCACACCAGCCCGCCGCGCTGATCCGGTCACCCAGAACGACAAGTCCGACGATCGCGGTCTGGATCACTTCGGTTTTCTTGAAGGTGATGCCCACCGCGAAATTGCGTTGCTTGAACAAGGCTACGACGCAAACTGTCGCAAGGATCTGAGCGGTTCCCCCGATCGCGGCAAAGGCCCAGAACGCCCCCGGCAGGCTTGGCAGGCTTCGGCCGGAAACCATCAGGTAGACGGCCAGCGCGCCCAGAATCAGAGGAGCGGAATAGACAAAACGCGAAAAGGTCGCCCCGGCCGGAGAAAGGGTGCTGCTGCTCAGCACTTTCTGCAACATGAAGCGCACCGTCTGGAACGACGCGGCGGCGACGGTGACCGGGATCCACAAACTTACGATAGCCATGGCCCCTTATGGCGCTGTTTCAATGTCTGGGCCAGAGCGGATGCGGCACCGGATCCTTGGCCTGCAACAGGTAGCGACGAAAGACTTCGGCATAGGAGCGATAGACGTAGCCTTCGTTGCATGCCAGATACCGGTCGCGTTCCTGCCGATACAACGACGGAAGGCGATACCATGGCGCGCCGGGGTTCTGATGATGAACAACGTGCAGGTTGTTGTTGAGAAACAGAAAAGCCAGAATGCCCCGATCCTCGACAATGGCGGTCCGGCCCTGTGCATTCGCGTGCGCCCGGTGCTCGAGAAAGGTTCGGATCTTGACCAGCCCGAGCCCCAGATAGGCCGAGATCAAATAGGCCCAGATCGGCATTCCGGACAGGGAAACAATCCAGAGAACCGCGACAACACCGGGGATGTGGAGTGCCCAGGCCAACAGAACGTTCCGATCACCGCGAACGGCCAGACGAAACTCATTGATAGAGAAACTCAGTTGCCCGATCAGCGGCCCCAGTAGAATTCGCCCCAGAAGCGTGTTGTTGGCCGCACAAACCCGACGCTTCCACCCCGGAAGCGCATTCCAGACCGCGGGATCGAGATAGTTCGATTCCGGGTCGTCATAGGGATCGGTCAATGTCTCGTCGCGGTGGTGCGCCAGATGCATGTCGCGGAACCGGTTATAGGGAATGAACAACGTCAGCGGCAGCGCCATCAGGGCTTCGTTCAGCCACTTTTTCCGGAACGGATGACCGTGCAACGCCTCATGGGTCAGGGAGGAATGCAGGGCCGCAACCAACGCCATCATCGGGATCGCCACACCGACCGACCAGCTGGCGACACCAAAGGCAACCGCAAGCCAGGTGCCATAGCAAAAGAGGATCAGTGCAAACGTCCCCCATTCGGGCGGCATCGATTGTTGCGGTTTCCGGATCCGAGCGTCAGACATGACGCCCCCACCGGATCCCCGACCAGATGCGCTCATAGACGACGTAAAGCGTCAGCCCGATCAGCGTGTTGACCACGGCCAGCGTTCCCCCAAGTGCTGCTGAACCGGTGGCGATCAGCCCAACCAGCGTCATCACGCACAAGCCCATCATGTTCCAGATGACAGCCTTGACCAGCGATCTGCATCGCGTCTCCATTCCGTCTCCATTCCCAAGTTTTTCAGTCTTTTCTCCAGCGTTACTCGAGCGGGGAGATGTCTGGAATTCTGAATATGATTAACATCACTCACCAAATGTGATAATTTTCACCACATGTCGGAAAAAATTGACAAACGATTGAGGGCCGCACAATTCCGAAGCCGCCTAGCGCGCGCAATGGAACAAAGCCGCACCAGTCAGAGCAAACTGGCCCGCGAAGCCGGCGTCGACCGGTCAACCATTTCGCAGTTGTTGACCGACGAGGGGGCCCGGCTACCGAACGCGCATGTCGTCGGTGCCTGCGCCGCGGTTCTTGGGGTGTCGGCGGATTGGCTTCTGAGCCTGTCAGAGCGTCCAGAAAGCGCTGCTGAACTGCTGGCGGGATCTCTTTCGATGACCGAGGCAGCCCGTGCATTGGTGGATGAGCGGATCTTTGAATGGCACAAGGAGGCTGCCGGCTACAAGATCCGCCATGTTCCAGCCGCCCTGCCGGACATGCTCAAGACACGGGCATTGCTGGAATGGGAATATGCCCCGCATCTTGGGCGCACGGCAGATCAGGCGATTGGTGCTTCTGAGGATCGGCTGACGTGGATGCGCGGCGGGCAGTCGGATTACGAGATCGCGCTGCCTCTGTTCGAGATTGAGAGCTTTGCATCCGGATCCGGGTATTATGCGGGCCTTCCCCTGAAAACCCGGCTTGACCAATTAGATCATTTCATCGCGCTCAGCGATCAGCTGTATCCGCGGCTTCGGGTTTACCTGTTTGACGCCAAGCGCCTGTATTCCGCCCCGATCACGTTATTCGGCCCGTTGCTGTGTGTCCTTTATGTAGGCAGCCACTATCTGGCGTTTCGGGACATCAACCGCATCGAAGTGTTTGCAAGTCATTTCGACCAGCTTGTGCGCGAGGCGGATTTCACCGCGCGCGACTTTCCCGCCTATCTGAAACAGCTGCGCCGCTCGTTGTCGGGAGCGCAAACAACCGACTGAGCCGGTCGCAGGTGTCGGCAAAGGCCGGCAGCAGCTAGAGTTTCGGGTCCGGGTTCACCGTATGGCCATCCACTGCGATGACCTGCCCTGACACCAGCCGCGCAGCGTCCGACGCAAGGAATACCGCCATGTTGGCAATGTCCCGGCCTTCGACGAAGCGCCCCATTGATGTGCCGGATGCATACCCGTCTCGCACCTGTTCGCGGGTCATACCCTTGGCGGCGGCCTCGCGATCCAGAACGCCGGTCATACGCGGTCCCTCGACGGAACCCGGGCAGATCACGTTGCATCGAATGTTGTAAGGGCCCAGTTCCATGGCGAGAGTCTTGCCGAGCCCGACCATTCCCCATTTCGCCGCCGCATAGGGTGCCCGGTTCGGATACCCGTGCTGGCCGGCTGTTGATGACGTGATCAGGATGCACCCATTGCCCTGCCGTTTCAGCATCGGCGCGGCATGTTTCGCGCAAAGAAATGCGCCTTCGAGATTGACCGCCAGACAGGCGCGCCAGTCGACCAGCAAAACATTTTCAACTGATGCCGTGGGGCCAGCTATCCCGGCATTTGCGCAGAGCGTATCAAGCCCACCCCATTCGCGACTAATATCTTCAAACAGAGACTCGACATCATTTTCATCGGCAACATCGATCCGCGACCGCTGCCAGCCCTCGGGACAGGTCTCCAGTGCGGATTGGTCCATGTCTGCGATCCATACCCGCGCGCCCGTTGCCGCAAAGGCCTCGGCCATCGCCCTGCCGACGCCTGACGCACCAGCAGTAATCAGAACCCGCTGGTTCATCCCGGCTTGCGGATCGCGTTGCCCGCCCCTTCGGGATAGGGCAAACCCGCCTGTGCCTCGGTGATGCGGGCCATGTTCACCTCGATGGCCTCGGACGGTGCGCAAGGTCGGCGGCTTTCAAGACTGACATGCAGCAGGAAGTGCTCTCCCGTGGCCAACAGGCGCTCGCCCTCATACATGCTGTGAAAGACATGCAGTTTCTTGCCCTGCCCCAGCAACATCTGAGTCCGGACTTCGATCCTTGCCCCGGCATGGGCTTCGTCCAGATGCCGGACATGGGTTTCGGCGGTGAAATAGCTGCCGCCCGAGGCGATATAGTCGGAATCACAACCGATGATGGCCATGAAACGGTCCGTCGCGTTGGCAAAAGCCTCCATGTATTTGTGTTCGGTCATGTGGCCATTGTAGTCGGTCCAATCGAGCGGCACCGCGCGGGCCTGGGTCAGGATCGGTTGCGACAAGTCTGCCTCGTCCAGAGTGGGCAGCAGGCCCGGTCTGCGCCGGGCGTCATGGGTGTTGAGCACCGTGCCCGCACCCCAGTTCTGATACTTTAGCCCCCGCATGATCGAGACAAGGTTGTTGTCCCGGATCCGCTCCAGCTCTCGGATCGAGTGTTGACCCGATTGCGCGTCGGACTGGTTCGCGATCATGTCCACCAGATCATCCGTAAAGTCAGGCACGTCCATCAGCTTGGTCCACGGCCATTTCAGAGCCGGACCAAACTGGGCCATGAAATGTCGCATCCCGGCCTCGCCACCGGCGACCCGATAGGTTTCGAACAGGCCCATCTGAGCCCATCTGATGCCGAATCCCATGCGGATTGCTTCGTCGATCTCTTCGGTGGTGGCCACACCGTCCTTGACCAGCCAGAGCGCCTCGCGCCAGACAGCTTCGAGAAAGCGGTCCGCGATATGGGCGTCGATTTCCTTTTTGACGTGCAACGGATAAAACCCGAGCGATATGAGGATGTCTTGCGCCCGCGATACGAAGGCGGCGGTGTTTTCCCCGCTCGGCACCACTTCGATGAGCGGCAGCAGGTAAACCGGATTGAACGGGTGTGTCACAACGATCTGGCCGGGGCGCAAAGCGCCCTGCTGCAACTCAGATGGTTTGAAGCCCGAGGTTGAGGACCCAATCACCGCATCCGGATCACAAGCGTCCTGCAACTCTTTGTAAACGCTTTGTTTCAGATTGAGACGTTCCGGCACGCTCTCCTGTATCCAGCTGGCGCCCACAACGGCCTCTGCGAGCGTATCGTGAAAGCTCAACTGCCCTTCATCCGGCAGCGGCACATCGCTGAGACCGGGCAGCGACCGCCGCGCATTGTCCAGCACTTCGATTATTTTGCGTTCGGCATCCGAATCGGGGTCAAACACCCGAACATCCCATCCGTTCAGCAGAAACCGCGCCGCCCAGCCGCCACCGATTACGCCGCCGCCGATGATTGTCGCCGTAGTCACCCTGCAATCCTCCTGTCTCGCGACCTCAGCGCAATGGCTGTGTCACTTCAATCAGCTTGTCTGTGTCATACCCGTTCGATCTTAGAACGGCCTCGGCCCGGTCTCGATCGGCTTGGGAAATCTGTGGTGAACGGGCCAGAATCCACCCGGTGGTGCCTTTTGGCGCCCCGACCACCGCCAGTGAGTAATCCGGATCCACATAAAGCACCCAGTAATCCCCTCGGGCGAATGGCAGCCACGGCACGAAGGTCACTGAAAGCTGCCCCGGTGCCTTAACCGTGGCACGCCCTTCGGCCGCCTTGACCGGACCGTCCAGCGTGCCTTGTCGGCAGGTGTTGACCACCGAGACCTTGCCGTCCTCGCGCATGCCATAGTCTGCGGTCACTCCAACACAATTCTTTTCGAACCTGTTGGGAAAGCGCGCAATTTCGAACCAACGGCCAAGATAACGGCTCAGATCGAGGGATTCGACGGATACCATCGGGACCGACCTGTCGCGATAAAGCTCGGCCGCCGCCGGGAAGGCCAGCAACATGCCAAACAGTGTTGCCGCCAGCCCTGCCCTGCTCATGACGCGGGGGCCCTTTTGACCAGACCGAGCTTTGCTCGCACCTCCGCGGGCCCGATCACCCGGGCGCCCATGTTCTCGATGATGGTTCCGGCCCGTTCGACAAGCTGCCAGTTCTCGGCCAGCTGGCCTTTGCCCAGCCACAGATTGTCCTCAAGGCCGACGCGCACATTGCCGCCCGCCAGCACCGCAGCTGCGACATAGGCCATCTGGTTGCGCCCCAGCGAGAACGCCGAAAACGTCCAGTCGTCGGGCACGTTGTTAACCATCGCCATAAAGGTATTGAGGTCATCCGGCGCGCCCCACGGTACGCCCATACACAACTGCACCAGCGCGTTCGGTTCCAGCACCCCGTCTGCGACAAGCTGCTTGGCGTACCACAAATGGCCCGTGTCAAAAGCTTCGATCTCGGGCTTGACGCCCAGATCGGTCATCATCTGCCCCATCGCGGTCAGCATGCCCGGCGTATTGGTCATCACGTAATCGGCCTCGGCAAAGTTCATCGTGCCGCAATCCAGTGTGCAGATCTCGGGAAGACACTCGGCAACATGCGCGACCCGTTCCGAGGCGCCGATCATATCGGTCCCCGCAACCGGCGGCATCGGCGTTTCGACCCCGCCAAAAACCATATCGCCGCCCATACCGGCAGTCAGATTGAGAACGAGATCAACCTCGGCATCCCGGATCCGTTCGGTCACTTCGCGGTAAAGCGCCAGATCGCGCGAGGGCGTTCCGGTTTCGGGATCGCGCACATGGCAGTGGACCACCGCCGCCCCGGCCTTGGCGGCGGCAATCGCGCTGTCGGCGATCTGTTTCGGCGAGCGCGGCACGTGGGGGCTGCGGTCTTGTGTGCTGCCCGAGCCGGTCACGGCACAGGTGATGAAAACCTCGCGGTTCATGGTCAGAGGCATCGTGATCCTACCCTCACAGTTGAACCGGGGTAATTTCCACCGGGATATCCCCCGGTTTTTCCCCAGATTCCGGTTTGTGTTCACTCAAAGAGTGGCGCAGCCTTCTCTGCGAAACTTGACCAGAAGCGAATCGAATTTGACAAAATCCGCAAAAAACATTCTGCAACCGGAGCACAGACCGCTGAAGACAGCTATTCTGGTGCTGGACGACTGCAATACCCTGAGCTTTGCCGCAGTTGTTGATCCGATGCGGGCGGCCAACCGGCTTGCGGACCGGCACGCCTTTGACTGGGAATATGTCACGCCGACAACGGCGCCCTCGATGCTGACCAGCGGGCTCAGCGTGCCGGGCACACCGCTAGCGCGGCTGGAGCGCTGCGATCTGCTGATCGTGGTGGCTGGCTTTCAGCTGGCGCGACAGGCGACGCCGTCATTGCTGGCCGGCTTGCGGCGGATCGCCGGAACGGGAGCAGCCCTTGCCGGGATCGACGGTGGGCCGTGGCTACTGGCCGAGGCCGGCCTGCTCGATGGCCATGCCGCGACCACGCACTGGGAAGATCTCGAGAACTTTGCCACCCGATTTCCGGAGGTCGATGTGCAACCCGACCGGTTCGTTCTGTCCGGATCCCGCCTGACCAGCGGCGGGGCCACCCCGGCGATCGAGATGATGCTGCAGATCATCTCGGCACGGCATGGCAGCGGTTTTGCAGCCCGGGTCGCGGGGCTGTTTCTCTATGACGGACCGACGGCCCCGGCCCGCCCGCAAAGCAGGTTGGGCGATCACCGGCACAGCGCACTTACCGCACGTGCAAACGCCCTGATGGAGGCCGCTCTGGACGAACCCATCCCGCTTGCGGATCTCGCGGCCAGTCTCGGCACCAGCCCGCGGACCCTTCAGCAGCAATTCCGACTGCGGCTGAACACGACCCCGCAGGATCACTACCTGCACCTGCGGCTGGCCGAGGCTCGTCGGCTGGTGACCGATACGGAAATGGCGCTTCAGGATATCGCTGCCGCCACTGGTTTCACATCACAGTCAAGTTTCGCCCGAGCTTTCAGAACCGCTCACGGGCTGTCTGCGCGGGATCTGCGCCAGCAGCGTGCACCGGCCGCAGAGTAGCTCGAACGCTTGCAGGATGGCCGCTGATATGCAGGCGCCCGGCCCCTTGTGACCGGTTTGGTCAATATGGCATCTGGTAATAGTTTGTTGAGTTTCAATATGTTAGAAGGTTGCGTGTGTTCAGGTTGTGTCAATCGCACCGCCCTGTGATTTCATCAAGGCGGCCCTTAAAGCGTTCGCTCTCCTTGATAGCATCCAATTCAGCGCGGGTGATGAAGTCGCCATCCGGAACCAGGACAATCATGCGGGTTCCGCCGACACAGATTTCCTTGCTCTTCACCTTGTCCCTGTGAACCATCACCTCGAAGGTGAAATAGTCATCAGGGTCCGGTCCGTTGAAGTCCTTGTGGTTGTGTTTCATATCATCCTCCATTCCACAGAAGCATCCTACCAAACGACTGTAATTATTGAGAAATATTTCAATTTTTCCGAATATTTCTGCTGAGCCTGATACATTGAGCGCCAACAACTACGGGAATGAAGTCCATGGCGAACAGACGGGGCCTTTTAAATCGTATCGGGGGGATGTTTGGCGGGGGTGATAGTCTACGGAGCCAGCCAGCATCCTCCACGGTGGAGAAAGGAAGCATTCCAGCCTCCTGGCCGATGAACTGGTTTCAATACACGAAGTATTCGCCGCCCTATGTAAACACGCACAATGTCGCAATCGTCGAAGCCTGCGTGAGCATCAACAGCAAGGTCATCTCCAGCCTGCCAGTGCGTCACGTCAGGAAAGAAAAAGACGGCACCAAGGTCGAAATGACCAGCAACGCGCTGGACCTGCTGAACCGACCGAACACAGTTCAGACCCGAACGGAATTCATCTCCAACATCGTCCGCGCCATGCTCTATCGAGGCAATGGCTATGTCGCCTCAACTGGCGGTCCGACACCTCGCCGCGCTGAAGAGATATGGATGCTGGACCCGTCCATGACGACTGGTGAAATCCGCAATGGCGATATCTGGTATCAGACCAGCGGGCCGATTGTAGACCTCGCGGCTGACCCGAAGCTCCGGGAGCCTATGCCATCCAGGGAAGTCGCACACTTCCGGCTTCATCCTAACCCGTCCAACCCTGTCGTCGGCGTCACGCCGCTGGAGGCGGCATCGTCATCCATCATGGCCAACGCGGCTATCGTCCAGGGGTCAGGTTCGTTCTTCCAGAACCAGTCACGTCCCTCCGGTGTGCTGTCGACCGACATGGAGCTGAACGCCGAACAGATGAAGATGCTCCGTGAAGCCTGGAACGAACAGAGTAAGGACCTCGCATCCGGTGGCATCCCTATCCTCGGCATGGGCATTAAGTTTTCACCAATGGGAATTTCCGCACAGGATGCCGAACTGGTGTCCGCATGGAAGATGTCGACCTCGGACATATGCCGCGTGTTCAATACGCCGCCAATGATGGTCGGGGAACTGGAAAACAGCACGTTCAACAACGCGGAAACGCTGATGCGCTTCTGGCTGTCATCTGGTCTCAACTTCCTGATTGCATCGCTGGAAAGCACCTTCACCAAATTCTTCAATCTACCTGATGACCAATCAATTGAATTCGTCGTTGATGAACTTCTCCGGATGGACAGTAAGCAACGGATTGAAGGTCTGGCCAGGGGGGTTGTGAGCGGCATCTATTCTGTCAACGACGCCAGAAAGCGTGAAGGCCTGTCGCCTGTCGATGGCGGTGATAGTCCAATGGTCCAAAGCCAGATGAGGCCCGTCGACCAGGTCGACACGTTCGGCGATGAGCCTTCGCCAATCATCCCCAGTGATGAAATGACAGAGGACGAAATATCAGAAGCCTTGAATGATGGAGAAGCGGCATGAGTTTCGGTGTGATTGACAATCCTTTCAAGGTCGATGTCCCGGCCGATGGAGCCGTCACCAAAGCGGACCTGTTGATGCTGACCAAAGTCTTAGGGGAGCGATACGGGAAACGGATTGCCTCACTGGAAGATGACGTGAAGGACCTGACCGACAAGGTCGTCGAACTCCGTGAGGAGTTGGAAGACCGACTGGAAGAAAACGGCCAGTTGAAAGCGCAGGTCACTACCATCGAAAAGTCCCTCTCCGACGCCAACGACGCGATGAAGCTTATGACCAAGAAACCTGCCGCACGTAAGCGGACGGTGAAAAAGGAGACCGATACATGACCGGTGAAATCCAGTCCCCGCGGGTCCAGAAACAACTGGATGAAGCCATTGACCGAGCAAGGGCCGCCAAAGCATACGACAAGGCCGTTTCTCAGTTGGACGATGCTGTAGCCATCCAGTCAGAATTGCCAAACGTGATGGCGAAGATGGATGCTTTGGAAAAGCAACTGAAGCGTGACGTCGTTGTCCAGGCGCTTCCACCCGCTGAACCAAAGCGAAAAGGCACCGAACAGGTTTCATTGAAGTCACTTCGTATCCTGTCAGCCGCCGCTTTCGCCGGTATGAAAAAGCACGCTGAAGGTGAGCAGGAAGCCAAATCCATCAAGGAGCTGTTCGGCACCGGGAAGCACTATGCGCATGTGACCAGAACGGCGACGACTGTTGCCACGACAACGGCGGCGGGATGGGGTTCAGAACTTACTCAATCCATGACCATGGGGTTCGTTGATGACCTGGTCCAAACCTCGGTCGCCGCACAGCTTATGACCCGGACTGGACTGACACCGTTCGCAGGCAACAACAGCCTCACATGGCCGATGAGAGCCGACAGTGATAGCGGAAGCATGAAACCAGCATGGGTTGGAGAAGCGGCAACTATCCCTGTCGTTGAAGGGAACCTGTCATCCGTCACGCTATCCCGCCATAAGTTAGGCGCGATTGCTATGGCTACCAATGAACTCATCCGGACCAGTCAGCCGGGCGTGCTGGACATGATTGAACAGTTCATCAGGGACGATGCATCGTCCGGCCTCGATGACAGCATGTTCAACCCGGACAATGACCAAATCCTCGCGGTTCGGCCTGCCGCACTGACTGACGGAGCGAACAATCAAGGCTCCGCTGGCAACACACTGGCCAACGTGATTTCGGACCTGAAATGGCTCCGGAGCCAGATGTCAGCGGCCAATTCTATCGACACAGTGTTCTGTATGCATACCGACCGACTTATGGGTCTCCAGATGCTCCAGGGCGCGAATGAAGACTTCCCGCTCCGTGACGAAATAGAGCGCACAGGCGGCCTGTTCGGCGTCCCTATCCTGGCATCTCCTCACTTCCCGGCATTGAATGTTGTTGCCATTGATGCGGCCAGGGTTGTTGTCGCGATGGACCCGGTTGAAGTTGACACATCGTCGGCGGCAACGCTGGTGATGGCTGATGCACAAGGTGCGGCTCCGCGAATGTCATACGGCGACGCTGTGACTGATGACGATGATGCTGTAGCCGATGTCGCTGACGGTGCAATCCACGTGTCAGATGCGGCAACCACGTCACCAGCGACTATCGTCCGGTCAGCGCTCCAAACAGACAGCACAGCAATCCGACTGATTATGCCAGTCACATGGAAAATGTTGAAGCCAGCGGTCGCGTATCTGACAGGCGTCAGCTGGTAGGAGATAGATAGATGAACAACGTCACGCCAATCATTCAGCACCGAAACGCGCCGGAGCCAGTTTCGGTCGTCATGTCCCGCCAGATGTATGAGTGTGATGTGATTGTGAACGGGAAATCGTTCCATGTGAAATCCATAAACATTCATCGGGACATTGGCCTGCTGTTGAAGCGTGAAGGCGTTGAACCTGACCGGACAGCATTCACCAGGACAGCGACAGGGAAAGACTTTGGCGGCCAGGTCCGCGATTTCCTCAATGCCATAAACCATATTGATGAAGAGGCAGGGGCGGAGTTCCTGGAAGCCGCGTTGGGTGATGGCGTTTGATTGCCCGGAAAATTTCGACCCAGAAGACCCCAGAATTGAACTGTATAAGATGTTCGTAGAAGCCTACGGTCGTGAACCAACCAGGGTCGACCTACAGATGTTCGCCAACGCTGTAGCTTCCAAATTGAAAAGATTGAAATCCGCCTGACCGTTTCATCATCATTCTCTCATGGTCGGTCGGGTGTGATGAACCTCACAAGGTAGCAACAGCTTGGTGAGGTTCGCTTATGCGGCCTGTTGTGCGAAATAGTCGTTCACGAACGCTTCGTATCCATCATGGTTCAGGTTCATGTCTTTCGGGAATGTGCTAACCAGGACGTTGCCATCACGGTCGACCAATTTTGATAATGGGTTGACCCTGGTTCTAGCTCTTAACAGAGTTCGTCTTAAATGTTCGTCCGGAATAAAATGGCGTTCGTAATAATGGCTGTAAAAGTCTCTGGCCGGATCAAGTTCCAGTCCGGAGAAGGATACCAATCTGGATAAATGCTGTGCATCGAATGACTTAGGACGATTGACGAAGGCACTGACCAATCGCCTGCATGTCGATACTTCTCTTATGATAAGACCAGGTTGGAGAAGGATTATTCCGAACAGGTCTTTGGTGAGCAAGTTCAATGCGGATGCCCACATTTGTCGTTCACCACTGCTTGAAGAATTGTCGAAGAAATTTGAGGTCATTTGAGGGCAACCCATTGTTTACAATATCTTATTTGGTGATGCTGAGATAAACATGGAAAATTGCAGAAATCTGATTGGCTGTGGGCCTATGAAAGATGGCCTAGGAGATTGACAGAAACCTCAGACTAAAAAACAGGTGCCTGGAGGACCTCGGGTCTGGAAGCATTTCGTATGGGCTGAACAGCCCCCCAAGGAGCATAGGCCATACGCTGAGGTGTGTGCACCGTGCGATACGTGCGACGCCCAGGCGTAGGGGATAGTTATATGCGCAATTGTCTGAGCGGCGGTGCCAGACGGTCTATGTCATAGGGGTGACCGGAAAATTTGAGACCAGAAATTGAGAGCGTGCCGGTATGGCGTTCGATGACAGACGGCGCGGTCGCTATATACATAGCCCCCATCATTGGCACGGTGTGTGCATCCAGGTTGGTGAATAGGATAATCATAAGGCCATATGACCATGGTGTGGTGCATGGTGGAGTGCGTAGTCAAGGGGCACAGGGGGTATAAAGGGGCACCATTACTACCCCCTGTCACTGGATTGCTATGTGTTTGATAGATAACAACAATCGCCAAACAAGAGTGTGTCAGGGGGTAGAGGGGCACCAAATTCCCGGGAGCACAGACTTACTACAGACTGTTCACTCTTATAATCCCTATAGTCTTCTCCAATATATATACCCCTTACTACCCCTTGTTTACTTTCAGTATAGATTATTGTTCTCTTTCAGGGGCTTACTTGAGGGGCACCACAAGGGGCACCAAGGGGCACCAATCATTTCATTGACTTCTTCTTCCAGTTTTTCGACTTATTCGTGTTGAACGGTAGCGTATAGACGTTGAGCGCACCCTGGTATTTGGTGCCCACATAGCCCATAGCTCTCATGCATTCATTCACTTTGCGGAATTGAAGTGGGGAGTAAGGCGGCATAACGAACCTGTCGTCCAGGCTATCCAGAATTTCGGCTGAACCGTATCGCCCTTCACGTATCTGGTTCCATACAGTGCCGGGGTCAGCATCCCGTTCCGCCTGTTTTTTCGTCTCTTTTTCAATCCACGCCTTGATGCCTTCCATGACCGGCTCCACGGTCACGAAATCCTGGTTGATAGCTTCCTGACGTTCCTGCTCTTCCCTTGTCAGGAACTTGCTTTCTCCTGCCAGATACATCCCATAGACCTGTGCCCACATCTGTTGCATGTCGATGCCGTGCCATGCGTTGATTGCCTTGACCGGCACAACGAAGAACCTCGTGTTCCCTGTCAGGTCGGCAAGGAAGTTCGTATCGTTGGTGCTCCCGCAATACACCGACCGGCGCTGTAGGCTTATATGGGCGCGTCCATATGGCATCCTGATGGTGTCGACTGTCTGTGTCAGGAATGCCTTGAGCCGGTCTACATCGGCCTTTTTAAACGTGCTGGCCAGTTCCCCGATTTCTGCAATCCAGGTTGCTGTTGCTCTGATGATGTCATCCTTGTTGCCAGGGTCCAGAACCTCGATTTCCTTGAACAGTTCGTGGTTATGCCCGGACGGGATAAGTGACTGGAACCAGGTCGTTTTCCCAATGTTTTGTGGTCCTGTAAACACCAGAACGCCCCTGGTCTGTGATGGAGTAGGATGAACGGCGGCGTAAATGGCGCTGACCATCCAGCGCTTAAGATAGATTTCCAGCATGTCGTCTGGAAAATCGGCATGCGGGTCCACTTCGATACTGGCCAATAGTTCCGGGAACCGGTCAACACCATCCCATGTCCGGCTCTGAACCAGGTCTTCAACGGGGTTGGTGAAATTCCGCTGTGCCAGTTCTTTCATGAACATGTCCAGCTTCCCTGTCTCAATGCGGTTCAATCCAGAGATACTGTAAAGCTGTGCCAGGTCGGCTTCTTCGGCCCCTTCATTTGGTCGGTCTTTCCAGGGATAGTTGATTTCGAATGTCTTAAATATCACGTCCCGCGTTATGCGGATGCCATACGCATTCACCATGTATTCGAAATTCTCAATCGTCTGGGGAATTGTGATGCCTCCCCTCGGGCCCATGAAGACGTGAGGCATTGCGTCCAGCGGAATAGGTTCGCTTCTGGTCAGAAGTTCTCCCTGGCTTCGTCTCTCCTCGTATATGGCGGCATGTTCCTGGCGGCGCATCCGTTCGACTTCGGCCAAGGCTCTGGAAGTGTTGCCATCGAATTCATAGTGCACGAAAATATCGAACGCATCGCCATAGCACCCACGGTCGCACGCATGGCCTACACCTGCATCCTGGTCGGAACTGGAAAACGAAAACCATCGTTCCCCACAATCGAAGATGTCCACGCCTGGACTATCGCCCTCCTGATATGGAGACAGATAGCGGCCTCGCATCTTCGTATAGCCATGCTTTTTCAATAGCTTCGACAGGTGGTGCCGTTCATTGAACCAGTCATAGATAGATAGTTGCCCGGTCGTGACAGTCGCCTTGCGTTCTTCCCGCTCAGCCTTGGCTTTCTTTTCCGCCTTGGCGGCATTGTCATCCAACCGTTCGGCCAGCTGTGCCAACTCCTCGTGTGACATTGCCTTGTCGCTGATGTGCCATTGGAAGAACAGCGGATTGCCCTCCTCGTCCCTCCTGTCTGGTGGAACGTTCGGCAGGAAAACAGGCTGGCTTAAGCGGTCGTATAGGTCGTCCACTTCGATACCAGCTTCCTCCATCAGAGCGGCGGCGGCTTTGGCGAGGAAGCTGTATCGCCTCGGCGGTATCTTCTCCGGCCATGCGGCAATGACCCGCCACTTTTTCACATCGTGACTGGATGACGAGGTGCTATAGACAACGAACTGACCTCCAAACACCTGTTCGGCGGCCTTGATGACTGTCTCCAGGTCATAGTTGCCTTCATCAATATCGACCGGCACAGCCAGGTATTGGCCATGCTGTGACTGTCCCGCCTTGGTTCGCGCATCCGGAGCGTTGTAGGTGCTGAGAATGCAGGCCGGACATTTATCCTTGGACACTTTCCCGATGTTCCCTGACCGGAGCATGCTCCAAATCGATTTCAATGGAGCTGTCGGGTAAGGTTTCTGTGTGCCTGTGTGCGTCTCTTTCCAGCCTGCGAAGATGACAACCGGATCTCCCCCGTTTGGCGTGGTCGGGGCAATATGCGTCACTGTCATCACTCAGCCTCCTCGCCAATGGAGACCAAAAAAAGATGTTGTAGGTCGCTGAGCGGGTGTTCTTCGTGCTTGCGTCCGGATATCTTACTTTTAGGAGCATTTTTACCTCCTCCAGCATGTCCGTCACCCGTCTCCGTTTCACACACATTCGCGGGTGGCGGATTTTCTATTTTCGTTGGCATCATAAGCCCTCCAGTAACGCGTTCGGGCCACACGGATGTGCGGCCTAAGGTTGAACTGGTTGGTTGGCTTTCCATACGGCTCCGGACACACCTCCAGCGTGGCGTGCGTAAGCCTATTATCCGGGGATAGCTGATAGTCCGGACCTGGAAATCTTAATCAGGTTCTGTGAAGAATGATATGGAAAAAGATACCCCAGGGTGCACTTTTTGGGGTTACATCACCGACAGACCAAATATCCTATTTATGCTGATAATCCAGGACACGCCCCGGCTGAGCCACATGCTCTCCGGGGTGTCTCTTTTTCAAGTGAACCGAGGCGAAAAACTGTGTCGGTAAACCTAGATCTTTTGCTCTGATTGTGGTTCCCGCCAACGAGCAAAGTTGCGAATTACGTGAACTAAGCCGCCGAAAAGCATCCGGGTCTCGGAACAAGCAACACTCGTGGCTCTTCGAACATGTGTTTGGTGCGTTATGCGTGCTCTTGGTCGAGCCAGAACAGATGCGACATGTGCGATTTTCCTATCGCCATGAGTCACGATGCCGCAAAGATTGGAAGCGACCATCGCAAAGGCAACTCAGCGAGGCATTGCAGTCATCTGACAAAAACACTCAGGTGACCACATTGAGACCATTGTATGCATTCGTGTTTTGCACAGCATCAGTCGCGAAGGGCATTAAGCGGTCGTTCGCTGCGAGAACCAACAACGTCCGCTTAGATTACTTCCCTGAAATCCCAGAGAGCAATTGGTGCATAGAGCATCTACATCTAGCAAGGCGTAGGCTTCTTGGATGTTCGAAATCCGCCCAATTACTCTACGAGCCCAAAGTCTCCAGGACGTCAGCTTTTGTCGAACCAAGGTTCTAGCGGGCCATACAGGCGCATCATCACATTGAAACTTTTGCCCGGCATGGTCTGCGCCCAGTTGTTCTCCCAGCCTTCAGGCGCTTTCGGACCGACAAAAATCGTATATCTGCCATCGTCGTTCTGACGGATACCATGCTCAATCCACACCCAGCGTTTCGGCGAAACGAGCCAGACTGTCCGGATCCTTGATCACGATCTTGCCATAGTAGGTTTCGAGCAAGCCCTTCCGCTTCAGGTCGCGAAACGCACGCTGCACTGTCGGGACCGAAATCCCGGCGGCCGAGGCAAATTCCCGCTGTGAAATCGCCACTGCATTGTGAGTGTCGAGCCTGTCCGCTTCAATCATCCAAACAAGGCGTCTGGCCACAAGTTCGACGCCATCAACGGACACGACTTCGGCAACGACCTCCTGAAGGTTCCGTCTCAGTTCATTGTCATGGGCTATCATGTCGATGTACCGGCTCGGTTCCTCGCTCAGGAACCGCATGAGTTCCGACCGCGATATGCACAGCAGAAGGGACTGCTGGCGGGCGATTGTAATTCCCGCTGCAGGTTCTTGGGTGATGACATCCGGGAAACTGTACCATCTGGCCTGGCTGCCCGAAGGATAGACAAGTTCTTCTCCGGTCGGGGCAAGCAGCTGTACATCGATCTGCCCCTGGATCAGGCCGTAGGCATGGGTGGGCACCCGGCCGCGCTGATACAGAACCTGCCCGGCTTCCAGCCTCATGAGGGTTCCCAGTTCAAGAAACGCATCCTGAAATGACGGGCTTCTGCCTGCCAGCCAGCCTGACCCGCGCAAAATATTCTTGTGCTCTGGTGTCAGGTGTCCGGTCCCCAATGTCGCTCCCCCGGATATTAAAGCAGGTTGCCTGCAAATCGCTTCCATTACTTTTCCAGCAATCTGGTCTGGTGAGCAAGACTGCAGACGTTGAAACCTTCAAAATATAGAAATTATACGGCCGCCACACCAGACATCACCGTGTCGGCCATTGAACGAAACAGGAGCGCGGGCCGCTGAGTGGCCGGCTCTCAATTTGGATTAAGGGGAACTCGACCATGACCACCAGACGCGACATATTGAAAGCAATCCCAACCGTTGGGACGGCCTTTGCGGTTTCCGGAACCGCGCTGTTGGACGAAGCAGCGGCTCAGACACAGGAAGCCGCGCCGCTTGAAGGACACTTTCATCCCAAGGGCAAGGGACCTTCAGAACACACGCGCAGGGTTCTGGACGAAGCCCGGCGCACTCTGCCGTTTTCCGATACCCAGGATTTCGACGAGCAAAAACGCGGCCTGATCGCCGAGATGCCCGACAAGAAGATCATGGCCGACGCAGGTCACGTGGCGTGGGACATGGAACGGTTCGACTTCCTGAACACGGACGAAGACTTCGACAGTATCCACCCGTCGATGCAGCGTATTTCGCGGCTCAACCAGAACTATGGTCTCTACGAAGTGATCCCCGGTATCTACCAAGTGCGTGGCTTCGACCTGTCCGATATCTCGTTCGTGCGCGGCAAGACCGGGTGGATCGTCATCGATCCGCTGGTGTCGGCCGAAGTGGCGCGCGCGGCATGGGAGTTGTTCCAAGAATACGTTGGCGAAGGTTTGCCTGTCACGGCGGTAATTTATTCGCACAGCCACGGTGACCACTGGGGCGGTGTCCGCGGTGTCGTCGATGAGGCGGACGTGGATGCCGGTAAGGTCGAGATCATTGCGCCACGCGATTTTATGGAACACACGATCTCGGAAAACGTCTATGCTGGGAACGCGATGAACCGGCGGCTTTTCTACCAGTATGGCTTGCTACTGCCGGCCAGCCCGCATGGTTATGCTGGTCAGGGTCTTGGACAGGGCGTGTCGGCCGGAGCAGTCGGCCTGATCGCTCCGACGCGCATCGTCGAGGATGACATCGAAGAATTCGAGGTCGACGGCGTGCGGATGATTTTCCAGAACACGCCGGGCACCGAGGCGCCTTCGAACATGAACACCTATCTGCCAGACATGAAGGCGTTGTGGATGGCAGAAAACGTGACCGCCACGGTGCACAACATCTACACCCTGCGCGGTGCGCCAGTGCGTGACCCGCTGCGCTGGTCCAAGTACATAAGCCGGGCGCTGCATCTTTACGGCGAAGAGGCCGAGGTGATGTTCTATTCGCACCACTGGCCGCGCTGGGGCAACGACCGCATCCAGCAAATCCTGCGTGACCAGCGTGACGTCTATGCCCACCAAAACAACCAGGTGCTGCATTTCGTCAACAAGGGTGTGACGATCAACCGAATCCACAATGTCTACGAATTTCCGAAAGGCCTTCAGGACAAGTGGCATTGCTTCGGCTTTCATGGGTCGGCCAAGCACAACAGCCGCGGCGTCGTGCAACGCTATATCGGGTTCTGGGATTGTAACCCGGCCACACTGATCCCTCTGTCGCCCGAGGATTCCGCCCCCCTATACGTCGAGATGATGGGCGGGTCGGATGCGATTTTGGCCAGGGGGCGCGAACTGCATGACGACGGGGAATACATGCTGGCGACCGAGATCCTGAACAAACTAGTGCATGCCGAACCCCGCAACATGGCGGCGCGCAACCTGTTGGCGGATGTCTACGAACAGATCGGATACCAGCAAGAAAACCCGGGCCTGCGGAATTCCTTCCTCTCCGGCGCGTTCGAGCTACGCTCGGGAATCCCCGAAGGCGACACGCTGGATTCTTCCAGCCCGGACGTTATCCGCGCCATGTCAACTGAACTGTTCCTGAACTTCCTTGCCATCAAGATGGACGGGCGCAAGGTCGAAGGGCATGAATTTACGATGAACTTGGTGACGCCGGACAATGGCGAGAAGTTCCTGGTCGAATTGCGCAACAGCACCCTGACCAATATCGAAGGGTTCCAGTCGGACGTGCCGGACCTGACGCTGACTATAAATCGCAGCGATCTGGAGCTAACCATGGCCGGTGAAAAAACGCTGGACGCGCAGATGGCTGATGGCACCGCCAAGCTTGATGGCGACCCAACCATGCTGGGTGTGCTGGCGCAGGCGATGGTGGACTTCGATCCGCTTTTCGAAGTGCTGCCGGGCACGCGGGATCCGCAGCACGTTGAACCTCACTCGGATGCATTCGAAGCCGTAACAGGTCTGCCGGGAATAGAGTGAGAGCCTTTTAGGTCGGGTACGAACAAGGTATGGGTGGTGCAATCGCCCATACCAACGCCCTTTGACAGGATGGTCCGCAGCATCCGAAGGACAAGCTCAAGGTCGGCTATGTGCCGCTTGCCTCAGTTGGTCCAATCGTTACGAACGGCTGTTTTGTCCGCGATCCGGACATCTAGCTACGACGAGATCGAGCGGTCGCAGCGAATGTCCGGAATGTAGGCTGCGAACGCAGCATCCAAGCGCGCTAGTCAACGGCAGCTTTGGGCCGTTCGCGCTCGTTTGCGTTTCCCAACCGAATGTCTGTTTAGTCCGCGACCCAGCCATAGCAGTGCTTTCTGCCAATGCCCGCTCTGAGTCAAAGCAGCCGTTGATGCTGGGACCTGTTCTAGATCCGGAGCCTAAGCATCATCTGTTTCCGCGTCTCAGGTATCATGCCCAGAATTTTAAACGGCGGTCCGGACGATGATATGGAAACGTCAGGCCGCTCTATAACTACGAAATCTGATGGGTGGATGATATTGAGGAAAAGATTTCGTCACCTCTTGACCAGTTCGATCAGTGATAGTGAAACAATTCAACCCACACTGTTTTCCTGCCTGGAAGTAGATGCTGGCCTTCAGAACATGCCAAATCATCTTGTCTGTGAATTCAGGTTGAGATTGAGCCGCGTCATACAGCATCCAGATTTTGACCTGGCCACCATGTTTTTTAATCAGGTCATAGGCCCACAACCGGAGTTTACCTTGTTTGGTCGTGTTCCTAACGGACGTGTAAATCGTCGGTAGTGATAAGACCCATTCGGGGTCGAACGATTTTGAGATTTTCATAACTTATCTTTCATTAATCCAGCATTCCATGGCACGCGGCCTTTGTGACGCTGGAGCGTTTGCCCCTTGCTTCATCCAGTTTGGATGAAATCCAGGCTTGTGCGTCTGAAAAGTGGATGAACCGATGATTGCCCAGGCGGATGACAGGCGGGAGCTTATTGCGCTGTGACAACGACAATACGCTTTCCACCTTGAGGCCAGTCAGGTCAGCGAATTGCTCTATTCGCATAAGGGCGTGAAATGGGTTCTGTTCAGACATGGCCAAGCATCATGCACGATGCGGACAACCTGTCGATACAGAAAAAACGCTGATTTCGCACGTAACATCAGACACTTAAGATTTCGTCAGAACGGCAGGAATTTTTGACCCGAATCGTGCCTCAATTCACTCCATGTTTCTTCATCAGGTCATGCACATCAGCCGGACGGACGTGGCTGTATCGTTGTAGGTTTCGAATATCCTTGTGGTTCGTCACCGCCTGGACAGCGAAGATGGGTAAGCCAGCGGCCACCAGGTTGGTTGCGCACAGATGTCTGCACGAATGTAAAACCAGCTCTGGACGACCAACAGCAATAGCTGCACGCTTGAAATGCCGCGATATTTGATACTTACACCACGGAAACATTCGGCCCTCACACCCATCAGCAATCATGGCCTCGATGACGTCGATGCCAGGCTGTGTCAGAGGCAACACATGGTCGGTGTTCTTATGCCTCTTATTCGGGTCCTTGCGGTCACGAACCAGCAATGTTCGATTGTCCCGGTCATAGTCCTGGACGCTTACCCTGACCAGTTCACCCGCACGCAGGCCAGTTGCACACGCGAACCTGATAATCCGCTCCATTGGCATGACTATGCCAGTTGCCCGGAACCATTCATACATGCGGTCCAGGTCTTCCCCTGTCGGAATGTCTTCCCGCCTTGCTGTTGTGAAGCTGTATCCTCGACGCCGTAATCGGTTCAGGCACCGGTTCGGGCAATCGTAATCCACATCCAATGAATGCTCCTCGAACGCATACCTCAGGGCGAAATAGATTTGTCTCGCCTCTGGATACAATGTGATCGCCTTCACGCTCTCCAGGCGCTTTTCACACCAGGCCATGACGCTGGCCTCGTTGATGGAGCCGACCAGAGGGTTGCCAAAGTGCTTAATGATGCTCCGGTTGATGTGTTCATGAGCCGGTCTGGTGTCCTTGAAACTGGAGCGATACCGGTCAAGGAGCGTTTTCAGGTCCAGGCCAGAGGGTTTGACCTTGATACCAGATGATTGGCCCAATAGTTTCTGTTCAACCGATGCCGCCCAGGCCTGTGCCTCGCGGCGTGTGGGGAAGCATTTGGTCTTCCGGACGCCACTCCGGTTTATGCTGGCGCGATAACTTCCCGATGGAAGCTTTCCTATAGATGCCATGTGTCAATCCTGCGTTACTTTCCGTGCCATTCATGTCCTGCGTTCGTGCTGGACATGTGCATTTAATGTGTCGTGTGCATGAAATGTAAACACCTAATGCACACAATTGAGGAAAGTAAGCTATTGGAAATGAAGGATTTTTACAAGGCCTCGAACGCAACAAACTAATATGGCATGGGATGATCGCGATGCGCTGCGTTGAGCTCATCCACAACCGCCTGCTCAAGCTCGAGATCCATGCCCTCAAGCACATGCTCCAGCTGCGCCAGGCTGGTTGCACCGAAGATTGCCGACATCATGAAGGGGCGCGTCCGGCACCATGCAAGCGCCATATGAACGGGATCCAGCCCATGCCGGTCAGCAATGTCCAGATATGCCTGCACCGCGCCGAGAACCCGTGGCGAAAACCGCCCGCCCAGCTCTGGCACGATCGAGCGGCGCGATCCCTCCGGGACGGCATCGTTTTGGTATTTTCCGGTCAGCAAACCGGTCCCCAGTGGCGAAAACGCCATCAATCCGACCTGTTCATTAACGCCGAGTTCCGCCATGTCCGTGTCATAGAGTCGGCAGAGCAGTGAATACTCATTCTGCACCGAGGCAACTCGCGGACCATGCCCTGCCTCGGAAAGCCGTAGCCATTGCGCCGTGCCCCATGCGCTTTCGTTAGACAACCCAAAGGCACGGATGTTTCCCTTGTCCACCTGCTTCTGGAGCGCCTCGAGGCATCCGACCATGTTCGCAAGTGTCGCGTCGCGGTCCTGCCCCGAGGGGTCAAAGTTCCAGTTCTGCCGGAACATGTAGCTGCCCCGGTTCGGCCAATGGAACTGATAGAGATCGATATAGTCAGTCTTGAGCCGCTTGAGCGACCCTTCGACCGTTTCCGGAATGGTCTCGGCCGAGATCGGCGCTCCGTTGCGGACATGCTTGAAACCCGCGCCCGAATGCTTCGTTGCAAGGATGTAGTCACCGCGACGCGACGGGTTCGCCTCATTCCAGTTCCCGAGGATCTGCTCGGTCAGCCCGATGGTCTCGGCACTGATCGGGTTCACCGGGTACATCTCGGCCGCATCGACGAAATTGATACCCGCCTCCAATGCCATGTCCATCTGGGCATGCGCCTCGGGCTGCGATGTCTGGGAGCCGAAGGTCATGGTCCCAAGGCACAGATCCGTCACCATCAGACCGGTCTGGCCCAGCGGGTTCATTTTCATCTGCTTTCCTCCTTGCAGGTTTGGCAGAACCCTAGCGGCGCGCAGCCCGAGAACAACCCCCTTGCCCGGATTGCCAGTCTGGTCCAGCCTGCGAACAACCATCTGGGAGACGGACATGCCGCAAACAATTACCAAGGGGATCCGCGCGCTGCTCGACGAGGCGAATGCCGTGGTCGACACCCTTTCCGTGGCGCAGGCCAAACAACTTTTCGACAGCCCCGATTACGTGTTTGTCGACCTCCGCGACATTCGCGAATTGCAGCGTTCGGGCATGATCCCCGGCGCGTTTTCATGTCCGCGCGGAATGCTGGAGTTCTGGATTGATCCTCAGAGCCCCTATCACAAGGAAATCTTCAATCAGGACAAGACCTATGTGTTTTATTGCGCCAGTGCTTGGCGGTCTGCCCTGAGCGCAAAAATTGCGCAGGAGATGGGCCTGAAGCCCGTCATGCATCTTGAAGGCGGGTTTGGCGAATGGGTAAAGCAGGGCGGCGCCACAGTCAAAAAACAATAGGCAAGGTTATGATAATAGGGGCATTTTCGGACTTAAGGGCGAATTCCGTGTAACAATTTGTCCTTGCCGTCACTCTCCGAATGGAGCCCCAAGACAAAACCTTCATTCAAATTCATCCTTGGAACAAACGGGGAACATGATAGTCTCTCTATCATGCCGACTCACCTGCTCAGCCGCAAACCGTCCCGTGACGTGCCCGGGCTCGATCTGCATCCTGACATCCGCCTCGCCACGGGACGGGTGCATGAAGCCTGCGGATCGGCGCGGCGCAGTTTTGCCCTCTGGCTTGCGGGCCGGTTCTGCGAACGGAAGGCGGGGCCGGTTCTGTGGATCTCACCGGCGTGGGAGGCCGGGCAGCTCAACCCCGACGGGATGATGGAATTTGCAGATCCGGCGCGTTTCCTCTTTGTGCAACCGCGCCGGGCCGAGGACCTGTTGTGGTGCACTGAGGAGGCGCTGCGTTCGGGCGCCGTGCCACTGGTGGTGGCGGACCTGCCCGGCGCCCCGGCGCTGACCCCGGTGCGCCGCATGCATCTTGCTGCCGAACAGGGTGGGCAAATGGGCCACGCCCCGATCGGCCTGCTGCTGACCCCCGGAGAGGGCGGTGCGCAGGGAACGGAAAGCCGTTGGCACATGACCCCGGCGCATGACGGGCAGGCCCGCCGCTGGCGGCTTGAACGCCGCCGCGCCCGCACCCTGCCCCCGGCGCGCTGGCTGGCCTGCCAGACCCGCCCCCGCACCGGGCTGCACCTGTCCCGCACCGAAGTTCCCGACACCTGAGCGGAACCTCAGCAACACAAGGCAAAAGGAGCGCAATAATGAAACCGGAGCAGCAAGCTCACGCATTTCTGACAATCGGGTGACGCGCCGCGAAACTCTCCCCTTCGGCCCTATTGTTCCTGTACAGTTGCCACCAAAGGAGGCCCGATGCCCGAACCGGAAAACGAACAGCGACAGGCCCGGCGGCAAACCCCGACCCGCCGCACCCTGCTGGTCGCGCTTGCCGCCTTGCCGGTAATGGGGCTTTCGCCAATCCGGCCTCTGGCCGCTGCACAACGGCGCTATGTCCTGGATCCCGACGCCTCGTCGGTGGGGTTTCGGTTCACGTTGGGCGGGGTCGCGCAATCGGGCACGATGCCGGTGGACCGGGCCGACATCCATGTCGATCCGACCAACCTCGCAGCCAGTCGGGTCGATGTCACGCTTGGAATCGGCAAGGCGCGCACAGGGATGGTCATGGCCAGCCAGGCCATGAAGGGGCCCACCGTTCTGAATACCGACAGCCACCCGACCGCGCGCTTTGTTTCAACCAGAATAAAGCTTGCGCCCGACGGGCGACTGTCCGGTGGGGCCACGATTACCGGGGACCTGACCTTGCGCGGCGTGACCCGCCCCCTAACCCTGAATGCCGGCCTGTTCCGACCGCAGGGATCGCAACCCGATGACCTGAGCCGGCTGACTGTCCGCCTGACAGGTAAGTTGAGCCGATCGGCCTTTGGCGCGGCAGGTTTTCCCGACATGGTCGCGGATACGGTCGAACTGGACATCACTGCTGCGATCCGCGCGGCGAACTAAGAAAATCGGGATAAAGGCCTAAAACGACATTCTCTGCGTCGAGAACCTGCTTGCACCATTGGCCCGACCGGCCATGGTGGGCGACATCATGCGTTTGATCCTGTCCTTTGCCGCCCTGTTCCTTTCCGTCATCCTGTTGCAATTGTCGACCGGAGGTGTCGGCCCGCTGGACGCCATCTCGGGCCTGACGCTTGGGTTCAGCAAGGAACAGATCGGTCTGCTCGGCTCGGCCCACTTTCTCGGCTTCTTTGTCGGATGCTGGTGGGCGCCACGCCTGATGGGCAGCGTCGGTCACTCCCGGGCATTCGCGGTCTGCACCGCGTTGGGCGCGATGGGGCTGATCGGGCATACGCTGACCGAGAACCCGCAAATCTGGGCCATTCTCCGGATCGCCTCGGGCACATGCGTGGCTGGCTGTTACACGGTAATCGAGGCATGGCTTAACTCAAAGGTGACCAACGAAACCCGCGGCCGGGCGACCGGCACCTATCGCATCGTCGACATGAGCGCCTCGCTGGGTGCGCAGCTGTTCATAGCCGTGCTGCCGCCTGCCTCATATGTCTCCTACAACCTGCTGGCCATCCTATGCTGTGCCGCCCTTTTGCCGCTGACCCTGACCCGTGCCAGCCAACCCGAAACTCCGGAGGCGCCCCGCCTGCGGCCGGGGCTGGCGTGGCGATGTTCGCCTTTGGCCGTGGCCGGAGTAATCGTGGCGGCGCTGAGTTCGGCTTCATTCCGCATGGTCGGGCCGGTCTACGGTCAGGAGGTCGGTCTTGCCATCGACCAGATCGCCTTTTTCCTTGCCGCTTTCGTTCTTGGCGGCGCGCTTGCGCAGTATCCGATGGGCTGGCTGGCGGACAAATACGATCGCCGCTGGGTTCTGATCTGGCAGTCCGTCGCCGCGGTTCTGAGCTGCGGCATCACCATTGCCGCCTCGGGCAGCGGCACGGTCGGCGTCATGCTGGCGGCCGGGTTCTTCGGCCTGACCACCTTTCCGATCTTTTCTATCTCGGCGGCGCACGCCCATGACTTCGCCACCTCGGAACAACGGGTCGAACTTTCGGCGGCACTGATGTTCTTCTTTGCGCTCGGCGCAATCGCTGCGCCCTATGTCGCCTCGGCCCTGATCGACACATACGGACCCGGCGCCCTGTTTACCTTCGTGGCAGCCGGGCACGTGATCCTGATCGTCTTTGGCCTGACCCGCATGCGCGCGCGCCCGACCCCCGAAGATCGCACCCGCTATGTCTATGCACCGCGCACGTCGTTTACCATCGGGCGTCTGTTGCGGCGGTCCCGCGAAGACGTATAGCCATTGCAAGCCGGAAATCCGGCGCAAAATCGCGGTTGCGGGTTCCGCCCTCCACCGGCCTGCGGTAAAGGAGGCCGCAACGCCTCGCGGAATGGGGCAAATCAGGACACGACAAGGCACATGGCACGCATTCTCATCACCTCGGCACTGCCCTATATCAACGGGATCAAGCATCTTGGTAACCTGATCGGTTCGCAATTGCCGGCAGATCTCTTTGCCCGCTATCAGCGCGGACGCGGCAACGAAGTGCTGTTCCTCTGTGCTACCGACGAACACGGCACCCCAGCCGAGCTGGCCGCAGCCAAGGCGGGCAAGCCGGTCGCCGAGTACTGCGCCGAGATGCATCAGGTGCAGACCGACATCGCCAATCGGTTCGCCCTCAGTTTCGATCACTATGGCCGATCGTCAAGCCAGCAGAACCACCGGTTGACCCAGCATTTCGCGGGCAAACTGGCTGACGCCGGGCTGATCTCGGAAGTCTCCGAGAAGCAGGTGTATTCCAATGCCGACGGGCGGTTCCTGCCGGATCGCTATATCGAGGGCACCTGCCCCAATTGCGGCTATGACCGTGCCCGCGGCGACCAGTGCGAGAACTGCACAAAACAGCTCGATCCGACCGACCTCTTGGAGCCGCGTTCCGCGATCTCCGGGTCGACCGATCTGGAAGTGCGCGAGACCAAGCACCTGTTCCTTCGCCAGTCGGCGATGAAGGACAAGCTGGATGCGTGGATCGACACCAAGACCGACTGGCCGGTGTTGACCACCTCGATTGCCAAGAAATGGCTGCATGACGGCGACGGCTTGCAGGATCGTGGCATCACCCGCGATCTGGACTGGGGTATCCCGGTCAAAAAGGGTGATCAGGACTGGCCGGGGATGGAGGGCAAGGTATTTTATGTCTGGTTCGACGCGCCCATCGAATATATCGCCTGCGCCGGCGAATGGGCCGAGGCCACCGGTCAAGGCGACGCCGGTTGGGAACGCTGGTGGCGCACCGACAAGGGCGCCGACGACGTGCGCTATGTACAGTTCATGGGCAAGGACAACGTCCCCTTCCACACACTGTCTTTCCCGGCCACTCTACTAGGTTCGGGCGAGCCATGGAAGATGGTCGACCACCTGAAAAGCTTCAACTACCTGAACTATGACGGAGGTCAGTTCTCAACGTCGCAGGGTCGCGGCGTGTTCATGGATCAGGCGCTGGAGATCTTGCCCTCGGATTATTGGCGCTGGTGGCTGCTGAGCCATGCGCCGGAAAACTCCGACAGTGAATTCACCTGGGAGAACTTCCAGGTCTCGGTCAACAAGGATCTGGCCGACGTGCTGGGCAATTTCGTCAGCCGCATCACCAAGTTCTGCCGCTCCAAATTCGGCGAGGCGGTGCCAGCCGAGGGCGAGTATGGCGAACAGGAACAGGCGCTGATTGCCGATCTGACCGCCCGTGTCCGCGCCTATGAGGGCCACATGGAGGCGATGGAGGTTCGCAAATCGGCGCAGGAATTGCGGGCAATCTGGGCGGCAGGCAACGAGTACCTGCAAAACGTCGCTCCGTGGAGCACCTTCAAGACAGATCCCGAAATGGCCGCCGCACAGGTTCGGCTGGGCCTCAATCTGATCCGGCTTTATGCGGTGCTGAGCGCGCCGTTCATCCCCGATGCCGCAGCCCGGATGCTGAGCGCTATGAATACACTGGATACAGGCTGGCCCGATGACGTAGCAGCCGCCCTGACCGCCTTGCCCGCTGGTCACGAATTTTCGGTGCCTGACGTGCTGTTTGCAAAAATCACAGACGATCAGCGTGAAGAGTGGCAGTCAAGATTCGCCGGAAAGCGGGCCTGAACGCAGACTGTATTGGCCTCTGTGAAACGAAACCGGACCCCGCCGAAAAGGCGGGTCCCGTTTCGTTTTGCCAACGTTTTCTTCCGGGCAAAGGCGCCATCCAAAGCCTTGTGATTGCGCCGCTTTAAGTCCATGCTTGATCGAAATGCTCTGACTCGCGGCAGATCTTTCATGCTTGGGTCAAGCGCTCGAAATTGGCCCCAGCACAAAGGCTTTCCAATGGCAGCCCTGATTTCCCCCGAAACCTGTTTCCTTCGCAAATGGACCGCATTGCCACGGGGCACGGCGGCATTGGTCTTGTCGCTGGGCCTGTTTGCGCCATCTCCCGGCACAGCGCAGGAGGAAGCCGGCGCGCCGCCTCGGGTCGGGATCGCCGCAGCTTACACGCAGGACGTCACGCAAGAGGCGTCCTTCATTGGCCGAGGCGAAGCCGTGGACAAGGTCGACCTGCTGGCGCGGGTCAGCGGTTTCCTTGAGGAAAAGCTGGCCGAGAATGGTGCGGAAGTCTCCGAGGGCGACGTTCTTTTCCGCATCGAAAAGGACACTTACGAGGCCACGCTGGCCACCAAGAACGCCGATCTCGACAGGGCCGAGGCCAATCTGCAACTTGCCGAACTGGATCTGGCGCGGAAAGAAGAGCTGCTGTTGCGGGATTCGGTCCCGGTGGCCGAGCGCGATGTTTCGCGGGCCAACAAGCTGGTGGCACAGGCGGATGTGAAGGCCGCCCAAGCCGCGATCGAGCAGGCCGAACTTGACCTGTCATATACCGACGTGCACGCACCGTTCGACGGCCGCATCGGCCGGATCGACATCAGTGTCGGTGATATCGTCGGCCCGACGACCGGGCCGCTTGTGACTCTGGTGCGCGAAACTCCGATCTTCGTGACCTTCTCGCTCGACGAAAAGCAGCTGGTGACAATCATGCAGCATCTGGGTCATGAGCCAAATCCGCAAAACCTCGCCGAAAAAGGCCCGGATGTGGTTGTCATGCTACCGAATGGGACCGAACTCGAAGAGCGAGGCACAATCGTTTTTGCCGACAACCGGATCGATCCCACGACCGGGACCATCGCTTTGCGCGCCCAGTTCGAGAACAAGGAACGCTTCCTCGTTGACGGCGCTTTCCTGACGGTTCGGATCCAGTCCCAGGATCCGGTCGAGCGGACTCTGGTGCCGCAGGCGGCGCTTCAGCGCGATCAGCGTGGGGATTTCGTGCTGGTGGTTAACCAGCAGAAAATGGTTGAACAACGCTATATCCAGACCGGTGAGCAGGTCGAGACGGCGGTAATCGTCGAAGAAGGACTGCGCGCAGGCGAAACCGTCATCATCGAAGGATTGCAGCGCGTGCGTCCCGGCGTGGCCGTTGAGCCGGTTCTGGCCGGTGCCCCCGCGGACGCCTCGGCCACCACAAGCACCCCGGAAGTCGAACAGGGTTCCGAAGAACAAACCGACGCGCAAAGCGATGGCGACTCCGCAGACGGGACCAAACCCGAAGACGGAGAATAACGCATGTTCTCTTCAATCTTCATTTCCCGTCCCAAGACGGCGATCGTGATTTCGCTGGTTCTGACGGTCATGGGCCTGATCGGCTATGTTGCCCTGCCCGTCGCCCAGTTCCCAGACATCACGCCACCGGTGGTCACTGTCAGCGCCACCTATACCGGCGCCAATGCCGAAACCGTGGAAAATTCGGTTGCCGCTCCGATCGAGGCGCAGGTCAACGGCGTGGACGACATGATTTACATGACGTCGACCTCCTCGGACAGCGGCAACTACAACCTTTCGGTCACCTTCGAGGTCGGCACAGACCCGGATATCGCATCGGTCAACGTGCAGAACCGCGTCGCGCAGGCTATGGCGCAACTGCCCAGCGAAGTGACTTCGTCGGGTGTTGTGACGCAAAAAGCGTCGAACAACATGTTGATGGTGGTTACCCTGACCTCTCCGGGTGAAACCTATGACGACGTGTTTCTGTCGAACTATGCAGCCATCAATATCAAGGATGCTTTGGCCCGGATCGGCGGGGTCGGCAAGGCCGATATCCTCACCGACCTGCAATACGCGATGCGGGTCTGGATGGATCCCGACAAGATGGCAGGGCTGGGCATAACACCCGGCGACATCATCAGTGCAATCCGGGAACAGAACGTCGAGGTCTCGGCCGGGCAAATCGGATCTCCGCCGGTTCCGGGCGATCAGACCTTTCAGTATACCATCAAGACCAAGGGCCGACTGACCACGGCCGCAGAGTTCGAAAACATCGTGGTGCGAACCGGTGAGGCCGGTTCCATTGTCAGGCTGCGGGACATCGGACGGGTGGAACTGGGCGCCAAGCTGTACACGGCATCCGGTTTCCTGAGCGAAAGCCCGGCGACGGTTCTGGCCGTTTATCAGGCCCCCGGAGCCAATGCGCTCGCCGTGTCGGAACGGGTTCTGGCCGAAATGGAAAGACTGGAGCGCACGTTCCCGGACGATATCGAATACGAGGTGCCGTTCAACTCAACCGATTTCGTGGAGCAGTCGCTCAACGATGTGGTGTCGACCCTGATGCTGACCTTTGCACTGGTGATGGCGGTCGTGTTTGTCTTCCTCGGCTCTTGGCGGGCAACCGTCATCCCGATGGTCGCGATCCCGGTTTCGCTGATCGGCACATTCGCCTTTCTTCTGGCCTTTGGCATGTCGCTCAACACGATCTCGCTGTTCGCATTGGTCCTGGCCATCGGCATCGTGGTGGATGACGCCATTGTGGTGGTCGAGAACGTGGAACGCATCATTGCCGAAGAAGGCCTTTCTCCGCCCGATGCCACGCGCAAGGCTATGGGCCAGATCACCGGGCCAGTCATTGCGACGACTCTGGTTCTGCTGGCGGTGTTTGTTCCGGTCACCTTCATGCCGGGCATCACGGGTCGGCTATACTCGCAGTTTGCGGTGACGATTTCGACCGCAGTGGTGATTTCATCGATCAACGCGCTGACGCTGTCGCCTGCGCTTTGTTCGATTGTTCTGAAGGCACGCTCAGGCCCGCCCAAAGGGATCCTTGCCATCTTTGAACGAGGCATCGACAAGACGCGCGGCGGTTATGTCGGCATCGTCAAACGACTGCTGCATGTGCCGCTGATCGGGCTGGCCATCATTGCCGTGATCGGGCTGGCAGCGGGAACCATTTTTACCCAGACGTCAAAGGGCTTTCTGCCGCTTGAGGACAACGGCTATCTGTTCATGGACGTGCAGCTGCCCGATGCTGCTGCGCTGAACCGGACCGAGGAAGTCACCGAGCGGATCAACAAAGAGATCCTCGAGATTCCGGGCGTGAAGAACACGGTTCTGGTCAATGGCTACTCGATGTTGAACCTGCTGGGTTCCAACAACGCCATGCTGATCGTTAACCTCGACAATTGGGAACTGCGCCAGACCGAAGAGCTCAGCAACAACGGTGTTCTGCGGAAACTTCTTGAAATTGCCAACGCCGAGGTCGCGGCCTCGATCGTGGCCTTCAACCCGCCGCCGATCACTGGTCTGGGAATGTCAGCCGGTGTGGAAATGGAAGTCCAGCAGACTGCCGGGGGAACTGCGCAGGACCTGTCTGCTGCGGTCGGCTCCTTTGTCTATGCCGCCAATCAGCGCGATGAGATCGGAACGGCTTACACCACGTTCCGGGCCAACGTGCCTCAGGTGTTCGTCGACCTTGACCGGGAAAAGGCCAAGACCCTGCAAGTGCCGGTATCCGAAGTTTTCCAGACCATGCAGGCGCATCTGGGCTCTTACTACGTGAACGACTTCAACCTGTTTGGTCGGGTTTACCGGGTGATGATCCAGGCCGACGGCAGCTATCGTGACAAGGTCGAGGATATTGGAAATCTCTATGCCCGCTCGGTAGATGGCGGCATGGTCCCGCTGTCGACCCTGATTGACGTCGAGAACGTGCTTGGCCCGGTGATGCTGAAGCGCCATAACATGTTCCGCTCGGCCACTGTGACGGCTGTGCCGGCAACGGGCATGTCTTCGGGTGACGCGATCGCGACGATGACCGAAGTATCCGGCGAGGCTCTGCCCCCCGGTTACACGTTTGAATGGACCGGAACGGCGCAGCAGCAGCAGGCCTCTGGCGGATTGGTTCAGGTGATCCTCGGGCTGGCCGTTCTGTTCGGCTATCTGTTCCTCGTCGGGCAATACGAAAGCTGGTCGATGCCGGTTTCGATCCTTCTTTCTGTGATCGTTGCCCTGTTCGGCGCTGTTGCGGCTGTTGCGGTCGTTGGAACGGATATCAACCTCTATACGCAGATCGGTATGATCATGCTGATCGGGCTGGCCTCAAAGAACGGGATTCTGATCGTGGAGTTTGCGATGGAACAAAGGGCCAATGGTCTGTCGATCCGAGACGCCGCACGCGAAGCTGCACATCAGCGTTTCCGGGCAGTAATGATGACGGCCCTGTCCTTCCTTCTGGGTGTTGTCCCGCTGCTGGCCGCCAATGGCGCCGGTGCAGCGAGCCAGAAGGCAATCGGTGTGGCTGTGTTTGGTGGAATGCTGGCAGCCACGGTCGTGGGTGTCGTTCTGGTTCCGGTTCTCTATGCGGTGATGCAAGGGCTGCGCGAACGCCTCAAGGGCAGCCCTGACGACGGTTCCGGTGCGGCCGGCGGAGAGACGCCGGCTGCTGGCGAGGTGGCCGAAGGCAGGTCGTAACGGTCAGCCCCGATGCGGCCCGGTGCAATTCGCGGGCCCGTGGTTCAGAAACTTGGTTCGGCCAGCAAATCACTTGCTGGCCGATTTCATTTCGCAGAGAACCCGGCGGTGCGTTTTTTATCTTGCCGGTTCAAAGATACCCTGCAGAATGCCTGTATTGGTTTAGTTCGGGGCCCTGTTGCGGGGCTGGTCATCATGTGCCGCACATCTCCCCCGGAAAGGATCCGAAACGTCATGGCAAGCCCCGTCTCCGTCACTTGTCGCTGTGTTCCACACTTCCCCAATCGGTCGACAGGATCGCCGGGCCGGATCATCCAAAGAGGAACACATACAGCCGCAGAGGCCGCAAAATTCTGAGTTATGTCTGAAACATGTTGAGCGTCCTTTCAAACCGAACATACCGGCATCTGTTCCTTGCCCAGATCATCGCGCTGCTTGGCACCGGGCTGACGACGGTTGCGCTGGGGCTGTTGGCGTTCGAACTGGCCGGAGCGCAGGCCGGGCTGGTTCTTGGAACCGCACTAACGCTCAAGATGCTGGCCTATGTTACACTTGCGCCGGTTGCGGCAGCTGTCGCTGAACGATTGGACCGGCGGCGCATGCTGATTACGCTGGATCTGGTCCGAATGGGGGCGGTAATCATGCTCCCCTTTGTCGATGCCATATGGCAGATCTATGCGTTGATCCTCGTGATGCAGGCAGCGTCGGCCGGGTTTACGCCAGCCTTTCAGGCCACCATCCCGGACGTGTTGACGGACGAAGCGGACTACACCAACGCATTGTCGCTGTCGCGGCTGGCCTTTGATCTCGAAAGCCTGCTCAGCCCTGCGCTGGCCGCCGCCCTGCTGACGGTGCTGAGTTTCAATGCCTTGTTTGCCGGGACTGCAATTGGCTTTGCCGCCTCAGCCGCCTTGGTGGCAAGTGTCACCCTGCCCGTTCTGGCATCAACCGGCACACAGCCGATCTGGCACCGAACGACAAAAGGGTTGAGGATTTATCTGGCCACGCCTCGATTGCGCGCCCTGATGGCGCTGAACCTGACGGTTTCGAGCATCGGCGCGGTGGCAATTGTCGGGACGGTTGTGATGATCCGGGCTTTTCTTGGCCTGAGCGAAGAATTGGTTGCTGTCGCTTTGGGCAGTTTCGGAGCCGGATCGATGCTTGCAGCCTTGCTGCTTCCGCGCCTGCTGACCGAATGGGATGACCGGCCCGTTATGCTGGGCGGTGCAATGCTGGGCACGGGCGCGTTGATCCTCGGGGCGCTTCTGGCTGCGGTGGATCTGTTTAGCCTGCCAACTCTGCTGCCGGTCTGGCTGTTGATTGGTTTCGGCTACTCAGCAATGCTGACCCCTTCGGGTCGGTTGTTGCGGCGCTCGGCACATGCCGGGGATCGCCCTGCCCTCTTTGCCGCGCAGTTCACCCTGTCTCATGCCTGTTGGCTGATTGCGTATCCGCTGACCGGGGCCCTGATCAGCCTTACCGGCCCGGTCTGGACCATGTCTTGCATGGCATTGCTGGCAATTGCTGGAATCATCCTTGCGTGGCGGCTCTGGCCGGTCCCGGACCCCGAAGCGGTCGCGCACGATCACCCGGAGCTGCCCGCCGATCACCCGCATCTGGCTGGAAGCGGCGGGCAGCGCCACTCGCATGCTATGGTCATCGACGACCTTCATCCCCGCTGGCCCAACTGACAAGCGGTGCTATTGCTTTGCCCGATCTCTGACGGGTCAGTCAGAATACCTTGAATGTCATCGTGGTCAGAGATCGTTCGATGTCGCCGATGTTCAGCAACTGATCGTTGATGAACTTGCCGACATCCTCGTCCTTGGGAATGTAGAGCTTCATCAGCAAATCATACTCACCACTCGTCGAATAAAGTTCTGAGTGGATTTCCCGCAGCGCAATCTCTTCGGCGACCTTGTAGGTGGTGCCGGGTTTGCAGCGGATCTGAATGAAGACGCAGGTGCTCATTTCGGGTTTCCCTCGGGATGTTTTACGGGGCATCTCTATTGCAATACGAAAACGCTTTTGAGACGCATCTGATGTTTCGCGCCCAAGCTGGCACGGAGACCCGGCCGGCGCAATCCCGGTTTTACCGCTGAAAAACGACAATCGCGGCTTTGGGCCACACTCGCACATGACCTGCCCTGACCGGTCTTGGAAGCTCGGACACCCTTGCGTATAAGTGCGACCGACCAATAGGGAATTCATATCATGCGCCGCGCCAGCATCAGCCGCTCGACCGCCGAGACCGAGATCACCGTCGAGATCAACCTCGACGGCACCGGGGTCTATGACAACCAGACGGGCGTGGGTTTTTTTGACCACATGCTGGATCAGCTGTCGCGCCATTCTCTGATTGACATGACTGTCCGCGCCAAGGGTGACTATCACATCGACGACCACCACACGGTCGAAGATACCGGGATCGCGCTGGGTCAGGCGCTTGCGCAGGCGTTGGGCGACAAGAAAGGCATACGCCGCTATGGCGAATGCCATCTGCCGATGGATGACGCGCAGGTCCGCTGTGCCCTCGATCTGTCGGCCCGGCCCTACCTTGTGTGGAATATGGAGATCCCAACGCCGAAAATCGGCAGTTTCGACACCGAACTGGTGCGCGAGTTCTTTACCGCATTCAGCACGCATGGCGGCATCACCCTGCATGTCGACCAGCTGCACGGGTTCAACAGTCACCATATCGTCGAAGCCGGCTTCAAGGCGGTGGCCCGCGCTCTGCGCATGGCGGTCGAAACCGACCCGCGCAAGGCCGATGCCATTCCGTCGACCAAAGGCGCGCTCTAAACCGCTGGAACCAGAATTTGTCGGTTTCGCCCCTCCGGCGTGACAAAGGAAAATAAATGCTGACCGCCATCATCGACTACGAAAGCGGCAATCTCCACTCGGCCGAAAAGGCCTTTCAGCGCATGGCGAGCGAAACCGGCGCCTGTGATGTCGTTGTGACCGGCGACGCCGATGTCGTGGCCCGCGCCGACCGGGTTGTTTTGCCCGGTGACGGCGCCTTTCCGGCCTGCGCCGCGGCTTTGCGCGGCCATTCCGGGTTGTTCGAGGCATTGCGCGAAGCGGTCGAGACCCGTGGTCGCCCCTTTCTTGGCATCTGTGTCGGCATGCAACTGATGGCCAGCTGGGGCCGGGAGTACGAGGACACCGAAGGGTTGGGCTGGATTGACGGCGAAGTGGTGAAGATCACTCCGACAGACTCCGCGCTCAAGGTTCCGCACATGGGCTGGAACGATCTGGTCATCGATCATCCGCACCCTGTTTTCGACGGCGTGAAATCCGGCGAGCACACTTATTTTGTGCATTCCTACCAGTTTCACGTGACCAACCCGGCCGAGCGTCTGGCCCATGTGGACTACGGCGGCGACGTCACTGCCGTAATCGGGCGCGACACCATGCTGGGAATGCAGTTCCACCCAGAAAAAAGCCAGAGCACCGGGCTCCGGCTGATTTCGAACTTTCTGAACTGGATGCCATAGCCCTCAAGAGGCCAACTGTCGGCATTTACACCGAGATCAGTTTACCCGGCTCCAGGTCTGCTTGGAGCAGATCAGCCCGCCGGCAACGCAGCCGCGCAGGGCAAGGCTGTCCCCGGACAGATCCATTTTGCCGATGTAGATTTTGTCATTCGACGGTCGCCAGACCTCGCCGGCATAGGAACCGTCCCCATTTGGCACCATGTCGATCACCAGCGTCTTGCCGACATTTGGTGACTGGTATTCTCCGTCATCGTTGAACGTCCGCGCGATCTTGCCACAGATCGCCGCACCACATGGGGCCATTTCGATATGCGCGTAAGATCCGTCGTCAGGCTGGGTTTTCCACGTCCCAAGCACCGGATCGGCTTGTGCAATGCCTGCCAGCCCGATCGTCGCGACAGCGACCAGAACCGTTTTCTTCATTGTTGTTCCTCCCTGATTTGATGACACTGTGACGCGTGTTCCCCAAACAGATCAAGGCTGACTTCGGGTCGCGTTGCATGTCCCGGCGCATCCGTGCCATATCCCGCGGCAGACCAAGCGAAAGGCCGCCAGACATGATCCTCTACCCTGCAATCGACCTCAAGGACGGCCAGGCCGTGCGACTTTTGCGCGGCGACATGGACAAGGCCACCGTGTTCAACGAAGACCCGGCAGCTCAGGCGCTGGCCTTTGTCGAGGCTGGCTGCGAGTGGCTTCATCTTGTTGATCTGAACGGTGCATTTGCTGGTGAACCCGTGAACGCGGCGCCGGTCGAATCGATCCTGAAGACCTGCAAGGTCCCGGCCCAGCTGGGCGGCGGCATCCGTGACATGAAAACCATCGAAACCTGGCTCGATAAAGGGCTGGCGCGGGTGATCCTTGGCACCGTGGCCGTGGAAAGTCCCGACCTCGTGCGCGAAGCCGCCCGCGCCTTCCCCGGCAAAGTCGCCGTCGGCATCGATGCGCGCAACGGTCGCGTTGCCACCAAGGGCTGGGCCGAGGAAACCGATGTCATGGTCACCGATCTCGCCCGCAGCTTCGAGGATGCCGGCGTCGCCGCGATCATCTACACCGACATCAACCGCGACGGCGCCATGCAAGGGCCCAACGTCGAGGCCACCGCCGATCTCGCCCGCGCGGTGTCCATCCCTGTCATCGCCTCTGGTGGCGTGTCATCTCTGGCCGATCTCGTCGCTCTGCGCGACTGCGGCGCCGACCTCAACGGCGCCATTTCAGGGCGCGCACTTTACGACGGTGCGCTGGACCTCAACGAGGCCCTTAAAACACTGGCCTCCTGATCCTTTCGCTCCGCACGGGTCAGCGACTATATCGACGACGGCGGCAACGGGCCTAGCGCCAGTCCTGAAGCGTGTGCCTGAAGCGGGTCTTCCTACTTCATCCGCCAGACCTGTTTGCGCTTGTTCCCGTCCTTGTAGGGTTGGAATGTTTTGCCATCGACCCTTTCGATGTGCCAGCATCCGCTACCACTGCCCCAATCTTCGCACCACATGCCGTCTTTGACGAACCATTTCGCATTGTACTTCTCGCCACCGAAATTGCCGACAACTTTTCCTTTTTTGCGGCCCTTGCCATAGGTCTGAGCCCACTGTGTTTTACCGTCTTGTTCTGAAACGCCATACAATGTCGAGCCCGGGAATGTCGCGACAAGCTGCTGTTCGGTCATGAAATCCGCTGCCGAGGCCAAAACTGGCAAAGCTGCAAGCGCCGTTGCAGAAAATATCATGCGAAAATGCAAAACGGGCATAACTCTATCCTCCCATAACAAACAATAGGCTCAGCATATCACATTTTGGCTGTCCATCGGAGCGCACGCGTGATCAGGAACAGGTCGCGGACCGCCTCCTCCCTCTTTCCTCTCCCGGCAAACCGGGCCATAACAGAGCCATGCTGAAGACCCGCATCATACCTTGCCTTGACGTGGCCGATGGCCGAGTGGTCAAGGGCGTCAACTTCGTCGATCTGGTGGATGCCGGTGACCCTGTGGAATCGGCCAAGGCCTATGACGCGGCCGGTGCCGACGAGCTTTGTTTCCTAGACATCCATGCGACCCACGAAAACCGTGGCACCATGTACGACGTGGTGCAGCGCACGGCCGAGCAATGCTATATCCCCCTCACCGTGGGCGGCGGCGTTCGTTCACGCGAGGACGTTCGCGACCTGCTGCTGGCAGGCGCCGACAAGGTCTCGTTCAACTCTGCAGCCGTTGCACGCCCTGACGTGGTGGCCGAGGCCGCCGACCAGTTCGGCAGCCAATGCATTGTCGTGGCCATCGATGCCAAGACGGTGTCGCCCGGCAAATGGGAAATCTTCACACATGGCGGACGCCGGCCTACAGGAATTGACGCGGTCGAGTTCGCCAGAACTGTTGTCGCCAAGGGCGCCGGGGAAATCCTGCTGACCTCGATGGACCGTGACGGAACCCGAGCCGGTTTCAACCTGCCGTTGACCCGCGCCATTTCCGACGCGGTGGATGTTCCTGTCATCGCATCGGGTGGCGTGGGCACGCTGGATCACCTTGTCGAAGGCGTCACCGAAGGCGGCGCCAGCGCCGTGCTGGCCGCCTCGATCTTCCATTTCGGCGATTACACTATCCTCGAAGCCAAGGAACACATGGCCGCCGCTGGAATCCCGATGAGACTGAACTGAACAGAACCGAGGCCGACATGAGCATCCTGCACGATCTCGCCACCACGATCGAAGCCCGCAAGGGAGCAGATCCGGACAGCAGCTGGACCGCCAAGCTTCTGGCCAAGGGGCCGGAGAAATGCGCCGAGAAATTCGGCGAGGAAGCAATCGAAGCGATCATTGAGGCTGCCAAGGGCGACCGGGCGAAGCTTACAAGCGAGGCGGCTGACGTGTTGTATCATCTTCTGGTCATGCTCGCTGCGCGGGACGTCACACTTAACGATGTGCTGACCGAACTTGCCCGACGACAAGGCACCAGCGGAATTGACGAAAAGGCCGCCCGACCCACCTCATGAGCGACGAAACGCAAGCTATGCCAGATCATGCACTGTAGCGGCGCCCGGAATTCAACCTCGAAAGATATTGCCTATGCGGATACTGAAATCTCTTGCTGGCGCAGCGCTGGCCCTTTCGGTTCTTGCAGGCTGTGCCGGGCAACCCACGGTGACCCGCAACGCGGTTTCGCAATCCGAAGTAGAAGGGCTTGCTGATGCCATTCGGGACCTCGGGCCCGGTGTCGATCCGGCCGAGGCCGACCGCGCCGCACGCATCGCATATGATTATGCCCGGCAGCTTGCCGTGACTTACAACGTCACGGACCCGCCGCTGGTGCACAATGCCAAGGTGAACAGCGGTATCCGCGAACGAGGCATCTGCGTGCACTGGGCCGAAGATATCGAGGCGCGGCTAAAGCAGGAGAACTTTCGCACGCTGCAATTGCATCGTGCCATTGCAGATCCCGACAATCCGTTTCGGGTAGATCACAGCACCGCAATCATCAGCCGCCGCGGCGACACGTTGTATCAAGGCATTGTTCTGGACGGCTGGCGCAACAGCGGCGATCTGCACTGGGCGCCTACTCTGGCCGACACCCGCTACAATTGGCGGCCCCGGCTCGACGTTCTGTATGATAAGCAATTGGCCCGCGAAAGACGGCAGGCGGCGGCAGCCAACTGAGCAGGTCGATGTCGGGCTTGATCCTCAGATCTTGGACGAGATGATCCCGGTTGCGAAACCGCCCATTCTGAGTTCACCGAAGAGCCGCTGATACTCGATCTTTGGGCAACGATCCATCACCACGTCGATACCCTGTGAACGCGCCTTGCCGGCCGCCTCGTCATGCATGACACCGATCTGCATCCAGATCGTTTTGAGCGACGGAAAGCTCGACAGAGCCTCATCCACGATGCCGGGAACCGCCTCGGAGCGGCGAAAGATATCCACCATGTCCACCGGTGCGTCGATTTCGGACAATGAGCCGATAACCGTTTCTCCGAACAGTTCTTTTCCCGCATGGCCCGGATTGACCGGGATCACGCGATATCCTTTCAGACCGAGATACCGGGCCACGTAGTAACTGGGCCTCACCGGATTGAGCGAAACCCCCACAACGGCAATCACCTTTGTGCGAGACAGGACATCGTTGAGAAAGTTGTCGGAATACGTCTCCATTCCCGGACCCTATCGCGCGGCACGAAAAGAAAAAAGCGCCCAAGGTCGAAACTTTGGGCGCTAGGTATGGAACGAGGGACAGTGAAATGACCCGCGGCAGTTCCGTTCCGCGGTCACTGTGTCATTTAGGTCCAAAAGGAGAAATAAAAAGGGTTGATCACGATTTTTTCATAGACAAGCGGAAAATTTGCAATTTTCCGCCTATTCACCCAGCACCGCCGGCCAGTTTGCCTCAGCCTGGGCAATAAACCCGGCCCGATCTGCTCTCCACCGCTCCGCGACAGCCGGGGAATGGATCAAATACAAGTGACCATTCACAATTTCCCATGAAAGCGGATCGGTTCCGATCGTATAACCCTGTGACACAGCATAGGCGCAATACCCCCCGAATTGCGGGGCATAGGCGCGGGGATTGGCTTCGAATCTGATTCGATTCTCTTCATTGGCAAAATGCCAGATCGCCCCTTTCCACATCACGGCTATGCCTGACCGTCCCTTTTGGGGACCGTCGGCCATAAAGTAGCTGACCGGATCGAACCCGCCTATGGCCGACTGCTGAGAGGAATAGAATACCGGCTCATCAGCCAATACGAACGAAGGTGTCATCAGAACCGGCAGCGCAACAAGGCTGGCAAGAATTTGGCGTCGCAGGGGCATAGATCTCCCGATCAGATCAGAACGTGGATTCAAGATGCATTCTCGGCTGCTTTCCGCCAAGAGGCCTGACGTGGTTGTGAACGTGACGTGTGCCGTGCACGGCACAGAGAGAGACCGCGTTTGAAACGAGGACCGCTATAGCTCGCGCTCTGGGCCGGACTGCGGCACACCGAGTGTCGCAGATCAGTCGAATATGTCCTCGACCGTATCCCATGCCTCTTCGACGAGCTTTGCCCAGATACCCTTGCGGCGCCTTTTGGAAACCTTTTTGGGTTTTTGCACCTTCGGCCTTTTGACCGTTTTCTCGGAAACCGAGGTCGCTGTTGGTTTGGACATTACGCGCTCAGTTCGCAACCTCTTGATCTGCTGCAACGGTGCTCCGCACGAGCCACAGGACAGAGTGTGTCGATTGCCTTGCGCGGGGACAAGCATGGCCCGCGTTCCGCAGTAACAGCAGGTCGCGATCTTTGGGCTACCCATGCCAATGCTCCTTCTCTCGGCGTCCGCTCACGGCCGCATCGCTACAACCTGCGCCTGTCTCTTCCGCTCATCGGGGCTGCGATGCATATAGGGCGATAGCCGCCGCGTTGGAGACATTGAGTGAGCCAAATCCCCCTGCCGCGTCGATTTTGACCAGCTGATCAGCTGTATCCTTGGTCTTCTGGCGCAATCCGGGCCCCTCGGCGCCCAGAACCAGAGCGACGGGGCGTGCCTTGACTTCGCCAAGCGCTGCCTCGATCGTATGCTCGGCTTCTCCGTCAAGACCAAGCACGAGGAAGCCCATGCCCTGCAGCTCGACAATGGTATCCGCAAGGTTGCGCACCCGCAGGTAAGGTTGACGCTCAAGGGCACCGCTGGCCGTCTTGGCCAGCGCCCCTGTTTCGGGTGCCGAGTGATGGCGCGTTCCGATCACCGCGCTTGCGCCGAGCACTTCGGCAGAGCGCAGGATCGCCCCGACATTGTGAGGATCCGTAACACGATCAAGAAGGATCACCCGCGGATTCTCCCGGCCAATACAGTTTTCTGCAAGCCCACCCCAATTCAGTGGCCGAACTTCGAGCGCCGCACCCTGATGCACGGATCCCGGATCAATCGGAGCCGTGAATTTGCGCGGATCGGCAAGCTCGGGCTCCATGCCCGACACAGCGATCGCCTCGGAAAGTTTGTCCTGCGCATTTCGCGTCACGATCAGCCGCAACCGTTCGCGCCGGGGGTTCATCAGCGCATCGCGGACCGCGTGCAGACCAAACAGCCACACCGTTTCCGACGCTGCTGTCTTGCGCGCCTTTTCCTTCTCGACCACCCATTTGGGTTTCTTCATCTGACCGGCCTCCGGGCCCTGTAATGCGTTTCTGGCGCGATGGGAGATTTTCCTGTTGACGCCCCTTTTGCACGCTAGTAATCACGCCTCCACGTCAGGCGCAACGCCTGAGAGTGGGCGACAGGCCGCAAGGTGTGGCAGGGGACTGTAACTCCCTCGCGGAGACGCACGCCTGGTTCGATTCCAGGGTCGCCCACCACTCTCACACAAAATTGTTGACCTCTTTCCGCCGATTTTCCTGTCGGGCATTCGGTTTTTCGGAAGCGTCCACTGCACGCCTTAAGGGTAAGCCCAAGAAAATGACCGAGCGCCGACGGCGGCGCCCGGCCACGACAGACCGGGACCTAACCGGCCAGCGCCTGCGCCAGCTGGTTCTGCCGCTCAATGACACGCGGCAAGTCAATCGTTGTCACTTGCCCGTCCCGGACGACCTGACGGCCTTCCACGATGAGATCGCGCACGCTCGTCGGCCCGGCCAGCAGCAGCGCCGCCGGATCCCAACTGCCGGCGCTCTCGACGCCCGTCACATCCCACAGCGCGATGTCCGCCCGCTTGCCCACCGCAAGCCGTCCGCAATCAGGCCGGCCCAGCACGTCAGCACCACCGCGGGTTGCAATCTCAAGCGCCTCTCGCGCAGACATGGCATCGGCTCCTCGGGTCACCCGTTGCAGCAGCATGGCCTGACGGGCTTCGAGTACGAGATTGCCAATGTCGTTGCTGGCCGATCCGTCGACGCCCAACCCAACGGGAACGCCGGCATCCCGCATCGCTCGAACCGGGGCAATTCCCGACCCCAAGCGGCAATTCGAACACGGGCAATGAGCTACCCCAGTCCGAGTTCTCGCAAACAAATCAATTTCCTGCCCGTCGAGTTTAACGCAATGCGCGTGCCAGACATCCGGCCCGGTCCAGCCAAGATCCTCGGCATATTGACCGGGCCTACACCCGAACTGCGCCTCGCTATAGGCAATATCTTCGTCATTTTCGGCCAGATGGGTGTGTAGCATGACGCCCTTGTCCCGCGCCAGCAGGGCCGCATCGCGCATCAGGTCACGGCTGACTGAAAATGGCGAACAGGGTGCCAGACCCACCCGGCACATGGATCCTTCGGACGCGTCGTGAAAGGCGTCTACGACGCGGATCATGTCCTCCAGAATTTTGGGCTCCGCCTCGACGAGACTGTCCGGCGGCAGACCACCGGCACTCTCACCGATGCTCATCGCGCCGCGTGTCGGATGGAACCGAACACCAATCTCCGAGGCAGCGGCGATGCTGTCATCCAGCCGGGACCCGCCGGGATAAAGGTAAAGATGATCCGATGTCAGCGTGCATCCCGAAAGGGCCAGCTCGGCCAGCCCGGTCAGGGTCGAGACGTGGATCTCTTCGGGGCCAAATCTTGACCAGATCGGATACAGCGTCTGCAACCATCCGAAAAGCAGCGCATCCTGTCCGCCCGGAACTGCGCGCGTGAGGCTTTGATAGAGATGATGATGCGTGTTCACCAATCCCGGTGTCACCACGCATTTGCTCGCGTCAATGCTGTCCCCATCATGGGTCAGATCGGTGCCAATCGCGGCAATAGAGCCGTTACTGATCAGGATATCGGTGTTGGAAAGTTCGCGCCGGTCATCATCCATGGTCAGGATGGTGCGGGCATTGCGGATCAATAGGTCAGTCATGTCGTACTCCGTCCGTCGCGCCCGTCTCAGACGAAGTTTATAAGGCGACGGGGGAAAACGGGCAGAAGACCCGACGCAGGGTCAAGTCTAGCAACTGGCCACCGCCCCGGCAAGCCTGCCGGGACACGCCTTCAGAACCCGGAGAGGATACTCAGCGCCTGCGCGTGAAGGTCCCGATTGGCAGCCGCCAAGGCCCGACCGCCATTATGGGCCGGGCCGCCCTGCCAATCGGTTACGATACCGCCAGCAGCCTCAATGACTGCAATCGGCGCCTGAATGTCATAGGCATTCAATCCTGCCTCGATCACCAGATCGACCTGACCCGCGGCCAGCAGCGCATAGGCATAGCAATCCATTCCGTATCGCGTCAGCTGAACCTGCCTCGAAACAGCCCTGAAAGCCTCGGCTTCGGTTTCGCTACCGACTTCGGGAAATGTGGTGAACAGCACGGCCTGCCCCAGCGACGCCGTTGTCCGGGTTTCCAGAACCTTCCCGCCCTGAGGCCCGGTCATTTCTGCGAACCCGGCTCCTCCGGTGAACCGCTCGCCAATGTAAGGCTGGTCGATCACTCCGAGGATTGGCCCTTCGCCATTCGACAATGCGATCAGGACGCCCCAAGTCGGCGTTCCGCTGATGAAGCCGCGCGTTCCGTCGATCGGGTCGAGAACCCAAGTCCGGCCGGACCTCCCCTCGTGGGCGCCGAATTCCTCGCCCAGAATGCCATCGTCGGGGCGGTGTTCCGAGAGGATGGAGCGCATCGCTTCCTCGGCCGCCCGGTCAGCCGCTGTGACGGGATCAAACCCGCCCGGCGCGTCTGCCTCCTTGTTTTCGGCAGTCAGATCGGGTCGGCGAAAATAGGGGAGAGTGGCCGCACGCGCGGCATCCGCGAGAAGATGAGCGATCTCGAGATCGGAGCGGTGATCTTGTGTCATGGCATCCGAGTGCCATTCTGATCGCCAATAATCAAGGCCAAGCCCGCCCGGACCCGCCCTTGTTCACACTGTGCGCGAGGTTTGCTTAAGCGACGTCGCTCAGAACGCGGGCCAATTCGAACAAACGGCGACGCTGGTTTTCCGGGATCGCATAGTAGGAGCGAACCAGATCCAGAGCTTCCTTGTCACCCATCAGATCGGTTGGAATCGACTTGTCGCCGGCGGCCTTGGCCTCTTCTTCGAGACCTTCGAAGAAAAAGCTCACCGGAACATCCAGCGCATCCGCAATATCCCAAAGGCGTGAAGCGCTGACACGATTCGCCCCGGTTTCATATTTCTGGATCTGCTGGAACTTGATGCCGACCTGTTCAGCAAGTTGCTGTTGAGTCATGCCGATCAACCATCGGCGGTGCCGCACTCTCTTACCGACATGAACATCCACGGGATGGGTCATTGGTGTCACCTCATGCATAAACCTGATAACCGTCCGGGCACAGACACTAAGGACAAGGACCCAATCCAGTCAGGCACCTGTTTTCCCTGATCCCACCAGTGCGCCCCGAACCGCACCGCTCTCTACTTTAAGTGGTTTTTGCATTATTTCAACCCGGTTGATTCCAACAAGCCTAACGCGAACTTAAGGTTGTGAAGGCAACTTGAAATGCTGTCATTGCATCCAAGCCGGAGGCGGATTAGCAGAAACCCTGTCGAGTTCGTTTCCGGAGGACGCAGCATGCGCGCATATCGAATGGTCGAGGCCGGTGAATCTGCCAAGTTGGTCGACGCCCCCTGCCCCGATCCCGGCCCCGGCCAGATCAAGGTGCGGATCCGCGCCTGCGGTTTGAACTTTGCCGACTTGCTGATGCAGAAAGGCACCTATCAGGACACCCCGCAAACACCCTTTACTCTGGGAATGGAAATTGTGGGCGAAATCATTGGTCTGGGCGATGGCATCGGCACCCGGACCGTCGGTGAGAGGGTCATGGTCTATTCCGGACAGGGTGGTCTGGCCGAGTACGGGGTTTTCGACGCGGAACGGGCTGTCCCAATACCGGATGCAATGACAGACGAACATGCCGCTGCCCTTCAGATCGCCTACGGGACCAGTCACATGGCATTGGACCACCGGGCCCGTTTGCGACCGGGCGAAACCCTTCTGGTGACTGGCGCGGCCGGAGGCGTGGGACTGACAGCGGTGGAAATTGGCAAGCTGATGGGCGCACGGGTGATTGCCCATGCGAGAGGCGCAGAGAGGCTTGCCGTTGCCGAGGCTGCCGGAGCCGACCACCTGATCGACGACAGCGAAGACTTACGGGCCCGGGTTAAGGATCTGGGAGGTGCGGACGTAGTGTATGACGCAATCGGAGGCGATGTTTTCAAGGCTGCCTTCCGCGCGACCAACCCCGAGGGTCGGATTCTGCCCATCGGCTTTGCCGGGGGCGAGGTGCCACAAATTCCGGCCAATCACCTGCTGGTCAAGAACCTGACAGTGATCGGGTTTTACATTGGCGGCTACCTCAAGTTCCGCCCCGAAGCTGTTGCAAACAGCTTCGAAAAGTTGATCGAATGGTATCAGGCCGGCAAACTAAATCCGCATGTGAGCCATGTTTTACCGCTTGGACAGGTGGCAGAAGGCATGGCCCTGCTGCGGGATCGCAAGTCAACCGGCAAGGTCGTCATCAAACCCTGATCCCACGGCGCCTCAACTCGCCGCACGAAGTTGTGGACGGCTCAGCCCTTCAAAGCTCTGACGAACAAGATCAGCCAACTGCTGGACCAGCTCGGACTGGCTGCCCCCGGTTACGTAAAGCAGGATCTTTTGCGCCGGAAGGTCAGGCAGAGTGCCATTGTGGTCGATCTGCTTGAGATGCGGAGGCTCGGTGCCGTCCAATACCGCGTGCACCGCAAGATCGGCGCTGACCGTGGCCTCGATGGTCCGGTCGGATTCAGTCTCCACCGCGAGGTCCCACTGTATTCCGGCCGCATCCAGCGCAGCAATCACCTTGGGCCGAAAGATGCAGTGACGCCCGAACGCCAGTCGCAGCGGGCGCTGCCGCCAAGCAGACCCGTCCGGGGCACCGATCCAGCGAAGAGGCAGCTCCGAGATGACCTCGCATCCCTCGCCGGCCTCGGTTTCGGTGGTCAGGATCAGGTCGCACTCTCCTTTGGCATGAAGCTCCTTCAGACGGCGGGTAAAGGACGAAATCAGCTGCACCTTGACGCGCGGATAGCTTGCCGCAAACCGCTGCAAAACGCGCGGAATGGCAGGGTAGACGATATCGTGCGGCACCCCGAGCACGATCTCGCCTTCAAACGCGGTATCGGTCAGCCGACCGATCACCTCGTCATTAAGCGCAACCATCCGACGCGCATAGGCAAGCAGCTGATCTCCTTCGGCTGTCAGGGCGATCGTACGACCCGACCTGTCCAGCAATTCGACGTCCAGCAATTCCTCAAGCCGCTTGAGTTGCATGGAAACCGCGGATTGGGTCAGATGCAGAAATCCGGCCGCCCGGGTAACTCCGCCATTGTCGGCCACCGCAACGAAGCTGCGCAGCGTGGTGATGTCGAGATTTCTCATTATCACAAACCTTGATGGATAACTTCAAAAACATTCGTTTTAAAAATGAAACACACTTCGGCATATAGATCAAGGAAATTGATGTGATGACGGAGACTCATCAGGAAACCCGGAAAGGAAACACGTTATGACCTATACTTGCGCAAACCACACCACCGCCCCCCGGCGCCGCCCTGCCCTGACTGCAGCCACCCGCCTTGTGTCGGTCTGGCGCCAACGTCAGGCGCTTCGCCGATTGGACGATGCGCGCCTTGCGGATCTGGGTCTTACACGCTCGCAGGCCGCCGTCGAGGCCAAGCGTCCGATCTGGGATGCACCCGAAACCTGGCTGCGCTGAACGGTCAACCTGCCCAGTTCCTTCCCGTGTTCGGGCACGCAATCGGCGGGAAGGAGCAGAATTTTGGGCGAATTCACTGTATTCCCGCCTGCGAGAGACTTGAATTCGCCGCCTCCCTTGCCGATATTCCCTTTTGAGAAACCGCCGGTTCGCGCCGGCGGTCCAACAGGTTGTAATGGAGACCCTTGATGGCTGAATTCGACACGATCCGGGCAACGGCAACAGCCGGCACGCGCACCGCCCAGATTGACGAGGGCCTGCGCGCCCACATGAACAAGGTCTACGGCACGATGTCCGTAGGCATGCTGATTACCTTTGCCGCGGCCTGGGCCATCTCCGGCCTTGCCGTGACCAGCGACCCGTCTGCCGCTGTGGCCCAGATCGGCGTTGACAAATATCTGACCTCGCTCGGCGCGGCGATCTACACATCGCCTCTGAAGTGGGTGATCATGTTCGCCCCGCTGGCATTTGTCTTTGGCATGGGGGCCGCGATCAACAAGCTATCGGCTTCGGCTGCACAGCTGGTGTTCTACCTTTTTGCAGCGGTCATGGGCCTTTCGATCAGCTCGATCTTTTTGGTCTTCACCGGTGAATCGATCGTTCAGGTCTTTCTGATCACCGCCATCGCCTTTGCAGGTCTGTCCTTGGTTGGCTACACCACCAAGAAAGACCTCAGTGCCATGGGCACGTTTCTGATCATGGGCCTTATCGGCCTGATCGTGGCCTCGATCGTCAATATTTTTCTGGCCTCATCGGCCATGGCCTTTGCGATCTCGGCGATTGGCGTTCTGATTTTTGCCGGCCTCACCGCCTATGACACTCAGAACATCAAGAACACCTATCTTCAGCACGCCCATTCGGGCGACAGCGAATGGCTGGGCAAGGCCGCGATCATGGGTGCGCTGAGCCTGTATCTGGACTTTATCAACATGTTCATGATGCTGCTCTCGCTGTTCGGCAACCGGGAATAACCCGACAGCAATCCGACGAGACAGAAACCCCGCCAGAGCAACTCTGGCGGGGTTTTTCTTTGCTTGGTGCGGCGACGAAAATCATTCAGCTTTGCCCGGGTTCAACAGCCTGAGCGCGTTGGCTACCACGGCCAGCGAGACCCCGACATCGGCGGCGATCGCCCCCCACATGGTCGCCATACCCATTGCAGTCAGGGCAACGAACACCGCCTTTGTCGCCAGCGCCACGCTGATATTCTGACGGATCACGCCCATCGTGCGGCGGCTATGGCCCACCAGCCAAGGGAGTTTGCTTATGTCATCGCTCATCAGGGCGATGTCCGCAGTTTCGATGGCGGCGTCCGAACCAACCGCGCCCATGGCTATGGCAAAGTCGGCCCGAGCCATGGCCGGCGCATCGTTTACACCGTCACCGATCATCGCAACCACGTCATGTTCACGGGTCAGCGCTTCGATTGCGGTTACCTTGTCCTGCGGCAAAAGCCCCGCCTGAACATCGTCGACCCCCACAGCACCGGCCACGGCCCGAGCGGTTCGGGGGTTGTCTCCGGTCAGCATGACGATCTTTGCGACCCCCATCTCATGCAACCGGGCAATGACCGAGCCCGCATCGGGGCGGATACGGTCTCGCAACTCCAGAACACCCAACAAGACCGCCCCGTCGCCAACCGCAACCAATGTGCTGCCCGCATCCTCGATCCGCCTTGCGAGATCCAAAGGTATCTCTGCCCCCTTTTCGGCAGCAAAGCGGGCCGACCCCAACCAGACGGAACGGCCCTCAATCTCACCTTCCACGCCGCGTCCCGGCACGGTCCGGGTGTTGGCGGCAGGGGCCACGGAGCCAGCGCGTGACAGAATCGCGCGCGCAAGCGGATGCGAAGAACGTGCTTCGAGAGCTGCGGCGATCACCAGCAATTCCCGCTCGCTGCCCGACAAGGCGATCAGATCGGCCACTTCCGGTTCGCCCTCGGTTATGGTCCCGGTCTTGTCCATCGCAAGCGCGGTCAGCCGACCCGGTATCTCAACATAGGCGCCGCCCTTGATCAGCACGCCGTTGCGCGCAGCGGCGGCCAGGGCTGCCACGATGGACACCGGGGTCGAAATAACGAGCGCGCAGGGGCATGCTATGACGAGCAGAACCAGAGCATTGTAAAACCAGGTGGCCCAGTCCGCGCCGAACAGGGGCGGGCCCAATGCGATCAACACCGCCAACCCCATGATGATCGGCGTGTAGATGCGGGCAAATCGTGTCACCCATTGTTCGACCTCGGCGCGGCGGGAATGGGCATCGCTGACCATGCGGGTAATCCGGGCAAGCACGGTGTCGGTCGCCGGTTTGGTCGCCCGGATCGTCAGGGTGCCGTCGCCGTTGATCGTTCCGGCATAGACTTCGTCACCGGCGTCCTTGGCAACGAGCGCGCTTTCGCCGGTGATTGGGGCCTGATCCACCGCCCCTGCCCCGCTGACAACAATCCCGTCCAGTGGAACCCGGTCGCCCCCGCGCACCACGAAACGGGTGCCGACAGTCACCTCTGCCGGGGGGACATCGCGCTCGGTTCCGTCTGGCCCGATCACCCGCGCCACGGGTGGTGCCAGATCCAACAGCGCGGATATCGCATTGCGGGCGCGCCCCACGCTCCAGCTTTCCAGCGTCAGGGACAGGGCAAAGAAGAAGGCAACGGTGGCAGCTTCGAAATACTCGCCCAACGCGATCGCCCCGGCGACCGCAACGATCATCAGCAGGTTCATGTCCGGTGCCAGCCGCCGCGCGGCCGACCATGCCTTTGGTGCAACCAGCCACGCTCCGAACACAACGGACAGCAGAAAACAGGCGGTCTCGACCGCAGGCATCGCAACAGCGCCATGACCTGAAAAAATCTTCAACAGACCAGAGGCTCCGGTCTCGACCACGTGATAGCCAAGCCCCAGCGCCCAGAAGCTTGCCGACAACAGGGTGAACCTTATCTGCCGGGCAAAATGAGCGGCATGATCTTGGTTTGCGCCAGCTTGGTCCCAAGGTTTTGCCTGCATGCCGGTGCTTGCGACGATCTTCTGGATTTCTGCATCGGTCAGCGGCTTGGCACTTTGCAGCACCGTCATCCGGGCATTTATCACGTCAAAGGCAAGGTGCGCTTCGCCGCCAAGTTCAGGCGCAAGCACCGTGTTCAGAATCGCCACCTCTTCAGCACAATCGAGACCCGTGACATGGAAATTGCGTCCTTCTCCGCCCAGAGCGGTTGGTTTCGGGATCTTGGTATGCCCCCCGCAACATCCTTGAGAATTGTCACGTGCAGCATCTGGTTGGTGTGTGGTCTGGCCATCATGTGGCATTCTGGTTGCTCCGGAATCTTGATCTTTCCCCGAGGATAGGACCTCTAGCAACTGTAGCTTCAAGCAATTTCTTTCACTTTTTTGGCTCTTGCCTGACCGCTTGCCAACCGTTACTCAATTGACAAAACTACAGTCGCTATAGGTTCATAATGTTCTCCATCGGTGCGTTATCCCGAAAAACCGGAACAAAGGTTCAGACCATCCGGTATTACGAACAGATCGGGCTTCTGAACGAACCGGACCGCAGCCCGGGCGGTCAACGGCGCTACACCTCCGAGGATCTCGACCGGCTGGCCTTCGTGCGGCACGGTCGGCAGCTTGGCTTTTCGCTTGATGCCATCCGGGAATTGCTGGATCTGGCGGATCATCCGGATCAACCTTGTTCCGAGGCGGATTCCATTGCCCAGCGCCAGCTGGTGCAGGTGCAACAGCGGATTCTGCGCCTCAAGGCGCTGGAAAAGGAACTCAAGAGAATGATCTCGGAATGCGCCGGGGGTCGGGCTGGCGACTGCCGTGTTCTGGATGTTCTGCGCGACCATTCCGAATGCCTGACCGATCACGACAGGATCGGAGAATAGACACGCAGCAACACTCGCCCGGTCAGGCCGGTCTGCTCTGGATCGTGTCCAAATGTTTGTGTCCGTGGCGTTTTTGGCGCTAACCTGCGATCTAGACCGCGCAAGAAAGGGAGATTTCACGTGTCGATCGAGATAGGCCTGATTCTTCTTTTACTGCTCGAAGCTTTCGCCCTGTATTGTGCAGTACTGGCCGTGCGCCACGCCCGCACACCGCAAGGGTCGGTCGCCTGGGTCGTCTTTCTGATCGCCGCCCCCTACGTGGCTGTTCCCGCCTTTCTGTTTCTCGGCAGTTTCAACTTCGATGGGTATCTGACAGGCCGGCGCGACAGCGAGGAAATCATAAGCGGCCTGCAGGCGTTCAAACAGGAACATGCACCGAACCTGAAAGAAAACTCGGGATTGTATGACGCCTTGGAACACATTGGCGATATTCCCGTCGGGGCAGGAAATGATCTTGAGTTGCTGATCGACGGAGAAGAAACCTTCAACGCTATATTCGGGGCAATCGAGACTGCCCAGAATTACGTACTTGTCCAGTCTTACATCATCAATGACGACAAAGTCGGGGGACGGCTGCGTGACGTTTTGCTGGACCGGGCCCGGAATGGTGTGAAGGTCCGGTTGATCTATGATGCCGTGGGCTGCATCAAACTACCCAAACAGTATCTTGAAACCCTGACCGAAGGGGGCGTCGAAGTCGTGAACGCACACGCACGTGGCGGGCCAAGGAGCCGGTTCCAGATCAACTTTCGCAATCACCGCAAAACGGTTGTGGTTGACGGCAAGGTTGGCTTCACCGGTGGCTTGAACATGGGCGACGAGTATATGGGCGAAGACCCGAAATTCGGCCTCTGGCGCGATACCCATGCCCGGCTGTCCGGTCCGATCGTTCAACAGCTGCAACTGATTTTTGCCGAGGACTGGCACTGGGCGACAACCGAAAACCTGATTGGCGACCTCAACTGGGACATAACACTTGCCGAGGCCAACAAGGACGGGATCATCGTCGCGACCGGACCGGGGGACCGGTTCGATACCGGAAGCCTTTATTTCTGTTCGCTGATCAATGCCGCAACGGAAAGGTTGTGGATCGCGTCGCCCTATTTCGTGCCGGAAAATGACATCCTGACCAGCCTGAAACTCGCTGCCATGCGCGGTGTCGACGTCAAAGTCCTGACACCTGAAGTGATTGACCACAAGATCCCGTGGCTGGCAGCACTGGCCTATTTTGATGAAATCATCGCAGCCGGTGTAGAAGTCTGGCGATACAACGAAGGCTTCATGCATCAGAAAGTCGTTCTGGTGGATGACAAGATTTCATCAGTCGGCACGACCAATCTGGACAACCGGTCCTGCCGCCTGAATTTCGAAGAAACCGCGATCATCTTCGACAAGGAAACAGCAGATCAGACTGCCGCCATGTTCGAGGCCGACTTTGCCAGATCGTTCCGGTTGTCGCAGAAACTGTCAGAGAGGAAGTTCAGCGAACGCCATGGAGCGCCCATCGCGCGTCTGTTCAGTCCGCTGCTTTGAAATCCGGCAGGCTGCGCGGATCGACATTCAGGGTCTGAGTCGGATAAGCGAGCCCTGTCCCCGCGGCGCGGGTCACCTTCAGAATTTCAAAGGTCAGTCTTTCGGTCGCGGCAAGGAACTGCTCGTAATCCGGCCCGATCGTCCAGACATAGATCAGGATATCTACCGAACTCGGACCAAGCTCTGCCACATAGATGTAATCAGGCGCATCGCTGCCAAGCTCGAAGTCCCCGCAGGATTTGTGGTATTCGCGCAGCCCATCACGCACGGTTTCGATCTGTTCCTGTGTGGACGACCGCAACAAGGGCACTTTCAACATGACCCGCCTGTGGCTGCGAGCCGAATAATTCAGTACGATCGTGTTGGACAGTTCAGAGTTGGGAATATGACGGGGGATCTGGTCAAACCCGACAACGAGCGTGGATCTCAGATCGATCCTCTTTACGGTCCCGACAAACTGACCTTCGACCTCGATCGCATCGCCGGTCTCGAACCGCTTTTCGCTGATATTGGTCATTCCAGCAACGAGGTTGCGGATCAGGTCCTGGGTGGCGATGGCCAGCCCTGCCCCCAGAACACCGACCCCGGTAAGGGCGCCTGAAATGTCTATCTGCCAGACCTTGAGCAACGACGTCAGGCCAAACAGCAAAATGGCAAATTGCGTGATCCTCTCGATCCAGCCCGCTTCCGACGTCACAAGGCTGGATTTATCGTTTTGCAGCAGCGACGCAAACGGCCCGCTGAGTTGGAACCAGGCCCCGAAGATGGCGACGATGGCAACCGACGCCAAAACTCTGTTCAGGAATACTTTGGCCACACCGTCCGGGACCAGAATCTCAAAGGTCACATAGACCGAGAAGGTCACGATCAGGATTTCTGCGGCTGTTTTGAGCTGCCCGGAAACCTCGTCGCTTAACGCGACATCGAACCGTTTCAGAAGCGCCCTCACGGCGACAAGGCACAAGGCTGAGATACGCTTGCGCAGGATGAACACCAAGAACACACCAACAAGCGGCCAGATCAGGGCCTCCACCGTCAAATACGACAGCAGGGAATCGATTTCCTTGCCGGTCTCATCCAACACCGAAGACGCGGCTTCCGAAGCTGGCTCCATTCAGTGGCCTCATCCTTGTCATATCTCGTTGAAAACCTTGGCACCGGTTCCGCCGGTTTGCCAGCCAATTGTTTCGGCAGGTATTCGGTATCCTTCGCTGAAAGCAAAAAGCCGATTAGACATGTGGCCCGAACAACGGGCTGCCACCGGCCCGAGAATTTCTGATTTTCCGGCTCAAGCCGGGAACATCATTTCCGGCGTCGCTTAATGCTAGGTGTTTGGTCCCGATGGTGACAATGTTCAGAGTTACTGCCCTTGTCGCAAGCAGGAGAATCTCATGAAGAAATTCGGAGCCCGCCGCCGCTGGACTCGGCGCGAGGATGTCAGGCTGCTGCAAGGCCAAGGAACATTTGTCGAAAATACAGCGCCGCCCGACGCGCTTTATGCCCATTTCTTCAGATCGCCGGTCGCCCATGCCAAAATAACAAAGCTGGATCTGTCCGAAGCCCGTGAGATGCAGGGTGTGCATCTGGTGTTGGCTGCCGCTGACCTTCACGCCGCCGGGATCGTCGACGGGCTGCCCTTTGAGGTTCTGGTATGCCCGGATGGCAGCACCGGGGCCGCGCCGCGTCGCCCGCTGCTGGCAGAAGACAAGGTGCGCTTTGTCGGCGAACCTCTTGCCGTGGTCATCGCAGAAACACCTCATATCGCCAAGGATGCGTGCGAACAGGTTGAATTCGAATACGAAGAAATTTCGGCGCACACCCGTCTCAGCGAAGGTGGACCCCCATTGCACGCAGAGGTGCCGGACAACTGTGCATTTCATTGGTCCAAGGGGGATATCTCTGCCTGTCAGGCTGCCTTTGAACGGGCTGCGCACAAGGTATCCAGATCCGTGCGAAACAACAGGATCACGGTCAATTCAATCGAACCGCGCGGGTGCTATGCTCTGCCCTCGGATGGAAGGCTGCATGTCGCGGTCAATGGTCAGGGTGTCGACAGCACACGGGATTCGCTGTCGCAGATCCTTGGCCTCGCACCGGAGACAATCCGGGTGACGACACCTGATGTGGGTGGTGGCTTCGGTATGAAGGCCATGTCCTATCCCGAGCCCATTCTCGTGGCCTATGCAGCGCACGAATTGCAACGCGCCGTCCGCTGGATGTCCGAGCGTATTGAGGCAATGCAGACCGATGCCGGCGCACGTGATCTGGAGCACCTGGCCGAGATGGCATTTGACGAAAACTACCGACTGATCGGGTATCGCGTCGATACGGCGTGCAATCTGGGGGCCTATAACAGCGATCTGGGTCAACTCATCCAAACCGACTATTTTGCAATGGTCCTGACCGGTGCCTATCACGTTCAGAACTGCGCCCTGAACGTAAAGGGCATCTACACCAACTCGGCACAGACAGATGCCTATCGCGGGGCCGGACGTGCCGAGGCGAGTTATCTTCTTGAACGGATGATGGACTATGCCGCCAATGATCTCGGCGTGGACCCGTGGGAGCTGCGACGCCGGAATTTCATCCAGCCCGGTCAATTCCCCTACTCCACCGCCATGGGAGAGCAATATGACCCGGCTGATTACGAAAAGGTTCTCAACCGAGCCGCAAGTATCGCAGATATTGATGGTTTCGAGCGGCGCAAGGCTGCCAGCGGATCCCAGGGTCGACTTCGCGGGATCGGGTTGAGTTACTACATCATGAACGCCATCGGCAGCTCCAAGGTCAGCACGCGGCTGGATTTTTTAGAAGACGAAAAAATCAAACTGACGGTTCCCTCCCAATCTGCCGGACAGGGGCATGAAAGCGTGTTTACGATGTTCCTGGCGGATCATTCCGGCCTTCCCGAAGACAGGATCAGTATTGAACAGGGTGACAGCGACAGGGTGGGCATCGGAGTGGGAACCGGCGGCTCAAGCTCGGCCACAACCGTTGGCAATGCAACTTTGGTGACGGTTGCCAATACGGTCGAGGCGTTCCGACCGGTTCTGGCCGAAGCCATGGGTGTTGATCCCCAAGAAATCGAATTCGATGGGGAGACATTTCGGGCGCCCGGCTCGAACCTGACGCCCTCCCTGCTGGATGCCGCAGAAATGATCCGCGCTGCGGGGCGCCTCGATCTACTCTCGGTCGAAGGTGTTGGCGAGATTGACACCTGGGCCTTTCCAAACGGCGCCCATGTTGCAGAGGTCGAGGTCGACCCCGAGACCGGATCTGTAACGCTCGACCGGTACACGGTGGTGAGTGATTTCGGAAACCTGCTCAATCCCGTGTTGGTCGAAGGGCAGGTCCACGGAGGCTGCGCGCAGGGAATCGGACAGGCGCTGATTGAAAACACCGCGTTCGATGAGGATGGTCAGCTTCTGACAGCAAGCTTCATGGACTATGCGATGCCACGAGCCACCGACTTTCCTGCCTTCGACTACTGCAATGAACCAGTGCCCTCCTCAGCAAACCCGTTAGGGGTAAAGGGCTGCGGCGAAGCGGGAACCGTTGGCGCGATCGCAGCCGCCGCCAATGCCGTCGCCGACGCGCTGCGGGGCCATGAAACCAAGCAGATCGACATCCCGCTTACCCCCGGTCGTATCTGGGCTCTGGTGCAAGGTCGCGCGGACAAACACTAACCCCGGGCTGGGGCGCGACCAACGCTGTTGGTTCGCCCTGTGCAATTCCGCAGACCATGGAACGCCCTGCCAGCAAAGTTACAACTGATCCGCCGGTGAGGCGTGGTCAGTTGAAGTGTCTTCGTGCTCGGACTTTAGATTGGTTTGGGACAGGAACAGCGGACCCGACAACCCGAATCTCGAGGCGTAACGACCAGGTTCATAGGGTTCTTCATCCGATCCGTGTGTCAAAAAACGGGTAATCGAACACCGACATCTGCACAAAAAGTACCGATCAACAGCAGATTGTCTGAGAAAGATGGTGCGGTCGAGAAGACTCGAACTTCCACGGGTGTTACCCCACAGCGACCTCAACGCTGCGCGTCTACCAATTCCGCCACGACCGCACTGTCAGGCTTGGTGTAGGGGCGTATAGACGAGGCTTTGGGGGATGTGAAGAGGCAAAAACACGGGATGGATTGATTTCCGGTATCGGTGCAATATCCCGACGTGGTGATCCGCAGGAGCAACCCATGACGACCGATCCATCTCGCCCGGTTCTGCAGATTGATATCGTTTCAGATGTGGTGTGCCCATGGTGTATCGTGGGCTATCGTCAACTGGATCGCGCCCTGTCCCGAACCGGTGTTCTTGCGCACCTTCGCTGGCACCCGTTCGAGCTGAATTCCACAATGCCGGCCGAGGGGCAGAATCTGCGCGACCATATCATGGAAAAATACGGCACGACTGCCGCGCAGAGCCAACAGGCGCGCGAGCAACTGACAAGGCTAGGGAAAGAAGTGGGGTTTGAGTTCAATTTCAGCGACGACAGCCGCATTGTGAACACGTTCCAAGCCCATCAGCTATTGGACTGGGCCGAAGGCAAAGGGCGACAGCACCCTCTGAAGCTGGCCCTGTTCACCGCCTATTTCACCCAAGGCAGGGACGTGTCCCAAATCGATGTTCTGGTCGCAGCGGCCGGAGAGGCCGGGCTTGACCCTGACGCGGCGCGCGAAGCGCTGCGGTTGGGCGATCATGCCGCCGCTGTGCGAGAAAAGCAGAAATTCTGGACCGATCGGGGCGTGCGCGGAGTGCCCGCAATGGTTTTCGGCGGAAAATACCTTGTGACCGGCGCACAGGGCGAAGACACATATGTCCAGGTGATCGAACGCTGTCTGGCCGAAGCCGCCTGACCCCTTCCCTCGTCCGCGGCCACAGGTTAGGAACACGCCCATGGAATGGATCGTGACAGACGGGCTGACGGATTATGACGACGCCGTCCGCTTCATGGAGGACCGGGCCGCGCAGATTGCCGCCGGAACGGCCGAAGAGTGCATCTGGCTGGTGGAGCACCCGCCGCTCTATAGCGCCGGCACCTCGGCGCAGCGCGAAGACCTGACCGATCCCGACAGATTCCCGGTCTACGCCAGCAAGCGCGGCGGTCAGTATACGTATCACGGCCCCGGGCAGCGGGTTGTCTATGTCATGCTGGACGTCGGCAAACGTGGGCATGATGTGCGTCGATTTGTGAAACAGCTCGAAGAATGGGTGATCGCCGCATTGGCAGAGTTCAACGTCAGGGGCGAGATTCGCTGCGGCCGGGTCGGCGTGTGGGTGCAGCGGGATGACAAGCCGCTGACGGCAACCGGCGCAAAAGCCGAAGACAAGGTCGCCGCCATTGGGATACGGCTGCGAAAGTGGATCAGCTTTCACGGAATCTCGATCAATGTAGAGCCGGATCTGGAACATTTCTCAGGGATCGTTCCCTGCGGCATCTCTGAACATGGCGTGACCAGTCTCGTGGATCTGGGATTGCCCGTCACCATGTCAGACGTGGACGTGGCGCTGCGCAAAACGTTCCAAGAGATATTCGGTGACTGACGAACCGTATTGACCGCGGGCAAACTGTTAGGGCGGCCAGAACCAAGGATGGCTGAAGATCTCCCCGTAAATCATTGAAATATTGCAATAGAAATCTCTGATCTATCAGGTGGCTGCTCGGATTTTTTCGGCCAATGCAGCGATCTGCTCCATGTCGCCCATCTGGCCAGGCGCCCGCAAGCTGACACCCTCATGGCGTGGCAGGATGTGGAAATGCAGGTGAAAAACCTCCTGCCCGCCGGCAGCTTCGTTGAACTGCTGCACAGTGACACCGTCGGCCCCCAGGGCCTGCGTTACAACATGGGCCATTTTCTGAACCGTCTTCATAACGGCGGCCAGTTGCTCGGGCGAGGCATCAAGTACGTTGCGGCAGGGTGTTTTTGGAATCACCAGCAGATGCCCGTCGGCCCGAGGCATGATGTCCATGAACACAAGTGTCTCATCATCTTCAAAAACACGGTTTGACGGGATCTCTCCGCGGAGGATTTTGGCGAAGATGTTATCGGGATCATAGGCCATGCTGGTCTCCTGTCTGACTGCCCCGTTTCTGCTGCGGGCGATTCCCGAGGTCAAGGTCACGTCGTTCCGACTGCGCCCTGAAAGGCCGGTTTTGCCGGTCGCATCCCAGAATTGGCCCAACACATGCAGCTTCCTGCCGGATTCCCCCACACCACAAGAGGGGTGCGGCCATTTATCTTGATCTAGATCAAACTCGGCCATTGAAGCAGAAGCACACGCATTCTAAAACCAGCAGGAAACCGACGCGAAGGGGCGACTCCCTTTGCGGCGTAGCTATTGCAACAGGAGGCAGCTTAAATGGCAGACGCAGCCATTCATGGCCACGAGCATGAAGACCAGCGTGGATTCTTCACCCGCTGGTTCATGTCTACCAACCACAAGGATATCGGGATCCTCTATCTGGTCGTTTCGGCGATCGTGGGCCTGATTTCCGTCGTATTCACCGTTTTCATGCGCCTCGAGCTCATGGATCCCGGCGTTCAGTATATGTGCCTGGAGGGTCTTCTGGCCGATCCCTGCACCCCGAACGGCCATCTCTGGAACGTGATGATCACCTATCACGGCGTCCTGATGATGTTCTTCGTGGTCATTCCCGCCCTGTTTGGCGGCTTCGGCAACTACTTCATGCCGCTGCAGATCGGTGCGCCGGATATGGCGTTCCCGCGGATGAACAACCTCAGCTTCTGGCTCTATGTGGCCGGTACTTCGCTGGGTGTGGCATCGATGCTGACCCCGGGAGGCAACGACCAGCTCGGCTCGGGCGTGGGTTGGGTGCTATACCCGCCGCTCTCGACGCTCGAAGGCGGTATGTCGATGGATCTGGCGATCTTTGCCGTGCACGTATCGGGTGCCTCCTCGATCCTTGGCGCAATCAACATGATCACCACGTTCCTGAACATGCGTGCCCCCGGGATGACACTGTTCAAGGTTCCGCTGTTCAGCTGGTCCATCTTCGTCACCTCGTGGCTGATCCTGCTGTCGCTGCCGGTTCTGGCGGGCGCAATCACCATGCTGCTGATGGACCGCAACTTCGGGTTCACCTTCTTTGACCCCGCAGGCGGCGGCGATCCTATCCTGTATCAGCACATCCTGTGGTTCTTTGGACACCCCGAAGTGTACATCGTGATCCTGCCCGGCTTTGGCCTGATCTCGCATGTGATCGCCACCTTCTCGCGCAAGCCGGTCTTTGGCTACCTGCCGATGGTCTGGGCGCTGATCGCGATTGGTGTTCTGGGCTTCGTCGTCTGGGCGCACCACATGTACACCGTGGGCATGTCGCTCAACCAACAGGCCTATTTCATGCTGGCAACGATGGTCATCGCGGTTCCGACGGGTGTTAAGATCTTCTCGTGGATCGCGACCATGTGGGGCGGCTCGATCGAGTTCAAGGCACCGATGCTGTTCGCCTTCGGTTTCCTGTTCCTGTTCACCGTCGGCGGTGTGACCGGGGTGGTTCTTTCGCAGGCATCGCTGGACCGCGCCTATCATGACACCTACTACGTCGTTGCGCACTTCCATTATGTGATGAGCCTTGGCGCCGTGTTCGCGATCTTTGCAGGGGTCTACTTCTACCTCGGCAAGATGAGCGGCCGTCAATACTCGGAGTTCTGGGCCAAGATTCACTTCTGGACCTTCTTTATCGGCGCCAACGTGACCTTCTTCCCCCAGCACTTCCTGGGCCGTCAAGGCATGCCGCGCCGTTACATCGACTACCCCGAGGCCTTTGCATACTGGAACAAGATCTCGTCCTATGGCGCGTTCCTGTCTTTTGCATCGTTCCTGCTGTTCTTCGGCATTGTCATCTACACCCTGTATCGCGGGGCCAAGGTGACCGAGAACAATTACTGGAACGAGTATGCGGACACGCTGGAATGGACCCTGCCCTCGCCGCCGCCCGAGCACACGTTCGAGCAGCTGCCAAAGCGTGAGGACTGGGACAAGGTGCACGCGCACTGATCCGGCCCAAAGCCATGACACCGACAAGCCCCGCCTCGCTGGCGGGGCTTTTCATTTCCGGGGGCGCAACGGGCCCTCGACAGAGCCTGCCAACCTGCTAGATCTTTGCCGCATGCCCTATAGTTGGACAGAACACACGCCCGAGGAGGCATCATCCGAAGCAACGCGTGTGCTGCGCCTGTGGCCGCACAATTCCTTACCTCCGCGCGGGGCCGCTGCGGTGATCCTTGCGCTGTTCGCCCTTGCCACCCTGCCGATGATCGCGGTTCTCGGGTCGGTGGTGCTCTGGGGGATCCTGCCCTTCGTTCTGATCGTCGTGGCCGGCATATGGGCCGCCATCGAAGCCAATTACCGGAGCCGGCGCATTTTGGAGACCCTGACCCTGACTGACCGCATAGCCCGGCTGACCCGCGAAAACCCCGGTGGAGACATGCAGGTGTGGCACTGCAACCGCTACTGGGCCAAGGCCGAAATGCACGAAAAGGACGGGCCTGTGCCCTTCTACGTCACGCTCAAAGGTGGTGGGCGCGAGGTGGAAATCGGGGCGTTCTTGTCAGAAGACGAACGCAAGGCTCTCTATGACGAACTGGACCGGGCCTTGCGCTGAACAGTGGCGCGGACCACTGGCAAACTGTCGGAATCGGTGAGAAGCAACACGTCACAAAATCTGGTGACCGGGCAACCGGGGAATCCCGACCGGAGGACCGAAGGAAAAAGGACCGCGCTCAGCAAGCGCGGCCCTGTACTCAGATAGGTGAATTCAGATCAGCACTGGCCGCTGGCCGCACACAGGCGGTCCTTGACCATCGGGCCGACCTTGCCGAAATCCATCTGGCCAGTGTAGCGGCCTTTCAGCTCTCCCATCACCTTACCCATGTCACGGATGGATCCGGCACCGGTTGAGGTGATGGCGATGCGGATCGCCTCGGCGACCTCGTCCTCGTCAAGCTGCTTGGGTAGGAACTCCTCGATTATCGAGATCTCCTCACGCTCGCGCTCTGCCAGATCAAGACGCCCGCCTTCTTCATAGGCCCGGGCGCTTTCCTGACGCTGTTTGGTCATCTTACCGAGAATCGCCAGAACTTCGGCGTCTCCGACCACGACATCGTCACCCTCACCCCGGACAGCGATGTCCTTGTCCTTGATCGCGGCATTGATGAGGCGCAGGGTCGAAAGTCGCGCCGTTGCCTTTTCCTTCATTGCCGTTTTGAGGGCTTCCGCCACTCGTGCACGCATATCCATTTTCTCCATTCCATCCCCATGGAAATTCAAGATCCCGAACATACTCAATGAAAAAGCATGAGACAACCACCCTTGTAACAGGTTAAGTCATTGATAAATATAGATATGACAATTTTTCTCCGGACTTGACCACAGCGCTCAACCCCCTTACGTATCCCCCGATTTACCTGCAGGAGAGTCTCGTCATGGCCCAGTCAGCCCCTTCCAAGCCTACCGCATGTCTGGCGCTGGCGGATGGAACCCTCTTTTACGGGATCGGCTTTGGAGCCACCGGTCAAACCGTGGCCGAACTCTGCTTCAACACGGCGATGACAGGTTATCAGGAGATCATGACGGATCCATCCTATGCCGGTCAGATCGTCACCTTCACCTTCCCGCACATCGGCAATGTCGGAGTGAACCCGGACGATGACGAAACCGGTGAACCTGTTGCCGAGGGAATGGTGGTCAAATGGGATCCGACCCTTGCTTCGAACTGGCGCACGACCGAGGAACTGAAAGACTGGCTGGTCCGGACCGGCCGGATCGCGATTGGAGGCGTGGATACCCGTCGTCTCACCCGTGCGATCCGCCAGCAGGGTTCGCCACATGTGGCACTGGCCCATGACCCCCAAGGCAACTTTGATATCGAGGCGCTGGTTGCAGCAGCCCGCAGCTTTGCCGGTCTGGAAGGCATGGATCTGGCCAAAGACGTCACATGTGCCCAGTCCTACCGCTGGGATGAGATGCGTTGGGCCTGGCCTGACGGGTATTCCCGCCAGGAGGCACCTCAGCACAAGGTCGTCGCCGTGGACTATGGTGCCAAGCGCAACATCCTGCGCTGCCTTGCCTCGGCGGGGTGCGACGTGACCGTACTTCCTGCGACAGCCACGGCTGAGGAGGTTCTGGCCCATCAGCCCGATGGAGTATTCCTGTCCAACGGCCCCGGCGATCCGGCAGCAACGGGTGAGTATGCGGTGCCGATGATCCGCGAGATCCTCGAAACCGACCTTCCGGTGTTCGGGATCTGCCTCGGTCACCAGATGCTGGCGCTGGCCCTTGGCGCCAAGACGGTCAAGATGAATCACGGGCATCACGGGGCCAATCACCCGGTCAAGGACTACGAAACCGGCAAGGTCGAGATCACCTCGATGAACCACGGTTTTGCCGTCGACGCGCAAAGCTTGCCTGACGGTGTGATGGAAACCCATGTGTCCCTGTTCGATGGCTCGAATTGCGGCATCCGGATCAAGGACCGGCCGGTCTATTCGGTGCAACACCACCCCGAAGCAAGCCCCGGACCGCAGGACAGCTTCTACCTGTTCGAACGGTTTGCTGACGCCATGGCCGCCCGCAAGGCGGGTTGACCCGCTCCTCGGACCGCTATGGCATGTTAACCGGGCGTTAACCGCTTCCCCGTGATCCTGCGCAGAATTGAATTGCGTGGATTGGTATGATGAGCGACCCGGTTTTTCGGATGCTGTCACCGGCTCCGGAGTGTCCTCCGGCGCTGTCTTCGCCCCCTTCGCGGGTGCCGATCGGGAGGCATCTGGTGGAAAGCGGGGCAATCACAAATGTTCAGCTGGTGCGCGCACTAGAACAGCAGATGCGGCTCAGCGCCCCGCTAGGCGAGATCCTCGTTGCCGAGGGCCACGCAACCGACGAACAAGTGCGCGACGCCCTCGCCCGGCAACAGGGCGTTAAGCAAGTTGACCTGCTAATAACGCCTCCCGACCCGGACATTGCGAACTTGGCACACAGGGACATCTGGTTGCGGCACCGGGCGATTCCTTGGGCGCGATCCGGCCCGGTGCTGAGTGTGGCAACGGCCCGACCCGACCGGTTCGAAGCCCTTCGCCGTGATCTTCCGCCCGACTTGCAGAACCTCATTCCTGTTTTGGCCAGCGAAGCACACATAATGACCGCGCTGGCCGATCGGTTTTCCGCCGATCTTGCGCGGGCAGCATCCGTGCGGGTTGCTCCGGAGTTCAGTTGCCGCGGCTGGACAGCCCGACAAAGACTGCCCCTGATCGCTACTGCCGTGTCTGTTTTGGTAATGCTGGCGATGTTTCCCAGTGCCGGATTGGCAATCCTCTTTCTTGCCGCAACAGCGACACTCGCGATGTTTGTTGGCTTGCGGGGGGCGGGTTTTGTTGTTCACATGCTCAACCACGGACCTCTGAAATCCCCCTCACCCAAAGCCGGAGACACGAAGCAACCGCCACAAAACCAACTCCCCAAGGTTTCCATGCTCGTTCCGCTGTTTCAGGAGCGTGAAATTGCGGGAGACCTGATCGACAGGCTGAACCGCCTGACCTATCCCAAGGTTCTTCTCGACGTGATGCTGGTTCTAGAGGAAAAGGACACCATAACCAGAGAAACCCTCGCGCTGACCGACCTGCCACCCTGGATCCGGGTTATCGAGGTCCCTGCTCACGGCGGTCTGACCACTAAGCCGAGGGCGATGAACTATGCCCTCGATTTCTGTGACGGCGACATCGTTGGGGTCTGGGATGCAGAAGATGCTCCGGTTCCCGATCAGATCGAACGTGTTGTGGACAGGTTTGCTCATGTTTCGGAGGAAGTGGTTTGCCTTCAGGGGATCCTAGATTTCTACAACCCTCGCAGCAGCTGGCGCGCGCGCTGTTTTACCATCGAGTACTCAAGCTGGTTTCGCATCATTCTGCCTGGGATCGCCCGATTGGGGCTGGTTGTGCCGCTCGGTGGAACCACGCTCTTCTTTCGCCGCGACAAGCTGGAGGAACTGGGCGGCTGGGATGCTCATAACGTAACCGAAGATGCGGATCTGGGCGTGCGACTGGCGCGTGCCGGTTACCGGACGGAAATGATCGACACTGTAACCTTCGAAGAAGCCAATTTTCGCGCCTGGCCCTGGATCAAGCAGAGATCGCGCTGGCTCAAGGGGTTCATGGTGACCTACCTTGTTCATATGCGCGCACCGCATCGTCTGCTGCGGGATTTGGGGACGGCGCGGTTTCTGGGAGTGCAGGCCTTTTTTCTGGGTACGCTTGGGCAGTTTCTACTGGCCCCGGTTCTGTGGTCCTTCTGGCTGGTAATCCTCGGGCTTGACCACCCGCTGCAAACGGTGCTGCCGACCTCGGTTCTGGCCGGCGCCGCAGCGCTTTTCATAACCGCAGAAGTGTTGGGGCTTGCAGCGGGGCTGGCCGCAGTTTCGGCATCACGGCGACGGTATCTGATCCCTTTCGTCCCAACCATGGGGCTCTACTTCCCGTTGGGGGTCGTGGCCGCCTACAAAGCTCTATGGGAACTGGCCTTTGATCCGTTCTTCTGGGACAAGACCCAGCACGGACACGCGGGCGAGGAAGAACAAGTGGCTTAGCCGTGTAGCACGCTAGGGCAATCTCTCTCGAAGACGCTGCCGATAGTTCCGAATTGTTCTGGCGTGGCTGGTGTTAGCTCCTGCCACGCTGATTGGCATCCAGCTTGAGCCGGGTCATGAACGCGATAGAGATATGTTCCCGCAGCGCTTCCGCGGCCGCTTCCTCGTCGCGGGCCTCGATAGCATCGACGATCCCCTTGTGCTCTCCCTGTGCGATCTCGCCCCGCCCCTGCGCGGCCAGCGATGTGGTCGCCATCAGCGCCATGGTCCGGTGAACAAGATCGAGCTGCTGCACCAGATAGCGATTGTGCGACGCCAGATGGATCTGTTCGTGAAACCTCCGGTTGGCCCGGCTCAAAGCGGCAGGATCATCCACAAGGCCATCATCGGCCCTGACCATGTCGCGCAGCACCTTGATCTCTTCTTCGGTGGCGTGACGCGCCGCGAGGCGGGCGGCCAGCCCTTCCAACTCGCGACGTACGACGTAAAGCTCTGCCATCTGGTTGTGATCAAGCGAGGCAACGATCAATGATCTGCCGTCACGCTCAAGCAATGATTGTGTTTCCAGCCGCTGCAGAGCTTCGCGGATCGGCGTTCGCGACACACCGAAGCGTTCGGCCAGATCGCTCTCCACCAGCCGGTCGCCGGGCTTGTAGACGCCCACGTCAATCGCCTCGAGGATCATGCTGTAAGCGTCCTTCTGGGTTTGTCGGCTCTGGCTCATACCCGTCCCTTGCTGCATTGCGGTCGCACCTGTCTAACGGTTGCCGCCCTGCTCGATCAAGCCCGCCGTTGCAACCGGGCGTGGACTGCCCTAGATCCCAACACATGGTCAAACACGCATTCTCTCATGTCAGCCACTGGGTTTTCGACCTCGACAACACCCTGTACCCACCCCGAGCCCGGCTGTTCGACCAGATCGAACAGCGGATGACATCCTATGTCATGCGCACATTGGGCGTTACCCGGACCGAAGCCGATCACCTGCGCAAGCACTATTGGCGCAGCTATGGCACCACGCTAGCCGGCCTGATGCGCGAACATGACGTGGATCCGGATCCTTATCTGCATGAGGTGCACGAGATCGACATGAGCCATCTGGAGCACGATGCGGAGCTGGCAGCACAGATCCGGGATCTGCCCGGACGGCGCATCGTTTACACCAATGGCAGCGCGCCCTATGCCGAGCGGGTTCTGGCGGCGCGAGGTCTCTTTGGGCTGTTCGATGCGGTCTATGGCGTTGAGCATGCGGAGTTTCGGCCCAAGCCCGAACGCGAAGCCTTTGAGGCAGTCTTTGCCCGCGACGGCGTGGTTCCTGAGCGGGCGGCGATGTTCGAAGATGATCCGCGCAACCTTGCGGCCCCGCATGAAATGGGCATGCAGACCGTGCATGTGGCGCCAGATCCGCACAAGGCCGACCATATCCACCATCACACTGATGATCTGAGCCATTTCCTGTCGCGGCTTCGTTGACACCCGCGGCGGCGTGATGCTCACGGGACAGGATGTCGCTTGGCGCCACGGCGACACGCGGCCTAGTGTTTGCGCGAAAGGGAGAACAGGCCCATGACGGAAAGCTGTGACATCCTCATTTCCGGTGGCGGTATTGCCGGATTGACGGCCGCCGCTGCCTTTGGCGCGGCCGGGTTTGATGTGATCTGTGTCGACCCTGCTCCGCCGATCACCGAGCGCGACGTCGATGGTTCGGATCTGCGGACAACTGCATTTCTTCAACCGGCTCAGGCGCTACTTGAACAGTGCGGGTTGTGGGCCAGACTTGCCGATCACGCAGCGCCGCTGCAGATCATGCGGATTGTTGATGCCGGCGGAGAGATTCCGGAACCCCGGGTCGTCAGGGACTTCAGCGCATCCGACATTTCGGAAAAGCCCTTTGGCTGGAACCTGCCGAATTGGTTGTTACGGCGCGAGATGGTGGCGCGGCTGGCAGATCTCTCCAACGTGGATTTCCGGCCGGGAACCGGCACGACTTCGTTGTTCACACGCGAAACCGAAGCACGTGTTGGTCTCAGCGACGGGTCCCGCATTCGATGCAAGCTGGTGGTGGCAGCCGACGGGCGGAACTCGCCCATGCGTCAGGCCGCTGGCATCACCGTGCGCACGACACGCTATGGCCAGAAAGCACTGGCCTTCGCTGTGACCCACCCGATCGCGCATGAATATGTCTCGACCGAGATTCACCGCTCAGGTGGTCCGTTCACATTGGTGCCGCTGCCGGATTGGCAAGGGCAGCCTTCGTCGGCCATTGTCTGGATGGAGCGTGGGCCAAAGGCACTGGAGTTTCTGAATCTGGAGCCGCACGCATTCGAAGCGGCCATGACGGAACGGTCCTGCGGATTATTCGGGCCGCTAAAGCTGGCGTCTCGCCGCACCATCTGGCCGATCATTAGCCAGTCCGCAGAGCGCCTTTCCGGCGAAAGGATCGCGCTGATGGCCGAGGCTGCCCATGTCGTCCCGCCGATCGGCGCGCAGGGCCTGAATATGTCATTGGGCGACCTGCGGGCCTTGCTGGATCTCGCGGCGGCCCATCGCGACGATCCCGGAACTGCACCTATACTCGATCAGTATCACCGCGCACGCCATTCCGAGATTGAACTGAGGGTCAAGGGTATCGACCTGTTGAACCGGGCCTCGATGATGGAGGCCCGCCCGCTGCGTGATGCGCGGGCAATGGGCCTGAACGCGCTTTACTCATTGGCCCCGGTTCGAAAAACGCTGATGCAGATGGGTCTTGGCGTCAAATAGGGAAACCGGCAAAACCCATAGGGTACGCCGGTTTTTCAATCGCTGAATGCGCGGCCCGGAAAACCGGCCAAAAACCCGTGTCAGGCCTCAGAGAACCTGATCGAGCACTCTGTGCAGACGGGCGATAGTGCCCTCGACATCATAAAGCTTGTCCAATCCGAAAAGACCCAGACGGAAGGTCGAAAAATCGGCCGGTTCATCGCATTGCAACGGCACACCGGCAGCGATTTGCATCCCGAGGGCCGCGAATTTTTTGCCGGTCTTGATATCGGGGTCCGATGTATAGCTGACCACGACGCCGGGAGCTCCGAAACCGTCGGCGGCCACTGACACGATCCCCTTGTCTTTCAACATGGCCCGCACACCATTGCCCAAATCCCATTGGGCCTCACACAGCTTATCAAAACCATAGTCGCGCGTTTCGGCCATCGTGTCTCTGAAGGCGCGCAGAGCATCGGTCGGCATGGTCGCGTGATAGGCATGGCCTCCGTCCTCGTAGGCCTGCATGATCTGACGCCATTTCTTTAGATCGATGGCGAAACTGTCGCTTTCGGTTTCCGCAAGGCGCGCTTCGCCCCGTTCCGACATCATTACCAGGCCCGCACAGGGCGATGCGCTCCAGCCCTTTTGCGGTGCCGAAATCAGCACATCGACACCGGTTGCCCCCATGTCGACCCAAACGCACCCGGAGGCGATGCAGTCGAGCACCATCAGCGCACCGACTTCGTGGGCAGCCGCCGCCATCGCCGTTATGTAATCATCCGGCAGGATCACGCCCGCAGCGGTTTCCACATGCGGTGCAAACACGACATCTGGCCGCTGCTCTCGGATCGCAGACACGACTTCATCGATGGGCGCCGGGGCAAAAGGTGATGGGCTGGAGTTTCCGGTCTGTCGCGCTTTCATCACCGTCGTGGACGCGGCGAGACCGCCCATTTCGAAGATCTGGCTCCAACGGTACGAGAACCAGCCATTGCGGACAACCAGCACGTTCGCATTACGAGCAAACTGGCGGGCAACGGCCTCCATCCCATAAGTGCCTCCGCCGGGGATCACGGTCACGGAACTGGCATTGTAAACTTCGCGCAGCATCTCCGAGATGTCGAGCATGACGCGCTGGAAAACAGCGGACATGTGGTTCAGCGAGCGGTCGGTGAAGACGACCGAAAATTCTTCGAGGCCTTCGGGGTCAATCGTGTCGAGCAAAGCAGCCATGCGGGTTCTCCAAATCTCTGACCATGATGTATCTGGCCTTGCCATTGTGTGCAAAGGGAAGATGCACCATTCCCGAATGCCTACCTGTTTCAGTCCGCTCCGATCGGCCCGGGTCGGCGTTCTTCGCTCAGCATCACGTTGGCCTCAACCTCGCCGGCACCCGGAAGGGTCATGATCCGGCGGCGCAACACCCTTTCGAAATCAGGCAGATCCCGTGCAACCACGCGCAGGCGGTAATCATAGAGACCCAATACGTGTTCTACTGTCTGCACCTCCGGAATGGCGCTAACGGCGCGTTCAAAGTCCTCAAGGCTGATTTTCCCTTTACGCGCCAGCTTGACGCCCAGAAAGACCGTAACACCAAATCCGAGCGCTTCGGCATTCAGCCGCAGACGCCGGCCCTTGACCACACCGGTCTCTTCCAGACGCCGGATCCGCCGCCAGGTGGCGGGCTGTGACAGTCCGATCCGCCGCCCCAAGGCCCCTGCGCTGACCGCGGCGTCCCGTTGCAACGCGCGCAAGATGCTCCGGTCGATGTCATCCAGTTCGATCATGAGCTTACCCTCGTCCGCTCCATCACAGCGGCAAACCTTCTTCGCTCTTGACCCGTGCGATATGCATCAAGGCCTCGATATCCGCGATATGCGGCAAGGTCAGAATTCGGTCGCGATAGATCTGCTGATAATGCCCCATGTCCTTGGCAATCACCGAAAGTCGCACATCTACACGGCCCAGAAAACTGTGGATCTCCAACACTTCGGGTACGTCTCGCGCCGCGGCTGTAAACTCGTCGAAAGCGCGGGGTTGCGTCTTGTCCAGCGTCACCCGCAACGATACCTCAACCGCGTATCCCAAAGCAGCCCAATCGATGACCGCCTCCTGTCCTTGCAGGATGTCCGCCGCCTCCATTTTTTCCAACCGCCGCCAGCAAACCCCAGAGGAGATCCTGCACCGATCTGCCAGTTCGGCTGTGGTCAGACTGGGATCGGCCTGAAAGTGACGCAGAATGCGCCTGTCCACGTCATCAAGCATGTTTTTTTCGCCCTTCTCTATAATGGCGAATTATTCTTCACCTTTTTTCCAAATACTCAATCCAACCGGCATCGCCAATAGCGATTCCACCGGTTAGAACCACCGCAATCGAAACCAAGAAGGACCGGCGACATGCGCGTCTACTATGATCGCGATTGCGATATTAACCTGATCAAGGACATGAAAGTGGCGATTCTGGGCTATGGCTCTCAGGGTCACGCCCACGCGCTGAACCTGCGCGACTCGGGCGCCAAGAACGTCGTCGTTGCCTTGCGCGAAGGTTCGGCCAGCGCCAAGAAAGCTGAAGGCGAAGGCCTTCAGGTGATGGGCATCGCCGAAGCAGCGGCCTGGTGTGACCTGATCATGTTCACCATGCCCGACGAGCTTCAGGCCGAGACCTACAAGAAATACGTACATGACAACATCAAGCCCGGTGCGGCGATTGCCTTCGCCCACGGGTTGAACGTGCATTTCGGCCTGATCGAGCCCAAGGAAGGTATCGACGTCATCATGATGGCCCCCAAAGGCCCCGGCCACACGGTGCGCGGCGAGTACACCAAAGGCGGTGGCGTACCCTGCCTCGTGGCTGTCGACACCGATGCCACCGGCAAGGCGCTGGAAATCGGCCTCTCCTATTGCTCCGCCATCGGCGGCGGCCGCTCGGGCATCATCGAGACCAACTTCCGCGAAGAATGCGAAACCGACCTCTTCGGTGAACAGGCGGTGCTCTGCGGCGGTCTGGTTGAACTGATCCGCTGCGGGTTCGAAACTCTGGTCGAAGCGGGCTATGCCCCCGAAATGGCCTATTTCGAATGCTTGCACGAAGTGAAGCTGATCGTTGACCTGATCTACGAAGGCGGCATCGCCAACATGGATTACTCGATCTCCAATACGGCCGAGTATGGCCAGTATGTCACCGGCCCGCGCATCCTGAAATACGACGAGACCAAAGCGCGTATGAAGGAAGTCCTCAACGACATTCAGCAGGGCAAGTTCGTCCGTGACTTCATGCTGGAAAACGCCGTTGGCCAGCCGACCATCAAAGCGTCGCGCCGTGCCAATGACGAACACCAGATCGAACAAGTCGGTGAGAAGCTGCGCGACATGATGCCGTGGATCTCGGCCGGCAAGATGGTCGACAAGGCCAAGAACTGATCCGCAACTGGTTCTGACCATGGGGGCGACGCCAGCTACGGCGTCGCCTTTTTTGTTTCTATTTCAATGTCTTCAAAGCTATTTCTCAACTACATCCAAACGCAACTTGCCCGAAATGAACAATTGATCTAACTCTGATCGGCAAGGTCTTCGTCATTTTGCTTTTTTCTGCAATGGCGGTTACCTGCACTGCGAAATCCGACACCTCCCGACAGCCCCTCCAGCACCCGACCTGAGATTCGTCATGGATGAAATTGAAATAACGAGAAAAAACTGGATTGAGGTTTTCATTCTCGGCTTCACTTGGGGATGCACATTTCTTGTGATTGAGATCGCGCTGCGCGGTGTCACTCCGTTTTGGCTGGCCGCATACCGTATCGGGTTCGGAGGGGTCTTGAGTGTCGCGATTTGGCAGATGCGCGGTGGCGGCCTGTTTCGTCAGCCACCCAGCCCAGAAAACTGGCGCGCTCTGGTGCTGGTCGCAGTCCTCAGTTCGGCTCTTCCCTTTGCGTTGATCTCATGGGGACAACAACATGTGACCTCGGGTTTTACCGGCGTTTCGATGGCCAGTGTTGCGCTAATGGTGCTGCCTCTTGCGCATGTTTTCGTGCCCGGAGAACGCATGACCCTGCGCCGTTTTGCCGGATTTCTGATCGGCTTTGTCGGGGTTAGCCTGTTGATCGGCGCACAGGCTTTTGAAAGCACAGGCGCGGCGCTGGAGATGCCGGGAAGACTGGCCTGCCTCGGCGCTGCGGCCTGCTATGCGGTAAGCTCCATTGTCATGCGCCGCCTGCCCGAAGTGGATCCCCTCGGGCTGTCTGCGGTGCTTCTGGTTATCGGAGCAGCGGCAATCCTGCCAGCGGCCTGGATCGCCGAAGGGCCGCCGCCTCTGCCCGATGCACAGACGCTGGCCGTTCTTGCGGTTCTGGGGTTGATTCCGACTGCAGCGGCGAACCTGCTGCGTGTCAGCCTTGTCCGAAGCGCCGGACCGGTCTTCATGAGCCTTGTGAACTACATGGTTCCGGTATGGGCAGTTCTCATGGGCAGCCTATTTCTGGGCGAGCCCCTGCCGCCGTCGCTCTTGTTGGCGCTTGCCCTGATCCTCGCCGGGGTCGCGCTCAGCCAGTACGGGGCGCTCCGGAGGCTGTTCGGTCGCGGCTGAAGGCAGCAGCAGGGGTCAGGATCAGGCCGAAACCGCCTCACTGACCGCGTCCACCACGCTGTCCACGGCCTGATTGAGGATGTCGGCATCCTCACATTCCGCCATGACCCGGATCAGCGGCTCTGTGCCTGACTTGCGAATAAGCAACCGTCCCTTGCCGGTGAGCGCCGATTCAGCTCCGGCGATTGCAGACTGCACTCCCGGCAGATCCAACGGGGTCTGACCCGCGGAGAATCTCACATTTTTTAACAGTTGCGGCACCGGATCAAACTGGCTTGCCAGAACACTGGCCGGCTGCCCCGATCGAACCATCTCGGACAAGACGTGCAGCGCCGCCATAAGGCCGTCACCGGTGGTGGCATAATCGCTCATGACGATATGGCCGGACTGTTCACCCCCGAGATTATAACCGCCTTCCCGCATCCGCTCGACAACGTAGCGATCGCCGACCTTGGTGCGCTCTAAGCGCAGTCCGCTGGCTTCGAGATGGCGTTCAAGTCCAAGGTTGGACATGACCGTCGCAACCAATGCGCCGCCCGCCAGACGCTCCTCTGCCGCCCAGCGCGTTGCCAGCAGCGCCATGATCTGGTCTCCGTCCGCGACGGTTCCCGTCTCATCAATCATCACGACCCGGTCTGCATCTCCGTCGAGGCAAATCCCGACATGCGCCTGATGTGCGACCACCGCCGAGGCGGCCGCATCAGGCTGCGTCGACCCACACCCGCGGTTGATGTTGATTCCGTCAGGGCTGGTGCCAACCGGGATCACTTCGGCCCCCAGTTCCCACAGGATCTCGGGCGCCGCGCGATAAGCCGCACCGTTGGCGCAATCCACGACCACCTTGAGACCGTCGAGCCGCAAACCGCGTGGCAGCGAGGATTTGACCCGCTCACCATAGCGGAACCGGGCATCATCAATTCTCTTTGCCCTGCCGATATGCCGGGCCTGTGCAAGATCCACACCGGATTCAATCAATGCTTCAATGGCAATCTCGTCTTCGTCCGACAGTTTGAAACCATCCGGACCAAAGAACTTGATGCCATTGTCCTCGGCCGGGTTGTGACTTGCCGAGATCATCACTCCGAGATCGGCGCGCATCGAACGGGTCATCAGGCCCACGGCAGGAGTTGGCACCGGCCCCATCAGCAGAACGTTCATCCCTGTCGAGGTCAGACCTGCCGTCAGCGCGCTTTCCAGCATGTAACCCGAAAGCCGGGTATCCTTGCCGATCACCACCCGGTGCACGCCGGTGGCGTCGCGCCGGAAATAGCGACCGACAGCCGCCCCGATCCGAAGCGCCAGTTCGGCGGTCATCGGATGCTGGTTTGCCGTCCCACGGACACCATCGGTTCCAAAAAGCTTGCGCATTGCTGACAAAGTCCCGCTCCAAATCTCAATCGTTATTATGCAGGCCCGCCGTTACTCAGGTCACGGCCTGCCATAGCCTGATCGCCTGAGCCGTTTCGGCCACGTCGTGAACACGCAGAATCTGCACGCCCTGAGCCAGTCCTGCAAGCCCTACCGCAATGGAACCCGGTGCCCGTGCCGCGGCATTTGGCTCCCGACCGATTCTGCCGATAAACCCTTTACGTGACACTCCAAGCAAAATCGCACAGCCAATCCCGTGAAAAAGGCTCAGCCCCTGCAATATCGCAAGATTATGCGCCTCGGTCTTACCGAACCCTATCCCCGGGTCGATCGCTATTCGGCTGCGCGGAATTCCTGCTTCCTCCAACCGGGCCACCTGCCCGGCAAGAAAGTCGTAGACGTCCAGAAGAACATGACCGTAGTTCGGGTCATCCTGCATGGTTTCCGGCTCCCCCTGTGCATGCATGATGCACACAGGCGCCTTTGTCTCTGAACACAGGGGCAGAAGCGCCGGGTCGAAGGTGAACCCGGACACGTCATTGACCAAATCGGCGCCAGCTGCCAACGCTGCCTTTGCCACATCTGCCTTGCGCGTATCCACTGAAACAGGCACATCGCTTTTGTTTCGCAAACCTTCAATGACCGGCAGAATTCGCTCCATCTCGGTCTTGGCAGGTACGCGCTCTGCCCCGGGCCGGGTCGATTCTCCGCCAATGTCCACGATGGCCGCACCTTGGGCCTGCATCCGAAGGGCATGGTCGATCGCCTGTTGACAGCCGCTATGTTGCCCGCCGTCGGAGAAACTGTCCGGTGTTGCGTTGAGCACTCCCATGATCTGGGGCTGCCTCATGTCCAACCCGGCCAGAGCGGGTCGCGGTTCGGTCAATGGCGCCAATACTCCATCCGGCAGATCGCACGCCGAAACGATGCGAGGCGGTTCTGACCGGGATAACACTTCGGCATGGCAGAACCACGCCTGCGTTCCCAAAAGTGGCACAGCATCGGCGGGACGCGCACCGCCATTCTGAACAAGGGGGCGGGCGTAGATGGTCAAAGCCGGGATTGCTCCACCGGAACCGAGCGCAATAGAACACCCGGGTTGTCAGGCAGGTCCGCGCCAATCACCAGCATTTCGCCTGCCGAAAAGGTTGCCGCGAACCATGCTGCCAGCGCCACGGCATCGGACGGTTTGGCCGAAGGGCCATCCACCGCATCGAGAACGATCTTAGACGGGGCCCAAACGCAAATCTGTCCGTTTTTCATTGCCCAGCTCAGCTCGGTTCGGGTTGAAACCACGACACAGCGGTCATCCTTGGACGCCAAAACCCAGGCATTCTGCTCGATCGCCAACAGGTCGATCCGGCGCTGCGTCATGGCGTGACCGGTCTGTGGCGCCGACAGATCCGCTGCCCCAACGCAGAGGATCAGCGGGCGTTCGCGATTCTGAAGCTGGTCAATCCAACCCGTCAGGTTGTCCGATGCAATAGCAGCATTGGAAAGAAATACGAGGCGGGGATGAGGGCGTTCTTCCTCTTCGACCTCGTGATGAACCATGTCCTTGCCGCGCACGATCTCGACACCCAAGGCCCCCGGTCCACGGTCAAGCTTTTCGATTCGGACAAATGCGCGAACGGCTTGCGGTTCCAGCAAAATCCGCTCGGCCACCCGTTCTGCCAGAGTTTCCAGAAGGTTCAGCCGTTCTTCAGACAACTCATGGGCAATTGCTTCGGTCACCCGGTCGTAGGACAGGATCCGGTCCACATCATCGTCGATCGGCCCGGTCAGCGGCTGCACTTCGACAACCACGTTGAAACAAATTCTCTGAGTAACACCACGCTCGGCCTGAAAGGCACCGATCTCGATTTCCACAATATGATCGCGCAGCGAAATGCGATCCAGCGGACCTTCTTGTGCCGTGGCCTCTGCTCGCTCCGAGGGATGGGCAAAAGCGAGGCGGATTTCTGTGCTCATAACAGGAGCCCTTCGGCGATTGTGCTCAACATTGGGTCAGCGGCATTATCTGCCGCGCGCCTCTTTAACAGCCCAATCGTTGCAGCACCAGCAACCCGGTGCTGCATACACTTCATTCGCTGGATGCGGTCCGGTAGTTGTGGCGATAGAAAATGTGCACACCAATGCGCGCGGTTTCCTTGTAAACGCGCGACCATTTCGGCTTCACGAACTTGGTATGGTAGTGGGTCGCCCCTTCGGTCAGTTCACCGCCGGCGCCGTCGATGACCGCACGCGCAACTTTCGAAACCCGTTCATAGGCCTTCTTTTCGTGAATGACTTCCTTGTGGCCATCACAGGTATAGGTGAACTGGCACTGGTACTTGCGCCCTGTTCCCTGCCGGATCACACCGCAGAGCGTGTCAGGAAACCGTTCACTGTCGACCCGGTTCAGAATCACCTCAGCCACGGCAAACTGGCCCCGCACGGTTTCACCGCGGGCTTCGAAATACAGTGCTTCGGCCAGGCACTTCCAGTTTTCGTCCCCTTCCGCCTTGGGCAACGAATCCACCCAGTCGCGGGTGTAGCTGATCTTGACCGGCTCAGAGGGCTTGCCTGAATTCACGCCACGCAAAAAGCGTGCGAGGCCGCTGTCAGTGGTGCGTTTGACCACGACCGGTTCTTGGCCGGTGGAGACCAGAGTCATTTTCTCCGGTCCGGTATCAGCAGACGACATAGGAGACAGTGCGGTGGCCAAGACCACCGTTGCGGCAGCTACAAATAGTTTCATTTCTTACTCCACGACGAGCGAACAGCGGCGCTCCCCCCAGGCACCCACGGGGCATCGCTTACATCAGACCGGGCCGAAGGTCCAGATTTCGTCAAAATGCAAGCATAAATTAGTCATATTTTGCCAATGACTTATAAAATCAATCTTGCGGTTGGCTACAAAATCTTGTGTCAGGCGTCAAGCCCATCGCCGATCTTGTGTCCAATCGCCAATTGTGCGGCAGCCAGTCGCGCCACAGGGACTCGGAAGGGAGAACAGGACACATAATCAAACCCAGCGTCCCTGCAAAAGGAAATTGATTCGGGATTCCCGCCGTGTTCACCGCAGATCGAAAGGGTGATTCCCGGGTTGGCCTTGCGCCCGCGATCCACCCCAATCCGCAGCAATTCACCCACGCCTTCGGCATCCAGAACATGGAACGGATCCTCGGGAAACACCTCCTGCTGCACGTAGTCGGACATGAAACGCCCGGCGTCGTCACGCGACAAACCATAGGTCATCTGGGTGAGATCGTTGGTGCCAAAGCTGAGAAAGGCCGTCTGCGGCGCGATTTCATCTGCCCGCAAACATGCACGTGGTGTTTCGACCATCACGCCAAGCCGGTAGTCAAAGTCGCGCCCCTGTTCGGCACGCACTGCAGCAGCAACCGCATCGATTCGGGCCTTGACCAGCTCGACCTCGCGCCGGGCTGAAACCAGCGGGATCATGATCTCGGGAACGACAGGTTCCCCGTCATGCGTCGCACTCAGCGTGGCCTCGAAGATGGCGCGGGCCTGCATGTCGTAGATCTCGGGTACAGTAACACCCAGCCGAACGCCGCGCAGGCCGAGCATTGGGTTATACTCTTCCATCGCCTCCACGCGCCGGGTCACGTCTGAAACCGGCATATCCAGCGCCTCGGCCAGTTCGCGTTGACCAGTGCGCGTGGTCGGAAGAAATTCGTGAAGCGGCGGATCAAACAGACGGATACAAACAGGCTGCCCTTCCATGATACTGAAGAGCTCGGCGAAATCGTCGCGCTGCATGGGCAACAGCCGGGCCAGAACCGCAGCACGGCCCTCGCTGGTCTGGGCAAAAATCATCTCGCGCATGACCGTCAGACGACCCGGCTCGAAAAACATGTGCTCGGTCCGGCACAAACCGATCCCCTGTGCGTTGAAATTCCGGGCCGTGCGGGCGTCGGCAGGGGTATCGGCATTGGCGCGAATGTCGATGTCGCGGGCTTCGTCGGCCCAGCCCATGAGGGTTAGAAAGGCGTCATCCAGTGCGGCTTCCAGCATCGCTGGCTCGCCAGCAAGCACCTGACCCGTGCTACCATCAATGGTCAGGATATCCCCGGTGCGGAAGACTCTGCCATCCGGGGCGGTCAACTGTTTGTTCTTTGTCTGAAACCGAAACGAGGATGCCCCGACGATGCAAGGCAAACCCAATCCGCGCCCGATAACGGCTGCGTGGCTGGTCATCCCGCCCTTTTCTGTCAGCACGGCGGCCGCAGCGTGCATCCCGCGGATGTCGCCGGGCGAAGTTTCGCGTCGCACCAGAATACAGGGTTCGCCGCGGGCTGCGCTGGCCTGCGCCTCGGCCGAGGTGAACACGATCCGTCCACTGGCTGCGCCCGGGCTGGCAGCAACGCCGGTTGTCAGCACGTCCCGCTCGGCATTTGGGTCCACCTGCCGATGGAGCAACTCGTTGACCGCATGCGGATCGATGCGCATCACCGCTTCTTGCGGGGTGATGATCCCGTCCTCGGCGAGCCGCACCGCCATGCGAACGGCAGCACGCGGAGCACGCGGCACCCGCATGCCGTCAAGGATATGCACCCTGCCCCCGTTTATGACGAATTCAACCTGCATCTCTTCGCGCAACCTCTTGCGCATCAGGGCGGCGTGGATTTTTAACTCGGAGAATGCTTCTGGCGCCTCGTCCTCCAAAGACGGACCGCGCTGATCCTGTTCGAGATACAGGGCTTCGGCCCCGGCCCCCAAGGCATCGCGACCCTGGCTCTGGCTCAGGTAACGACCAGTGATCTGTGGCAGGCCCGTAATCGGGTCGGCCAGCTGCAACACGCCCGACCCGCACTCGCCCTTTCCGATTCCCGGAATCATCTCTTGGACAACAAGACCCAGCCCAGCATCCGCCGGTGCGCCTTTGGCCTGCCGCAGCAATCGCGCCGATGTGCCTTCCCAGGCTCGGGCCATCGCCTGAAGAACGCCGGACAATTGTTCGGCGCGATCCTGCGGGAACTGTTCTTCTGCTTCGTCTTCGTAGGTATCGAGCGTTTCCTTGAGGGCACGGGATACATCGTCGCCGGGCTCGAGCACGAACAGATCCGGGTCAAGCCTGGCCACGTGCACCGCGTAGGACTGCACAAAACGCAAATAGAGAGCGGCTGCGGGCGCTTCTCCCAATGTGCCGCTCAATTCTTCGAAAAGCCGGTCATTCATCCCGATGTTCAAAACGGCCCCTGGCCCGCCCCAATCCGGATCTTCCGAAGACGGGCGCACGCACAGCAAAGCCGATGCATCAAACTGATCCACGACGGCCCGCAAGTCCGGCATGTTGCCTTCGGCGATCTCGTGCACGGCATCAAACGACAGCGCCACCGTGCGCGGCACCGGAAGATCCAGACGCACCAGCCGTTGAAGGCATTTCGCCCGGCCGCCATGCGTGCGCGCACTCACCGGAGCGGTCGGCGTAATCAACGTGGTATCGGGATCATTCTGCACCGCAGCACCTCCGTGTTCCGCAGCAGGATAGGATCCTTTGAGCGACACGCAAGGGCCGTGTCCGCACACGGCGCAGGGAATTTCGGACCCGGAACCGTTTCTGCCCGCCTGTCCCTCCGGCGCTCGCTTTAACCTTCGATGCGCGTAAGATCGGCGACGCTGGAGCAAATGGTGCGGATCTGGCTCAAAAGGTTCAGGCGATTCCGGCGCAGAACCTCATTGTCCGTGTTCACCTGCACTTCTTCGAAAAAGGCATCGATCGGGGCACGCAGGCCTGCCATCGCGGCCATAGCTGCCGGGAAATCCTCTTTTTCCAACGCCGGAGCGATAGCGGCCTCGGCCCCATTCAACGCCGCGAACAGTGCCCTTTCGCTGTCGGTTTCCGCGTATTTTGCATCTGCGCCGTAAGAGTATTCTACGCCGTCTTTTTCTTCGGCCTGCGTGAGAATATTGTTGGCCCGCTTGAACCCCTGCACAAGGTTTTCGCCGTCCTCGGTGGCCAGAACGGATCCCAGCGCGCGCGCACGTTTGACCAGTAGGTTGAGGTCGTCATTGCCCTCCATCGCAATACAGGCATCGATGACATCATGGCGAATTCCCTGATCGCGCAAAAACACCTTGAGGCGGTCGTGAAAGAACGCAACCAGATCGGTGATCGTGTCAGCATCTTCACGGAATGACGAGTTTTTGTCTTTGAGCGTGTTCCACAGCGCACCAAATACTCCGTGCTCGGCGATCATCGATGTCATGGCGGCCAGCTCCAGACCCGGCAGCTTGTCGGCGTCAATTCCGGTGATCCGGGAATATTCCGCGCGCTTTTCCTCAGGAGTTTCACCATTTGCATCACGCTTCAGGGCGTGCGGAAAGAAGGCACGCGCCGCAAACTCTGCAAGCGGAAGGCGCAGGTCGTTTTCCATAACCAAACGGATCACACCAAGGGCTGCGCGGCGCAGGGCAAAGGGATCCTTGGATCCCGTCGGCTTTTCGTCGATGGCCCAGAACCCTGTCAAAGTGTCGAGCTTGTCTGCCAGGGCCACCGTCGCTGACAGCTGCGCAGTCGGAACATCGTCCGACGGTCCCAGCGGCGAGTAGTGTTCCTCGGCAACGGCAGCCACGGCGGCGTCTTCGCCTGCGGCTTCGATGTAGTAGCGCCCCATGAGCCCCTGAAGTTCAGGAAACTCATAGACCATTTCCGAACTCAGATCGGCCTTGGCCAGATCTGCAGCGCGCCCGGCCAGATCCGCGTCTGCTCCGGTCACCTCGGCCAGTTCCCGCGACAGCGTCGCAATTCGGCGGATCCGATCCCCCTGCGAGCCGAGCTTGTTGTGGAAGGTCACGTTCTCAAGCGCATCGGTCCAGGAACTCAAGTCCGAACGCGCCACGCGCAAATCGTTCTCCCAGAAGAATTTGGCATCTGCCAGCCGCGCCGACAGAACTTTCTGGTTGCCCGCCAGAATGGTCGCGCCATTGTCCGCGGTTTCGCGGTTTGCCACGGTAATAAAACGTTCGATTCGGCCTGTTTTCGGGTTACGGACCGAAAAGAATTTCTGGTGTTCCTTCATCGAGGTCTGAAGAACCTCGGGCGGCAGCTCAAGGAATTCGGCACCGATTTCGCCCATCAGAACCACCGGCCATTCGACCAGACCGGCAACTTCGGCCAGAAGTCCATTGTCCTCGACCATCTCGAGGCCGGCCGCAAAGGCCAGATTCTGGGCATCGTTCCGAATGTGTTCGGCCCGCTCGGCAGGGTTCAGCATCACGTTCGCGCGCTTCAGCTTGGCCTCGTAGTCCTCGAAAGAAGTGACAGTAAACACATCGGGGGCCATGAAGCGATGGCCACGCGTACTGTCGCCTGACGTGATGCCTTCGATCTCCAGCGGCACAACCTGAGCCGCGGTCTCGTCGGTCAGGATAGAGAGGATTGAGTGCAAAGGCCGAACCCAGCGCAATGACGAGGTCCCCCAGCGCATTGATTTGGGCCATGGGAAGTTGCGGATGGTCGTTTCTAACACTTCGGCGACAATCTCTGACGCCGGGCGTCCCGGTTTTTCGATCGTCGCAAAATAGACCGCACCCTTGGGGGTGTCGCGCTCTTCCAGCTGGTCGCGGGTCAGGCCGGCGCCGCGCAGAAATCCTTCGATCGCCTTGTCCGGCGCCCCGACCTTTGGGCCCTTTCGCTCTTCGCGAACGGTCGGGCTCTCGGCCAGCAGCCCTTCGATCGCCAGTGTCAGTCGGCGCGGTGTGGTAAAGGCGCCGGCACCTGCATAGGTCAGGCCGGCCTCGACCAGACCATCCGTGATCCGCTTTTTCAGATCGTCGCCCGCGCGGGTCTGCATGCGCGCCGGGATTTCCTCGGAAAACAGTTCGATCAATAGGTCGGGCATGGTCGGTCCTTAGAAGTTCACGATCGCCTGAATAACGATTGCGTTGGCGATGTCCACGAAGAAGGCGGAGACAAGCGGTAAAACGATGAATGCGATGGGCGACGGGCCGTATCTCTTGGTCACAGCCGTCATGTTGGCGATAGCGGTCGGGGTAGCCCCCAGTGCGAAGCCACCAAAGCCCGCGGCCAATACGGCAGCGCGGTACCCACCGCCCATGACCGGAAACAAAACCCAGATCACGAACACGATGGTGAACAGAGTCTGAGCTGTCAGGATCGCGGCGATCACGATACCCAGTTCCGCGATGGTCCATAGCTGCAGGCTCATCAGAGACATGGCAAGAAACGCGCCAAGTGCGAACTCCGAAATCAGCGCAAGCGCCGGCGTTCGGGCAACTGGTGGCGCATTCGGGCGCAGGGCACTTCTGACATTGGCAATCAAGATGGCCATGATCAGGCAGGGCACAAAAAGTGGCAGCTTTAATCCCAGTTCAAGAATGATCTGGTGCACGCCGAACCCCAGAATGATGGCGATATTGAGAAACAGCAGCACCCGCATCAAGGTCATGTGATCAATGTCGGTGTGTGCACCATTGTCCTCTGACGGGAGACCGACCGTGTGTTCCTCGTCCGGCCGATCTGGTGTCAGGTTGAACTTCTCGACCAGATACTTGGCGACCGGACCGCCAATCAGCGCGGCCAGAACCAGCCCCAATGTGGCCACCGCTACCCCCAGCTCGGTCGCGCCCTCCAACCCGGTGGTGCGCGCAACTTCGGGGGCCCATGCAATGGCGGTTCCGTGCCCGCCGATCAATGCAGCCGAGCCAAACAGGACTCCGGATTGAACCGGATAGCCGAATATCCCTGCCCCGATAGCCCCGATGACGTTTTGTGCGACTATCGTGATCAGTGTCAGAACCAGCAGCAGAAGCAGCGGCTTGCCACCCGCGATCAGATCGGAAATCCGGGCATTCAGCCCGATGCCGGCGAAGAACAGAACAAGCAGGAAATCCCGGGTCTCCAACTCAAAAGACAACTCGATCCCGCCGACAAGATACAGCGCCAGAACAACCAGTGACGCCAGAAGCCCACCGGTGACCGGTTCCGGGATGTTGAAACGGCGCAGAGCCTCCACACGGGAATTGATCTGCGCACCTGCAAGGTAAACCGCAAAACCAAGTGTTGCAGTTATGAAATCGGGGATGATGATCGGTTCGACGGCTAGGGGTTCGGTCATGGCAGTCTCGGGCTTTGGTATCCCTGTCGGGCAGCGGAAATCATATCACTCACGCGGCGGGCATTCTTCGCCGACTACTGTTCCGTCATAAGCTTTCTCACCGCAATCATTCAGCTCGTGCCAGGCATACCCACGTCCATCGGAGAGAATGGCCACCACGCGATCTACACCGAAATGGACGTTCTTTTCTGACAAATAGGCCTGTGCCTCACCGGCTTCGAGCGCGGCCCCTAGCCCGGTTGCATCAAAGCAGTCGAACCAGCGCGGGCCGACCAGCGGTGTAGGATCTTGAACACGTTCATAGGTCCCATCCAGAACTTGCGGGTCTAGGTCGGTGGTGAAGCAGGCGCGATAGCGGATCGGCGAGCTGTCGGCGTCAATTGCCTGAAACCCCTCATATGCGATCGGCTCTGCCTCGGTGCTTCCCTTACGAACCAGTGTCACATCCTGCCCCGGTGACGGAGTGACCTCAAAATAGTACGCATAGACCTGCTGATAATACAGACCAGCCCCGGCGAGCACCGCGCAAAGCAGGATAATGATGACGATGGGCTTACCGTTCATGACCGTTCTCTCTCGGGGGCGGAGCTCAGGCGCAAGGCCGCCCCTTTCCTTGTTGTCTCTTTTGGGCCAGTGTGCGCCCGATCCAAGCACTGATATCAGGAATTGCACCGTGGACACCAGTTTTGCCATCAGCTTTTTCGGCGCGCTCTTTGCGATCATGAATCCGGTGACGAACCTTCCGATCTTTCTCAGTGTGACCGATGGCACCTGGGTGGAAACTCAGCGTAGAATCGCATTGAAAACAGCGCTCTACAGCTTGATCCTGGGGACGAGTTTTGCCGTGGCGGGCAGTCAGCTTTTGCACCTGTTCGGCATTTCCATAGATGATTTCCGTGTGGCCGGTGGTTTGGTAGTGCTTCTGATCGCCCTGAACATGCTGAACGGGAACGAAAGCAGCTCGCATCATGGGACGGACGGGGAAAAGTCGGACTATCCCGATCCCGAAACCGTGGCGTTCTACCCCCTGACCTTTCCAATCATTGTCGGACCCGGCACCATCACGACGCTGATCCTGTTTGCCCATCAGGCCGAAACCCTGCCAGAAAAGATCGCTTTTGCAACCGTGTTCGGAGGTATCGTGGCGCTTCTCGCGCTGGTATTCTGGAACGCGCCCACCCTTGCGAAACACTTGTCGGGCACCGCGCGCGTGATCATGAGCCGGTTGATGGGCATGATCCTTGCCGCCATTGCGGTGGGCATGATCGTAGCCGGGCTCAAATCCCTGCTTCCCGGTCTTGCCGGCTGAATGGCCGGCGTCGAACGGCATCAGGCTCCGGTACCCTCGGCGATATACCCGCCTGCCTCGGTCAGAATGAATGCATCTGCACATTGCTTGGCCAGCGCCCGGACCCGGCCGATATAGGCTTGCCGCTCGGTCACCGAAATGACTCCGCGCGCATCGAGCAGGTTGAAGATGTGGCTGGCCTTGATGCACTGGTCATAGGCGGGATGCGCCATGACGATCCGCCTGCCGGTTTTGGGGTCGGTGTGTTCCTGTGCCAGGATTGTGGCGCATTCCTCTTCCGCTTCTTCGAAATGGCGCAGCAGCATCTCGGTGTTGGCCACGTCAAAATTCCAGCGGGCGTATTCTTCCTCGGTCTGCTTGAACACATCGCCATAGGTCAGCGGAATCGGCGAATCCGGGTCGTTGAAGGGCATGTCCATTACGTGATCGACGCCCAGCACATACATTGCAAGCCGTTCGAGCCCATAGGTCAGCTCGCCCGAGACCGGCACACAGTCATGGCCGCCAACCTGCTGAAAATAGGTGAACTGGCTGACTTCCATGCCGTCACACCAGACCTCCCAGCCGAGACCCCATGCGCCCAGCGTCGGGCTTTCCCAGTCGTCCTCGACAAATCTGATATCGTGCAGATCCATGTCGATGCCGATGGCCTCTAGCGAGCCCAGATACAACGTTTGCAGATCCGGCGGCGAGGGTTTGATGAGCACCTGATACTGGTAATAGTGTTGCAGGCGGTTTGGGTTTTCGCCATAGCGCCCATCGGTGGGACGCCGCGAAGGCTGGACATAAGCCGCAGCCCATGCGTTCGAGCCAAGCGAACGCAAAGTTGTCGCGGGGTGAAACGTGCCGGCCCCGACCTCCATGTCATAGGGCTGCAGAACCGCGCAGCCCTTCGCCGCCCAATATGACTGCAATCTCAGGATGATCTCCTGGAACGAGCGTGGAGCGTTGGTCTGATCGGTCATCTGCATCCCTCGGAATGGGCAATGTTACAGGCCGTCGGCCTGCGGAAATCGCTTCTTTCCTATGCAAGCGGCCCCAGAGGGTCAACGATGCTTTTTCCGGAACGCCAAACTGCGTCGACTGTGGGTTTTCAGCAAGCCCGCCGGATCGTGAATGGCAAGACACATGGCCAACCGGCGCAAATCCTGATTAGGTGCGGCAAGCATGTAACTTTCAAGGCAAGAGACCCCCAAAATGATAAGAGTATTTGCCGCCTTTCTGATGGCATTTCTGTTTTCCACCCCTGTCGCACGCGCCCAGAGCCTCAACCAGACCACAGCACAGGATGTCGTCTGGGTTCAGATCGAAGCTCATCCCTCGCTGGTCACAGCACAGCAACGTGCACAGGATTTTGCCGGGCAGCTGGCGGATGTGAACGGGTTTTCCCTTGGCGGTAGCTGGTACGGCATCGTTTTGGGCCCCTACACGCGGGAAGACGCGAACCGGGTGCTGCGCATCTACCGCAGCGAAGGCCAGATCCCGGCGGACAGTTTCATTGCCTATTCCCGCAATCTGGGGCGTCAGTTCTGGCCCGATGGCGCGGACACGCTGAATCGCGGAACCGTTGTCGCCCCCGCCCTGCCCACCGAGCCGGCAACCGAGACAGCCGCCGCCCCCGAGGCACAGACCGAACCCGCAGACGAGACACCGGCCGAGGCGCGGCGCAGCGAGCGCCTGCTCAGTGCCGAGGAACGGCGCGGTCTGCAGATCGCACTCAGGTCCGAGGGCCTGTATTCGGCTGCAATCGACGGAGCCTTTGGCCCAGGCACGCGCCGGTCGATGGCGGATTGGCAATTGTACAATGGGTTTGAGCAGACTGGGGTTTTGACCACGGCCCAGCGCAAGATCCTGATGGACCGATACAATGCGCCACTGATCAGCAGCGGGGTGGATACCGTTTGGGACAGCAAGGCGGGTATCGAAATGAAACTGCCGACGAAGGCGGTCAAATTCACCCGTTACGAACCTCCGTTTGCCCACTATGAAAGCAACGAGATCCCTGAGGCCCGGGTGCTTCTGATCAGCCAGCCCGGCAACCGGTCTACCCTGTATGGCCTCTATGAAATCATGCAGACGCTGGAGATCGTGCCGCTCGAAGGCCCCCGCGAACGCGGCAAGGACAGCTTCGTTCTTGAGGGTCGCGGCAATGGCATTGTCTCCTATACGCAGGCCAAGCTGGACGATGGTGTAATCAAGGGATTCACATTGGTCTGGCCCGCAGGTGACGAGGACCGCCGGGCCCGTGTTCTTGAAGAGATGAAGGCCTCATTCACCCGCACTGAAAACGTGCTGGATCCCGCGGCCGGAACAGATGCGGAGCAATCGATCGACCTGATCTCGGGCCTGACCGTGCGCAAGCCCCGCTATTCGCGTTCTGGGTTTTTCGTCGATCGTTCAGGAACCGTGCTGACGTCGACACAGGCGGTCCAAAGCTGCACCCGGATAACGCTTGATCGCGACCATCAGGCTGAACTTGTCAGCAGTGACGAGGGGCTTGGTGTTGCCGTGCTGCGTCCGGTTGGGTCATTGGCACCGATGGAAATCGGCGCCCTGAGCCAGTCTGCCCCGCGTCTGCAATCAGAGCTCGCGGTTTCGGGCTTTTCCTACGAAGGCATTCTCGGTGCACCAACCCTGACCTTTGGCACCCTCTCGGACGTCAAGGGACTGCGGGGAGAGACCGAGCTGTCGCGCCTCGCGTTGGCTGCACAACCCGGTGATGCCGGCGGCCCGGTTCTGGACACAGGTGGCAATGTCGTCGGCATGCTGCTGGCGGATCTCGACAGCAGCCAGTCCCTGCCCCGTAATGTCAGCTTTGCCGCCAACGCACAGGCGCTGCGCAATGTGCTCGAAGCCGCCGGCCTGAGCTCCGGGTCCGAAGCGGATAGTGATGCGGTTTCTCCGGCCGTGCTGAATCGCATAGCCAGCGGCATGACTGTGCTGGTCAGCTGCTGGGACTGAGCCTTCAGCCCAGCCAATAGTCAGTTCTGTATGCAGACAGGCGCCGGATATCCGGCGCCTGTCTTCGTTTGACACAATAAAATCCCAGCCCTACGCGCGGCAGAGGACGTTACAGCATTTCCGGTGTCATGTGGATCAGCGTTGGCCGCCCGGCCCCAAATGCGGTCTCAAGAACCTTCTGCAACTCACCCAGACTGTTCGGTTTTTCTGCGGCGGCACCATAAGCCTCGGCCAGCTTGCAGAAATCGGGGTTGCGGGCAACCACCGCATTCGGCGCGATCTGGGCCGCGATCATGCTGTCCTCGATTTCTTTCAGCTTGCCATTGTCCCACAATAAGATCGGCAGGCTCAAACCCAGTTCCACGGCAACACCCAGCTCTTGCATGGTGTACTGGAACCCGTAGTCCCCGGCGATCGCCATAGTGGGCATTCCCGGCCGCCCAACCGCCCCACCGATGGCCGCCGGCAAAGCATAGCCCAGCGTGCCATAGCCGGTGGGGTGATGCCAGTATCGCGGCCTCGGCATGTCCCAGATATCCGTTGCGACATAGGCGAATTGGGTCATGTCGGAATAGATCATCGTGTCAGGCGACAGAACCTCGCGCAGCGCATTGCAAACCGGCAGGATACCGGGGCGCTCGGCATCCACCTCGGCGTTCCAGCGGGTTCGGGCCTTGGCCACTTCCTCTGCGGTCCACCCGGACTCTCGCTGTGGTCGATCCTCTATTTCGGCCCAGAGCGCCGCCGCAAAGCGACCTGCATCAGCCCGCAGCTTGATCGTCGCACGCTGCGCATCCGCCAGAACCTCGGGGTCCAGATCCACCCGGACCATCGGCGCCTTGTGCCCCAGATGATCACGCCAGAGGTCCACCTCAGCCAGTTCGGTTCCAACGGCGACCACAAGATCAGCGGATGCTATGACCTCGGCGCTTCCGGGCCGCGCCAGCATCGACCCAAACCCCAGCGGATAGTTGGCACCAACCAATCCGCGCCCTGCCCCTGTTGTGAATGCGGCGGCTCCGAGTTGTCGCAAAATCTGAACCCAGAGATGGCTTTGGGCTCCGCCCCCGAGGATAAACAGTGGCCGCCGGGCAATATTGAGCAATGACAGCAAGGGCGCGACATCCGGTTTTCGGACCTCAGGCGTGGTGCCGGGCATGTTCGGAGGCGGAGCCGGATCAGCCTCGGCCTCAAGAACAGCTATAGGTGTTTGTATATGTTTCGGGCGGGGACGATGGGCTTCAAACTCCTCAAAGGCCCGTTCGACAAGGCCGTAGGCCGCGCGGGCTGTCGACGCCTGCTCAGACCAGTCGCAGACTGCGGCGGCCGCAGCGCGCTGATCACGCATCTGATGCAGCTGGCCGCGCCGAGCGGCAGTTTCATCCAGACAAGATGACAGCACCAGCATTGGCACGGAATCGGAATAGGCCTGCCCCATCGGCGTCATGATGTTGCTCAGTCCCGGGCCGGTAATGACGTAAGCCACCCCGGGATTGCCTGTTGCCCGGGCATAGCCGTCGGCCATGAACCCGGCCCCCTGCTCGTGCCGGGCCAGCACATGCCGGATCCCGGCCTCTTCGATACCCCGATACATTTCCTGATTGTGGACACCGGGTATGCCAAAGATCACCTCGACGCCCCGGTCCCGCAACATATGCGAGATCTGCGCCCCAAGCGGTCGCTTCATTCACGCCCTCCAGAATTTTACCGTCAGAATTGCATAAACCGCCAACAGTTCCAGCCGTCCGATCAGCATCGCCAACGTGAGGATCCATTTGGCCGCGTCGTTCAGACCACCGAAATTCCCGGCAGGCCCGATCCGGTCGCCCAGCCCCGGACCGATATTAGCCAAGGCTGCACCTGCGCCGGAAACAGAGGTGGTGAAATCCAGACCGGTCAGAGCCAGCGCCCAGCTGATGATGCCCAGCGTTACCACGAAGAAAACAAAGAAGGACATGACCGAGCTGAGAACATCATCGCCTACGCGGCGCCCGCCATAGCGGGGAATGAACACGCCACGTGGGCTGCGGATGCGCTGCAGCTGTACCCGAACCGACGCGAACAAAAGCTGATAGCGAAAGATCTTCACTGAACAGGCGGTCGAACCGGCGCAGCCTCCGATCAGGCCGACGAAAAAGAAAATCGTGACCAGAAACGGGCCCCAGGTCATGTAGTTGGCGCTGGCATAGCCGGTTCCGCTGATGATCGACGTGATGTTGAACAAGGCTTCGCGAAAGGACTGCTCCCAATGATGCGGAAACACACGCTGCAATTCCAATGTTACGAGCAGGACCAGAATCGCGATCGTCGCAAGAAAGGCGCGGATCTGCGGATCTCGGAGCAGGGAATTGGTGTTGCCGTTAAGAAGCTGCACGTAGCGAACAAACGGCAACGCTGCGAGGATCATGAAGACCACCGCGACATATTCCAGCGGGCCGGAGAATGTGCCAAAGGATGCGTCATAATTGGAAAAGCCGCCGGTCGACACAGTGGTCAGGGCATGTACCAAGGCATCGAACAGCTCCATGCCCAGCAGGACATAACTCACCACGCAGGCAGCTGTGAGGCCAACGTAAATAACCGAGATCTGGCTGGCAATTTCGGTGGCGCGGGGAAGGATTTTCCCCATAGTGTCAAAACCTTCGCTCTTGAAGATCTGCATGCCGCCAACCCGGAGCTCGGGCAGAAACACCATGGCAACAACAACGATCCCGATACCGCCAAGCCATTGCAGAATCCCGCGCCACAACAATAGGCCCCGCGGCATGTCATCCAATCCCGACAACACGGTGGACCCGGTCGTGGTCAGGCCCGACATTGCCTCGAACAGCGCGTCGACAAAGCGCAGTTCGGTTTCGCCGAACATGAACGGGAGCGCTCCGAAGATCGGCAAGGCAACCCAGACACCGGTGGTAAGAAGAAATGTCTGCTGAATAGAAAGGCCTTCACGCAGGCCGTTCGAACAGCTTAACGCGATCAGCCCGCCAATAAGAACCGTGATGATCCCGCTTTGCAGAAAGACGTGCCATTCGCCGCGCCCTTCTGCAAGATCGGCAATCATCGGCAGGGCCATGGTACCCCCCAACAGGGCCACCAGAAAACCGATCACATATCCAACTGGCCGCAGGTCAAACATGAGGCGCAGCGTTGGCGCGGGATGGGGGCGCTGTCAAGCACCCCCGCAGTGCCGGGCCAAAGCTTGGCTCAGCTGTCACCACCGGTCGGCTTGCCAGGCTTGCGGGCGGGCATGACCGGCGGCTTGGATGGTGCACGAGTGCGACGGGTCGCTGGCTGTGTCTCGGTGCCTGTCGTTGCCGCCGACTTGGCCGGGGCCTTGGGAGCCGGAGCTGTTCCAGCCTTGTTTGCCGGCTGGGTCGCAACCTCGGCGACCGGGCGGGCCACCGATTTGCGCGGCGAGGCTGGCGCGGGTTTGGCGGCCTTGGCTGCGGCCGGCTTGGCAACTGCCGGTTTCGCCGCCTTCTGAACCTTGGCCTTGCTGGCCGGTGCAGGTGCGGTCTCCGCTTTGGCCTGCCTCACCACCTGCTCCTTGGCCAGGACGGGTTTGACGGCTTTGGCCTTGGCGGTGCGCTTGGGGGCTGGAGCCGTTGCAGAAGATGCCACTGCCGCAGGTATTGGCGTCGGTTTCTTGCGAACCGAGGCTTTGCGCGGCGCCGGCTTGGCCCGCTTCGCAGGAGTGGCCGCAGGCACCTCTGTCAGACGGTCATTTCGAATCGACGCGAATGCCCGAGTGACTTCCGACGGAATCGACGCAGCCGCGTGCAGGCTGCGGACCTGCGAGATTGGCGCCTGAATGGCCGACCGGGTCATAATCTGCATGATCTCGACCTGTGTGCTGACCGCATAGCCCGCAACTCGTATCATTGCAGCCTGCATCTCCAGCGGGGTCGTCAGAAAAGGGGTCATACTAGTCTCCATTCAGTTTCACGGCCCGTAAATGCAGAGCCATAAAGATATGTGTTCACGAGAAGGCGCGAACCCGTGCAAGGTTCGACGGACAGCTGGTAACAGGCCAAAGCAAGGCCCTGTTCTACCGCATTCGACATAGCGTCGGATCTCCGTACCGACTCCGGCACCATGCCGGATTGCCGGAATCTGGAGAGACTGTAAACAGCTTCTTGACGTTAGGTCAGCCAAAAAATGCCGCGCCGCGGCAAAAGGTGCAGTTTCAGGCCAGTATCCGCCCAACAATTGAGCGGAATTCAGCGTTAACCAACGTGGAACAGAGTGGAGAACATACGTGGGTCGAGGCTGGCTTCGGCAAATGTCTCGCCTTCGAGCAGAATCGAAACCGCGTCATGGCTGTGCAAACTCTCCTGATGGCTGGCCACAACCCGGAAATCACTGATTCGGTGATCGGATTGCAACTCGGCGCAGAAAAGCCGTGCGGCGTCTTCGACAAAGATGGGGTTTGAAGCGTTCAATTCGGCAAAGGCCTGTTCGTCCTCGCGCTTGACCATGACCTGGGTTTCCGTGGGAACCGCCCGGCGACAGATGTCGATCAGATCCTCGAACCACAGACACCCCGCATCCTCGTCCACCACGACAGAGATCCGGGCAACGGACCGTTGCGAATGCGGCGTTGCCAACTGCCCGCGCGTCGAGCGGGCATGTTCACTGAGTTCCAGCGAACAGGGGCAGGTTGAACTATAGACATAGTCGAGATGCATGATCTTGCGGCGCACACCGTCCATTTCAGACAACTCCAACGCGATGTCGTAGTACTGATAGCCCGACAGCCCCGAGCGCAGGCTTTCCACTTTCATCGGGAAGGAAAACCGCATCTGGATCCGGGCGTCAAAACTCTCGAGGTCCGTTTTGTAGTCCTCAAGCGCCGCCTGTATGACCTCAAAGCTGAATGTCGATTCGGCATGGCGATAGAAGCTGCGCATGATCCGGGACATGTTGATGCCCTTTTTCTCGGCATCGAGGCTGACCGTCCCGGTCACCGACGTTTCCAGCGTCAGGTCTATGTCGTCGCGACGATGAAAGCAAATTGGCAAACGGAAATTGGATATGCCTACATGCTGAATCTGCTGTTGGGCCCCACGGATCAGGCTGGCCGGACCATTCTGCAAATCAGGCAAATCGGCCCGATAGGCTTCGTCGACGACAAATTCTTCAGGATACGAACGAGCCAGAAGCGGGTAGTTATCCGGCGCGCCGCCAGACAGCAGCCGTGCCAAGGCCGGATCAAGCTGTGCAATCTCGGTGTCTGTGGCGCGCTCCGCCCAACGCCGTAGCACGGAAAGAGCCGCCTGGGCCTCATCCTTGTCCGGAGTTTCGATCGTGTCGCGTGAATGGATATTCATGTTCGCGTTTCCTGATTTGCACCAAACCACTAGATAAGGCAGTTCGGCCCGTGTTCCAAACAAAACCGAATACGGGCAGTTGGCGCGAATGGATCACCCGACGGGGCTCGCTTGCGGCATCTTTAGGTTCTTTTCAGGGGATTTCCCCAAATCTCACCGGTTTCTTGCCGTTTCGTGCAGCGGCTCACTGGCCCCTGCATGGGACTGCAGCGTCAGATATTCACCGCCTTGTCCAATGCCTGAAGAACGTCGTCGACCAGATCCCCGGCATCCTCAATGCCAAGGGACACCCGCACCAGTCCGCGGGAAATACCCAGATCGGCGCGCTGGTCTTCTGTCAGGCGCTGATGGGTTGTGGTCGCCGGATGGGTCACGATCGTTTTGGCATCACCAAGATTGTTGGAAATCACCCCGATCTGAAGCGCATCAAGGAACGCGAAGGCGGCCGGTTGGCCACCTTTCAGATCCAGCGAAAGAACCGTGCCGCCCTTGCCCATCTGAGCCTGGCACAGGGCATTTTGCGGATGCTCTTCCAGTCCGGGATACAGAACCCGCTCGACTGCAGCATGGCCCTTGACCGCTTCGGCCACGGACAGCGCATTGGTGGCCTGCACATTGACCCGCAAACCCATCGTTTCCAGACCCTTGAGCAAGACCCACGCATTGAACGGGCTCATGGCGCCGCCCGTATGCTTTAGATACGGCTCCAGCGTCTTGCGAATGAATTCTCTGGTTCCGAGCACCACACCACCCAGAACACGCCCCTGCCCGTCGATATGCTTGGTGGCGGAATAGATGACCACGTCCGCCCCCTGTTCGATCGCCTTCGAAAAGACCGGAGTGGCAAAGACATTGTCCACGAGCACCGTCGCGCCAACCGCATGAGCCAGTTCCGACACGGCAGCAATGTCGATCACTTCCAGCGTCGGGTTGGAGACGGACTCGAAGAACACCGCCCGAGTGTCGGGTCGGATCGCCGCCCGCCATTGGTCGAGATCTGTGCCGTCCACAAATGTGACTTCGACCCCGTAGCGAGAGAGGATGTCTTCTAGAATGTAGAGACAGGAGCCGAACAGCGCCCTAGCAGACACCACATGATCTCCGGCTTTCAGCATCGAGGTCAGCGCTCCGGAAACGGCAGCCATGCCGGACGCCGTGGCGAATGCATCTTCTGCCCCTTCGAGCAAGGCAATCCGCTCTTCGAACATCCGGACAGTCGGGTTGCCATACCGCGCGTAGATGAATTCGTCTTCACCCGCCTCTATGAACCGTGCTTCGGCGGCCTCGGCGCTTTCATAGACGAAGCCCTGCGTGAGATAGATCGCCTCGCTCACCTCGCCATACTGGCTGCGGCGGGTGCCCCCATGAACGGCGCGGGTGCGTGTTTTCCAGTTCTTGCTCATTGTCGTGTCCTTCCGCCCGTGGCTCGGGCAACAAAAAATCCCCAGACGCGGCCAAGCGAAAGGGGATCCTTCATCCTGACCTTTTAGCGGTGTTGTTTAACGTGGCCCGCAATCCGGTTACAAATCGCCACGGTTCTGGGCGCGGAGATACGCGTTCCCCGGCGTCACGTCAAGCCTCCCTTCGCCTCTGGCGGGAGCTCGGCGCTGCACTAGCTCCGCAACGGCTTGGCGCATCACATTACGTTTACGGCTGTGGCCAAACCGAAAAAACCAACTGACATGATCCGGCGGACAGGGCTAAGTGACAAGGCTACCGATCGGACCTGACGGGTCTTTTTGTAATGGGAACGCGACGACATGACGATAGACCTGTTTTACTGGCCGACACCAAATGGCTGGAAGATCTCCATCGCGCTGGAAGAAATGGGATTGCCCTACAAGCTGAACCTCATCGACATCTCCAAGGGTGACCAGTTCAACCCGGACTTCCTCCGGATCGCGCCCAACAACCGGATGCCGGCGATTACTGATCCGGACGGGCCGGGCGGCGAACCGGTGTCCATTTTCGAAAGCGGGGCGATCCTGCTTTATCTGGCGCGCAAGACCGGTCAGTTCGGGGGGAGAACAGAACGGCAGCAAATCGAGATAGAACAATGGCTGATGTGGCAGATGGGCGGGGTTGGACCAATGGCGGGACAAGCGCATCATTTCCTGAAATATGCGCTAAAGATGGATCCGCCGCAGGACCTGCCTTATGCCAAGGACCGCTACCGCGCCGAAGTGGCGCGCCTTTATGGAGTTCTGAACCGGCAGTTGGAAGGTAGGGCGTTTGTTACCGGTGACGAAATGACAATTGCTGACATCGCGATCTGGCCCTGGGCGAGCCTTTGGAACGGTCAGCAGCAGAGCCTTGACGACAAACCGAATCTCGCGCGCTGGCTCGAGGAGATGGCCGCCCGCCCCGGCGTCCAGCGCGGACGGGCCTTGGCGGCTGAGCTTCGGGGCGACATGCAGGACAAAAAGGCGCAAGATCTTCTATTCCGGCGCTGATCCCCGGGCTCAGTCGTCCAGTTCGATCGCGACAAGGCCCAGTTTGCGGGCAGATGCCAGCGACAGGATATCTGAATCGACCCCGTCGGGTTTCTGGAACGTGCGGACAGCCGCTCGGGTGGCACGGTCCATCTCGCTATTGACCGGACCATCATAGAAGCCACGCGCCGCAAGCGCGCGCTGCACCGATGCGTTGAATTCCGGTGTCATCACCTCTGCACAGGGTGTCTCGAACCATGTGTATTTCCGTTCCTGCACGATTTCCTGACGGGTTTCCGTCTTGTAAACAGCCGGTTGAGCGACCGTTCCGTCCGGATTGAGTTCGGCAGGTTTCGTCAGGATCTGATGCGTGACCGTTTCGATCACCGCCGGAGAGTTGAACCGGCCCCAGCAGGTTCCGGGCTCAGCCCAGGATGGCGCCTGCTGGCTGAACCGACTGACAGATCCGGTTCCGTCTGCGGAACATCCGGCAAGGCCGCCAACGACAATCAGGGCTGCCAGCGCAAACGCCTTCGGGCGCAGGGAGTGTTGTCGGATCGGGATCATGCTCGGGCCTTCTGCGGGCGTTTGTTTGCGGCAAAACCTAGCGCAATCTCCCGGCATTCGCAAAGGTTGCGACGTTCAGCCTTGTTCCTGTTGCAACAACCTGTCCAGCATCGCCGAAATATCCTCGATCTCCTCTGCAATCACATGGGTGACTGAATGGGCCCGTTGCATCCGTCCAGTCACCCGAAGCAAGCGCCCCGAGATCACCGCGCGCCGAAAGCGTTCATAGATCTTTCGCCAGACAATCACGTTGACCACGCCGGTTTCATCCTCGAGCGTCACGAAAATCACCCCTTTTGCGGTACCCGGACGCTGGCGCAGGATCACCAGCCCGGCCACGGCAACGCGCGCGCCATCGGGCGGCTCTTCCAGACGCGCCGCTGGAAGACAGGAGGGTGGGCGGGGCCAGTCATCATCTCTGCCAGCTGGCCGGGGGATAGGGGCGACACGCATAAGAACAAACATAGAACAAACAGCCTCAAAGGCCAACCCGCCGCGAGGTCGTTTCAAATGGGGCTGGCATGGCTGCACAGGCTTGACTATTGATCTTGCCGATACGTGAAGAGGAATCGATCCAAAATGGCAAAGATCACTTATATCGAGCACAATGGCACCGAACATGTGGTCGAGGTTGCCAACGGCCTGACCGTGATGGAAGGCGCCCGCGACAACAACATTCCCGGCATCGAAGCCGATTGCGGCGGCGCCTGTGCCTGCTCCACCTGCCACGTCTACCTGCACCCTGACTGGGTCGAGAAGGTTCCAGCCAAGGATGACATGGAAGAGGACATGCTTGATTTCGCCTACGAGCCCGATCCCGCGCGTTCGCGCCTGACCTGCCAGATCAAAGTCACCGACGCTTTGGACGGTCTGGTTGTGCAAATGCCGGAAAAGCAGATCTGATCGGCCTGTTCAGATACCAAACCCGCACCGCGCTCGTTCGTGGTGCGGTTGCCGGTACTCTTCTGACCCTGAAACTGTTGCTACCGACAGCCGCGGCGGCTGGCGACCGGATCGTGTCCGCCCGGTTTACCGAGCCGACCGACCGCTATGCACACGAAGTTCTGGGCGACGCCATCGAATATGGCGGTCTGGAACTAAAGGTTGGCGACGCCTCATCGCAAAACAGAACCACGGTCGTGAAGATCCGCCTGCCCTTGGACCGCGTTTTCGAAGATCTCGTCCCGCGGCTTGCCGACGTGGACGGCGACGGCCTGCCCGAAGCCGTCGTCGTTGAAACGCAGATCGATACCGGCGCACAGCTAGCGATCTATGATACGACGGGGGCCAAACTGGTGGCAACGCCACATATCGGCAGGTCCAACCGCTGGCTTGCTCCGGCTGGAATTGCCGATCTCGACGGCGATGGTCACATCGAGCTGGCCTATGTCGACCGCCCGCACCTGGCGAAAACCCTTCGCATCTGGCGATATGCGGACAGGCAGCTTCGTGAGATCGCCGCCCTGCCCGGCCTGACCAATCACCGCATCGGTGAGGATTTCATCACCGGCGGCCTGCGCCAATGCGGCGAACGACCCGAACTGATACTGGTCAGCGGGGATTGGCGGCGGATCGTTTCGGTCAGCTTTGATCGATCGGCCGGCTGGCAGGTCAACGATCGCGGTGCTTTCAAAGGGCCATCCAGCGTTCAGTCCGCGTTGGAGTGTTGAAAAAACGCCGGATCCGAAAGGCGCCCAGCAAAACAGACGAATCTCATGGAGCCGACCGAACCACGTGGTCGCCGTCGATATCTCCGAGTGACTGGAACAGAGCGGCGGTGTTGCTGACCCCGAACTTTTTGAGCAAGCGCGCCCGATGCACTTCGACCGTGCGATAGCTCAACGACAATTCACGGGCGATTTCCTTGCTGGTCTTGCCCTCGCCCAATAGCGAAAACACCTCGCGTTCCCGTTGTGTCAGAGGTTGATAGGGACGGGTCTCCGAAAGATCTGCAAAGCTCCAGACTGCGCGCCCCAACGGGTCTTCGGGGGTAAAGGTCTGCCCTCGGACGCGGCACCAGAAAAGATCTCCGTCGTGGCGGCGCATGACCCGTTCATCCCAATAGAGATTGCCCTCGCCAAGATCTTTGTCGCCCCTGTGCAGGACGTTCTGAAATTCGGCTTCGGTCGGGTAGAGAAAGGCGAACAGCTGATCAAGCAATTCGTCGCGCGTATAGCCGAACATCTCGCAGAATCGGCGGTTGCATTCTCGGATCACCCGCGCTTCGGTCACCACGATGCCCACAGGAACCCAGTCAAAGGCCAAGGCCCTGAGGTCCCGCGCTTGGTAAAGCGCGTCCAGATCAGATGGCAGTATCGGTTCGCTCATCAGCCGCTCCCAGTTGCGAACCACCTTAACGCGCCGGTTTGATGAAAGAAAACCTTCCGTCGGGACCGGCAGGATGTCAGTCGGTGTTCCGCACGGCTGTCCTGTTCGATAAGGCTGTTCTCAGAGGGCGCGCCATCCAATGTCCTGACGAAAGAAACCACCCGGCCAATCGATCGCGTCGACCATGGCATAGGCCCGGTCGCGGGCGTCCTGCAGGCTGTCCCCCCGCGCGGTGACGTTCAGCACGCGACCACCCGACGCCACTACCGCACCGCCCTCGGCCTTGGTTCCGGCATGGAACACCATGTTGCTGCTATCTTCAGGAAGATCGTCCAGCCCCTTGATCTCTGATCCTTTTTCATAGGAACCGGGATAACCGTTGGCGGCCATCACCACGGTCATTGCATGATCGTCAGCCCAGTTCACGCGCGCTACGGCCAGCCGCCCCTCGGCGGCCGCGTGCATCAGGTCCATTGCCTGTGCACCCAGACGCATCATCAGAACCTGGCACTCGGGATCACCAAAGCGGACATTGTATTCCACCAGCCGGGGCAACCCGTCCTTGATCATCAGCCCCGCATAAAGAACGCCCTGAAACGGGGTTCCGCGCCGCTCCATTTCGGCCATGGTCGGGCGGATGATTTCATCTATCGCCCGCGCCTCGATCTCGCTGCTGAGAACCGGCGCCGGCGAATAGGCCCCCATGCCGCCAGTGTTGAGCCCGGTATCCCCTTCGCCGACGCGTTTGTGGTCCTGCGCGGTGCCGATCGAAAGGATATCCTTTCCATCACAGAGCACGAAAAGCGACGCCTCTTCGCCCTCCATGAATTCCTCGATGACGACCTCGGCCCCGGCTCCGCCAAAGGCACCGCTGAACATGTCATCGACTGCCGCCAGCGCCGTGGCTTCGTCCATTGCCACGATCACGCCCTTTCCGGCTGCAAGCCCGTCAGCCTTGACGACGATCGGGGCACCCTGCCGGCGCACATAATCCTTTGCAGGCCCGGCCTCGGTGAACCGGGCATAAGCTGCGGTAGGTGCGCCTGCGGCATCACAGATTCCCTTGGTGAAGCTTTTTGAAGCCTCAAGGCGCGCCGCAGCGGCCGACGGCCCAAACACGAGAATTCCGGCTTCGCGCAGCCGATCTGCAACGCCGGACGCAAGCGGTGCCTCCGGGCCGACAATCACGAAGTCGATCGCGTTTTCGTCGGCAAAGCTGACCACCGAGCCCCCATGTTCGATATCAAGATTGGCACATTCCGCGATCTGCGCGATCCCGGCATTGCCCGGAGCCACGATCAGCTTGTCACATTTCGGGTTCTGCATCACTGCCCAGGCTAGGGCATGTTCGCGCCCGCCGCCGCCAAGAATGAGAATGTTCATGGGATTCGGATCTCCGATCTGCTTGGCCTCGCTTGCGCGGCGTTTTAGGGTGGCGCAGGCTTGGACGCAACGAGTCAAAATGCCCGACGACGACACCGGTTCCCGCTCCGGTCGCCGTTTGAACAGTCCACAGGCGGAAAACCGGCCCGGGTTCTACCGCCAAGGCCCTCAAATTGCGATCACGAGGCAAGACCCATGACCGACCTTCTCGACGATCCGATCCCGGGACAGAACATGCCGGAATACTCCGTTTCGGAGATTTCCGGAGAAGTGAAGCGCACGCTTGAAGGAGCATTTGGGCGGGTCCGCGTGCGTGGTGAGGTCGGACGCGTGTTCAAGGCCCGCTCCGGCCATCTCTACTATGATATCAAGGATGACCGGAATGTTCTGGCCTGCACCACATGGAAAGGGCAGATCTCGGGTTTGTCCGTGGTGCCGGAAGAAGGTCTTGAGGTTGTCGTGACCGGGCGATTGACCGCCTTCGGGGCGCAGTCCAAATACAACCTGAATGTGGACGAAGTTGCCGTTGCCGGACAGGGCGCGCTGATGGCCTTGTTGGAAAAACGAAAAAAGCAACTGGAATCCGAAGGGCTGTTTGCTCAAGAACGTAAAAAGCCGCTCCCCTATCTGCCGCAAATCATTGGCGTGGTGACTTCACCTTCGGGCGCGGTGATCCGCGACATCCTGCACCGCCTGCGCGACCGGTTCCCGCGCAAGGTGCTGATCTGGCCGGTCGCCGTGCAGGGAAATGCCTGTGCACCGGAAGTCGCCCGTGCCATCGATGGCTTCAACAAGCTCACCCCGGGAGGCGCCCTGCCGCGCCCCGACCTGATCATTGTCGCCCGCGGCGGTGGGTCGATCGAAGACCTGTGGGGGTTCAACGAAGAGATCGTTGCCCGTGCCGTCGCTGCCAGTGAAATTCCGCTGATTTCTGCGGTCGGGCACGAGACGGACACGACGCTGATCGACTATGTTTCTGACCGTCGTGCCCCGACACCAACTGCGGCCGCCGAACTGGCGGTGCCGGTACGGCTGGAACTGCTGGCATGGACCCGCGAACAAGGGGCACGGCTGTCCCGCGCCGCTACGGATGCCGTACAGCGAAGGGCCCAGCGCCTGACCGATCTCGCCCGCGCCCTGCCGCGTGCCGAAAGCCTGCTCGATACGCCCCGTCAGCGATTGGACAGGGCGGCCGAGCGCCTGCCTGTGGCACTGACCCAAGGGGTGCAGCAGCGCCGCCTGCGCCTTGCGGAAACAGCGGCGCATCTGCGCCCTGCCACCATGCGAAGTCTTGTTGAGAACCGGCGCGACCGGCTGGCCAACCTGTCGTCGCGGCTCAGCCTGCGCCCGATCCGACGCGAAATCCTGATGACCCGTGAAAGGCTGGATGTGCTCGGCGAACGGCTGAACAGTGCACAACAGACCCGTATCGACCGCCTGCGCCAGCAGATCGAATCCACCGACCGGCTGCGCGAAACCCTGTCCTACAAGGCGACTCTGGAGCGCGGATATGCGGTCATTCGTGCCGAAGGCGTCGTTGTGACCAGCAAGGAAGAGGCAGGCAAACACGCCAGCCTCGAAATCGAGTTTTCCGACGGCCGCCTTTCCACCGGAGGTGGCACCAAAACCGGCTCGAAGAAACCGAAACCCGAGCCGCCCGGCCAAGGATCCCTGTTCTGAATCCTGCGGTGGATTACTCAGCGATCAAATGACCCGCCGATGGATGTGCCTGCGCACCATTACAGGAGGCTGCCGTTCATACCCCGACATCCGGGCCATGGCAGATCATTTCCTCGTCCACGTCCTCGGACTCGTAGAGTTCTGTTGCTTCCGGATCGTTTTCAAACCGTGCTATCAGCCCGGACCCGCTACGCAGGAACACCCAGCATTGCGGGTCCGACCGGTCCTCGTACAGAAAACAGATCTGATCGTTCTGCTCATACCAGACACCTTCCCGACAATCGCCGTCCAGAAATGACCAGATCACCCTTCGGTTGCTCAAGTAGCGTTCAACCCCATACGGTGTCCCGTCGAAACCATAAAACAAGGTCTTGCCGCGCGTGTAGGCATCAAACTCTTCGGCCGACATTGCGTTCTGCGCCCCGGCGGACACTCCGGCCAGAACCAGAAAGGCACAAGCGAGAATCGGGCTAGATCGCGTCATGCTCGAACTCTGTCAGATCAGACGGTGTCGAACCACCCGTCGCCGGCTCGGTTTGAACAGCGTCATTGTTCGGCAGCCACCGTTCCGTGCGCCGGTCCATGATCTGACGCCAGACCGGCGGCACCATGGCAATCGCCGCCATGACCGGCATGGAGCGAGGCCAGATGGGCATATCCTGCTTATCCAGTCGCAGGTCCGGGAACCGGCGGGCCGGATGCATGTGATGATCGGAATGTCGGGGCGCATTCAGCATCATGGCCGAAGAATACCATTGCGGCGCATTCCAGCTGTGTTGCGGGCCAACCGGTTCGGGCTTGCCGTCACGCAGCAGCCGGCGAAGCCCGTAGTGCTGGATATAGTCGGCCAGCAACAGCTGCATCTGTGCATGAGCCGTCAGAGCCAGCAGCACCAGCGCACCGGCCAACCCGCCGAACGCGAAGGCCAGCACTAACGTCAGAAGCCCACCGCCCACATAGATTACATAGGGATGCAGGCCACCTTTGCGCGAACGGCGCTGGCGCGCTTCGGTCTCGGCCTTCAGTCCCGCCCGGAACGAGCCCAGCCACGCGCGCGGCCAGAAGTGATAGAACCCCTCACCCTTGCGGGCCGAATTCGGATCCCGATCCGTCGCCACATGGACATGATGCACTCTGCGATGCGCCGAAGCATGATGCCCGAACAACAACGAGGAATAAACCGCAACCCCGAGCGCGCGCTCTGCGCGACCGGATCGATGGATCAACTCATGGGCGTTGGAATTGGAAACCTGCCCCAGAAACAGCCCCGACGCGAAGAACAACGCGACAGATTGGGAAGTTGTAAGGTTTCCTCGGGCAATCGCCAGAACTGTCAGTCCTAGCACCAGAAAATGAACCAAGCCCAACACCAGTTCCAGCCGATCCGCACCGTTCTCGGAAAAACGGCGAAGGCCCGGTGCCCGCACACGGTCCAAGGAATAGACCCACGCTGTCATGGACCCCAGCGCCAGCCAGGGCCAGATACCACCAAACAACGCACCAGCAATGACCAGCAGCGCCGGGAGAAGACTTGCCAGTGGAAACCAGATCATCCGTGTCTTTCCTGTATCAGCGACGCCTTTGCGGCCGCCCGCCTCACGTTGCATGACTGCCACGCAGATCAAACATCTGCCGCCCGCCGGTCCATGTCAAACGATCCGGGTAGACGTGCAGGTGACCCTTGGGAACCGTTGCCAATCTGTCCCCTTCGCCGCCAATCTCGAAGCACCAGCCGATTGCGAGACCTCATGCCTGCCTTGATCCTGCCCGCCACCCTTTGCGCCCTGCTCTACCTCCCGCTTAGTCCGCAACGCGCCAGCCTGACCCGCAGCCTCGCCAAAACGCTTGCCGTGGCGCTGCTGGCCCTTGCGGCTTACCTCGGCAACGCCCCAACGCTGCTTGTGCTTGCGCTGACCCTTTGCGCCATCGGGGATCTTCTGCTGGCACAGGAAGGCGACACCACTTTCATGGCAGGCATAGGCGCATTTGCCGCTGGTCACATCGCCTATATCGCGCTGTTTCTGTCTCGTCCTGACAGCGACTTGTCGCGGCTGGTGACATCGCCGGTTTTTCTCGGCACGATTGCCTTTCTGCTCCTCGGGGTCGTAACGGCCCGGATCCTGCCCCCGCGCGCAGGGGAGTTGAAGGGGCCGGTGCTGGCCTACATTCCGATTATTCTTTGCATGGGGCTGGCGGCGCTCACGCTGCCGACCTCGCCGCCGATGGCGCTGGTCCTGCCTTCTGCCCTTGCCTTCATCCTGTCTGACCTGATCCTCGCAGCCGAAAAATTCCTGCTACCTGTCGGGCATTCCGCGCTGCGCCTGACGCCGTTTGCTATCTGGCCGCTTTACTGGGGCGCACAGCTAGGCTTCCTTCTGGCCTTCAGCTGACGCCTTTCTGCCTTTGCAACCGCCGTCGATCCGCATTAGGTGAAGGGAAGATCTTGCGGAGACCATCTGATGGCGTTTTTCTCAAAGCTCAAAGACCGGCTTTTTAAATCCTCTTCCCGGCTCGAACAGGGGCTGGAGGCCATTGTCGAGGATGGCGGCGAGAAAGAACAGGTCGTCTCCAACGCTGGTGCGGATGCTGGGGCCTCGTCGCCAGCCGAACAGATGGTTGCCGAAGCGCGAACAGACACGGCGGTTGATCCCGCTATGGACGACCAGCCCGAGGTTGCAGAGCAGGCACCGTTGACCTCGCCCTCGGAAGCGCCGGCGGAGCAGTTGCAGCCGGATCCGCAACCAACCATCCCCGCTCCGGACCCCGAACCGCAGCCTGTTCCCGAGATCCCGCCAGCTGCCCCGGAACCGGAGCCGCAGGAGATACCTACACCGCGACCCGTCGATCCGGAACCGGTGCAACCTCCTGTGGAGACCCCGCCGCCTATCGACACAGCTCAGCCAGGTCTGCTGGGTCGTCTGTTCAAGCGTCCCGAGGCGAAAACCGTCCTGCGGCGCACCCTTGACGATGACATGCTCGAACAGCTCGAAGAGCTGCTGATCGCATCCGACATGGGGGTCGATACCGCGTTGCGGTTGACTTCGAACATGGCCGAGGGCCGGTTTGGCAAGAAACTATCGACCGATGAGATCAAGTCTTTGCTGGCGCAGGAAGTGACTCGCGTCATGGAACCGGTGGCCCGACCGCTGCCGCTGTATCCGAAAAAACCTCAAGTGGTGCTGGTGGTCGGCGTGAACGGCTCGGGCAAGACCACAACGATCGGCAAACTTGCCTCGCAGTTCAAAGCCGCAGGAAAGAAAGTGGTGATCGCCGCTGGCGATACCTTTCGGGCAGCAGCGGTGGAACAGCTTCAGGTCTGGGGCGAACGCGCGGGTGTGCCGGTGCTGACAGCGCCCGAAGGATCCGACCCGGCCAGCCTTGCCTTTGACGCTTTGACCAAAGCTCAGGAAGAAGGCGCTGACCTGCTGATGATCGACACGGCCGGTCGCCTGCAAAACAGGGCAGACCTGATGGAAGAACTGGCGAAAATCGTCCGGGTCATCAGAAAGAAGGACGAGACCGCACCGCACAACACGTTGCTGGTGCTTGATGCGACAACCGGACAGAACGCGCTGTCGCAGGTCGAAACATTCCGGAAACTCGCGGATGTTTCGGGGCTTGTCATGACCAAACTCGACGGCACCGCCAAGGGCGGCGTTCTTGTGGCGCTTGCTGACAAGTTCGGCCTGCCGATCCATGCCATCGGCGTGGGGGAGCAGATTGACGACCTCGCCCCGTTCGACCCCAAGGACTTTGCCGCTGCTCTGACCGGGCTCGAGGCCCGCTGACGAAAACCACCACTGATTCCCGATTTCGGGAACTGCGACCAGCAAGGGCCCGGATTTGAGCGACTGGCTGATCTCTCTCGAAGGCACTGAAGCCGGACATCAGGCAGCACTCTGGCTGGCGCTGCTGGCAGCTTTTCTGCACGCCGTGTTCGGAGCCCTTCAGAAGGGCCGCCATGACCCGTGGTTGTCGCGTGGCGCGATCGACGCATCCTATTGCCTGATGGCCGCCCCGTTTGCGCTGTTTGTGGTGCCTTGGCCCGAACCGCATATGTGGGTCATCTTCGCGATCGCTTGGCTGATCCACATTCTCTACAAGACCTTGCAGGCGCTGGCCTATACCAAGGGCTCTTACACCGTTGTCTACCCGGTTGTCCGGGGAACCGGGCCACTGTTTACGGTCATCGGAGCATCGTTCATTTTCAACGAGAGCTTTACCCTGACTCAATGGTTGGGCGTGCTAGTCCTGCTGGCCGGGATCTTCGGGCTGGCGATCTACAACCTGATTTTCCTGCAAACCTCGCGGGAGACCCTGCCCATAGCCCTTGGGCTTGCAGCTGTCACCGGCCTGTTCGTTGCACTTTACACGACCTATGACGCCTACGGCATCCGGGCAACCGCCGATCCATTCACGTTTCTTGCGTGGTTTTTCATGATCGACGGTGCAACCTTGCCGTTCTTTGCCTATTTGCGGTGGCGCAATCTGGCCGATCCCCCTGCGCCTGGTCCACTGATGATGCGCGGCCTGATTGGTGGGCTCGTGGCCTTTGCCAGCTTTGGATCCGTGATGCTTGCCACAAGACTGGACAAGGTCGGAGAGGCCGCGGTTCTTCGCGAGACCTCAACCGTCTTCGCCGCGCTGATCGGCTGGCTGGTTCTCAAGGAAACCGTCGGCCCTCGCCGAATTGCCCTGATGACTCTTATCGCGCTGGGTGCGGTGATAGTTGAGATGGGTGGCCAATAAAGGATAAGACCGCTTTCATGGCAGAACAAAAAGATATCAACCCGATTCTAAAACAGATTCTCGAACTGGGGCCGACCGTCGCCTTTTTCCTGATCTACCTCAGGCTACGAGATGAAGTATTCCTCTTCGGCGGAACCGAGTATTCCGGTTTCATCGTCGCAACCATAGTTTTTGTGCCAATCCTTCTGGCCGCGATGGGGATCCTCTGGTTGCTGACCGGAAAATTGAGCCGCTTGCAGATTTTTACCGCGTTCATGGTAGTGTTCTTCGGCGGACTGACCGCATGGTTCAATGACGAGCGGTTCTTCAAGATGAAGACCACGATCGTCTACGGGCTGTTTTCCGGTCTGCTCGGGCTCGGCCTCCTGCAGGGCAGGTCCTATCTTGCCTATGTGATGGGTGAACTGGTGCCGATGGAAAACGAAGGCTGGATGATCCTCACACGGCGGCTCTGCGCCGGTTTTGCCGCTTTGGCCTTGGCCAATGAGTTCGTCTGGCGCACTATGTCCACGGATCTGTGGGTCAAGATTGAAACTTTCGGGTTTCCGCTGCTGCTGTTCGCCTTTCTGTGGTGGCAGATCGTGGCCCTGCAAAAATACATGGCAGATCCCGGTCAGGATCATTGACCGGCAACCCATTCATAAGCGGCCGCGAGTAGAAGGACGCTCGGCAGGCCCAAGCCAAAAGGTCGGAAGATTGAGAACCAGAAGATGAACAATACCCTGCCCGATACCGGGTTTCTCGCGTCCGCCTCCGAGCGTCTGAAACAGATGCTGACGGGGCAGGCGCGCGAGATCCATCTGGAAGCGGGCGAAGTGCTGTTCGAACAGGGCGATGATGGCGACTCGCTCTATGCCGTCATCGAGGGTGCGCTGGAGTTCTCCATTCTCTCCCTCAACGGCCGAAAACTGGTTCTCGACGTTGCCGGACCCGGCGCGGTCTTTGGCGAGATCGCGCTGTTTGATCCCGGCCCGCGCACGGCCACTGTCACCGCATTGGATTCGGGCCGGCTGAGCCGGATTCGCTATGCGGATGTGCTGGCCAAATTCCACCATCATCCCGAGCTGGCAACGGACATGTTGCGGCTGGCCGGGCAGCGCATGCGGCTGATGGGGCATCAACTCAATGAACAGGTCTTTCTGCCGGTGCCGACGCGGCTAGCCCGAAAGATCCTCTATCTGACGCAGGAACTGGCCCCACGTGACACAATCAAAATGTCGCAGTCGGAGCTGGCCGATTTTGTAGGCGCCACCCGCGAGGCCGTGTCCAAAACCCTTTCGGTCTGGAAACGTGAAGGCATCCTTGACGGTTCACGCGGCGGCATCACCATTCTGGATCGCAGCGCCCTGAGCGCCCTTGCCGAACCCGACCAGATCTGACCTGCACCAGCCTTTCTTTTGTCATTCCTATCGCCCCCGATTGATGATCCGGCTTTGCTGTCCGATTCACTGTCTGTGAACAGGATCACATAACTGTTTTGGGAATCGGCCTATGTTGGCTTCATTCAATGCCCTTCTCTTCCGGGGGGCCAATTTTACAAAGACTTTTTAGTACCAAACAATAAGCAAAAAACCGCGTAGCCCATCCCGTTACGTGGCAGCAGGCCGGCCCGCAGCGGTACGTTCCGTGCCAACCGCAGCAATGCGGTCGCAGCGCGGGCCGGTCAGCGTTTACCCCTGATTCGTATGCGCTTGCGCTCCCCACTTTGGCACCCGGCCCGATTTCCTTGACGCGGCGTGTTGTCGTGAAATCTGCACAGTTAAATGACACGCATGGATGAGTTGGCCAGACGCCAGCTCCAAGCGGCCCACACTATGTCGCACGCCCGGATATTGACCGGGGATTGCTCATCCCCAAACCGCCAGTTTCAAAGAGGCCGGCGGGGTGATTATCCCACCGGCCTCAATGCGTCGGCTGTTTCTACAGGGCGGGATCAACCGTCGAGGCTCAGCGCCACAAAGCGCGGTTCGCCATTGCGGCGCACGAGGAGCAGAAGCGATTTGCGACCGGCTTCCTTGGCTTCGGCGATCCGATCGTCAAGATCCGCCAGTGTCACGACCTTTTGCTGGCCAGCCTCGGTGATCAGATCACCGGCTCGCAGCCCTTTCTCGAAGGCCTCCGAGCTTTCGTCAACCGCCATGACAACCAGCCCCTGCGCATCTGCGCTCAGGGAAAGCTCATCGCGGATATCCTCGGTCAGCACACTCAAGGTCAGACCCAGGACTTCCTTTTCGGCAACCGAAGGCGCATCTTCCTCGCCCGGTTGCGCGGCCGGTGTTCCCCGTTCGGCATCTTCGCGGCGCCCCAGGGTGACCAGCACTGTCTGGGTTCCACCCTCGCGGTACACCACCACGCGGACCGATTTACCCACCTCGGTATTGCCAACCTGCCGCACAAGCCCGCGGGTGTCCTTGACCTCGACACCGTCAAAACTGACGATCACGTCACCGGATTGCAGGCCGGCATCTTTTGCCGGGCCATCCGGCACATCCGTGATAAGCGCACCCGTCGCCTTTTCGAGACCCATCGCTTCGGCCACATCTTCGGTCACGTCCTGAATGCGGACACCAAGCCAGCCGCGGCGGGTTTCACCAAATTCCCGCAGCTGATCAACCACTTTGGTCACAACATTGGAGGCCATCGAAAAGCCGATACCGATTGAACCGCCATTGGGTGACAGGATCGCAGTGTTCACGCCGATCACGTTGCCTTCCATATTGAAAAGCGGCCCGCCCGAGTTGCCGCGGTTGATGGCAGCATCCGTCTGGATGTAGTCGTCATAAGTTCCGGACAGAGCCCTGTTGCGTGCGGACACGATCCCGGCAGACACCGAGAACCCTTGCCCCAGCGGGTTGCCCATGGCGATCACCCAGTCACCAACCCGCGCGGTATCACTGTCTCCGAAGGTGACGAAAGACAGAGGCCGATCGGTTTCAACCTTCAAAAGCGCGATATCAGTGTTCGGATCGGTACCGATCACCTTGGCAGGCAGTTTCTTTTTGGGTTGGCCTTCACCGGGAAAGAACTCAATGAGGATCTCGTCAGCCTCGGCGATCACGTGGTTGTTGGTGACGATAAACCCGTCCTCAGAGATCACGAAACCCGATCCCAAAGCTGAAGAACGGCGCGGCCGGTCCCCTTCGCCGTTGCGATCCTGAAACTCCCGAAAGAAATCTTCGAATGGCGATCCCTCGGGAACGATCCCCTGTGGACCCGTTTGCCCTTCGACCATCGTGGAGGTGGTGATGTTGACGACCGATGGGCTGATCCGTTCGGCCAGCGGCGCAAGGCTTTCTGGCCGGGCCTGCACCATCAGAACCTGCGCAAGCAAGAAGAGCGTGCTCAGCACCGTGAGGGCCAGAAGGCGCATCGGAACCGGATCAACGGTAAGGGATTTCGAACGTGCCTTGATTTGCACCGCAGCTCTCCTTCTTGAACGTTCTGAACGGCACAAGCCGCTGTTTGAGGTCCAATGTAGTCGCTTTGGGCCGGGCCGCAACTCGAGATCGCGGCCAATTGAGCGGTGTTTCAATTAGCGCGGTCGGTTCAGTTCAAACTCCCAGATGAAAGGCGAGCCAAAGCAGGATAAGTCCGCTCACCACGCAGAGCGCTCCGATCTGCCGACGGGCAGTCTCAGGCAGGCTGCGCAGCACCTCCAGCATCCTTTCGATAAGCGAAGGGGCCAGCACATAGGCCAGCCCCTCGACGATCAGCACCAGCCCGAGGGCCAGAAGCACGAATGCCATTACTCGGCCACCCCGTTCGGCGACTTCAGATAATTGAAGAACTCCGAATCCGGGCTGAGGACCAGCGAGCTGTTTCCGCCCTTAAGCGCGCGCTCATAGGCCGTCAAAGAGCGATAGAATTCAAAGAACTCCGGGTCGCGGCCAAAGGCCTCGGCAAAGACGGCGTTCCGCTCAGCATCTGCTTCACCGCGAATGATCTCGGATTCGCGACGCGCTTCGGAAACCAGTTCAACCACGGTCCGATCGGCCTGCGCCCGAACCCGCTGCGCGGCTTCGTTACCGCGGGCGCGCTCGTCAGTGGCTTCGCGTTCCCGCTCGGCACGCATCCGGTCAAAGGTTGCTTCGAGGTTCTGGTTCGGCAGGTCGGTTGCCTTGAGCCGCACGTCGATCACCTCGAGCCCCAGGGCACGGGCCTGGGCAATGGCCGCATTGCGGATCCGCAGCATCAGCGCGGCACGGTCGGAACTCAGAATATCCTTGGAACTGACAGAACCCAGAACCTCACGTGTTTCCGCACGCAAAATGCGATCCAGACGATCCTCAGCGGTGGCAACGCCGCCAACACCAACAGCTTGCCGGAACTGCTCTACATTGCTGATCCGATAGCGGGCGAAAGCGTCGACCACGAGACGGCGATCGTCCAGCGGCGTGACTTCGAGAGGTTGCACGTCAAGCGACAGGATCCGGTCGTCATAGCGAACCACTTCCTGAATGAGCGGAATCTTGAACGCCAGTCCGGGGTCTTCCTTGACCGCGACGACGCGACCAAACTGCAGCACCAGCGCCTTTTCACGTTCATCGACGATGAAAAGCGCGGACAGACCAGCTACAATGGCGATCACCAGAACCGGAAGGAGATAGGTTGCCTTGCGCATCAGTTCTCTCCCTCTTCGGTGTTTCGACGCAGTTCATTGAGCGGCAGGTATGGAACGACCCCCTGCCCTTCACCACCAGTGTTCGGGTCGAGGATCACTTTGTCGACGTCACCCAAAACCTGCTCCATCCGTTCCAGATACAGACGTTTGCGCGTCACTTCCGGAGCCTTCGAGTATTCCTCGAGAACAGCGGTAAAGCGGCTTGCCTCACCCTGAGCCTCGTTCACCACCTGGGCACGATAGGCCTCGGCTTCTTCGTAGATCTGTGCAGCTTCACCACGCGCTTCGGCCAGTACCCGGTTGGCGTAGGCATCCGCCACGTTTTGTAGACGGTCACGTTCCTGCGCGGCGGCCTGAACATCCCGGAAGGCGTCGATGACCGATGCCGGCGGGTCTGCCTTGTCGAAGTTCACGCGGATAATGTTCACACCGGAATCATAGCTGTCCAGCGTCGCCTGAATCAGCTCCTGCAAGCGTTCCGCAATGATGCCACGATCTCGGTTCAGGATCGGTGCCAGTTCCGACTGCGCGATGATCTCGCGCACCGCCGATTCCGACACCGCGCGGATGGTCTGGCGCGGGTCAGCGAGGTTGAACAGGTACTTGGCCGGATCGTTGATGTTCCAGACCACCTGATAATCGATATCGACGACATTTTCGTCGCCGGTCAGCATCAGACCATCATTGGCACCACGAGCCCCACCCATGTCTTCGGTCTGTTCACGGGTCACCGGGATAACTTCGGCAGTGACCAGCGGCCACGGCGCAAAGTTCAGACCGGGATTGCCGACGTTGGAAAACTCTCCCAGGAACAATTCGACCGACTGTTCTTCGGGCTTTACCGTGTAGAAACTGGCCACGCCCCAGAGAATGACAGCGGCGACAATGCCAAGCCCGACCGTTCCGCGCGAGAAACCGGGGCCGCCCCGGCCACCAGAGCCACCCGAACCGCCACGCCCCTGATCGCCACGTCCGCCCATCAGCACGCGCAGTTGTTCCTGACCTTTCTTGACCAGGTCATCGATCTCGGGGATCTGCGGGCCATCGCCTTCGGGAGGACGCTGCCCTCCACCGCCGTTGTTGTCCCGGTTTCCTCCGCCGCCACCGGAAGAGCCTCCGCCCCCCCAGGGGCCACCGCTGTTGCCCGCCATATGTATTCAATCCCTTGTTTTGCGCCGCGTCATGCGACCGTCGTGGTTTTGCACCGCTGCATGCGGCCTCAGTTGTAACCTGTGTGCGCCCGTCTGCAAATCAAGCCGAGCGAACAGGTTGCCGCATGGTGACCAATTCTTCCGACATTGTCGGATGAACCGCCACCGTGCGATCGAAATCTTCCTTTGTCGCGCCCATTTTTACCGCGATTCCGGCCAGCTGTATCATCTCGCCCGCCCCGGGCGCCACGATATGGCATCCAAGAACCTTGTGGGTGGCCTTGCTGACGATCAGTTTCATCAGCACCCGCTGCGACCGCCCGGCAAAGCTCTGCTGCATCGGCTTGAACGAAGTGGCATAGATCTCGATCGATTCCTGTTCAGCAGCTTCCTCCTCGGACAGGCCAACAGTCCCCATTTCGGGCTGTGTGAAAATGGCCGTCGGAATCAGCTCGTGGTCCACCGGGGTTGGCTTGCCGCGGAATACAGTGTCGACAAAGGCCATGCCTTCGCGGATTGCAACCGGGGTCAGGTTGACCCGGTCGGTCACATCCCCGATCGCATAAATGGACGGCACACCGGTCTGGGAGTATTCATCAACAAGAATCTCGCCCTTGCGACCGCGTTCGATGCCCAACGCCTCCAGCCCAAGCTCATCTGCGTTGGGCGCACGCCCGGTTGCATACATCACCTGATCCACCAGCATTTCCGAGCCATTGGTGGCTTTGACGCGTATCTTGTCGCCTTCGCGCTTCATCTCAATGATGTTGGTTCCAAGATGCACGTCGATACCGTTCTGGCACATTTCTTCACAGACCAGCCCGCGCGCTTCGTCGTCAAAGCCTCGCAGGATCTGCGCGCCGCGATAGAACTGCGTGACCTGCACGCCCAGCCCGTTGAGGATCCCGGCGAATTCACAGGCAATGTAGCCGCCTCCAACGATCAGGATGCTGTCGGGTAGTGTTTCGAGATGGAAAATGTCATTGGACGTGATCGCCAGGTCCGATCCCGGGAAATCCGGGACGACCGGGCGGCCACCGGTCGCGATCAGAATATGTCGGGCAGTCATTCGGGTACCGTCCGCCAACTCGACCGTATGCGGATCGACGATCCGGGCCCGCTGATCGAAACTCTCGACACCATTGTTTTTCAAAATGTTGCGATAGACGCCTTCCAGTCGGTCCAACTCGGCGTGAAGCTTTACCTTGAAAGATCCCCAATCGAAGGACCCCGGCTGGATGTCCCAACCAAAGCTCTGCGCATCTTCGACCATCGGCGCAAATTCGGAAGCAAAAACCATCAGCTTTTTCGGCACACAGCCGCGGATCACGCAGGTGCCGCCATAGCGGTCTTCTTCGGCAAGAGCCACCTTGGCCCCTGTCTCGCCTGCCGCAACGCGCGCCGCGCGCACGCCACCCGAACCGCCGCCTATGACAAAGAGATCGTAATCAAAGCTCATCAGTTATGCCTCATCTGAAGTCTCGTGCAAGCCACGGGTGAACCTGCCGGATATGGTTTTTGGCCGGCGCCGTTATCAAATTCGATCGACGCCATGAAGCCCTCACATAGGAACTGGCCGGGGGATTTGAAAGCACTTGGCGCAGGCTTCACGACTTCGGGAAGGAACTCAGTCGGCAAGGTCGGTGAACAGGTTGTCGCTTTCCACGAAATCCAACCGGTCGTGCTGAACAGTGCCGTCGTTGATATCCCGGATCTCGACCTTGCCATCGCCAAATCCGATGACCACCGTATCGCAAATGTCGATGAAAAGCCCGTTCTCGACCACGCCGGGCATCTGGTTCAATACCATCGCCAGTTGCCGGGCATTGCCGATACGTCCCAGATGCAGATCGAGGATATGGTTGCCTTCGTCGGTCACAAAGGGAGCATCGCCATTCATCCTAAGGGTTGCCTGCCGACCAAGAACGTCCATCGAGATCAGCGTTTCCTCGATCAGCGCCTGCGTGGTCTGCCAGCCAAAAGGGATCACCTCGACCGGCAGTGGGAATGTGCCAAGGGTTTCGACCTCTTTGCCGATATCGGCAATCACAACCATCTGATCGCTGGCCGTCGCCACGATTTTTTCCTGCAGCAAGGCTCCGCCACCACCCTTTATCAGGTTCAGCTCACCATCGAATTCATCAGCCCCGTCAATGGTGATGTCGAGCCATTTTGCCTCGTCGAGGCTGATCACTTCGATGCCCACTTCGCGCGCCAGTTCTGCAGTGCGCGTCGAGGTTGGCACACCACGGATCTTGAGCCCTTCGTCGCGTACCATTTCGCCGAGGCACCGCACCAGCCAAGCGGCGGTTGACCCCGTGCCAAGCCCAACGCGCATCCCGTCCTCGACCATGTCGGCGGCACGCTTGGCGGCCACGAATTTGGCCTTGTCGATGGGTGACAGTTCTCCGGTCATGGCAGCGACTCCTGAGTGTGATCCCGATAGGTTCAGATTGCAGTTGCCGGTCCTTATAGGCAATGCGGCCCCTGACTGCGAGGGGCTTTGTTAACCCTGACAGGTCCTATTCATTCGAGGTCCCTTCCACACCGTTCGGTTAACGCGCGCTGGCTATGACATATTCCCGATCACACGGATCATCATGTTGAGAAAAAGAGCGCGCTCTTCCGCGTCGAATCCTTTGAGGGCAACATCGTTCTGGGCCCCGGCCGCCCGTGTCGCTGGTTCCTTGAGGCCCCGCGCCTGGTCCGTGAGCCAAACGGTTCTTGACCGTTTATCGGTTTTGCTCGGGCGCCTCACAATCAGCTCATCCCGCTCCATTCGAGCCAGCGTGTTTGCCATCGTGGCCTGCTCGACACTCAAGCGCTCCACCAGTTCTTTTTGGGTCAGACCGTCCTCGGACCACAGCTCAAGCAGAACCATGAATTGGGCGGGTGCAATTCCAAGCGGCGCAATGCGCGTAGCCAAGCCCGCGGCAAAGAGCCGGGCCATGTGGTTTGCCAGAAACCCGGCCGATCTGCCTTTTTCAAATCCCATAGTTCAAAACAACACTTGAATAGCACGCTATACAATGCTTATTTACATAGCATGCTATTAAAGGAATTGATACGATGTCTGCCAAACTGCATGCCGCTGCCGGGACCGTTGCCCTTCTCACGATTGTAACGTTCTGGACATCCACCGTGATCGTCGAGACAACCGGCACCCACGAACAAGTCGCGAGTGCGAAGATGGCGATACTCTACGGAATGATTCTGTTGATCCCGGCCATGGCGACCGCCGGTGCCTCCGGAGCCAAACTTGGAAAGCGGATGAAGCTGCCAGTGGTTGCTGAAAAATCACGGCGGATGAAGCTCATTGCAGGTAACGGCCTGCTAGTCCTGTTACCAAGCGCAGTGTTTCTTGCGCTGCGCGCGCAGGCCGGAATGTTCGATAGCCTCTTTTACACAGTCCAAGCTTTGGAACTCTTGGCCGGGGCCACAAACATCACACTGCTGAGCTTGAACCTACGGGACGGGCTGACCCTATCGCGGCGACGCGCGTGCGGCTGACAATCAAGACATGCCGTGATCCGGGTGAACGTCCGGGTTGCGCGTTTTTTGGAATTATTGGTCGCCTTTGGACAGGTTGAACGCGGCATCGCTGCCTATGGTCTGGCAATGACTGCTGATTACGTTCTTCATTTTGCCCCTGACAACGCCTCGCTGGTGATCCGCTTGGCGATGGAGGAAATGCAGCTGAGTTACGATACGGCGTTAGTGGATCGAAGTATCCGGGAACAGGACAGCGCCAGCTATCGGGAGCTCAATCCGAACGGACTTATTCCGGTTTTAGAGACCCCGCACGGACCACTCTTTGAAACCGCAGCCATCCTGCTGTGGCTGGCCGATACCCACGATCAACTGGCGCCAGCGCCGACAGATCCCGACCGGGCGACATTCCTGAAGTGGCTGTTTTTTGCGTCAAACACACTGCATGCAGACCTGCGCATCCTGTTTTATGCGGAAACATATATTGCTGCTGATCAGGCCGAAACGCTACGCGCGGGTATCCGACCGCGGCTGAGGCGGCATCTTTCCCTGCTCGATGAGCAAGCCCGAGGCAGACCGGACTGGTTGTCCCCGGATCACCCATCGGTACTGAATTACTATGTTGCGTGCATGATGCGGTGGATGGCGATCTACCCGAAAGGCGGCGATCGCGACTGGTTCAACATCGCTGACACGCCTCATCTGCAGCGCATCCTTCAGGCGCTGGAACATCGCCCGGCTACCCGCGCCTGCATAGTGGCCGAAGGGCTCGGGGCGACGCCGTTTACATCACCCACTTATGCCAACCCTCCGACAGGATCGGCGACCTGACATGTTTCTATCTGTTTTCGATATGTTCAAAGTTGGGGTCGGCCCTTCGTCCTCTCACACGATGGGTCCGATGGTGGCAGCAGCACGCTTTCTCGACCTCATGCGCGCCTCTCCGTTCGAGTTTGCGGGTCTTCGCGTGTCTCTTCACGGATCGCTCGCCTTTACCGGCGTGGGCCATGCAACGGATCGCGCAACCATACTCGGACTGGCCGGGATCATTCCCGAAACCTATGACCAGGAAAAGTCCGAGGCCGCCCTTGCGGCCAATCGGTCAACTCGCACGCTGACACCCGACGGGCTGCCGCAGTTGCAGTTCGATCCGAAGTCGGACCTGACCTTTGACTACGACCATGCCCTTCCCGGCCATGCCAACGGGATGATTCTGATGGCGACCGATGCTCAGGGAGACGTGATCCTGCGTCAGGTCTACTACTCTATCGGAGGCGGGTTCGTTCTGACCGAAGAGGAACTGGCCGAGGGCAAGGCCGTGGACGACGGAGCTCCGGTCCCCTTTCCGTTCACGACCGCAGCCGAGATGCTTGAGATGGCCAAGGCATCAGGCAGATCAATCGCGGCCATGAAGCGGGGCAATGAAATTGCCCGCGGGTGCGAAGAGAGCTTTTCCAAGGGCAGCGCAAGGCTTTGGGAGGTCATGAACAATTGCATCGAACGCGGCCTCGCAGCCGACGGCATCCTGCCCGGCGGGCTCAGCGTGCGCCGCAGGGCAAAGGGGATACACGATGCCCTTCAGGCCGAGCGGGGTATGAACCTGTCCGCTCCGCACACGATCAACGACTGGATCAGCGTCTATGCGATGGCGGTAAACGAAGAAAATGCCGCCGGCGGACAAGTGGTCACCGCGCCAACCAACGGAGCGGCAGGCGTGCTGCCCGCAGTTCTTCGCTATTATCTCGATCACGTTCCCGGGGCGGCACCTTCTCATGTCGAGGAGTTCTTGCTGACCGCCGCCGCCATCGGCGGGCTGGTCAAGTTTAACGCCTCGATTTCGGGGGCCGAAGCGGGTTGCCAGGCCGAAGTGGGCAGCGCCTCGGCAATGGCAGCGGCGGGGCTTTGCGCCGTGATGGGTGGCACGCCGGAACAGGTGGAGAATGCCGCCGAGATCGCATTGGAACATCACCTGGGCATGACCTGCGACCCCATTCGTGGGCTGGTGCAGGTTCCCTGTATCGAACGCAACGGATTGGGCGCGATCAAGGCGGTATCCGCGGCCTCGCTGGCGTTGCGCGGCGACGGCACTCATCTTGTGCCTCTTGATGCGGTAATCGAAACCATGCGCCAGACCGGCAACGACATGCATGAGAAATACAAGGAAACCTCGCTGGGCGGACTGGCAGTCAACGTGCCCAACTGCTGATGTTGCCCATTTCCACAGACGGGGATCTACACTAGCCTGCCCGTCATGTCCGACGATCGCCCGGTTCTGGGCATTTTCCTTATGCTTGGTTTTTGCGTCGTTGCCCCGCTGGGTGACGCGGTTGCCAAGCTGTTGGGCGGATACATTCCACTGGGCGAACTGCTGTTCGCGCGGTTTGCAGTTCAGGTACTGGCGCTGGCGCCGCTTATCTTTCTGACCGGGCGTCAGAACCGGATCCCGGCGTTGCTGAAGGGCCGGCCGCTGCGCCTGACTCTTTGGCGGACAGCGCTGCACATCGTCGGTATTGGAGCCATGTTCACCGCTTTGAAATACCTGCCTCTGGCGGATGCAGTCGCAATTGCCTTTGTCATGCCCTTCATCATGCTGCTTTTGGGCCGGTTCGTTCTGAACGAAGAGGTGGGTATTCGCCGCATCACTGCCTGCGCTGTGGGATTTGCCGGGACCCTGATGGTGATCCAACCGAGCTTTGCCGAAGTTGGCTTGCCCGCGCTCTGGCCGTTGTTGGTGGCCGTCGTCTTTGCACTTTTCATGCTTGTCACCCGCCAGCTGGCCCGCGACACCGATCCCATTGCCCTGCAGGCCGTGTCAGGGGTCTTTGCAACAGCTATCCTGACCCCTGCCTTGTTGATCGGGCACAGCGCCGGATTTGAAGGGCTGTCCTTTGTCTGGCCGGACTTGCAGACGTTTTGGCTGTTGCTCGCCATCGGTTTGCTCGGCACGCTAGGCCACCTGCTGATGACTTGGGCACTGCGCTATGCACCATCAGCTACCCTCGCACCCATGCAATATCTGGAGATCCCTGTTGCGACCACGATCGGCTGGCTGATCTTTCACGATTTGCCCGACGGGCTGTCCGCGATCGGCATCTGTGTGACGATAGGCGCGGGGCTGTATGTCATTTTGCGCGAGCAGGCCACAGCTCGGCTGCGAGCCGCTCAGCAGAATCCGTCTGCGAAATCCCGAATGCCCGGATGACAGTGTTCAACTCGACACGCGGGACCAGCACCAGCAGGCCCGGCGTGTCCATTTCCAGAACAATCGGCCCCAAGGCCCGGTTCGACGTCCCGACCCGCCCGTCCGGCGCCAATTGCAGCCCGTCGATCGGCCATTCCAGCCCGTGCGACCGTCCGGTGACCGATGCAAGCGGGAACAGAGAAACGATGCTGCCCGGCTCGACGGACAACTCAAGTCGCTGCGGCGCATGGAAGATCACCTCATGCGCGCCTAACAACAAGCAGGGTCGGTCGGCATGGCGAACCAGCGCATTGAAGACGGCCAGTTGATGATCGATGCGTCCTCCGAGGAAACCGACGCCCAGCACAAGAGGGGCCTGAATGTTGCGCAGCGCCTTGTCGAAATCGGTGCTGTCCTGTTCACGAATCGGAAACAGAACATCTTGCGGCAAATTCGCTCGATCCTCTGGCTGCAGAGAATCGAAATCTCCGATAACGGCCCGGGGTTCGTGCCCTTCGGCAATCACCGCACGGGCGCCACCGTCGGCCGCAACAAGGCACGGTGCGACCGAAAGTGCCTGCGAAATGTCCTCAGGGGACAGATCTCCGCCGCCAACTAGTGTTACTGGATCGCTGGATTGAACAATCGGGGAAGTCATGCCAGCATTAATGCCGATTTTGGAAACAGGACACAATCTGGTCACAAAATGATACGATCAATTGCACGGATTCGGGCCGAAATCGTCTTGCGACGCGTGGTAGGCGTTTGTCAATAAACTTGTAGAGGACGAGCATCCTATGGTTCAGAACAACAAGGTATTGACCGTTTCATACGGCACGTTTTCCTGCACGTTGGAAGGCTTTGAAGAGTCCTTCGACACCATGAAGGCGATTGCCGAGTATTTCCGGGATCTGGCAGCAGATGACCGGTATTTCGGCGCTGAGCCGCCCCAACCCGATGCTGAAATGCTGGCGCGCATTGCCGAACGCGAAATCACGCGGCGGGTCGAAGCACGCCAGGGCGACAGCGGAATCGTTTTGCGTGCCGCCGATCCTTCTGCCGCCTTGCCGGCAGCCGCGGCTCCGGCAGTTGCTGAACCTGTCGTAGAGGCCCCACAGGACACTGCCCCGGTTGCGCAACCCGAGATCGCTCCGGCTATCGCTCCGGCCCCACCAGTCGCAGAACCTGCGCCCGCACCTGCCGCAGCGGCCGAGCCAGAGACGGCCGCCGACCTGACCGACATGGCCGAAGACGAATCTGCGGACGTGCCTGAGACTGTTGAGGTCGAAAGCCCCGCTGCGGACATTTCCGAAGCGAGCGCTGCAGAAGAAACCGTCGAACCAGTCGCCGAGACAACCGAGGCGTTTTTTGCAGCACCCGTGGATCTGTCTGCCGACGCAATGGACGACGGTGACGATGAGGTCGAAGACCTCGACGCCGAACCTGTGGCCCAAGCAGAAACTGCCGCTGCGCCCGAGAGCATTGCCGCCAAGCTTCAGCGTATTCGCGCTGTGGTCTCCAGTTCCGAGACTCAGGCCGAAGATGAAGCCTATGACGAGGAGTATGCCGAAGACGAGCATGCCGAAGATTATGTCGCTCAGACCGCTGCCGAAATCTCGGATGCGCTGGCTGAGGACGATACCCACGAACTGGCAGGTGAGATCTCCGAAGACGATGCCGGAGATTCCGAGCTTGCGGCTGTGTTCGATCGCCTTGATGCCGGTGAGCCGATTCTGGACGAACCCGAGACCGACGCGTCGGACGCCCTGACCGCGCCGGATATGGCCACGGAAACGGAAGAAAAGCTGTCCGAGGCCCTCGACAGCGAATTCGAGGAAGATCTCGAAGAAGAAGCCTTTGTAGGGCATGAGTCTATTGCCGAAAGCGATCTGAAAAACGAAGCCGACGACAGCATCTTTGGAGATCTCGACGAGGCCGCCATGGCCGAAGCAGACGAGGACGACGACGAGTTGCTGAACATCCTCGGTGACGCGCAGCAGGAACAGGCAGCCGAACTGCCCGGTCAAGTGATCAAGGTCAAACGGTCCGAATTCGGAGACGCGGTTGCTTCGGGCGAACTGGATGTTTCTGACGCCGGGGCCATCGCCGAACCCGATGCGCAGGATGCCGACAGCTCCCTTTCGGACGAAGACGAAGCTGACCTGATGCGCGAACTGGCCGAAGTTGAAGCCGATCTTCGCGCGGGTCTCGATGAGTTCGAGGATGAAGACGATCAAGTCGGTGCAGTTGCAGACGCAGCTGACATGGGCGCCGGTCACATGGCTGATGCCGACACCATGGGGTACGAACCTCTTGAGGAGGCTTACACCGACCATGCTGCGGCTTCTGAAGAGGGCGCGAGCGAGGACGATCTGTCCCGTCTGCTGGCCACTGCCGACGAAAAGCTCGAAGACCCCGAGAACTCTTCCAGCCGCGAAGCCTATTCGCATCTGCGCGCCGCTCGCGCTGCCACAGAAGCCGAGCGTTCAGCGGGCGGCACCATGGGCACCCGCTCATCCAACGAAGAGTATCGTGACGATCTGGCCAGCGTCGTAAAACCCCGCCGGCCGGTTGCCGGAACATCGGGACGTGACCGCCCAGCAGAAAGCGACAGCCGCCCGGCACCGCTGAAGCTGGTGGCAGAACAGCGTGTCGACACCGAAGAGGCCAAGCGTGGCCCGGTTCGCCCGCGTCGCATCGCAACTCCGCTTGAAGACATGGAGGTAACCGAACCCGAAGGTGGTTTTGTCGCCTATGCACGGGAGATGGGTGCCAACGAACTGCCCGATCTGCTCGAAGCGGCGGCGTCCTACATGTCGTTCGTCGAAGGTCGCGAACAGTTCTCGCGCCCGCAGCTGATGAACAAGGTGCGCCAGGTCGAGGATCAGGAATTCAACCGCGAAGACGGGTTGCGCTCATTCGGCCAACTTCTTCGCGACGGCAAGATCGAAAAGACCGGTGGCGGACGCTTTGCTGCCTCGGGAATCATCGGCTTTCGACCCGATGAGCGCGAAGCCGGCTAATACGCCTAAACGCGCAACAAAAAAGCGGGCCTGAACGGCCCGCTTTTTTGTTTTGAAATTCGAACATGTCCATTGTGTCCAACGGCGAACCGGCGTTATTCGGGGTCGTCATTTTCCTTTCCGACACCACGGAACACGAACCGGAACGGCATGATCCAGAGAAGACCAAGCACGATATAGACAAGCAGCTCGACCACCAGTGGCGGCCTGTCGATCCAGTTCACAACCGTCACCGCCGCCACGATGTACAGCGGCAATCCGATCAACAGAATGACCAGCGACCAGCGCCGCCGGGCCTTGTAGCTCAGACCGCTCTTGTCAGCCATCAGTCGGCAAACGGGTCGGTCACCAGAATGGTGTCCTCCCGCTCCGGCGAGGTGGACAAGAGCGCCACCGGACAGTTGATCAGTTCCTCAACGCGCCGCACATACTTGATCGCGTTGGCAGGCAGGTCAGCCCAACTGCGGGCGCCTTCGGTGGATTCGCTCCAACCCGGCATTTCCTCGTAGATCGGAGTGCAGCGGGCCTGCTGGTCGGCCGCGGTCGGGAGATAGTCGAGCCGCTGGCCATCCAGGTCATAACCGGTGCAGATCTTCAGCGTTTCAAACCCGTCCAGCACGTCCAGCTTGGTCAGCGAGATTCCGTTGATCCCCGACGTGGCACATGTCTGACGCACAAGGCAGGCATCGAACCAGCCACAGCGGCGCTGGCGCCCCGTGGTGGTACCAAACTCGTGCCCGCGTTCGCCGAGGCGCTGGCCGTCCGCGTCATCAAGTTCGGTCGGAAACGGCCCCTCGCCCACGCGGGTGGTGTAGGCTTTGACAATTCCCAGAACGAAATCGATCGAGTTCGGACCGATACCGACACCGGTGGCGGCCTGCCCCGCGATCACGTTGGAGGATGTCACAAAAGGATAGGTTCCGAAGTCAATATCCAGCAGTGCGCCCTGAGCCCCTTCGAACAGGATCCGTTTGCCAGACTTGCGTTTCTCGTTCAGCACTTTCCAGACCGGAGCTGCAAATGGCAGGATCTTTGGTGCGATCTCGACCAGCTGCGCCAACAAGGAATCGCGGTCGATTGGCTCGATCCCAAGCCCCTTGCGCAGGGGGTCGTGGTGCTGCAGCGCACGGTCCACTCGGGCTTCCAGCGTTGCCCGGTCGGCCAGATCGGCCACGCGAATGGCCCGGCGGCCCACCTTGTCCTCATAGCACGGGCCGATACCGCGACCGGTGGTTCCGATCTTGGTACCCTTGCTGGCGGCTTCTTCGCGGGCCCGGTCCAATTCTCCGTGAATTGGCAGAATCAAAGGCGTGTTTTCTGCGATCATCAGTGTTTCTGGGGAAATCTCCACGCCCTGTTCGCGCACAGTTTCGATCTCGTTGATCAGATGCCACGGATCCAGAACCACGCCATTGCCAATAACCGAAAGCTTGCCTCCCCGCACCACACCCGAAGGGAGCGCGTGCAGTTTGTAGACCTTTCCGTCGATAACCAGTGTATGTCCTGCATTGTGACCGCCCTGAAACCGCGCGATCACATCGGCGCGTTCGCTCAGCCAGTCGACGATTTTGCCTTTGCCTTCGTCGCCCCACTGGGCGCCGACAACCACCACATTGGCCATATCCGGTCCTCTACTGCGATTTCAAACCCGAGCCCGTATAGCGGTGCCAGCCGGTCAGGGAAACTGCAATTTCGACGCAAGGAGCCGGAAACCGGATACGCAGGATTTCAGCGCATGTAAGCCCGGGCCAGTTTTTCCGGGCTGACCCCTGCAAAGTAGCGGATCTGGGTCCACAGGTTTCGCGCGCCCCGGCGTACCCATCCGTTGGATCGATATCTGTCAGCCCCAGAGCTGATGATCGTGGATATCAGAACCGGCGGCTTGCCTGCTCGCTTAAGCGATTGGACCAGCGCAACGTCCTCCATCAACGGGATGTCCGGATAACCGCCAGCGCTTTCATAATCGGCCCGTTGCAACAGCAGGCCCTGATCGCCAAACGGCAGCCCGAATACCCGGCTTCGGAAATTGGCCCAACCGGCCACCCAGACGGGAGCCAGACCCGCAGCCCGGAAGCTGAGATGGAACGCCGCAGGGTCAGAAGATTCATGTATATGCGTTGCAACCTGCTCGGCCCATCCGGGTGGCAGCACACTGTCGGCATGCAACACCAACAGCCAGTCACCCTTGGCCAGGGCACAGCCCCGACGCAACTGACCGCCACGCGACGCGCGACCTGAAACGACGCTGGCACCGGCAGCTTCGGCCAACCTGCACGTCGCATCCTCCGACTCGCCGTCGCTTACGATGACATCTCTGATCAACCCGGCTGGCAATCCCTCCATCAGCGACTCGAGACAACGCGGCAGGTTTCCCATCGCGTTAAGCGTCGGGATCACGATACTGATCGGGGCGCGGTCGGTCTGGGCTGGCACCGGATACTCCTCTGGTCAGGCGCGCCCGGTTTCCTATATCACAGGGCGCGACGCAATCCCCGGGGAGCGACCCAGACATGACATCCACACCGACACGCCGCATCTTTCGCCTGAGCGGACCGGACACCCACGATTTTTTGCAGGGACTGGTGACCAATGATGTCGCCGGGCTGACCGAAGGGTTGGTTTATGCCGCGCTTCTAACCCCGCAGGGCAAGTACATTGCCGATTTCTTTCTCGTGCCCGACGGGGACGCTGTGCTTCTGGATGTCGCGGAAAGCCTGGCCGCTGACCTGCACAAAAGACTGATGATGTACAAACTGCGAGCAGCGGTAGAGATCGAGGCGACCGACTTGCACCTGCAACGCGGAACCGGACCGGCCCCGGATGGCGGCATTGCCGATCCGCGGCACCCCGATCTCGGGTGGCGCAGTTACTCAGACGCGCCGGAATCCGATGACGGCACGGATTGGGATTCAATCCGGGTAGCACATTGCATTCCCGAAAGCGGTATCGAACTGACGGCAGACAGCTATATTCTGGAATCCGGGTTTGAGCGTCTGCACGGCGTCGATTTCCGCAAAGGGTGCTATGTCGGTCAGGAAGTGACCGCGCGAATGAAACACAAGACCGAACTTCGCAAAGGGCTGGCCCGGGTTTCGGTCGAAGGGGCCGCGCCGATCGGAACAACCATCATGGCAGACGGCAAGCAGGCCGGAACGCTTTTCACGCAATCTGGCGGATCCGGCATTGCTTACCTGCGGTTTGATCGGGCCGACGGAGAGATGAAGGCGGACACCGCCGAGGTGTCTCGGGCCGGCTGAGCCAGCACGACAGACAAGTGGATTTGGCTATACGCGATTGACTTTGCCTAGGCTGCTGCCAAGCTTGGAACATGTTGAAACGGGTTCTCACATTCCTTTTGCTTGCTCTCACTTCGTGGTCAATGCCTGTCTTACCCGCACGGGCTCAACTACAGGACACAGAGCGGTTCGCCGGAAGGATCCTTGCCCAGAACAAGGCCGATGTCTCAAACGCAATTGCCAGCATCGTAACCGAAATACACTTTGTCCCGGGTCAGCGGGTGCAGGAAGGTGATCTGCTCTTTTCACTTGATGCCACCGAGTTCGAATTGGCCCTTTCTACTGAACGGGCCAATGTTCTGAGCGCGGAGGCAACATTGAAATCGGCCCGCGACGATTTCGAGCGGCTCAAACAATTGCAGGAACGCGGCTCTGCCACAGGGGTGCAGGTTCTCAAGGCCGAAGTCGCGCAAGCGTTTGCGGATTCTGTGCGTGCGGAAACTCAGGCCAAACTGAAAGGCGCCCTGATCGATCTGGAACGGACCCAGATTCGGGCTCCGATATCTGGCGTGATCAGCGCTCCGCAAGTGAGTATCGGAACTTACGTCAAAAAAGGACGCGACGCATTGGCCACAATCGTTCAGCTTGATCCGGTTCGGGTGGAGTTTCAGGTGCCCTACGTCGAGCGCATCGACGAACTGGATCTTGAAAACCTGCATTTCCCGGACAGCCTGCTTGAGCGGATCCAGGTGAGCCTTGAGTTGACGGACACGTGGACCTATCCAGAGAAAACGACGCCCACCCATGTGTCGGCCACGGTCGATCCTGTTTCCGGAGCGCTGACGCTTTGGGCGGAGATGCCTAACCCCAGGGGACAGTTGCGCCCGGGGATGGAGGTAACGGTGATCAGCAGAACCCGGCCCGCCAAGTGAAGAATACCGCGGTCAGGGCAATTGCAACGGCAACCCGTTGCATTCCGCGCAGGTCCGAGCAACGATACACCGGGAACCACAAAATTCGGGCCAATATCGCGTGTTAGCACTCTATGCAGCAATCTGGCGGATTAGCGGACGCCGCCAGATCATTCTGATCCTGCTGTCTATTGGAATCGCGGCGCTGGCACCGGTGTCGCTGAATTTCCAGAAAGAGATCGTCAACCTTTTAACCGACCAGAGCATGAGCACAGATGAGCTGTTGCTCTATTGCGCGGGAATGTTCGGGGCCATCCTTCTCAGTCTCGTCTTGAAATGGATCTCGGGGTATCGCTCCGGTCTTTTGGGTGAGGATGTCATACGCCACATCAGACGCCTGCTATTTCATGGGTCTGTTGAACAGGAAGCGGAAGGCGATCGGGTGCGCAGGGGTACGCTGACCACGGCAATTTCTGCCGAGGCCGAAGAACTTGGCAAATTTGCCGGTGCCGCCTTTTCCGAGCCGGTTGTGCAGATCGGCACGCTGATCAGTGTTATCGGCTTCATTGCAGCAACTCAGCCCTTTCTCGGCCTGATCGCTGCGTCAATGATCCTGCCGCAAATATTGATCGTGCTGATCTCGCAGCGTCAGGTGAACAAATATGTTGCGGAACGGGTTCGCATCCTGCGGGCGGCCACGGACGCACTGACCGCAGAGCAGATCGCCACCGTCGGGCAGGACGTGGAACACAGATTCGATGAAATCTACGACACGCGGCGAAAGATGTTTATCTGGAAGCTGTCCAGCAAGTTCATTCTCAGCGCGATCAACGGTGCAGGCACGGTTGGTCTGCTTCTGCTCGGGGGATGGTTGGTCATCGACGGGAAAACGGATGTCGGAACAGTCGTGGCCGCAACGATCGGTCTTGGCCGGATTCAGGGGCCAACAGCGTTTCTTATCGCGTTCTATCGCCAGGTCAGCGCAAACCGGATCAAGTTTGAGCTTTTGCTGGAGATCTTCGGACCCGGGTTTCGCGGCGCAGCGGCAAGGGATCGAACCGCGCCCGGTCAGAACGTCTGACGCGCGCGATCCCGGGAATGGCACAGTTCCAACACCACCCGGGCCGCGCCAAAAACCAAGGGCCGCATCGCGTTGCAAAGCGATACGGCCCTGTCCGGAACCTCCGGAAATCGAAAAAGACGTAACGTCATGCCCGTTCGGAGTACTCCATGGACTCGGTGTTGACGATGATCATTTCATCCTGCCCAACGAAGGGCGGAACCATGACCTTGACGCCATTGTCGAGGATCGCCGGTTTGAACGAGTTCGCCGCCGTCTGACCTTTGACCACTGGCTCGGTCTCGACAATTTTGCAGGTCACTTTTTGCGGCAGTGTCGCATTCAGGGCCTCGGTCTCGTAAAACTCGACCACGATAGTCATACCGTCCTGAAGAAACGGCCGACGGTCGCCCAGAATGTCCGCGGGAAGTTCGACCTGCTCATAGGTTTCGGTGTCCATGAAAACCAGCATCCCGTCGTTTTCATACAGAAACTGCTGATCTTTCTGCTCCAGCCGAACACGCTCCACCTTGTCTGCGGACCGGAACCGTTCATTCAGTTTGGAGCCATTGCGCAGGTTGCGAAGCTCGACCTGAGCAAAGGCACCGCCCTTTCCAGGTTTCACATGATCGACCTTCACGGCTGCCCAAAGACCGTCGTTGTGTTCCAGGACATTGCCGGGGCGAATTTCGTTCCCATTGATTTTGGGCATGAGAGATTTCCTTTACACAAGCTTGATGCAGCGTTTGGCGCTCCTATATATGGCGGGACTAAACCTGACAAGACAACGATACCTAGTGCTGCACTCGCAGAAAGCTATGCGCTTGACGCAACGCTACTATGCAAATTCGGGGTATCCGAATCGCGCAGGATAGGTCATAAGGAACGTCACGCCGAAAATTGCAAGAGCAAGAACAATAAGGAAAACGAGATGAAAGATTTCGTTGACGGCACTGCCTTTAACAATGAACAGGGCAATCGTGCACGAAAACTGTTCGCGGCCGTTGTGTTGGCCGCACTCGACGACGCCATCGCCGACGACAAGAAGTATGGCAACGGCCCGGAACAGATCGCCCGCTGGGCTCGCTCTCGCGATGGCCGCGAGGTTCTGTCCTGTGCCGGAATTGACCCCAATGAACGCGTCGTTCAGGGGCTGATGGAATTCGTGGGACGCGGAGTGCGGACTTCGGTCGCCCTGTCGCGCGAAGAAAGCGAGCGTCGCAACGCCGCTCAACAGGCCGAAGCTGCCTGAGAAAACATCGGTTTCCGACTGGAAACCCGTCATTAAAAAGGCGCGCTCTGGGGGGCGCGCTTTTTTTTCGCGGTCCTTGCCACCACGTCTGACTGGTGGTGATTTGGCTTTCGTTACTTTGCTTGCCTGCCGCACAGAAAATTTGCCAAACCACCAGATCATCGCGCCTCCGCCCGTAGCGGGACCAAACGTATCGCTCAAGACCGGGCATGGCGGAAAAGGCTTTTCCTTTTTCCGCAAATCGGGTCATTTGCAAACGAACGGTGGAGGCGCAGGATGGTTCGCTGCATCATGATTCAAGGAACCGGCAGCAATGTCGGGAAGTCGATGCTTGTGGCGGGCCTGGCACGGGCATTTACCCGGCGCGGATTGCGCGTGGCTCCTTTCAAACCTCAAAATATGTCAAACAATGCCGCCGTGACCAATGATGGCGGTGAGATAGGTCGGGCGCAGGCCCTGCAGGCACGAGCAGCTCAGCAACCAGCCCATACGGACATGAACCCGATCCTGCTCAAACCGGAAACCGACACCGGTGCGCAAATCATTGTGCAGGGCAAGCGGCGCGGAACCATGCGGGCAAGCGACTATCGACGAGACAAATCGACGTTGCTAGCCGCAGCACTTGAAAGTTTTGACCGGCTTTGTGCGGGCGTTGATCTGGTCCTGATCGAAGGCGCGGGAAGCCCAGCCGAAACCAATCTCCGCCAGGGAGATATCGCCAATATGGGGTTTGCCTGCGCGGCAGGTGTGCCCGTCATTTTGGTGGGTGACATTCATCGCGGCGGTGTCATTGCCCAGATCGTTGGAACCCAAGCCGTTCTCGACGACATCGATCTAGCCCGGATCCGCGGGTTTGCCGTGAACCGGTTCAAAGGAGATGTTGCATTGTTCGATGCCGGCCGCGACGACATTGCCGACCGCACCGGATGGCCCTGTCTCGGAGTCGTTCCATGGTTCAACGAAGCATGGCGATTGCCGGCAGAGGACATGATGGACATCAGGTCCCAACCGGGCGGTGCATGCAAGGTTGTGGTTCCCCAGCTGGAAAGAATGGCCAATTTTGACGACCTTGACCCGTTGTCGGCCGAACCGGAAGTCAGTGTCGAAATCATTCCGCCTGGCCGGCCCCTGCCCGGCGATGCTGATCTGGTTCTGCTGCCGGGCAGCAAGTCAACCATCGGGGATCTCGCCTTCTTCAGGTCGCAAGGTTGGGACATCGACCTTTTGGGACATGTGCGCCGAGGTGGGCACGTGCTGGGTTTATGCGGGGGCTACCAGATGCTTGGAAACAGCATTGATGATCCCGAAGGCATCGAAGGCCGCGCCGGCAAGTTTCAAGGGCTTGGGCTACTGGATGTTGACACTGTGATGACCGGCGACAAAGAGGTTGTTCAGAGGAATGCGATCGCCCTGCCCGGCCGAGAACCGGTGACCGGATACGAAATTCACATTGGACGAACTGACGGTACTGACTGTTCCCGCCCGTGGCTTGAGGTTGATGGTCGCCCCGAGGGCGCGGCCTCTGCCAACGGCCGGATCCGGGGCAGCTATCTGCATGGCCTGTTTTCTTCGGATGCGTTTCGCTCCCGGTTCCTGAACGAGTTGGGGCACCGCTCTGACGCAACATACGAAGAGGGCGTCGAAGAAACGCTGGAGGCACTTGCGACTCATTTGGAGCAACATATGGATCTGGATTTTCTGTGGTCTCTGGCCGAGGCACCCACCCAAAGGTAAACGACTGAAACTCCAGCCTAATCCGCCGGGCATTTCCAACTGATCGCGCTGAATGTAAGGCGTTTCAGTCTAGTTCCTGAGCGGTCATCGCGCGATGGATTTCCCGCCGGACCAGCTTGCGGACATTGCGGGTGATACGTTCACCCAAGGCGCCCTGCAGTTCTTCGCGAACGATATCAGCCACCAGTTCGCGCAGGCTATCCTCATCAAGGATCGCCTCGTCGGAAACCAACGGGTCAAGGCGATCTTCTTCGTAGATGTCGCCGTCATCGGTTTCTGCGTCCGGTTGGTCATATGCAGCGACCTGTTCAGGATTGCTTTTGCCGGTGCCCGGATCTTCGAAGCCGCCGGTTTGGTCGGCCTCTTCTATCGATGCTTCGGCAAAGGTCTCAGGTTGCTCCTGCGTCACCTCGGATTGAGTTTCTTCTTCGGTGGCCGCGTCCTCGTGATGGTCTTCCCACTCGATCGTTTCCACCGGAGTTCCGGCATAGTCGTCACCGATTTCCCCGTCCGGCTCCCACTGGTCTTCGGTTTGACCAATGGCCGCCTCCAGCGCCTCGATCTTGGAGCTCAATCGATCGGAATGTGCCGCTGCGGTCAGTTGCTCGGCAACATCAGATGGCAATTCTGCTTCCGGCAGCTCTTCCTGCAGCTGACTGGATACAGGTTCGTCGTACCCGGCCCCAGGATCGGTTGCGTCATCTACAGTATCCTCGGGTGCATCCACGTCGGCCGGGACTTGCGAAATGTGCGGTTCCTGCACTTGCTCTGACGCAGGTGCATCGCTGTTCAGAGCACTTGTTTCTCGAGCTGCAACGTCCTGTTCGACTGCAGTGTCGTGTGCGGTCTCCGTTTCTCCGACACGAGGTCGCGCCCGGAAATGGCGGAATTCCGGCAGGTCAGGCTTGCTTGCCTCTTCCGAGATCGTGCTGCGCTCGGTCCAGATCAACTCGTCGGTTTCGTCCCGAACTGCACTGAACAGAGTCGCCTTTGGATCTTTCCAGGGCGCTTCGCTGGTATTCGGATTGACATGCGGGTCAAAATCCAAGGGATGAGGGTCGTCTGCAATGGCTTCATCGACACTGTCCAAGCTGTCGTCTTCGGCCTCATCTGCAGTTTCGAATTCCGACATCGAAAGATCTTCGGCATAGGCATCGACCTCTGCCTCCGCAGCTTCTTGCCCAGAAGAACTCTCGTCATGCGTGTCCAAATGTGTGTCGTCAACTTCGGCCACGCGCAATGCGGGTGTCAGAACCAATCGGCCCGGAGCCGTGTTCTGAGGCTCTGCCGCGGGTTCGGGGCGAGTTTCCTCACTGACGAGTCTGCGAATTGAAGACAGAACATCCTCAATCTGAGCGCTTTTAACGGGATCAGACATCTTTGCTACCACTCTCACCTCGAAACCGAGTTTAGACCGACTCCCACCATCCCACAACAGATAGCAAAAATTGTTACTTCTTGCCTAAGGATTCCAAGACACGGTCGAGATCTTTAGACCGCTGGCTGACATTCGCCGGCGCGCCTTTGACCAGATTGTAATAGATCGTCGGGTCATAGATCTGCACGGCAAGGCCCAGTCGTTCCGCAGTCAGAAGCCCTTGCGCCTGTACCAGCTGGTATGCAGCGGCGATTTCTTCGGCGCGGGCCTGTACGCGGGCGGTTTGCGCATCAAGCAGATCCTGTTCGGCGGTCAACACGTCCAGCGTCGTCCGGGCACCCAAGGTCGCCTCTTCGCGGATACCATCAAATGCAACCTGAGCCGCCCGTACCCGTTCGTTGGTGGCAACCAGTGTCGCCCGGGCTGCCTGCACACGCACATAAGCTGCGTTGACCAGCTGCGTGATGTCCCGCTGCGTTGTGATCAAAACACCTTTGAGCGAGTCGCGCTGCGCCATCGCACGGCGCACCTGAGCGGCGAGTCTGCCGCCCTGATAGATCGGCTGCCGGAACTGAAGCGCAACGCTGCCATTGTGGTTGTATTGCGGGGTTCCGATTGCGTCGGTCAGGCCGACATCCGCGCGGATGGTCGCCGAAGGACCAAGCGCCTTGCGGGCTTGCTGAACGCCAAGCTCGGCGGCGCGCACTTCGTGCTGAAAGCGCAGGATACGTGGGTGGTTCCGCATTGCGATATTCGTCGCTTCAGCAAGTGACGCCGGAAACTTTGGCATGCGCGGCGCGCCGGCCAGTTGACCCGGTGCCCGCCCGACCGCATTTGTATACTGAGCCCGCGCGTCACGCAGGTCACCCTCGGCAACCGACAAGTTGGCGCGCGCGTTGGCCAATCGGGATTCAGCCAGCGCCACGTCCGTCTTGGTGACTTCACCGACATCGAAACGGTCCTGAGCGGCTCTGAGTTCCTCGCCGAGAACACGAACGTTGTTCTGGCGGAGCGACACGTTTTCTTCCTGCAGCAGGACGTTGACATAGGCAACGACTGCGTCGAACAGAACCTCCTGTTCGATATCCAGTAGCGTTTGCCGTGTGGCCAGAACAAATTCCTGAGCAGACTGCTTGCCCAGAAATGCCGCGCCACCATCATACAGCAATTGCTCGAAACTTAGCCCGGTAAAGAAATTCGACGTGCGACTGTCCACGGTCAGAGTGCCGCCGGTATTCCGGATCCGTTGAAGATCCCGGCCTGCCCGTATGCTCCAGTCTATCACCGGACGCAGCGCCGAAACGGCAATGGCAACATCTTCGTCAGCGGCCCGGGTCAAGGCACGGTACTGATCCAGCAAACCACTTGTATTATAAGCACTTATCAGTGCATCTGCCAGATTTTCGGATTTCGCCCGATCAGGCACAAACGCTGCCACGGAGACAGCTCCGACAAGCATCGCGGTCTTCGCGAATCCACTCACTACGGCCCAGCGCATACCTGTATCTCCACTGCTCTCTTGGCTCTATTGTTTTGCGGCATACTGCCCGCTTTCATTGCCTCAAGCAATGCCGGGTCATTTTTTGTCCGCCAGCTATAGCGCAAATGCCATAACTTGTTCGAATCCCGGCAAGACCGGAGCGCCGGCATTGAACTCGAACCGCCACGAAACCACCCCTGCGGACTTGTACCCGATCCGCACTGTGCCCAGCGCGTCCTCGACGAACAGGCAGGCAATCCGGCCACCGTCTTTGAGCTGCGCAAGGATCTGATCCGGTACAGTGCCAACACCGCCCTGCACGATAATCACGTCATATGGGCCGTGTTCCTCGGCACCTTCCGACAGCGGCCCGGTATGCAGGATCACGTTATCGGCACCGGCTTCGGAAAGCAGATCCTGTGCTTCGGCAGCAAGTGTTTCGTCTTCCTCCACCGCAACGACCGCCTGCGCCATGCGAGCGACGACCGCCGAGGAGTAGCCGTAGGCGCAGCCGATATCCATCACCAGCTCCGAGTTGGACACATTCAACGCGTCCAGCATTTTTGCCAGAGTACGCGGCTCGAGAACAACGCGGCCTTCGCTGAGTTCGACATTTTCACCGACATAGGCTGCCTCGCGTTGGCCGTCCGGCACAAAACGTTCCCGCGGAACTGTCAGCATCGCGTCAATGATGGGGAATTTAGTCACATCCGACGGCCTGACCTGCGTGTCGACCATCATGCGGCGGCGTTCGGCGAAATCTGTCATTGCGTCACTCTTCTGCCTGTGTGTTGCGATGGCTTGTGCCACATCCCGGTGCCACCGGCAACGGGGTGCGATCATTTACATCAGGGCCTGCGCATCAAGCGCGGCCCTGCGCTTGCAGAGTTCAAACCTCTTGCGCAGGGCATTGCCTCGACACCAAGGGATCAACCTGCGCGGCGAAGATCGTGACCTTGACAGCGAGGGCAATCATGCGGCCTGCTGGTAAAGGTCGGAAACCAAGAGGGAAACGCGCAATGACTCCCAAGGAAATCCGCCCGGGTTGGAAACCCCGTGACATGGCCGATCATTACCACACGCCTCGTGATCTCGAAGGGACCGGCGAGATCGTGGCGATCATAGATCTTGGCGAGATCGTGGACCCGGACGAGCTGAGAAAGGATTTCGAAAAGCTCGGCGTGCCCATGCCGGAACTGGTGATCGTGGACGATCACAGCCCTGCTCAGCCGGGTCTCAGCCCGGCAGCAATCGAAACCCATATCGATCTCGAGATAATCGGCACACTCTGCCCGGCGGCAACGCTGAGACTTTATCGATGCGCGCTCAATTACAGCGCGATGGCGAACGCGATTTCGCAGGCGGTCAAAGATGAGGTCCACGTGATTTCGATTTCCTGGGGCGCGGCAGAAAAGGATGTCTCCTCCGGCACGATCCGCAAGGTCGAGGACGCGCTGGCCGCCGCTACCGGTGCCGGCATCACCGTTTGCGCGGCAGCCGGAGACTTTGGGGCGGTCGGACTGATCGACGGCAAGACAATGCGCCCCGAAAACACACCAAACAGCAGGGCAAACTGCATGTTCCCCGCCTCCAGCCCAAACGTGTTGGCATGTGGCGGAACGGAGTTGGTTGAAGCAAGTGGCAAGCGGCAGGAAATTGTCTGGAACAACACCGCCACTGGCGGCCTAGCCACAGGCGGTGGGGTCAGCGAACAATTCGATCTGCCAGACTGGCAGGCCCAATTGAAAGTCACCTCAGCCAATCAAGCAGGAGGCACCGGGCGGATCCTGCCGGATGTCTCAGCTCTTGCAGCAATGCAGGATTGGGATTTCGAGATCCCGGGAGCGCCAAAGAAATACTTCGGTGGCACCAGCGCGGTCGCACCGTTTTACGCGGCCCTGATCACGATGGCCAACCAGATGCGCGTTCGCAAGGGCAAGAAACGCTTGGGTTTTCTCAATTCACGTTTGTATGATGTAGCAAGGAACAAGGGTGACGTGTTCGAGTCTATTCGTATTGGTAACAACAAGGTTGCGCCCGACGGCCCCGGCTACGAAGCGGAACACGGGTTTGATGCATGCACCGGATGGGGAGTGCCGCGTGCCGACAAACTGATTTCCGCCTTGGTCGGGTTGTCCTGAAACTCAGGGTTTGGGCGACGCAGGAAGAACTTAAAACAGGGATGCGAGCTGACCACACCGGCGGTGCATTTTAGGGAAACGATGAAATTTGCCACATACACCCTGTCCGAGACTCTCAAGAAACGCGGGCCGGTTGTAACGCGTCGCGGAAAGCAAGGGGATCAGTCGGTCATCCTTAAAATCCTGCAGCGCGAAGCCGTGTCTCCTGACATGGTCGAAGCATTGCGACGAGAATACCGCCTGATCCGCGAGATCGACTCGCCGCGCGTGGTCAAGGCGTTGGAACTGACATGGGACAACAACTGCCCAGCACTTGTCCTTCAGGATCATGGCGGCCAGATCCTAGGTGAACGGATCTCGCAGAACCCGCCCAGCATGGCGGAGGCCTTGCGCATCTGTATCGCTCTTGCCCGTGCGCTCGAGGCAGTGCACGAGGCCGGGATCATGCACGGAGACATCAATCCGCATAACGTGCTGGTGGGCGAGACACCAAACGACGTGGTTCTGATCGACTTTGGATTTTCCGAGCGCGGCGGCCTGCCACCGCGCGAGGGCAAAGGCCTGCGAGGGTCGCCGGACTACATCGCTCCGGAAATGACGGGTCGACTGTCGTTGGGCGCAGATCACCGGGCGGATCTCTACTCGCTTGGCATCATGCTCTTCGAGATGCTGACCGGCGAACTGCCCTTCCCGCCCGGCGATCTGCTGCAGAAGGTCTATGCACATCTGGCCCTGCAACCACGGCCTCTGCGGGACCTGTTGCCGACGGTTCCGGACGCGCTTGTATCGGTGGTGAACCGCCTGATGGCCAAACAACCCGAACAGCGTTACCAGACAGTGTCGGGTTTGTTGGCAGACCTCGAATACTGCCTTGCGCTGGTCGAAGGCGCCCCGATTCCCGAAGCGTATGAATTGGGCGCGTCCGACATACCGCGCAGGCTCTCTGTCTCGATGACACAACGCGGTCGCGACGCCGAGCGCGAAAAACTTCGGCTTGCCTTCGATGCGATTCGAACAGGCAAACCTTCCGGGATGACGCTTGAAATCTCAGGTCGCGCCGGCGTTGGAAAATCGACCCTGGTGGAATCCCTGCGCAGCTATGTTGACCGGAGCGACGGGTTGTTCGTGGTCTGCAATGTTGACGCTGACGCCCACGGCGATGCCGAAGGCGGCTTGATCGAGGCTGCTTCGGCGCTGGCCGAGCTATTGCTGACCGGTCGCTATGGCGCACTCGAAGATTGGAGCCGGATCCTGCGCGACGGCATGGGCGAAATGCTCTCGGTTCTTGCAGGACTGGGGCCGGAGCTTGCCGCGCTTGTCGGTGAAAGCGCGCCTGCCACCCAGTTGCAGCCCCGCGAAAATGCCGAACGGCTGGGTTTGGCACTACGTCGCTTTCTGCGGTTGGGGGCATCACAGGCCCATCCACTGGTGCTGGTGGCCGAGGACGTCCATGCCGCCGATTTCGGAACCCTCAACCTGCTGAATGGCTTACCCCGGCCGGAGGGACCAGAGCATCTGCTGTTGCTGCTGACCCGCCGGGAACGGATGCCCGAGGCGGACGCCGATGCACAGGCTACCGGGGCCGCACCCTCCGTGATCATCGCCGATCAGACTTTGCGGCTCGGCGAACTTTCCGCCGAAGCGGTTGCCGAAATCCTGTCGGAAACTTTCCGCCAACCGAACCGTCAAACCCTTCCGCTCGCTCAGGCTCTTGTTTCTAAAGTGGGCGGCGTGCCCCTTTCGGTCGGCCAGTTTCTTGGGGCTCTGGTAGATCAGGATATCATCCGCTTCGATCCCCAAAAGGGTGAGTGGCAATGGGATCTTGTCGCAATCAGGGCCGGTGACGCAGGCGAAAACGTCGTAGACCTTCTGCTGTCCCGCGGGCAGTCCCTGACGGAACTCGAACGGGCCGCGATTGGTGCAACGGCCTGCGTTGGCCGCACGTTCACGATGGCTCAGGCTGAGGCCGCATCTGGTGTCGAGCCAGGTGGATTGTCCGACGCGTTGGAACGGGCAGTTGCGATGGGCTGGCTGGTGCCGGTGTTTTCCTCCGGGGACGGCAAGAAAAATCCGGGCCTGCGATTCGTGCATGAAAGAGTGTGGAATGCGGCGCGGGAATTGGCACCGCACGAGGTGCGTCAGGCCGCCCACGGTCGGTTGGCGCAGGACTTGCTTCACCAAGCGGGTGGTGAACCCAAGGGCGAAATCCTTTTTGATATCGCGCGCCACCTGTCCAGCGCCCTGACTTCCGAGGCCGATCCCGACACGCGTTCGATGACCCGCAACCTCAACGCCGCAGCAGGCGGCACTGCGCTGGCAGCCGGCGACCTGCGCCGCAGCCACGAGCATTTTTCCTCGGCCGTCGCGCTTTTGGACGAGACCGACTGGGCAGCCGATCCGGGCGGCGCGCTGGAAATAACAGGTGGGGCCGGTGCCGCAGCCATGCTGGTCGGCGCGTTCGAGAATGCCGATGGACATTTCGAGACCTTCCTTGACCATTGCCCAGAGCCCAAAGCCCGCGCCGGCATCCATGCACTGCGATTGTTTTCGCAGGTCGGCCAGAACCGGTCCCATCAGGCCATCGAAATCGGGCGCTCTGCGCTGGCAGAACTGGAAGACCCCCTGCCCGACACGCCCGGCCCGGCCGAGATCGAAGCCGAGGTCGGCGGCATCTTTGCCGCTCTTGGCGGACGAGGCATCGACACACTGTCCGAATTGCCTGCGGCGTCCGACCCGGCCCGGGTCGCAGTTCAACAGGTTCTCGATGCGACCCTGTTCCCCTCTTTCAGCGTCAACCCGCTGATGTTTGCCGTGGTCGCCGCGCGCCTGACTGCCCGGGCTATCACTGACGGCTTCACCGAACACTCGGCCGTTGGCTTCAACGATTTTGGCCTTGTTTGCTGCGGACCCATGAATCAGGTCGAAATGGGTTATGGGTTTTCGATGCTGGCTCGGGGCTTGATCGAAACCCACGAGCTGGACCGGTTGCGCCCGAGGGTCGACACCATCTTCAACGCCTTTGTCCGTCACCGCAGGGATCCGATTCGTGATACGCTGGCCGGGCTCGAAGAAGCCCGACGCGCAGGCGTCGCCTGTGGCGATACCAACATGGCAGGCCTGGCCTCTTTCGATCACGCCTTTCAGCTGTTCTGGATCGGTGAACGCATGGAGCAGGCCGATGAGGCCTTTGCTCAGGCGGACGCATTCTGCAAGGACCTGAAGATCGGCATCATGCCCGACCTGATCGGCCTGTATCGACAAACCCTCTCGGGGCTGCGCCAACGCCCCGAACACCCCGACAAGCTGTCCGGACCCTATACCGACGGCGAGAGCCTGCTGGAAACCTATCGCCAGCGGCATGATGCCAACGGGATGGCGCAACTCCATATCGCACAAATGCTGCTGGCCCACATCCATGGGCAGCGTGACGCTGCCCTGCAACAGGGGCGCATGGCCTACCCGGTTCTGGACGGCATAACCAGCACGCCTGCGCAGCCCGCGTTCTTTGCACATTTTGCCATGATTGCCGTGCCCGCAGCTGAAGGGGTCGCCCTGTCCGACGAGGATCACGCAATCCTTATGCATGGCACTGCCCTCACGTCCTATTGGGCTGAGCAGGCACCGATGAACTATCGCCATCACATGCTGGTCGTATCCGCGGAACTCGCATTGGCTGAAGGCGATGACGCGGCGTGGCTTGAAGGGATGGAGGCTGCAGCAGATCACGCCACACAGCAATCGTTCACGCGCGATGCCGCAATGATTCTGGAACGTATCGCCGAAGTCAGCAGAGCCCGCGGTCGGCAGCGCCGATATGCCCATTTCATCCGGGATGCTTGGCGTGCGTGGGTCCATTACGGCGCCGAAGCCAAGGTTGCGGACCTGTCCGCTGCCCATCACGAGGAGCTTGACCGCTTCTCGGCGATCAAGGAAGGCGCCCAGGAAAGCTTGTCTCTATCGATGCGCGACGAGCAACTGGATCTCGGCGCCCTCCTCAAATCCACACGCGCGATTTCGCAGGAGGTTCGAGTTTCGCAGTTGCTGCGCGCCCTGCTTGCCGGTGTGGTAGAAACAGCCGGAGCCAGCTCGGCACTGGTTGTGGCACCTGACGGAAGCGATTTCCGACTGATCGCCCAGCTCAAGGCCGGAGATCAGGGGCCGGTATTTGCCAGCGAACCAGATGTCGGCAGTGCCCGCTTGTGCCAGTCCGACATGGCGCCGCTGTCCGCGTTGCGGCTAGTAACCAGGTCGCAGCAGGCAATTTCGACCAGCGACGTCGCCTCGGACACGCGGCTGTCGAGTGATCCGTTCTTTGCCCAAAGGGCTCCGAAATCTCTGGCTATTGTCCCCCTGATCAATGGCGGCCGGGTCCTTGGTCTGGTCTATCTGGAAAACGATGGGGTCGCTGATGCCTTTTCTGGCCTGCGCCTGAATCTGCTCGACGCGCTTTGCGCTCAAGCCGCAATTTCATGGGACAACGCGTTGCTTTACGACCGGCAATCGAACTTGCTGGAAGCAGCCGATCGGTTTGTTCCGGCCGAACTTGCCCGCCTTTTCAATCGCTCCAGCATCGAAGAAGTGCAGCTGACCGACGCGCGCGCCAGCCGGATGACTGTCATGGTCTCAGACCTGAGAGGGTCTTCTTCGGCGGCGGAAACCCTTGATCCACGCCAGACATTCGCCCGGATCAATGCCTTTCTTGGCGGTTTCTCTTCGGCGGTCCGCGAACATGGTGGATTTGTCCTGAAATACATGGGTGACGGAGTTCTGGCCCTTTTCCCGGACGGGTCGGATACGGCAATGAGCGCTGCCGTCACGTTCCAGAGATGGCTGGAAAAGCGGGGCTGGGATCCTCAGGAAGGCGACCCGCTGAACGCCGGCATTGCCATCCATTGCGGAGAGATCATGTTTGGGGTCGTGGGCGATGGAAATCGAATGCAGATCGACGCCCTTTCGGATGCGGTAAACGTGGCATTCCGGCTGGAGAAACTGACCAAGCGTTTCGGGGCAAAGGTGCTGATTTCAGACGAGGCTTTGGATGATACCGGAAAGCGGCATGGAACGACCCACAAATGCAGGTATCTGGGTGAGGTCGAAACACTCGGCCGCCAGAGCCTGACGCGGATCCACGAACTGGTTGATGCCGAACCCGAACAGGTTCGGTTGGCAAAAATCGAAGCACTGGAACTCTTTGAGCAGGGTGTTCGGATGTTCGAAGGCGGCGATTGGGTCAACGCATGTGTCAGTTTCAGCAGCGTGCTCCGTGACAATCCCGGCGACGCTGCGGCTTCGGGTCTGTTTCAGGAGGCGGCTCGCCGTATGAGACAACTGGATTCAGGTTCGCAACCAGCAGCGAGTTGAAACACTTGACAGAAACGGGTTCGTGATGGACGCTCTTGAAATCCCGCAAAGGTGTGAGCGGGACCAGCCAAAAACAAAAAGAAGACTTTCTCTGGGCAATTGACGGGCAGAACGCAATTGGCACACGCCATTTTCAACAGGGAGTGAATACAATGACTGCATTGACCGAACAGGACTGGGGCCGCATTTTCGCAAAAGCCTGGTCCGACCCCGGCTTCCGGGCCGCTTATGAAAAAGACCCGCGCTCTGCTGTGCGCGAACATGCTGCAAGCCTTGGGCTGGATCCTGACGCCAAGTTCAGCTTCCCGGACAAGCCGTCCAACATGTCGGACGAGCATGCAAAGGATATCGCCGAAGGAAAGGCGACAATTCACCCAATGTATTGCTGCTGAGGTGACCGGGGCGGGCGATACCCGCCCCGTTTTTCTTTATGGACGCAAGCGCCGTTGATATCTATCGCCTTGGGCTTCCACCCGAGGCGGACATCTGGGTGTTGCCCGGAGAGGGGCTGCTGACCCGTTTTCCCGATGGGCTGCATGCCTTTCCGGGCTCGCTTGCAATAGATTGCGCCCGCTATCTTCATTCTGCGCCGGCAACTGCGGACGAGCTGTTCTTTCATCTCTGCCAAACACATCCGCCGGTGACGCTTGTCTCCGCGCTTACGGATCTCCGCGAAGGCGGATTGATATGCGAGAACGAAGCGGATCAGGCAAGTGTGCCGGACCCTGCCCTTGGTTTCACAGAGAGAATTGAGCGGGCAGAATTCTCGCTTTGGGGCTCAAACCAAAGGCCGTCAGATGAGGCAATGTTTGTGGTTTCAACACCGCTCAGCGCGCTTTCAGGCCTTTCTCTGCCGGCCACGCCCTGGTGCCCTGTGCATATTGACACCGAAGGCGTAGCCGTCGGGCCCCTTTTCAACGGTTTTGCGACAGATCCCTGTCTGGATTGCCTGTCACATATCGCCACCGAACATGACGATCTTGGTCGATTTCTGGACGCGCATCCGTCGGCATACAGTCTGCAAACCGCGCGTTTGCCTGAAAACGAGCAATCTGCCGATATGCAGTTTCTGGCCGATGCATTGCAACGGCTGCCTCAGCTTCCGGCTGGGGCGATCCTGCTGCGAAAGAGGTCGGATGGAAGTACGACGCAGGCGCGGGCGCGGGCGCGGGGTGGCTGCCCTGTGTGCAACACACCAGCAGCCGGTCTCGGACCCGATCTACCAATGCTGGCCTCCATTCGTGAAGGCGGATACCGTCCGATCGCCGCACGGGACCTGCTGCCCGATCTGGAACAATTCGTGGATCCGGTCAGCGGTATTGTGCGCGACTTGCGGCCTTTGCCCACGTCCCCCCAAGCAAAAATGCTCAACCAAACCGTTCGGGCCCGGCACGCCTTTCCGCTCAGTTCTCCGGATCTGGCCGCAACGATTGGGAACCGCCAGGGACGGTCGGCCGGCAAGGGCCGCGACTCGAACAGCACTCGTGTCGGAGCGATAGCCGAAGCCATGGAACGCTATGCCGGGCTGGCGCGCGCCCAAGATGTGCACGCCACCTGTCCTGCAGAGGCACTCGATGGGCCGGTAATCTTGCCAGAAGCGTGGATGCTCTACAGCAGCGCGCAACAGGCCGATCACATGAAATGGCAAGCGCTCGGAGCAGCCTCGGCTCGGGTCCCACCACCCAGGCGTGCAGAGGACGTGATTGAATGGAGCCGGATCGAGGCCCTGACCGGCGAGGATGCGGGCAGATTTGGCTGGGCACCAGCGGCGCTCTGCTGGCACCAGTTTCGACCCGACGAAGGCTGCGCTGTGGTTGGTTGGGCAGACTCAAATGGCTGTGCAGCCGGCCAGAAAATGACCGACGCCCGGCTTCAGGGGTTGCTGGAACTGGTCGAACGCGACGCGGTCGGCATCTGGTGGTGGTCCCGAGCCAACCTGCCCGAAATTGCCGTTTCAATGCTTCGGGATCCTTGGGCCGACGAGGTCGAGCAGGTGCTTGCCGGATTGGGATATGACCTCTCTTTTCGGGACCTAACCCACGATCTCGGGGTTCCTGTGGCCGCAGCCGTGGCTTGGCCCATAGGTGACATCGGCCCCGTCCTCATGGGATTTGGCGCACATCCTTCCCGTGACGTGGCACTGTCCCGCTCCCTGACCGAGCTGCTGCAAGCCCTGCCTGATCAGCTGGCCCAGATGATCGGCGGCAACCCTTGGGACGGGTTGCCGCTGCTTCCCGAAGCGTCCGCGCCCACAGGGGACGATTTCACCTTTTTACGGCCCGGCGCCGGCGCTGCTGCCACCGCGTTTGCCCCTCTTGCGCCGCCGCCAAGTCCGGATGCGGAAACGGCATTACGGCAGCTGACCGGTGCCCTTGACGCGCGCGGCCTGCAAGTGTGGTGCCTGGATCAGAGCCGTCCAGATGTGCCCCTGCGCGTTGTTCGCATGATCGTTCCAGGCCTGCGACACTTCAGGCCCCGTTTTGCGCCGGGTCGACTGGACACCGTTCCAGACGCCCTGGGTTGGCGCCGCTTGTCCACCTCTGAAAACCCTTGTTTCATTCCGTGACGAGATGACGTTTGATCCCGACATATCCCCCGAAACACGGCTGCGGCTGATCCACGCGTTGAGGATCTCTCCCACCGAGGGTGGGTTCCTGATCGAGGCCGAACATCGCCGCCTGGTCATCGACAACGCGAGCCTGGTTACACCGGTCGTGCTTAGCGGATTGTGGAACTGGATCGCCGCCCCGCAGCTTTTTGCCAAAGCAATTTCGGCAGTTGGGACTGAAGGAGGTCCCCAGACCCAGGCTTTGCTGACACGGCTCGAAGCGGCGGGATTGCTCGTTGAGGGGCTCTGGCAGGACAATACAAGGATCGCCGAGCTTCGCGTTGCCCCGGGCTCGGGGCTGGCACCCTGTCCCGAACCGAGTATCGCTGCCGAGGCGCTGTCACTGGTCGAGTATTGCACGATGGCGCCCGGCCCGCGCGGCTGGACCCTGTCATCGCCGCTGGCTTCGGGGGTCGTAATCGTGCCCGAGCCGGATATCCTGCGCCACATATTGAACACACCAAAGGATTGGATCCCCAAAGGCGACATGCAGATCGGGTTGGCCCATATGCTTCGGCGTGCCGCTCTGATGCTGCCACCCGAGCAGTTGCCGGAACCCGGCCCTCTGACGAGCGCAGGGCTGCGCCTGCACGGGTTGAGCCGCCGTGGCAGTGCGCCGGGACCGGTCGGCGCCATAGGCCAGAGTTCACCTGACAGGGAGCTCGATTTGCCACACCCGCCGCATGCGGCCGGAACACCGGTTGCACTGCCCGCCCCGCCCCAGGGTGAGAGCCCGAAATTCGCCGCGTTGCTGTCTCGCCGAAATAGCCTGCGTCGTGTCAGAGATGAAAACCATTTGAGCGCCGATGCCCTGGGATCACTGATGGGCCTTGCAGCGAAGGAAACAACTGCCTCGGGAAAGCATCGCCATTTCCCTTATCCCACCGCTGGCAGTTCCCCGCTGTTTACTTCGGTTCTCGCATTGTCTCACCCCACGGATAACCTTCCGGCCTTATCGGCCTATGATGCCACGACACATGCGCTTCATCCTATTGCCGGCGACCCTGAGCCGTTGCTGCAAGACGCTGCCGTTTCAATGGGTGTCGACAAAGCCCCCGCCGGTCTTGTTACCCTGGCTGCTCATTTCGATCGGCTAGGGTCAAAATACGGCGACACCGCCTATGCCCTCGTGCTCAAGAATTCCGGCGTCCTGTTGCAGACGCTGCACTTGGCCGCAACGGCCTCTGGGCTCGGAAGCTGCATTCTCGGCGGCGGCGACAGCCGGGCCTTTGCCAAACTCACTGGATACGATCCGCGGCATGTCGGACCGGTGGGCGAGATCGCCCTGACTGGCCCTTTGCCCGACAAACTCGAAAAATGGGAGAGATACGATGCCTGACAGTTCAAGACCCATAGATGTGGCCATCATCGGCGCCGGTGTGTCTGGTGCCTACAGTGCCTACCGCCTGACACGGGACACCAAGAAATCCGTGGAGGTTTTCGAAGCTAACAAACGGGTTGGCGGCAGGCTGTTCAGCCACCAATGGGATGAGGCGGACACAATGGTCGAACTGGGCGGCGAAGCGTTTTCGCCCGCCCATGCCCATGTTGCGGGCATCGTCCGCGAACTGCGACTCAAAACCATCCCGCACAAGCCTTTCAACACTCAAGACCGGTTGTTCCTACGCAACCGGCTTATGAAACCCGAAGCCCTGAAAGACCTGAAGTCCTTTCCGGGCAAAGGTGGCGACAGAGCGTTGCCCGAGGTGCGGTATTTTGTCGGGGACGACTACTTTCCAAAGAACGGCAAGGTGACAGATCCCTTCGAAACCGTTGCCAACCATTTGCTGACGGTGATCTCGCCCGAAGTCGGTCAGGCCTTTGGCGCTCTGATGACGTGCTACGGCAAACGGATCAAAGAACTTACATCCGACACGGGTGGAGAACTGACCCCGGAAAATGCCCTGAAAGTCGTAAACGAGGAGATTTTTAACGCGATTGGCGCCGTGATCCACGCGATGGAGAACGCCAAGGTTCAGGTTCCACAGGCTTTCAAGGACGAATTCGGAACGTCATCCGTTCGGGCCTATGAGCTGGATTTCTGGTCGATGGTCATCGGTGTTTTGGGGCAGGAAGCTTATGAATTGTTCCGAAATGCGGGGTATGACAATACTTCGGCGCTCAGTTTCAACTTTGTTGAATTGATGGAGAACCTTCTTTTGGGGGCTTTGATGGGCATGGCAAGCCCGGGATTCTGGAGCCTCGAAGGCGGATTCGACCAGTTGCCAAAGACGCTATTGGACGAGGCTCAGAGAGCCGGTGCAAAGCGGCACATGCAAATGCGACTGGTCCGCATCAGGCGGCGGCGCGATCTGAAGCTGACAGAGCTGGCCTTTGAGGATGCCCGGGGGCGCACACACATCAAATACGCACATTCAGTGGTCATGAGCGCGCCCGTTTGCTGCTTCGATGGCAGCGTGGAGCTGGAAGGTTTCGATCCCGGCATGACCCAGAATTTCGCCGACCGGCGCAAAGGGATCGCCAAAATTCCCGCCGGCAAGCTTTACATGGTGTACCCCGAGCCTTGGTGGCAGCACATGAAAGATCTGGGAAGCAACGACCCAATGAATGGCTATGCGAGTACCGACATGCCATCCCGGGCGATCTATTACAAAGGCGCGATCAAAGGGGGCAAGGGGCTGATCAACGGGGCGTTGACCGACAGCATCAACGTGGATTACTGGACCAGCTTTCTCAGCCCCAATGCCGAAATGTTCCGCGGTGTCCCGCTGGATCAGCAAAAGGAATTCGGCGCTCCGAAACGCATGGTTGCCGCCTGTCACCGCATTCTCAAGGTGATCCATCAGGACAATCTGCCCTCGGAAATGCCGCTTCCGGAGCTGGCGTTGTATCACGAGTGGCGGGTCGAAGGTGCTGGTTGGAGCGCATGGAAAAGCGGGCGGGATATCCACAACGACGCCCGCCATCTGCGGCTTCCCTTCACGCAGGGGCATATCGATCAGGCTCTGTACTGCTGTGGTGACAGCGTTGCTGAACGGCATGGATGGGTCGAAAACACAATTGAATCCGCCGAGCTGATGCTGCGTGAAGCCTATGGTCTGGATGCGGCCTCGTGGCTGCCCTCGAAAGCCGGGTTTTGATGCAGGCGCTGGAGGATGTAAGTCAACGGGGCTGGGGGCTGGCGTCGGGTTATGTGGAGGACGCAGAGTTGCAGAAATTGCGCCGCGCCACGCAATCCCTGTTTGAACAGCCGGGTGCCCTGCCCGACAGCCAGTATTTTTTTGACCGGCAGGGTAATGACGTGCCGCGTCTGGCCCGCGTCGAGCGGGTGGCCGAAGCGGTCCTGCCAGAAGGTTTGCGAGCGCGACTGCAAGGCCACGCGGATCAGTGCCTCGGTGCACCGACCCGCCTGTTCAAGGACAAGCTCAACATCCGGTATCCGCGCAGCAAGGGCTATGCACCGCATCAGGACGCGGCCCGGTGGGACGCGTTTGGTGAACGTTTCTTGTCTGTCGGGATTTTCCTGTCCGATTCCAGTCCTGAGAACGGTGGGTTCGAGTTTGCATCGCTGCCCTCTGAAGCCAATGGGCTCAAGACGCAGGGCGACGATCTCAACGTCGCGGACTATCACGCCTTGCCCCGGGTTCCGTTGCGTGCCCGTGCCGGTGACGTTTTGCTGATCGACGGAATGGCGCCGCACCGGACTACCGACAACCTTGGCGACGACATGGTTCTTCACCTTCTGATCACCTTTGGAACCGGCGGAGCACCTGACGCACGTGATCGCTACTATGCCCACCAGCGCGAGATGTTCGACAGCGTCCGAACCGGCAACATATTTGTGTTCGAACCCCGGACCTGAGCTTCGGTCCGAACCTTCGCCTATCTGCTGGGTTGTGCCGGTCTTGGCCGGTAGCTCGCAAGATCCGCTCTCGGGTCTAGGCGACTCGTTTGGAACTGGTCATAAGCAGCAAAGTATGGACTTACACCGCCAGTAAAGAGGGCTCGTTCCGATGTATTCCGCCAACTATCTTGCCAATCGCCTGCGGAAGGCCAGCCTCGGGCGTGAGGATGCGCCGTTTCTGCGCAACCATCAAACCGGAGAAACGGTCAGCTACGGAGCCTTTTTTGCCAATGCCGAGCGTGTGGCAAGCGTTCTTGCCCAAGCCGGACTGAAGCCGGGCGACAGGGTGGCAGTGCAGGCCCCGAAAACACAGGCCATGCTTGAGCTCTACGTGGGAACGGTCTTGGCCGGGGGCGTTTTCCTGCCTTTGAACACCGCGTATACCGGTCCGGAACTCAGCTATTTCCTCAAGGATGCCAAGCCGCATGTTCTGGTCTGCGATCCGGAAAAGCTCGACGAATTGAAATCGATCGCGGCGGATGCCGGGGTTGCGGAGATTCTGACAATTGGCTCCGACGAAAGCGGCAGCCTGCCCAATCTGAGGGACGGCGCCGAGCCGGAGTTCGACCCGGTCGTGCGGGCGCCCGAAGATCTGGCGGCAATCCTTTATACCTCGGGCACGACCGGGCGGTCTAAAGGGGCGATGCTGACCCACAAGGCTCTGGCCTCGAATTCGGAAACACTCAAGGACTACTGGCAGTTCACCAAAGACGACGTGCTGATTCACGCCTTGCCGATCTTTCACACCCACGGTCTGTTCGTGGCCACCAACATTTCGTTGATGGCCGGGTCTTCGTGCATTTTTCTGGCCGGCTTCGATGCCGCAACGATCCTTGACTACATGCCCAAGGCGACCTCGATGATGGGGGTTCCGACGTTCTACGTCCGGCTGCTGGAACAGGATGATCTGGCCGAAGCCGCGAAAGGCATGCGGCTATTCGTTTCCGGATCGGCACCCTTGCTGGCCGAAACCCACGACCGCTGGAACGCTGTCACGGGGCATGCAATTCTCGAGCGCTACGGCATGACCGAAACCAACATGAACACGTCAAACCCCTATGACGGAGAGCGCCGCGCAGGCACGGTCGGGTTCCCCCTGCCGGGCGTTGAGTTGATCGTCACCGACCCTGAAACCGGCGCCAAGCTGCCCGATGGCGAAATTGGCATGCTGGAGGTTCGCGGACCGAACGTCTTTGCCGGATATTGGCAGATGCCCGAGAAGACAGCCGAAGAACTGCGGGAGAACGGTTTTTTCATCACCGGAGATCTCGGACGCGTCGACGAGGACGGTTATGTGCATATCGTCGGACGCGGCAAGGACCTGATCATCAGTGGCGGCTACAACGTGTATCCCAAAGAAGTCGAGCTGGAAATCGACGAATTGCCGGGCGTCGACGAGAGCGCTGTAATCGGAGTTCCCCACGCGGACTTTGGCGAGGCCGTTGTCGCCGTCGTCGTCCCCGAAAAAGGCGCCAGGCTGGACCCCGATACGATCACGACCGGGCTGACCGGCAAGCTGGCACGCTTCAAGCAGCCCAAGCGCGTTCTTGTCGTCGACGCCTTGCCACGAAATACGATGGGCAAGGTGCAAAAAAAGCAACTGCGGGAAGAATATGCGCGGTTGTTAAGCTAGGCTCATCGTCCGGTACCCAACCTGCCGGACGACCGTTGGCGGCTTCTCCTGACGACTGCACCCCCGCATTTCCTGAACCGGTGCGGCATTGGGCGCTCGTTTCTTAGGATTGCTCTACAAAAACGACGCCCGAGCACTGAGCCCGGGTGCCACCCTTTTCGACAAACTCAGTCATTAAACTGCGGGTCGTCCGCGTGATTGGCTGTTTCCTAAATACATATTTTTGGTCGCCGAGATATGGGAAGTCCTTTCCCAGAACTTCCGAGGCTTCCTCGTAGATCGGCCGCAGAACGTCGTCGACATCGTCCAGACCGTTCGTCACGAATTCCGAAAAGAACAGGTTCTCCTGTGGCACCCCAGAGTTCTCGGAAAAGGTAACTTTGTCCTGCTGGTCCGGCGCCTGCGCTGGCTGAGCCAGTGCCGGCGACCATGTCGCCTCTTCCGTTGCGGCCATGCGCACGGTGATCTCGTCCTTTGTCACGTTCCAGACCATATGGTCATTGGCAAGGCTGAGCGGGCCATCATAAGTCTTGCGAATACGTTCACAGACCCCAGTAGAAGTGTCGAAATCGTTGAAGAAATGATAGGCGATCGCCGTCCGGGGCTTGATGTCGCTCATGACTTTGCCAAAGGCCTCGGGCGCCGTGTGAACCTGCGTTCCGACTTGCAGCGCGGATTCGGACGTGAACCGCATTTTTGTGACAAGCTCGGGAACAGCAATAAAGCACTCGTGGATCGCAACATCGGCATCCTTTGCATATTCCTTGAACCATTTGTTCGGATAGGTATCCGAGCTGTAGACGAATTTAAGGCCGTTCCATTCCATCGAATAGCTGATTGAACCGTCAATTGAGTGAAAGGCCGGAAAGGAGCGGATGACGACCCCGTTGTCCTCATAGACAACTTGGTTTTCACCCCTGGAATCGAACTCGGAAATGTCGAGCTTGTATCCACGAAAATCGACGTTGCCAGCCCGTGCCGCCAGATCCCATGTCAGCATTCTACGCATGTTTTCAAGTGCATACTTGGCTCCAAGCTCCTCAACTGGGCCGCTTGGCCCCCAAACCCGCAGCGGAACGGTCCGACCCATCTGCGCACCGCCAATGAACAGGTCGTGAAGAGCGCCGAAATGATCTGTGTGCAGGTGTCCGACAAAGACCTTGTCGAGGTAGTTATACGGGATCTGTAGCGAAGATATCCGTTCCGCGGACCCCGATCCGATATCGAGCAGGAACTTGTCTCCGTTTCCAAGTTCTACGAGGAAACAGGCCGCAGCCTGTGCCGCCCTGGTGGTCGGCATGCCCGTGCCGCATGCAATGACGCGCATTTCGTCTTGGTGCAGATCTTCGGTGTTCGGATAATACACCTCTCTCGGGCGATCCCGAACCATTGTCGGCGACACTTTTGCGGTTTATTGAGCAAAAACTTCGTCGGCAGGCAGTGCCAGTGACGCGAGCCCCGAAAACAGGCCAAGAGCGGCAACTATACGTTTTGCAGGAACTTTGATCATCAGGAACTCCCTTTGTCTCCCCTCTCCGTACCAAACGGTATGTAGCATACCTTTTGGTATTGTTCTGCTCTGTGAACAATTGCTGAGATTGGCCACACATCATGAAATCCGATCGAGACGGAAGGTTTGACCGCGCCGCCTGGCTGACTGCAGCATTGGACGTTCTTGCCCGCGATGGTCAGGCGTTGATCCGAGTCGAAAAACTGGCCGCCGAACTGGGCGTAACAAAGGGCAGTTTCTATCATCAATTCAAAAGCAGGGCAGAATTCGTGGATGCTCTGCTGGAGTTCTGGGAAGAGCACTATACCCTGAGGATGAAAAGGCAGCTCGAAGCCAGCACCGAGTCACCGCGTGAGCGGCTGTTCTGGATCATGTCGGCCGTTCACAGCCAAAACCTGACCCGGTATGACGTCGCCTTTTGAAGCTGGGTCGCACAGGATTCTGGCGTCGCCGAGATCGTGGGGCGCGTTGACAGAACCCGGTTCGAGGCGATCAAAGCGATCTTTGCGGACATGGGCTTTGAGGGTGAAGACCTTAGAATGCGAGCAACAATATGGATGCTCGCCCACAGCGCATTGGACGGCAGCAAGGTCCCCGGAGCCTTGGCCAAGGACAAAGAACCAATCCGCATGCAACTGGATTTCTAAACCCGTTGACCTCATCGGCGCCTATCCGGGCAACCACGCTGAACACTTCAGGGAACGCAATTGCCGGTCGACCATGATCCGCAATTTCCTAGGAAACAGATACTCCTTTTAATCCTCGGAAATACCCGGCACGATGGACACATGAGTGACCCCGCATTCGAATACGCACCCATTGGTCTGGTCGAACTTGAAAACCGCATTATTCGCCGATGCAATCTGCAATTTGCGGTGATGTTCGGCGGCGATGAAAGCGACTATCGGGACATGCCCCTTCTGGAACTCTACCCCTCACTGGCCGATTGGGAACGGATCGGAGCGCGAGGGCTCGAAGCCATGCGTGAGACCGGATACTACGCTGATGAACGGATCATGCGACGACGCGACGGGAACCTTTTCTGGTGCCGCGCCCGGGGCAAATCCCTGACCCCGGATGATCCCTTCCGGCACGGCATCTGGAGCTTTACCGACATCTCCGAAGACAGACCGCTGGTCGAGCTGACACCGCGCGAACGTGATGTGGCCATTCTGTCCTGTCGCGGGCTATCGGCCAAGGAGGTCGGGCAAGAACTGGGGCTGAGCCATCGCACCGTCGAAGCGCACCGGGCCCGGTTATTGGAGAAATTCGGCGCCCGCAAATTGCCGGAACTGGTTGCAAAACTTTCGGGCATGCCGCTCTGACATCTCGCAATCTTCGGAACATTTCCCATATAGCGCCCTGCGCAGGGTCATCATGGGCGCTTTTCATGGCCTGCGCCTTGGCCTATAACGCCGGGTAAATCGCAGAATAACTCACAAGGTCCGCAGGAATGACGGGCCGAGCGGAACCGTCGAGGACATTCATGACAGAGACCAAACACGAAGCGGATGTGGCCTTCATCAAGGCGCTGGCCGAATTGCTGCGCGACAACGAACTGACAGAATTGCAGGTTAAGCGCGAATATGGCGAAGAAGACAGCCTGAACGTCCGGGTCAGCCGTGTGAACCCGGCTGCTGCAGTCGCAGCGGCTCCGATTCAAGTTCCCGTCGCTGCGGCGGCACCGGCACCCGCTCCGGCAGGAGCGCCCGCTGCCGCGCCAGCCGCTGAGCCAGCGCCTTCGGCGGGCGAAGATCCTGCCAGCCATCCCGGCGCGGTGACCTCACCTATGGTGGGCACGATCTACCTTCAGCCCGAGCCTGAGGCACCGGCCTTTATCAGTGTCGGCGCACAGGTCAACGAAGGCGATACCTTGCTGATCGTTGAGGCCATGAAGACCATGAACCACATTCACGCGCCGAAATCCGGTACGGTAAAGCGGATCCTCGTCGAAGACGGTTCTGCGGTGGAATTCGGAACACCTCTGGTCATCATCGAGTAAGGACACACCGATGTTTGACAAGATCCTGATTGCCAACCGAGGCGAGATCGCGTTGCGCGTGATCCGCGCCGCCCGTGAAATGGGGATCGCCACAGTGGCGGTGCACTCAACCGCGGATTCGGATGCCATGCATGTGCGTATGGCCGACGAATCCGTCTGCATCGGTCCCCCTCCCAGCCCGCAAAGCTACCTGTCGATCCCGGCCATCATCTCGGCCTGCGAGATCACCGGGGCGCAGGCGATCCACCCGGGCTATGGCTTTCTGTCGGAAAACGCCAATTTCGTGCAGATCGTCGAGGACCACGGCATCACTTTCATCGGGCCGACAGCCGAACACATCCGTATCATGGGCGACAAGATCACTGCCAAGGATACAATGAAAGATCTTGGCGTACCCTGCGTACCTGGTTCTGACGGGGGTGTGCCGGATCTGGAAACGGCCAAGAAAATCGGTGAAGAGATCGGATACCCGGTCATCATCAAGGCCACCGCCGGTGGTGGCGGACGCGGTATGAAAGTCGCGCAAACCGCTGCTGACATGGAAAGCGCCTTTATGACCGCACGTGCCGAAGGCAAGGCCGCCTTTGGCAATGATGAGGTCTACATTGAAAAGTACCTCACGACCCCGCGCCACATCGAGATACAGGTGTTCGGCGACGGAAAAGGGAAGGCCGTGCATCTGGGCGAGCGCGACTGCTCTTTGCAAAGGCGGCACCAGAAGGTGTTCGAAGAGGCCCCCGGCCCCTGCATTTCCGCAGAAGAGCGCGCAAGAATCGGCAAGACCTGCGCCGATGCCGTGGCCAAGATCAACTATATCGGCGCTGGCACGATCGAGTTTCTTTATGAAAACGGAAAATTCTACTTCATCGAGATGAACACCCGGCTGCAGGTCGAGCATCCGGTGACCGAAGGCATCTTTGGCGTCGATCTCGTCCGCGAACAGATCCGTGTGGCCGCCGGACTTCCGATGTCCTTCACTCAGGATGACCTGCAAATCAACGGCCATGCCATCGAAGTTCGTATCAACGCAGAGCGACTGCCGAACTTTTCGCCCTGCCCGGGCAAGATTACGGCCTTTCATGCACCGGGTGGCCTGGGTGTACGGATGGATTCCGCGCTCTATGACGGATATTCGATACCGCCATATTACGATTCCCTGATCGCCAAACTCGTTGTGCAGGGCCGCGACCGGGACGAGGCACTGGCCCGTCTGAACCGCGCTCTCTCAGAGCTGATCATTGACGGCATCGACACCACGGTTCCGCTCTTTCACACGCTCTTGCAGGAAGAGGACCTGCACAGTGGCAACTACAACATCCACTGGTTGGAGCGCTGGCTTGAGGCAAACATGCCCGAGTAACGGATCGGGCCGGGTGCACAGCCCGGCCCTCTACCGTCAAGAACCGGGTTACAGGCCATGAGCCTGACGCCCGAACTTCTTTTGCACGCGTATTCCATCGGTATTTTCCCGATGGCAGAACACCGTGACGATCCCGAAATTTTCTGGGTAGATCCCAAGCGGCGCGGCATCCTGCCGCTCGACGGGTTCCACATATCGAAATCGCTTTCGCGTCGCATGCGACGCAGCGGTTATTTAGTCAGCATTGACCGGGATTTCGAAGGCGTAGTTGACGGCTGCGCTGACCGGGCCGAAACATGGATCAGCGACGAAATCCGCCGTCTCTATGTCGCTCTGTTCGAAAGAGGGCATGCCCACTCACTGGAGGTATGGGAAAGCGACCGTCTGGTCGGCGGGGTCTACGGAGTGACATTGGGCAGCGCCTTTTTTGGTGAAAGCATGTTCTCTCGCAGAACGGATGCATCAAAAATCGCGCTGGCCTTTCTGGTAGATCGGCTGGTTCAGGCAGGCTTTACCCTGTTTGACACTCAGTTCCTGACGCCGCACCTTGCATCGCTAGGCGGTATCGAGATCCCCCGCGGCACCTATCATCGCCTGTTGAAAGAGGCGCTGGACAACACGGCCGCGTTCACGGCCCCGCCTGTTCCGAAACCTCAGGACGTCATACAGCGCAGCACCCAGACGTCATAACGTGCGTGGTCCAACGCATTGAGCGCAGGCGACGTTGCGATCATCCAACCGTCAAAAAGCGCCTCGGCCTGACCTCTGTTCCAGATGGTGAGATAGGCAAACGCGTCGCCGGTGGGGTTCTCGGCCGGATACCTGCAGTCGCCCAGAGCCACGTCGAGACCAAAAATCTCAACCGTGCTGCCAGAGTTCACCTGAAGGTCAATTGTCTTGCCGTTGACCTTGTCGAGACCCCGCAACACCGCACCATTGCCGGATGCGACCTTGTCCTGAGCCGCTAGCGGCCCCGCACAGAATACCAGCAATGCGACGAGAATACGGATCACTCGCCGCTCCCGTCACCGGCGACAAACTTGACCAGCAGCGAGATCAGGCTCACAGCGCCCTGAGTGTCTTCGATCACTTCACCTTCGTCGAGATTGAACGGCGATCCGCCTGGCATGATTTCCAGGAAATTGCCGCCCAGAAGGCCTTCGGAAGAGATGACCGCCGCGCTGTCATCTGGAATCACGATCCCGTCTGCTACAGAAAAGGTTGTATCCGCGCGAAAAGTTTCCGGGTTCAGGTCAACACCGGTAACGGTTCCGATCTTGACGCCAGCAAGGCGCACATCCGTGCCGACGCTAACGCCCTCGAGCGATCGGAAAGACGCTGCAAGTTCATAGCCGTCAGTCGATCGTGCAAACCCCGTCGACTGCCCTGCATAGACGGCAAATCCGATCGCCGCGGCCAGAACCGCGCCGCCGACCAGAACTTCGGTGGTGGTATGGTTGCTCATCTTCCTCGCCGTATCATTTCTGCCCTTACTCGGGGCTCCATGCCTCGTAGTCGCGACGCTCAATCGGATCCGCTCGTCGCAGGGACCCGGCAGGAGCATAGGCCAGCGCGGTCCCGGTCAGGTTTTCCTGATGCGGCTGTTCCCAGTCCTTGTGCGCCATTGGCTTGTCAGTAGGCGGTTCGTCCCATGTGCGGTGCAGCCAACCATGCCAGTTGGCATCGATCCTGCTTGCCTCGGCTTCACCATTGAAGATCACCCAGCGCTGACTGTCATCGGCATTGCGGTAGAACACGTTGCCCTGATCATCCTCGCCGACCCTGATCCCCTTGCGCGACGTGTAGATCGCGGTGTTGAGCGTTGACCCGTTCCACCAGGTAACCGCCCGCAAAAGCGTGTTCAGGAGTCCCATGAGATTTCTCCGGCAATTCGTCACTGGCAGATATGGACCATGTGCGCCCCGAGGTCCAGAGCAAGCCTGCACGTCAAATTCGCACATCCCGGTCAATCGGGAGCAAGCGCCGTCACTTCGATCTCGATCCGGTACTTGGGGTCGATCAATCCGCATTCGATCATCGTCGTTACAGGCGGGTTGTCCCCGAACGTTTCCCTGAGGATCGGCCAGCAAGGTTCGAACTCGTGGCGGTCCGGCAAAATATATGTCACCCGCACTACATCGGCGAATGAAGCGCCGGCCTTTTCCAGAGCGGTCCGGATGATCGACAGGGCGGAATGACATTGCTCTACAACACCGTCGCCTTGCCCAACCGTGCCTGCGACATGAACGAAGCCACCGGCCACAACCGTTCTCACGTATCCGACCTTTTGCTCAAACTCTCCCCCCGAGGGTATCCGGGTTATTCGCATTTCATGCTTCCTCCGCTCATGCAGCCATAGCCACATAAACCAATTTTCCTTCTGTTTGAAAACAGATCGCTTGTATCACTCGGAGCAAGCGCAGGCGAATCCGGTCTCTGAACGATCAATCGCAAAACGGCGCGGGTTACACCGCGCCGTTCTTAAATTTTCCAGAAGGCTTCGCAGGGTTTCGGCCTCGCGGGTGTCCGCTTTGCCTTACCCGACCGATGCAGGTTCCTTGTTGGAATCCGCATAGATCATAAGGGGTTGCGCGTCAGAATTCACCGCTTCTTCGTTCACGACCACTTTGGAGACATCGTCCATACCCGGCAGTTCGAACATGGTATCCAACAGGATATCCTCCATGATCGAGCGCAGCCCTCGGGCGCCAGTCTTGCGGTCGATGGCCTTTCTGGCGATGGCCTTCAGCGCATCATCGGTGAAGTCGAGCTCGGTCTCTTCCAGTTCGAACAGGCGTTGGTACTGCTTGACCAACGCGTTCTTCGGCTGGGTCAGAATGGTAACCAGCGCATCCTCATCGAGATCTTCCAACGTTGCCAAAACCGGCAGGCGGCCGACAAATTCCGGGATCAGGCCAAACTTCAGCAGATCTTCCGGCTCCAGCTCCTGGAAAATCTCGCCAACGCCGCGTTCGTCATTGTCACGGACATCTGCCCCGAACCCCATCGCCGAGCCCTTGCCCCTTTGCGCGATGATCTTGTCGAGGCCGGCAAAGGCACCGCCGCAGATGAACAGGATGTTGGTGGTGTCCACTTGCAGGAACTCCTGCTGCGGGTGTTTCCGCCCGCCCTGCGGTGGAACAGATGCAACCGTACCTTCCATCAGCTTCAGCAGAGCCTGCTGGACCCCCTCACCGGACACATCGCGGGTGATTGAGGGATTCTCGGATTTGCGGGTGATCTTGTCGACCTCGTCGATATAGACGATCCCGCGCTGCGCGCGTTCGACATTGTATTCGCTTGCCTGAAGCAGCTTGAGAATGATGTTTTCGACGTCCTCGCCCACATAGCCCGCTTCGGTCAGGGTCGTGGCATCCGCCATCGTAAAGGGCACGTCCAGAATCCTGGCAAGCGTCTGCGCCAACAGCGTCTTACCGCAACCGGTGGGGCCGATCAGCAGGATGTTTGATTTCGCCAGTTCTATTTCACCACCGGCCTTCTGGGCGTGGTTCAGCCGCTTGTAATGGTTATGAACCGCCACCGACAGCACCCGCTTGGCCATCGCCTGCCCGATCACATAGTCGTCAAGCACCTCGCAGATATCCTTGGGGGTCGGAACACCGTCGCTCGACTTCAGGCCGCTGGCCTTTGTCTCTTCGCGGATAATGTCCATGCACAGCTCGACGCACTCATCGCAAATGAACACGGTTGGTCCCGCGATAAGCTTGCGCACCTCATGCTGGCTCTTGCCGCAAAAGCTGCAATAAAGCGTGTTTTTGCTGTCACCGCCTGAATTCGTCGCCATGATCTACCTTTCGGGCCTCGTAACCTGCTCCGTGTCACCAAGGAGGGTCGCAAAAGTTCTTCGCAAGTTCTCTGCCACCAGTTCGGGACAGCTTAGGCCAGCGCTTTGACCTCTACAATCGCAAAAGTGTGTCCGGCCGGGGTGTTCAATCCGGGCCGGGCACCGGTTCTCGGCAGCCTTGCCACTTATTCTTCGGCTTCTCCGCCAATGGCCCGGCTTTCGACGATTTCGTCGATATGGCCCCATTCCTTGGCCTCTTCCGGACTCATGAAATTGTCGCGATCCAACGCCTTTTCAACCGCTTTCTTGCTTTGTCCGGTGTGCTTTACGTAGATATCGTACAGCCGGTCTTTCAGTTTCTGGGTCTCGGCTGCGTGAATCATGATGTCGCTCGCCTGGCCCTGATATCCGCCCGAAGGTTGGTGCACCATGATCCGGCTGTTGGGCAGTGAAAAGCGCATTCCCTTTTCGCCGCCGACCAGCAGCAGCGATCCCATCGAGGCCGCCTGACCGATCACAAGTGTGGAACATTTCGGCTTGATATACTGCATTGTGTCGTAGATCGACAAACCGCTGGTCACCACGCCGCCGGGTGAATTGATATAGATCGAGATCTCTTTTTTCGGATTCTCTGCCTCAAGGTGCAACAACTGGGCGACCACCAGATGGCTCATCCCGTCGTGGATCGGACCGTTGATGAAGATGATCCGCTCCTTCAGCAGGCGCGAGAAGATGTCATAGGCACGCTCCCCCCGGCTGGTCTGTTCGACCACCATTGGGACGAGGGTGTTCATGTAGGTATCAACTGGATCGAACATTGGAAATCCTGCCTGCTCTTTGCGATGGATCGGGACGATACCCGAAGATGGGTTACCTGAGTCTTAGTGTCGGCTCTGAGGGGCTGCAAGGGCCGCAATGCGGATTATCCTGCCGACGCGAAACTATCGCCCAACCCGGGCCCGCTGGCGGGCGCTCTGCAATTGGGGGAATATTGACCATGCCTTACCTCCGGGGCATTCTGGGGACTCCCTTGTCACGCCGTCCCGACCCGGCCGCAACCAACGAGCGCCGTAAAAGCTTTGCCATGATTCGAGATCCGTTCATTCAGAAAGGCGCTTCCGCTAACCTGAGCTTCGACTACGACGGCCCGCCGCTCGGATTCTACTTCGTGTTGCTTCCAAAGACGACGATGCTGGCCTTGGCGGCGGCGATCGAACCGCTTCGGATTGCAAACCAGCTGACCAAGAAGCCGCTCTTTACTTGGCACACAATGACCGAGGACGGCGAACCGGTGATGTGTTCCAACGGGTTGCGTATTACGCCGGACGGACCTCTTGCCCCCCTGCCCGCAGATACCTTTGGATTTGTGTGCGCCGGGGTCGAGCCGGAAGACACCTGCAGCTCTGCGATCCTGAACTGGCTCAGACGCGAAGCCCGGTTCGGCCGTGACCTTGGTGGCATTTGCACCGGTTCTTTTGCCTTGGCGAAAGCCGGCTTGCTGATGGGGCGAAAGTTCACGCTGCACTGGGAAAACCAGCCGGGTTTTCTGGAACTGTTCCCGGATCTGAGCCCCTCTCCGGCCATCTACGAGCGTGACGGGCGGATAACCACCTGCGGCGGTGGAAACGCGTCGATCGACATGATGCTTGCATTGATCGAACAGCGTCACGGCCCCGAACTTGCGATCATGGTCGCAGATATGTGCATCCACATGAGGTCCGGAAACCGGTCGCCGCAGCGATCACAGCATTCCGTGGCAATCGGCAGCAGAAATCCAGTTCTGCTGAAGGCGATCGAGCTGATGGAGTCGGAAATCGAGGAACCACTGTCCATAAAGGAAATCTGCGATCGGCTAAATATATCGCGGAGACAGCTGGAGCGGCTTTTTCAGCGGTATCTCGGTCAGGGGCCAATGGCCTGCTATATGGATCTGCGTCTGTCCCGTGCTTTCACCTATCTCAATGAAACAAAGATGTCGGTGATTGAAATTGCTGCGGCGACAGGTTTTGCGACGACAAGCAATCTGTCACGGCAATTCAAGGCAAAATACGGGGATTCTCCCCACTCGTTCCGCAAGGCTTGGTCTTAGAGCCGGACGCGTTTTGGCGGATCGCACAGTTCTTTGAACGTCAGGAATTGCCCCTGACCCGAAAGCAACAGCATATGAAAACGCATTATCGGGTCAGGGACGGATTGCCTGTTGTCCCGCCGAGGCAACAGGCTAAGGGGCTAAGGGCGGATTAGCCGAACATGTCGCTGGTAATTCCGGCATACCAGCCGATGCTCTCCTCGTAGGTGGCGGCCCGCAGTTCGGCGTTTTCGCCGGTCTGGCTGATGAAACCGTCGACCTTGGCGATCTTCTCCTCAGTTGCCTCGTAGGTCGCCCCGACTTTCACGCCGTCTTCGGTACCGATAAGCGACCAGCAGGTGTTGGAGAACTTGGCCGGGAACATCTTTGATCCGGTCAGGGCCGACCGCACCGCCATTGCTGCCACCTTGGCCTGCGAATTGGCCGAGAATCCAGATTTCGGCATGTCGCCCTGCGCGCTGGCGTCACCCAATACGTGGATGTTCTCGTCCATCCGACTCTGCATGGTGCGCCCGTCGACCGGTGCCCAGTTGCCGTCGGTGATGCCCGCCAGTTCGCAGATCCGGCCTGCCTTCATCGCCGGGATCACGTTGCAGGCATCGACCTTGGTTTCTTCTCCGTCGATCGTGACAGTCATCGCTTCGGGGTCAACCGAAACCACGTCGCCACCAAAATCCGGACCAATCCAGTCGATCATTCCGTCGTAATGCGTGCCCCAACCCTCCTGGAACAGGGCCATCTTGGAGAATTTGGGCTTGGGATCGGCTACGATGATCTTGGCGGTCGGGTTCTTCTGTTTCAGCACATGCGCCACCATCGAGACCCTCTCGTACGGGCCGGGCGGGCAGCGGAACGGGTTCGGCGGGGCAACCATGGCAAAGGTTCCACCTTCGGGCATGGCCTCGATCTGCGCCTTGAGCAGCTCGGACTGCGACCCGGCCTTGTAAGCATGGGGCATCTTGTTCTGCGCCGAAACATCCCAGCCCTCGACCGCGCCTTCGACAAAGTCAATGCCGGGCGACAGGATCAGTCGATCATAAGGCAGCATCGCACCGCCTGCGAGGGTGACTGTCCGGGCATCACGGTCAATCCCCACCGCCCAGTCATGCACCACATTGATTCCGTATTCCGATGCCAGCTTGCCATAGCTGTGAGCAATCGAATTCAGTTCTCGGAAGCCACCGATATAGAGGTTTGAGAAAAAGCAGGTGTAGTAGGTCCGGGTTGGCTCGACGAGCGTAACGTCGATTGCGCCCTTTGAACCCTTGGCGATGTGGCGAGCTGCTGTGGCCCCTCCGGCGCCGCCGCCGATCACCACGACGCGAGGTTTACCCGCACCCAGCACCATCGGGGCCGACAGTGCCGCAGCCGTACCGACCGTGACGCCCAGAAATCCACGTCTGTTCATTGTCATATTGTGTTCCTCCCAAAGAAAAGTGTCTCGCGCCTCAGGGATCACTCCAGCGCGCCAAAATAGGCTGCCAAAGCAGCAATTTCCTCGTCTGACAGCCGCCCCGCCATCATCTGCATGACCGGATGCACCCGGATCTTCCGCTTGTACGCATGCATCGCGAGGACGAAGTCTTCTGCATACCAGCCTGTAATTGCCGGAATTCCGTCGTAGTCCCCACTGGTCTGGTGACAGGTGACGCATTCGGTCGACAAGTACTCGCCGTATTCCGGGTCACCGACGATGGCTAAAATATCGGCATCAAGTTCCACATCCTGCTTCAACGCCGTTGGCGCCGCTTCGGGAATGTCCTGCGGGTTGGATGAAAATCCGCGTAGATAGGCCAGAACATCGCCGCGTTCTACTGGGTCATCCATCCCGCGAAAATCCATGTTGGTGCCAGAGACCAACAACTTGGGATTTGTCAGGTAGGCATCGAGATGCTCTAGATCCCAGACCATGCCATCGCGCCGAGCTCGATAGATCCCCTCGGAATAGGTGAAATCGTCGAACTGGGCGATCGTGCGGTCAAAGATATTGTTCAGATGCGGCCCGGTGCCCGGCTCGGTGCCATGGGCGGCACCGTCCCCGATTGCGTGGCAGCTTCCGCATTTCTGCTGAAACACCCTTTCGCCACGCTCGATGTCGCCAATGCTCGCCGCATGCTCCTCGGCGGCGGCCGGCGCGCAAAACGCAGCCAGTGCCAACCCCGCGGATCCAACGATGCGGGAAACCCTACTGCGCATAGGACTTCAGATAGGCGATGACGGCTTCGACATCCCCGTCTTTCTTGAGACCGGCAAAGGACATCTTGGTGCCCTTCATGTATGCCTTTGGCTTGGTAAGAAAGGCCGCCAGTTCAGCCTCGTCCCAGACCAACCCACCTTCGGCAGCAGCCTTCATCGGCTTGGAGTATTTGAAGCCACCGACCTGCCCAACGGGGGCACCGACAATCCCATTGAGGATCGGGCCGGTCTTGTTTTTGGCCCCGTCCCCCACCTGATGGCAGGCCTTGCACTTCTTGAAGGTCTTCTCACCCTTGGCCACCAATTCCGGGTCAAGAGCGGCCTCCTGCACGGGCGCCGCTTCTGCCGCCGGTTCTGAAACCGGCTCCTCGGCTTTGGCCTCGTCCGCCGGTGCTGCCGCGGCTGCTTCATTGGTTTCTTCCGGCGTCACATCCAGAACCATTGCGCGCATGGTGATCTCGACGCTTTCCTTGCAGTTCTCCATGCAGGGCGCGTCGGTCCAGAAATGCGCCTCGCTGGTGGTTCGGTCATCAATGATGAACCCCTCGGCATTGGGCATCTCGACATCGAAGAAGGTTTCCTTCGACAACTCGAACTCATCATCCACCAGATCGTTGGAATAGAGGATATAGGCAACGATCGCATAAACTTCGTCGGCCGATAGTGTCTGCGCCGCGCCAAAGGGCATCGAGCGGTTCACGTAGTCCCAAGTGGTTGACAGATAGGGCCAGTAGGACCCCACCGTTTTTAGCGGGTCGTCATGGTCCAGCGTGCCCATGCCACCGGCCAGCTTGGGCCAATTGTCCACGCCTTCGGCGAAATCGCCGTGGCAGATGGCGCATTTCTCGGCAAAGACTTCCTCACCGGTGAACACATCGCCCGAACCATCCGGAAGGCCGGCTCCATCGGGGGCGACATCCACATCCCACGCTGCAATTTCCTCGGGCAGAGCCGGACGGCCAAGGCCATACTTCTCGGCAAAGGCAGGCACGGCCATCAGCATTGCCAGCCCGGATGCGGTTATCAGGTTACGATACTTCGACATTTTCCGCCTCTCCGCTGGCCTTCACCCACCAGGTCTGGATCGAGTTGTTGTGGTAGATCGAGTTCAATCCGCGCACTTCGCGCAGCTGCGCTTTGGTTGGCTGCACGTAACCGGAACTGTCGCGGGCACGGCTTTGCAGCAGCATCTCGGACCCGTCCCAGTTGATATCGAGGTAAAACCGCGTCAGCGCCTTATCTGTCCCGGGTGCGCCCAGACGCGCTTCTTGCCACGTCTTACCGCCATCGATTGAAACATCGACACCCGTTATCGAACCCCGGCCCGACCACGCAAGTCCGGTGATAACCAGTGGGCCGGGACCATGAGTGATTGGCGATTGCGGGCTGGGCGAGGTGACGACGGATTTCGCGTCCATCTCCCACGTCCATTTCCGGCTAACGCCGTTTTCCAGCGTGTCGGTGTATTTCGAGGTCTCCTCGCGGCTTTCAATCGCCTGATCGGTCACTTCGATCCGGCGCAGCCACTTGATCCACATGTTGCCTTCCCAACCCGGCACCACGAGGCGCACAGGATAACCGTGCTCCATGCGCAAGGCCTCGCCATTGGCCTTGAAAGCGACCAGCACATCATCCAGCGCCTTTTCCATTGGGATCGAGCGGCCATTCGAAGAAGCATCGGCGCCTTCGACATAGACCCACTTGTCCTTGAAGTCGCCCGCAGCGCCCAGCCCGGCCTCTTCCAGCAAGGTGCGTAGGGAAACCCCTGAGTATTCCATGTTGTGGATCATGCCGTGGGTGAATTGTGCGCCGTTGAGCTGCGCACCGGCCCATTCCATGCCCGAATTTGCGGCACATTCGCAGAAGTAAACGTGATTTTCGCGCGGGAAGCGTTCGAGATCGGCATAGGTAAACACCAGAGGCGTATCCACCAGCCCGTTGATCATCAGCCGATAATCTTCTTTGCGCAGCTCGATGGCTCCGGAATGGTGCCGCTCAAAGGCGCAACCTTGCGGCGTTATCGTTCCATCCAGTGCGTGGATCGGCGTAAAGTTGATCGAGCTGATCGTGTCAGCCGTCAGCCATTCCACGTTGCGCCGCACGACATCCTTTTCAAACTCGATGGGAAGGCCATAGGGGGTCGCGTCAACACCTTCGCCGGTGCCCGAGGCCCAGTCCTGCAGTTCTGTAATCAGCGGGTCCGGTCCCGCCGCCCTAGCTGCCCCCGCGGCGACGGCCCCTGCCCCCGCAGCCGCAGCGCCGGTCAGAAACTGCCTGCGCGACGGGGCAATTTTCTTCGAGTTCTCACTCATCTCGGTTTTGCCTCCTGAAATTCTTGCTTTCACTGGCGTGAATTAACGGTTCAAATGTTACTTCGGTCCGCAGCCGCAGGCGCTCAGGCACCCACAACGTTGACCGAGTTGTTCGGATCAAGGGTGACGGTACCCTGTTTGCGAATATGGCTTTCCACCACATCCCAGATCGGCGGGCCTTCGGTGCCTTCGTTAACGCTGGCCCAACCCGCAACCATGTAGGTCTTGGCCGGATCAATGGCCTCGCCGGATTTGAGCAATGTCATCTCCGAAATCCGCTCACCCGCGGGCTTGTTGATGTCGATGCGGTAGCCCATGCCGCCGATGCGCACCATGTCACCGCCCTGCTGGTAGTAAGGATCGGGATTGAAGATGTTGTCTGCCACATCCTCGAGGATCACCTTGATGAATTCACCGGTCATTTCCGTGCGGTAGGCTTCGCCATAGCTCATCGAGGTAACGTTCCAGATATCCTCGCGGGTGATGTCCTGCCCCGGCAGGATCGACGGCCCCCAGCGCACGCCGGGCGACATGGCAATGTCCGCCTCGCGCTCGGAAATCAGGGCATCGCAGATCAGATCGTCCCATGTGCCGTTAAAATTGCCACGACGATAGAGCAGCGCGTTTTCGTCAGTGCGGCCGATCACCTCTTTCAACTGGTCCGCATAGGGTGCGCGCTGCTCGTCGATCAGTTTGGTGATCATCGGGTCAGGTGCGATCACGTCCGAAAAGATCGGGATCAACTTGTGCTTGAGACCCATCATCTTGCCGTCGCGCACGTCCAGATCGACACGGGAAACGAATTTGCCATTGCTGCCGGAAGCAATGATATGGGTCTGGCCCACCAGCACCGGTTCGGGCAGCGCGTCATGGGTATGGCCCGACAGGATCACGTCGATACCGCTGACAACTCCGGCCATCTTCTTGTCCACGTCGAATCCGTTGTGGGACAGAACGACAACGACATCGGCCCCCATGTCACGGACTTCGTCCACCATCGCCTGCATGTTCTCGTCGCGGATGCCAAAGCTGTATTCCGGGAACATCCAGCGCGGATTGGCGATGGGCATGTAAGGGAAAGCCTGACCGATCACGGCCACTTTGGCCCCGCCTCTGTCAAAGAATTTGTAGGGTTTGAACAGTTCGGCTGGCTCGTCCCACTCGGCGTCAAAGATGTTCTGGCCCAGCGCCGCAAAGGGGAGCCCCTCGACGATCTCGTTCACCCGGTCCGATCCCAGCGTGAACTCCCAATGGAAAGTCATCGCGTCCGGCTTCAGAGCGTTCATCACGTTGACCATGTCCTGGCCTTGGGTGTGATGGCATGTGTAAGAGCCGTGCCATGTGTCTCCGCCGTCAAACAGCAGCGCATCCGGACGATCCGCGCGGATGGCGTTGATTATGGTGGCCACACGATCCAGCCCGCCGACCCGGCCATAACCCCTGGCCAGCGACGAGAAGTCATCATACGTCAGCGCGTAATGCGAGGGCGACCCGTCGGCGATCCCGTAAGCCTTGCGGAAATCCGCGCCGGTGACATGGGGCATCTGCCCCTTTGCGGGACCAACCCCCAGGTTCACTTCGGGTTCGCGAAAGAAAATCGGCTTGAGCTGGGCGTGAATGTCAGTGATGTGGATCAGGCTGATGTTGCCGAACGTGTCGAACTCTAGCAGCTGATCCTGCGTTAGCGATTGTTGCGCAGCGAGCCGCGCCCAGTTGCCGAAGCCCGACGCCCCGACAAGGGCCGAGGCTGCCATGGAGACCTGTAGAAAATCACGACGCGAGATCATCTGGATCAGCTTTCCCGATTTAAGATGCGACATATTCGCATGTTTGAATTTTATCTATGCAGGAAACCCCGAGCCGGTTGCGGCACGGGGTTTCAAGTTTAGTTGCGGACAGAAGGTCCTTCGACCGACAGGCCATTGCCGCGCGAGGCAACATACAGTTCAAGCGCTACGAAATCCGGGCTTCCGGGCTTGAACGTCTCGGCGCGTGTATCGCGGACACAACCCTTGAAGCGTGCGTGGACTGTGTTGATCTTGGCGTTCTTCAACCGATAGGTCGGAAACCCGTTGATCTGCCCTTGGCTCAGATGGTCAGCGCGGATCATGTTGCCATAGTTTTCTTCGTGGCAAGATGCGCAGCTGAGATCCAGCTGACCGGTGCGTGTGTAGTAGAGCTCCTTGCCATCTTCCCACGTGGCCTCGGCCGGGCCGTCGATCGCCACGTTCACAGGCATGCCGCGAGACTGCACCGAGATCAGGGCTTCCATCGAAGCCATGTCACCACCGGTATACTTCCACTTTTTGGCCTTCATGCCGTTCTCGCGGCAATCGTTGATCTGCATGGCCATCGTATAGACCTGCTCACGCTCGTCATTCCACTTGGGATAGACGGCACGGACGCCCTTCATGCTGTCCTCGACGCTGTCGTGGCATGAAGCGCACGACTTGCCGGCCTCGCCCTCAACGGCTTCCCACTGCTCCATGGCCTGATCGACAAAAACCATGGCCGGGTTATCGAAATCATCCATCTGCAGGGCCTGTGTTTCGTCCGAGCGAAAATGCCAGCCCGACATCACCTCATCGACTGCATCCGCCAGATGCGCCGGCGCGGCGGTCTTGGTAACCATCTCGATCTCGTCATTGACAACCAACTTGTCGTCATCAGCGCCAGCCATCGCCGAAAGAGGCGCCGCAGCCAAAATGGCAATTGCGGTCATTGCCTTGTAATTCATCCCATTTCCTCCCTTGGGTGGTTGGCCCCACCCCGGCCCGAAGGCCGGAACAAGGCACGAGGTCTGCCTTTCGGGGTCAGGCAATCGCGACCGATTTCTTGGCGTCGTAGACCGAACCGTCGTCGTCGTACCAGGTGAAAACAAAGTCACCTGCCTCGGGCACAGTGGCCTCGAACTGGAAGTACGGGTTGGTCGAAATCGCCGGTTCCATCGTCACATCGAGAACGGTCTTGCCGTTGAACTCGCAGGTGAAGCGGTTGATGATCGAGCGCGGGATCAGGTTGCCTTCTTTGTCCTTGCGCTGGCCGCTTTCCATCTTGTGACTGATCAGGGTTTTGATCGTGATCGCCTCGCCGGCAGCGGCGGTTTTCGGGACTTTGACGCGGGGTTTAACTCCGGATGCCATGTCTGAATTCTCCTTGGTCTCGGGTCGTGGTCAGGGCGGCAATCAGCCGCCGCAGCCCCCGATGGTCACTTTCACGGTCGAGCTGGCCTTGGCAAAACTTCCGTCGGCGAGTTTGGCGATGGCCACAACATCCTGTGTGCCCGCCAGACGGATCCGGGTCGACGCGGCCTGCACGGCGGCCAGTTCGCCAAAGTTGAACGTGGCAACGCCCGGTGTCGGATTGCCGGTGGCCAGCAGCATGATCGCCGAGGCGCCGGGGGCGGCCACTTCGATCGGAACCGTATTGCCATTCTCGGCGATTTCAGGGGCAGTCAGGGTCACACCGCCCTCGGCCATGTCGGCACCGCCGGTGAATTCGGCGATCATGTCATCGGTCGCAGCGTTCACCCGCAGGGGCAGCACGGTCAGGGCCGCTGCGCCGAGGGCAAGGCCCAGGGTGTCACGACGTGAGAAATCCATTCTCTTTCTCCTTTACAATTCAATTCGGCCAGGCTTGTCCGGACCGGGCGTGTTACTCTTTCAATGTCGCGAGGAACGCGACCACATCTTCGATTTCCTGAGCGCTCAACAGCGGGTCGAGAGGCCCCTTGGCCGCCTCGCCTGTGTAAGCGTCGCCAGGGCGATTAAAGCCGTCCACCTTGTAAAAGGCAGGCATTACAGTGCCCTCGAACACCACTTTCGGGTTCGCCAGCAGACCGCGCAGTTCGGCTTCGGTCCAGCGATCACCGGCACCATCCAGCGACGGTCCGACTTCGCCGTGGAACGGTACGTCCGCAAGCGCCGATACCTGATGGCAGGCAATGCAGTTGCCGTGTTTTTTGGATCCGACGACCATAGCACCGTTGGCTGCATCGCCGGCCTGACCGGAAAGCGACATTTCAACGGCACCGTCTTCGGTGAACTTGATGTCCTTGGGGCTGACCTCGGCGGCGGTTGCAGCCCCGCCGACCAGCGCGGCGGCCACTGTCAGAATAGTTAGTTTCATGGATCCTCCCATTGGCTGCCACGCGCAGCGCGGCGAGTTGGCTTTGCATACCGTAGGCTACCGGACCGCATTAACGCAACAACAAATTCACGAATGTGAATTATTATAATCTTTTGTCGCAGGTAGCGTCAGTTTTCCGAAAGTTTCACGTCCTCGCCGAAGATCAGGATCGCCGATTAGCGCGTATCCCCGTCGTTCCGCTCACGAATCATCCGGGCGTGATAACGCTGGAAGTCTTCTTCCGACTGGTCGAGGTAGCGTTTCTCGGCAACCCAGGTCAGCATGTCCAAGGTCGTTCCGGCTGCAAATGCTCCGGGCATGACCGCAACGGCCTGTTGCACCGCAGGTTTGCTCTCGTCCAGTTCGGTCGGAAAAAAGATCATTGTGGGCGTGAACAACACCCCCCATTTCCGGGCCGCCGCCTTTTCCGAAAGCGCTTCGCCGTCGGCGTCCACGAGTTCGGTATCGCCGTGCAGATTGATCTGAACCGGGAAATAGATCTCCTCAAGCATCGCTTTTACCCTCGGGTCGGTAAATGTGTTCTCATGCATGTCCCGACAATACAGGCAGCCTCGTTGCTCAACGATCAGCATCAGGCGCTTGCCTTCTGCCTGCGCCTCGGCAAAATCCTCCTGAATGTCCTTGAACGTGTCTCGCATCCAATCGGCTTTGTGGAGCCCGTCATCCCCCAGTTCGGCTGCAGTCGCACATGCCCCAAAAGCGATGGCGAAACAAAGAGACAAAGCCCTTATTGCAATCCGTTTCATGTTCTCCTCCCCTTATCTTCAGCCGAGATTTGCAAACCCCGGCACCCAGCGGATCATGGCATCCGCAATCAGGTTCACACCGCCGGTTGCGATGAGAACGGCAAACACGATCAGCATCACCCCCATGCCCTTCTCGACCCATGCAAAGGCTGCTCGGTGACGCTGAACAAACGCCAGGAATGGTCGGGCAAACAGGGCCGCAATCACAAACGGGGCGGTCATGCCCACCCCATAGACAAACAACAGCACGGCCCCGCGCCAGATATCTCCCATGCCGCTGGCGATCATCAGGATAGCGGCCAGCGCCGGTCCGACGCAGGGGGTCCAACCAAAGCCGAAGGCCAATCCCATAAGGTAGGCCCCCAAAGCCGAGGAGGCCTCGGCGCTGCTTTCCAAACGCGCCTCGCGATAGAGCAGCGGAACCCTGACCACGCCCAGAAAATGCAGCCCGAAAAGTAGCAGAATCGCTGCAGCGACATAGGACAAGGGCTGCAGATACTGCCCGAACAACTGACCAAGCGCCGTCGCCCCCATGCCAAGCAGCATGAACACGGTGGTGACACCGGCCGCAAACAGGACCGCCGAGCCGAGCAGACGCCGCTGGGCTCCCGGCGCTATTCCGCCGTCTGCACGCAACTCAGCCATGCTGAGCCCGCCGAGGTAGCACAGATAGAACGGGACCATGGGCAGAACGCAGGGCGTGAAAAAACTCAACAAACCGGCGAAACCGGCCCCAAGCAGAGAAATCTCGAGCATGATTGCGCCTTTTCACGTGTCGCTCCGCAGTCGGGTTTCGGCCTGCGGCTTGAATCATTCACACATTCAAATTATGTTGTGTGTCAACCAAACGTCAACGGATTCCCTATGCCGGTCCTGAAAACTCTGCTCTCGCCACTTCTGGCAATTGCCCTCGCCTTGCCTGTGGCTGCGGCAGAGCTGGTGATGGTCGAACAGACTGGTTGCGAATGGTGCGCCCGCTGGAACGAAGAGATCGCGCCGGCCTATCCGAAGACGCGTGAGGGTCGGTTTGCCCCCTTGCGGCGAGTCGACCTGCGAGCCATGCCCCCGGATCTCGAGGTTTCGCGGCGGGTGGTTTTCACCCCGACGTTCTTAGTGGTCGAGAACGAGCAGGAAATCGGACGGCTCGAAGGATATCCGGGTGAGGATTTCTTTTGGCCGTTGCTGGAACAGCTGCTCGAAGACACGACCGAATTCGAGCAATTCGAGGCGACGGGCGGATAGGGTACGAGTGATGCAGGCCTACATCGACGGGCGGGTTTCTCCCCGCGAAGCGGTGGAACTGAAAATATCTATGATATAAACGGCGATCGGTGGCCGACCGCCAACAAGACACAAGACTCAATGACTCCCGGAACAGGTCCGGGTCAGGGAAAGCAGGACAGATGGGACTTCCTCAGTTTTCGACAGACATGTCCGAGGACGAACTGGACAAGATGGTCACCAACGCCACCACGGCATCGAACTTCCTCAAGGCGATCAGCCACGAGGGCAGATTGATGATCCTGTGTCATCTTGTGACCGGAGAGAAGTCGGTGACAGAGTTGGAAGAGTTGCTTTCAGCCCGGCAAGCCGCGGTATCGCAACAACTGTCGCGCCTGCGTCTGGAAGGTCTTGTCGTGCCGCGCCGAGATGGCAAGGCAATCTACTACAGTCTCGCCGACGAACGTCCGCGCCGTATTCTCGAGGTTGTCTACGACCTGTTCTGCGCACAGGACGAGGCAAAGAACGACTAGGGCTACAACTCTTCAACACGGATCTTGCGGCCACCCTGATTGGCTCCGCCTGCCTCTCGGCTTGACCACCTGCCCCGTATGCAGCATCGTGAATGAGTTCCGGAGGCCGGCGGGGGAAGTGGCATGCCAGAGTTTCTGACAGATCATCAGACCGTGGCCGCAATCGGCCTGATCGGTGGCATATTGCTCGGTCTTGCCGCCCGGCTGGGACGGTTCTGCACGCTCGGCGCGATCGAAGATCTTCTCTATGGCGGTTCGGACACCCGATTGCGCATGTGGGCGCTGGCGATTGGAACCGCTGTGATCGGGTCTTTTTCGCTGATCGGTTTCGGCCTGCTCGACCCGGGACAGAGTTTCTATCTGTCGATCCGCTGGATGCCGATGGCCTCAATTGTTGGCGGGCTGATGTTTGGATATGGAATGGCACTGTCCGGAAATTGCGGCTACGGCGCCATTGCACGGCTGGGCGGAGGCGACCTGCGCTCCTTCGTGATCGTGCTGGTGATGGGTGTCTCGACCTATGTAGTGCTCAGCGGACCGCTGGCCCCGGTTCGGAACTTCTTCTTTGAACAGGTCGAAGTAACGTCGGAGGTTCCACCCGGCCTGGCCCATCATGCTGCGGTGTTGACCGGGTTGTCGGTTTCAACAATCGGGGTCGCGGTGGGCCTTTTCTTCGTCGCGGCCGCGCTTTGGTCGCGCGAGCTGCGTCGCGATTTCAGCGCTGTTTTCTGGTCCGTCGTCGTGGGGATGGCGATCATCTCGGGCTGGGCAGGAACCCAATGGGTGGCGGATAACGGGTTCGAAGCCTTGCCAGTGGTGTCGCACAGTTTTTCGGCGCCGGTGGGTGAAACGATTCTCTATTCCATGACCGGAAGCCTCCGCCCGATCTCTTTTGCCGTGGGCTCGATTGCCGGTGTCTGGTGCGGTGCGTTCATCGGATCGCTGATCAAAGGCCATTTCCGGTGGGAGGCCTGTGAGGATCCCCGCGAACTGCGACGCCAGATTCTGGGCGCGGGCATCATGGGGGTCGGCGCGGTTCTGGCGATGGGATGCACCGTCGGGCAAGGCATGTCCGCCTTCAGCCTGCTTGCGATCAGTGCGCCAGTTACCTTCCTGTCGATCTTTGCCGGGGCCGCCTTCGGCTTGCGTCAGTTGATCGAAGGCTTTCGGATCGCCGAGTAAAACCTCCGGCTTTCCCAATTCACCTCGACAGGTCCTGCGCGACCGCTAGACATATCCGACATCCATCAACCACCGGGCAGACCACTCCTCATGGATCGCAAGGACATCATCAACGACCCCGACATCGGCAACAAAGCGGAGGCCTACGAAGCCTTTGACGACATTCCGCTCAACCCCGGCCCATTGAATACCATCGGGGACGTGATTCAAGACCGCTTCGGACGTCGCGACCTGTTGCGCGGGGTGCTGGGCGTATCGGCCTCGGCGGCATTGTTCGGCTCCGCGGCCGTTTTACCGCAACCGGCTTGTGCTTCGGGTAGTAGCGAGTCGCGCTTCCGGTTTGACGAGCTGGGTGCGGGCAACGACGAAACGCATCACGTGGCTGACGGCTACGACGCCAACATCCTTCTGCGTTGGGGCGACCCGATTTTTGCTGATGCACCTGAGTTCGACGTGATGAACCAAACCGTCGAAGCCCAGCTGGGGCAATTCGGGTACAACAACGACTTTGTCGGCTTCACACCTCTGAACGAAGACGGCAGCCGTGGTCTGCTTTGCGTGAATCACGAATACACCAACGAAGAGATGATGTTCCCCGGCCTTGGCAGGCAGGACAAGGACAATTTCGCCGGCATGAGTCCCGCGCTTGCCGACATTGAAATGGCCGCCCATGGCGGCAGTGTTGTCGAGGTTGCGCGCGCCACGGATGGCAAATGGTCTGTGGTTCGTTCAAGCCGGATGAATCGTCGGATCACGCCTCTGACAACGCGGATGGACATCGACGGTCCGGCGGCAGGGCATGCACGGATGACAACCAGCGAAGATTCATCAGGCCGCTCTGTTGTCGGAACGCTCAACAACTGCGCGGGCGGGATGACCCCCTGGGACACCTGGCTGATGGCAGAAGAGAATTTCCACGGTTATTTCTGGACCGACACAAGAGATGCCGAGGGCAGGCCCGACCTGTCAGGACATGCTGATTCGGCTTCCAAGAAACGCTATGGCATCCCGGGAGGCTGGTATGCGTGGGGCCGGTTCCACGACAGGTTCAACATTGATCGAGAGCCGAACGAATCCAATCGGTTCGGATGGGTTGTTGAAGTCGACCCGCGAAACCCGGATGCGCCGCCGGTAAAGCATACCGCACTGGGCCGGTTCCGGCATGAAGGCGCTGAAACCACGATTGCCCGGACCGGGCAGCTGGTCGTTTACATGGGTGATGATGCCCGGTTTGACTATGTCTACAAATATGTGTCCAACGGCACAGTGTCCGAGGACCGCTCTGCCAATTCCAGACTACTCAGCGACGGTATCCTGTATGCGGCACGGTTCGATGCAGACGGGTCACTGCACTGGCTGCCGCTTGTTCATGGCCATGGGCCGCTGACACCAAAAAACGGGTTCGAGAGTCAGGCCGATGTCCTGATCGACTCGCGGCTGGCGGCCGACGCGCTGGGGGCTACACCCATGGATCGGCCCGAAGATGTCCAGCCACGCGGCGATGGCACCGCCTTTGTCATGCTGACCAACAATTCCCGCCGCAAGCCCGGGCAGGTCGACGCCGCCAATCCCCGGGCAAAATCCCGTTTTGGCCATATCATCGCAATCAGCGAGCAGGATGGCGACCACGCGGCGTTGCGCGGCACATGGTCGATCCTTGTTAAATGCGGGGATCCTGCCGCTGCCGATGTCGGGGCGATGTGGAACCCCGAAACCAGCCACGACGGTTGGTTCGCCTCGCCCGACAATTGCGAAATCGACGCCGATGGAAGGCTCTGGGTGGCGACCGATCAGGGCAGCAGGTGGAACAAGACCGGAAAGTCAGACGGTCTCTACAGTGTCGAGACCGAAGGTGCGTTGCGCGGACACGCCAAACTGTTTTTTCGGTGCCCGGTTGGTGCCGAGCTATGCGGCCCGCGCTTCGCGCCAGACGGTGAAACCCTGTTTCTTGCGGTTCAACATCCCGGCACAGATGGAACGCGCGCACTCAAAGGCTTCGAACGCGCCTCGACATTCGAAGATCCGGCCACCCGCTGGCCAGATTTCCGGGACGACATGCCTCCGCGCCCGTCGATCGTGGTTGTGACCAAACGTGGCGGCGGCAAGATCGCCGTCTGATCGCGCCCCTGTAACCCTTGGATTGCAGCAGCTTGCATGGCTTTCATTTAGCGTCGGCACACCGGGCAAAGCTGGCAGCTACCGAGCGGATCAATTCCGGGTAAAAGTCAGACCCCAGCGCGAAATCCCTGCCGACCGGATCTATCTCGACAATCGGAATCTCGGCCGTTTCCAAAGCCACTTCCAAAAGACCGGGATCAAACTGCGGCTCGGAGAAGGCGCATGAAATCCCCGAGCCAGCAAGCTCGGTCTTCATCCGGGCCATGCGTGCCGGACTGGGATCCTGCGCGTCACTCAGGGCCAATGTTCCGGCGGTTTGAAGACCATAACGGGCTTCGAAGTAATGCAGAGAATCGTGAAACCCTACGTATTTCCTGGTCTGCATCGAGGCCAGCAGAAGCTCGGTGTCACGGGAAATCATCTCCAGTTGCGCAACAGCGCGCCGCGCGTTTTCGGCATAGACGTCGGCATTTTCCGGGTCCAGACCGGAAAGCAATTCTGCGACCAACGGCAACCATGCCTTTGCGTTGGCTGGATCAAGCCATGCATGCGGATCTAGGCTGCCATGGTCGTGGTGATCATGGTCATGGTCGTCAAGGCTGTGACCATCATGATCACCATGACCTTCATTTTCGGATGGCGGGCCCGCTTCCAGAGCGTCCCGGATATCCAACACCCGGGTGACAGGATGATTCAAAAGGGGCAGATCGACTGCACCACCTGCGAGCGAAGACATTGGCCGTTCCAGCCAAGGCGTAAGCTCTGGCCCGATCCAGACAACTGCGTCAGCGCGTTGCAAGGCACGGGCCTCTGACGGTCGCATGGCGTATCCATGTGGCGAGGCTCCGGGGCGCATCAGCAAGTCCGGCTCGCCGACACCGTCCATCACCATCGAAACCAGCCCGTGAACCGGAGGAATATCGACAGCCACACGCGGTACATCTGCAACGGCCGGGGCCGCTCCAACGAACGTTAGAAGCAGGGCAGTCAGGTGGCGGCGCAACATGGAGACCTCATTCACGCAGGATAATGTTATCTTGTAACAGATGCCGCCGGGTGATAGTCGGGATGTTATAACATATCAATACACAATCTGAACCACGGAACTGCGCCCTGTGACAAATCCAGTAACCACCATCGGATTCGACCAGCACGATCACGCCAGCTGTATCCACAGCGCTTTGGAACTGGCCGAGGCTCACTGTACGAACCGCAAACTGCAATTCACCCCGGTTCGTCGTCGGGTGTTGGAGATCTTGTTGCGGGAACATCGGGCTATAGGGGCCTATGACATACTCGAACTGCTGGCTGCCGATGGATTGGGATCGCAGCCCCCCGTTGCCTACCGTGCCTTGGATTTCCTTGTTCAGAATGGCTTTGCGCACCGGATCGAACGGCTCAACGCCTACACGGCCTGCGCCCATCCTCAGGATGCCCATGTGCCGGCTTTCCTTGTCTGTCGCAACTGCCGACTGGTCGCCGAGGCCATCACCGAACTCGAACAGGGTCGGCTTGGCACGGCTGCCGCCGAGACCGGGTTTACCATTGAAAGAATCGTGGTTGAGGCAGAGGGGTTGTGCCCTGCCTGTGCGGGAGCCGAGACATGAATGCGCCGCTGATCGCGGTTCGGGATCTTGCCGTCCGGCTTGACCGCACGCCTGTGCTGCATGACGTCAGTGTCGATATCCACCCCGCCGAGATCGTGACGGTGGTGGGCCCGAACGGGTCGGGCAAGTCAACCTTTCTGCGCACGTTGATCGGGGCGGTGACGCCGGAACAGGGAAGCGTGAACCGCAGCAAAGGGCTTCGCATCGGATACGTACCCCAGAAACTGGCGGTGGATGCCTCTCTGCCGATGACCGTGCAGCGGTTCCTTGGCCTGCCCCGCCGGGTTTCGGAAACCGACGCTTTCAACGCGCTCGAGCAGGCTGGCGTGCCGGATCTTGGATCTCGGCAGCTTGCAGATCTGTCCGGCGGACAGTTCCAACGGGTTCTTCTGGCGCGCGCGCTGCTTGAACGCCCCCAGCTGCTGTTGCTGGACGAGGCAACCCAAGGTCTGGATCAGCCGGGCGCAGCCGCGTTCTATCGCAGGATCGAAACGGTTCGGCAGGAACTGGGTTGCGCGGTGGTGATGGTGAGCCACGACCTTCACGTCGTCATGGCCGCCTCGGATCGAGTGTTGTGCCTGAACGGACATATCTGCTGTCAGGGCACACCGGAAATTGTAGCCAGTGCGCCCGAATACCGCGCCCTGTTCGGATCGGGGACCAAAGGGGCACTGGCGCTTTACCGTCACCAGCATGCCCATTCCCATGACGGTTGCGACCACGATCATTATCACGACCATCCTCACGATCATCCTCATGGTGCGGAGACACAGGATGCCTGAGGGGATGCTCGACGATTTCATGGTCCGCGCAGCACTCGCCGGGCTCGGCGTGGCGCTGGCAGCCGCACCGCTCGGCTGTTTTGTCGTCTGGCGCCGAATGGCCTATTTCGGAGAGGCTACGGCCCATGCCGCCATCCTTGGTGTCGCTATCGCCCTGGCTTTTTCGCTGCCTGTTTTACCTGCGATTCTGGCCGCCGCTCTGGCTATGGCAACAGCCGTTTCTGCGCTTTCCGGCCGCGGCTATGCGATGGACACGGTTCTGGGCGTGCTTGCCCACACTGCACTGGCTGCCGGGCTGGTGGCCGTGGCGTTGCTATCTGACGTGCGGCTTGATCTGATGGCCTTTCTCTTCGGCGACATTCTCGCAGTGAACAAAGCCGATCTTGGCACGATCTGGGGTGGGACAGCACTGGTTCTGGCTATCGTTGGCTGGCGATGGTCGGCCTTGCTGACAGTGACGCTAAACCCTGACCTCGCCCGTGCGAGCGGGCTTGATCCACGCCGCGAGTCCTTTGCCCTGACCCTCACGCTGGCGCTGGTCGTCGCCGTCGCCATCAAAGTCGTCGGGATCCTGCTGATCGCGTCATTGCTGGTCATTCCGGCAGCAGCCACCCGCCCACTGGCCCGCACCCCCGAGGCAATGGCGCTCGGCGCTGCGGGCATCGGATCGCTGGCCGCGCTCGGAGGGTTGTGGGCGGCGTTTTGGCTGGACACGCCAACCGGCCCAACCATTGTCTGTGTCGCATCCGTCCTGTTCCTGCTGACCATGCTCACCGGCATGATTTCGCAAAGGAACTGAGCGGCTCTGGCCGCTGCCGTGACGCTCTGGTAAGAGGGCCGTCGAGCAGCAACGGAGCTATCCCATGACCCGCGCGATCCTGATCGCCCTGACCCTGACCACCCTCGCCGCCTGCGAGACGGCAAAGGGTGCAGGCCGCGACATCTCGAAAGCCGGCGACACGATCGAAGACGTCGCCCGGGACATTCAGAGGAAGTTCTGAGGGGCAGCCTCCCCCTCCAATGTCGCCTCCCCGGCGTCAGAAGAAGATTGTCATCACCTCGGCCAGACCCGCCAAACCTATCAGCAGGTTGGATGCAAGCTTCAGGGCCCCAACATTGCGTGACATAGCACTTCGGCCATAGTTGGTCTGAGCTGTTGTTTCATCGATATCCTGCCGCAAGCAGTCGATGTCGTTCAATGAAGCACTTCCCGCGAGAATCCCGAAGGCCGTGGTAGCTACGACCAGAGCCGCAAGCATCATCCCGGCCTTGCCTGGTGCAAAGGATATGATCGCGGCGAGCCCGGCGAGTGCGAAAACGGTCGTTCGCATAATCGAGTAATAGTTGTCGAGCCGCCCGGTGAGGTATTGAACGCGAAGTTGGGGGTCCATGAAAAATCTCCTCAAATGAAAGAGGTCAACATTAGCATGATGTTTCAAATCGGCGAAAACCCGGCGATCTGAGCCGCGGTTTTGGCCACATCACCGCCGACATGTGGTGGAGCGCACAACATATTGTTGATTTTTGTGCCGCCTGCAGATATCCACCAAAACAGGTGCATAGACGCGGTATGCAGAACTGACGCGCGGGGCCGGATTGCCGATTGGCAAACCGGCCCCGTTTCTATTCGGGGGTATTTCGATAGAAGTAGAAATGAATGAAGACGTCAGGTGCTCAGACGCGGTCCTCGCAGTGTGGCTTGGGGCCACAATCCTGACGCCTTCAATGAATGTCTATATCCCGAAGGACACACACATTCGGTTTGCTCCGGTTCAAAGAACCTTTGCTGCGGGATCAGATCCAATGGATCCGTCCCCCCTACCGGTCACCTGAGACATCCTTTCGGATGGACCCTGCCACCGGCCCACGCCAAGGCTTTGTGCACCACCTTCCCACCGTCACCCCGAAGGGCTTCGACGTTTCGGCCAGCGTCCCGGTGCCATCGTCACGAGGTTGGTTCGTTGCCTCCCCTTCCTCGCTCCAGCCCCAAGAGACCTTCGCGTCCCGCGCCGGGTCATTCGACCCCTTGCGTTGTAGTCAGGCTGGCTCAAAGACACCGAGTCGCGCAAGAAAAAAAGACGGCAGTGAAGCAATTTCTTGTGGGTAAGTCACTGGAATTGCTTGGGGATTTTCTGTGGATAAGTGTCCGATTAGCTTCGCATTGCACGAGGTTGGCTGGGGATAAACAGAATTCCGCCGGTGCGCCGTCACACCATGCAAAAACCCGTCAAAACCAAACCGGCGAACGCAGAATCAGCGGCCGGAACTCCTGAATTTCGGAAGTCGGGTGGTGTCAGCTGTCCATCTTGAGCGCTGAAATGAACGCCTCTTGCGGGATGTCCACCTTCCCGAATTGGCGCATTTTCTTTTTACCCGCCTTCTGCTTTTCGAGCAGCTTCTTCTTCCGGGTGGCGTCGCCCCCGTAGCATTTGGCCGTCACGTCCTTGCGCAGCGCCGACAGGGTTTCGCGGGCGATGACCTTGCCACCGATCGCTGCCTGTATCGGAATTTTGAACATGTGACGCGGGATCAGATCCTTGAGCTTTTCGCACATAGCCCGGCCACGCTGCTCGGCCCGGTCGCGGTGAACCATTGTCGAAAGCGCGTCGACCGGTTCGTCATTCACAAGAACCGACATCTTGACCAGATTGTCCTCACGATAGCCAGTCATCTGGTAGTCGAAGGACGCATAGCCCTTGGTCACCGATTTCAGGCGGTCGTAGAAGTCGAACACCACTTCGTTCAGCGGCAGGTCATAAACCACCATCGCGCGCGAGCCGGCATAGGTCAGATCTTCCTGTATGCCACGGCGATCCTGACAAAGTTTCAGCACATCACCGAGATATTCGTCCGGTACAAGAATGGTGGCCTTGATCCGCGGCTCTTCCATGTGGTCGATCTTGGACGGATCGGGCATATCAGCTGGATTGTGCAGCTCGATCATCTCACCGTCTTTCATATAGACGTGATAGATCACCGAGGGCGCGGTGGTAATCAGCTCGATATCGTATTCGCGTTCGATCCGGTCGCGGATCACTTCGAGATGCAGCAACCCGAGGAACCCGCAGCGGAATCCAAAGCCCAGCGCGGCAGATGTCTCCATCTCAAATGAAAAGGACGCGTCGTTCAGGGCCAGTTTCTCGATCGCATCCCGCAGATCTTCGAATTCGGCGCTGTCCACTGGGAATAGCCCGCAGAAAACCACCGGCTGCGCGGGTTTGAAGCCGTCCAGTGCCGTCTCCGAGCCATTTCTGTCATTGGTGATGGTATCACCCACACGGGTGTCGCGGACCTGTTTGATCGAAGCGGTGAGAAAGCCGATCTCACCCGGGCCGAGGCTGTCGATCATTTGCATCTCTGGCCGGAAGACGCCGACGCGATCGACGTGGTGCAGGGTTCCGTTCGACATGAACTTGACCCGCATGCCCTTTTTCAGAGTGCCATCCATGATGCGAACCAGAACGATCACGCCGAGATAGGCGTCATACCACGAGTCCACCAGCATTGCCTTGAGCGGTGCGTCGAGGTTGCCCTGCGGAGCCGGAAGTTGCTGAACGATCGCTTCCAGCGTTTCGTGGATGCCCTGCCCCGTTTTGGCGCTGACCTGAATCGCTTCGGTCGCGTCGATGCCGATCACATCCTCAATCTGTTCGGCGACGCGGTCACAGTCCGATGCCGGAAGATCGATCTTGTTGAGCACCGGCACGATTTCATGGTCGGCGTCGATGGCCTGATAGACATTCGCCAGCGTCTGCGCCTCTACCCCTTGCGTGCTGTCCACAACAAGCAGACTTCCTTCGACCGCGCGCATGGACCGGGAAACCTCATAGGCAAAGTCGACATGACCGGGTGTGTCGATCAGGTTCAGCACGTATTCCTCGCCATCATCGGCAGTGTAGTCGATGCGAACGGTGTTGGCCTTGATGGTGATGCCCCGCTCGCGCTCGATATCCATACTGTCAAGCAGCTGTTCCTTCATATCGCGATCCTTCACCGTCCCGGTCTCTTGGATGAGCCGGTCGGCGAGCGTGGATTTGCCATGGTCGATATGGGCGACGATGGAGAAATTGCGGATATGGGCGAGGTCAGTCATGGCAGGGATATGGCTGGGAACGCAGCAAGCGTCAAGCCGGGAAGACACACCACCAGAAACGCCGGATATGTCGAAATCAGGGCCAAGGACTTCCATAGATTCGGCGCAATTGGCTGCGATCTTCGCTGTTCGGCTGACCGGCCCCCCCGGTTCGCTCTGAGGCAAGGCGGCTGATGGCTGATTATTCGATATTCGTTCTGGGCGAATCCCAGATGACGATTTCCGGTGACGCGATCCTTGACGGCGTGACACAAGGCGATGGTTCGCATCTGATCGGCGAAACCATCACGCTGAACTCCGGAGCATGGGGCGAGGTTCAAATCACCGACGACGACACCGATTTTCGCGACAACGATTCGTCGCAACGACTGAACGGTGCGCAAAGTATCGACGGCCAGAACTTTGCGGACGGAACGGTGGTCGAGGCTGAATTCGGGCTGATCCTGTCGGACGGTGTCAACAACTGGCAGGTTGTTGGCTTCAATGTTCGGAATTCCTCGCCGTCCTACGCAACGATCGAGGGACTTGCATTTATCGGCGGTCCCGGCGGTTTCCCACCAGTTGGCGTGCCGCTGACGGTGCTTTCGGCGCAGGAAGGCCCGGACTTTGAACAGGCGAGTTACGCCACGCCGATCTGTTATGCCGCCGGCACATTGGTCGAAACGGATACGGGCCTTCGGCCTATCGAAAACCTTCGGGCAGGCGACCGGGTGATGACCCTTGATGACGGTCTTGTCGACATCCGCTGGACCGGCGGCCGTGATGTCATCGCCGCCGGGCGGTTCGCACCGGTCGAAATCAGACCGGGTGTGCTGGGCGCAAACCGCACCTTGCGGGTTTCCCAGCAACACCGGATCCTGCTGACTTCCCCGATTGCCGAACTGCTTTTCGGAACCGCAGAAGTATTCGTCCCGGCAATTCATCTTGCCGAAACATCGCTGGCACGCGTCATTCCCGGCGGCGCTTTGAGTTATCATCACATTGCGCTGGAAAGCCACGCCATCATCCTTGCCAACGGTTGCGCCGCCGAAACATTGCACCCGCCGGACTATGGCACCGCCGCCGGAGCGTTGTTTTTTCCGGACCTGGCAACGCTCAACTTGCGGCCTGGACCTTTGGCGCGCCGCAGTCTCCGACGGCACGAAGCCAGAGTTCTGTTGCGATCGCTGTTGGCTTCCGGCGACGATCTGACCGGTACGCTGCAGGCCGACATGCTCGAACAAGCCAAAGTAGGCGTTGCCTAAAGCCCCGGTCCAATTTGAAACCAAAGCGAAAAGATTGATCGACAGAACTCTTTGCGTCATAGTGCCGGCGAAAATACCGGGACGGCAGATTCCGGAAATTCGATGGCATTCCTGCCAAGGCAAGCATTGAGGCATCAGATGAAACACTTCTTTTCGTTCCTTCTGTGCAGTTCCGTTCTGGCCACCGCCCTTCCGATGTCGGTCGAGGCGGGCGCCGTTGATCGGGCCTGTCGTCAGTCTAACCGCACCGCTGCGACGCCGCAGCTGTGCCGCTGCATCGGGCGGGTCGCCGATGCCAGCCTGAGCAAATCCGAACAGCGCAAGGTGGCCAAGTGGTTCTCGGAACCGCATGAGGCACAAAAGGTCCGGATGTCGGACCGCCGCAGCGATGAGCAGCTGTGGCTGCGTTACAAAGCGTTCGGAGAACGCGCCCGCGAAGCCTGTAGCTGAGCCGCGGCAAGCGTCCAGGCGGCAAGAGCCTTCGCGCGCGGCATTGGCACGCATTTTCATCGCACTGGCTCATTCGCCAACCACATGTCTGACCGAGCCTTGCCGTTCGGTCAGACAATTCCGCAGCCGAATACCGGCAGTGCGGTCAATTCTCCCCATGACAAGGTATTGTGCAATCTCGGGAGTGGTCCGGCCCAGTTCGGGTAGGGCTTGTCGTTTGAACTTCAGCCGCACCGCCATCATCCAACAGTGCCCGGCCCATGTCTTTGGCATTTCGTTGCCGCACTGGTGTAAGGGCCGGCGCGACCTACGGTGACCTAACGGTTTCGAGATCAGCTATGATGGTGTTCATGGTCTAACTCCTGACGGATCAGGCCTTGACCCAAGGGCATGACAGTTTCAATAAATGAAAAACATCGGAAGGATGCCCGATGCTGATTAAGGGCGTTACATTGCGGGGTCTGGAAGTGTTCGAAGCGCTTGCCAAGACCGGATCCGTGGCTCAGACCTCGGATCTCACGGGTTTGAGCCAACCAGCGGTCAGCCAACAGCTCCGCAATCTTGAACGCGCCCTTGGGATCGATCTGGTGGACCACGGCAAACGACCAATGCGGCTGACGCCAGCCGGCCGATCGTATCTGGCGCGGGCCGAGTCGGTGCTCAGTGAACTACGGCTGGCACAGAGTGAGTTGACCGTGATGGATCTGACCCATCTGAGTTCCCTGACCATCGGCCTGATCGACGATTTCGACAATGACCTCACCCCAAGACTGGTAACGATACTTGCCGACAGCCTGACCAAATGCCGGTTCAAATTCATCACCGCCCCCAGTCTCGAAATCACTTCGGCCATGCGGGAACGCGCCTTTCATATCGCAGTGGCGGCAAGTTCTGGCGAAATGATCGAAGGTGTCATCGAGTATCCTCTGGTGCGTGACCCGTTCATCCTGATTGCGCCAAAAGGCGCTATTCAAAAGGGCGACAACATCATGGAAGCCCTCTCCGGACTGCCGCTTTTGCGTTACCACAGGGAGCAGTTGATCAGCCAACTGATCGAGGCGCAACTGGCCCGGCACAAGTTAAGTTTCGAAGAACGGTTCGAAATCGGATCTCATCTCGCGTTGACCGCAATGGTCGCGCGCCGCATCGGCTGGGCGTTGACAACGCCGCTCGGCTATATGCGTTCGGGTCGGTTCCACGACCAGATCGACGCCTTTCCGGTGCCCTTTGCCACCTTTTCGCGCACAATCTCGCTGTTCGCGGGTGCCGACTGGTCGGACACTGTACCGCGAGATGTCGCAGACACTATGCGGCGTCTGGTGCAGTCACAGATGATCGACCCCGCCCTTGCCCGGCTGCCGTGGCTGCAACGCGATCTGCGGATCATCGACTCCTGACCAGGTGCGAGGGCCAGGTTTGGTCAGCTGTGGCCTGTTCGGATCGGAACCAAGAAATTTCGAGTTTTGAGTTTTCTTAAACTAATCCGCGCTCAAGCGCCTGCTTCAACCCTGAGACCGCGTCTTCGATAATGTCGAGCGCCGCGTCGAAATCCCGGGTGTAGTAGGGATCAGGAACATGATCGGAGAGGCCCGATCCGAATTCGGTCAGCAGTCTGACCGGTGCCCCATCGGGCGACGGGCGCAGCCGCTCCAGATCGGCCAGGTTGTTCTCATCCATCGCCAGGATCAGATCAAACTCCGAGAAATCCCGGGCCTGAACCGTACGTGCGCGCAATTCGGACAAGTCATAGCCTCGGGCCTGTGCTGCCGCCTGCATTGGGCCATAAGGCGGGTTTCCCACATGCCAGCCGGCAGTACCGGCACTGTCGGCATCGGCTTCTGGCACCGCCGAGCGAAAAACTCCTTCGGCAGTGGGCGAGCGGCAGATATTACCAAGACAGACAAACAGGATTCGGCAGTTGGCAGGTTGGGTCATCAATGGCTCCTTTGCCCGCCGGTGTAGCCAAGGGAACAGCGATGGGAAAGATCGTCATACTGACCGGCGCAGGAATTTCCGCCGAAAGCGGATTGGGCACGTTCCGTGACGAAGGCGGATTGTGGTCTCAGCACCGGATCGAGGACGTGGCAACGCCCGAAGGCTTTGCCCGCAACCCCGAACTGGTTCAGGGTTTTTACAACACCCGGCGGACGCATGCAGCCAAAGCAAGCCCAAACGCGGCCCACATGGCACTAGCACTGCTTCAGCGGGAATGGCCCGATGAGGTTGTGATTGTGACGCAGAATGTTGACGGTTTGCACGAGGCCGGTGGGGCCGAAGATGTACTGCATATGCACGGCACCCTTGCAGGAGCGCTGTGTTCTGCCTGCCGTCACCGATGGCAGGCGCCGGAAGAAATGCGCGTGGGACAGCCCTGCCCTGCCTGCCAGGAGCCGACCGCTAGACCCGATGTTGTCTGGTTCGGGGAGATGCCGTATTTCATGGATCAGATCTATGTGCACCTTGCCGAGTGCGAGCTTTTTGCCGCCATCGGGACGTCGGGGCAAGTCTATCCGGCCGCGGCCTTCGTGCATGAGGCGCTCGCTGTTGGCGCCCAAACGTTCGAGCTCAACCTTGAACCCTCCGATGTGGTGTCTGCGTTCGATGAAACACGTTTCGGACCAGCCACCGAGACTGTTCCCCGCTGGGTAAGCGATCTTATGGGCACGAGGTAGTTTCCCAAACCATTGTGACGGAGCAGGCCGGGCAATCCGCCCGGCCTCCACCCTCTGAAAGGATTAGCCGTCAGTTTTCTGGGCACCGTGTTTCATATGACCGCCGCCATGCATCGGCTTGCGTTCAAGATCCACCGGGATGTCGATGGTGATTTCACCCGCCTTTTCAAAAATCAGGGTTACCGGAATTTGATCTCCCTGCGCGAACGGCTGGCGCAATCCCATGAACATCACGTGGTCACCACCGCGCGCTAAGGCATGACTGCCGCCTGCGGGAATGGAAAACCCTTCCTCTACATGGACCATCTTCATAACGCCGTTCGCATCTTCGAGATGGGTATGCAACTCGGTCCGGTCGGCAACTTCGGAACGGACGGACACCAAACGGTCATCTTCCGAGCCGTGGTTCATGACCGTCATGAAGGCCGCTCCGGATGTCGACATTTTCGTCGAGGCGCGGGCGTAAGGATCGTCGATCATGATTGACGCATCGCCAGCAATGGCCGAGGTCGCAAGGAATACGCAAGCAATCGCGGCGGCAAAACTGTGTTTGAAAGACATCGTGTCTCTCCTATTTTCTGTCTGAGTTTTTTCGAGGTAGGTTGATCAGACAGGCTGGGGCGGACCACGGGCGGAGGCGCGGATCACATCCCTTCCGGTCAGGCTCAGAACGACCGGAATAACCACGGGAATCAAACGGGCTGAAACCGCTTCGGTGGTTATCGTCGGCACATCCAGCGCCGCCAGCAGGTTCAATGCAAACTCGGGGCAGTAGTGCGGCGGTGCCGCCGGTTGACCATCTTCGTCGAGATAGACAATGACAGGCCCGCTGCCGGTGCACAGCTCCACCTGTCCGAGCGACTGGTCCAGACCACGTGTAGACGCAACCGCCAGCCCGGTCAGGCTGACCGAGAGGCCAAGGAAAAGGCCCAGCGTTATGCGCAGCATCGAATGCATCAGAACTGATATAGGCCTCTGCCGCCGGCCTCCGCAATCCGATCGGGTTGCGACCAATTCGACCTGTCAGTCCAAAACGGCAACGGACATGAAAAAACCCCGCGTCAATGGCGGGGTTTCCAAAAGATGCCAGTGGGTCGGATTACCGTCCCGGATCCGCTGTGCGAATCAGGCCGCAGCGGCCTGTGCCTTGGCGATCTCTTTTTTGACTTTCAGCGCGTTTGCCGACAGCTCTTCGTCCTTGGCTTTGGCCAGGAACGCGTCGAGACCACCGCGGTGGTCGACGGAACGCAGAGCGGCGGCCGAGATGCGCAGCTTGACGCCACGGCCCAGTGTTTCCGACTGCAGCGTAACATCGTTCAAATTCGGCAGAAAACGACGCTTGGTTTTGTTGTTGGCGTGGCTGACATTGTTGCCAGTCATCGGGCCTTTTCCGGTCAGTTCGCAACGGCGCGACATGGGCTTCTTCCTTCGTATCTGGTGGCAGGCTTCGGAGCTATCTGCCAAATCACAAGGGGCGCGGCCGGTGGACGCGCCCGAAAACTGGTTGGATGCGTTTAGGAGGAATCGCTGGAAGGGTCAAGACGGGTGGCACGAATTCTTTGCCTTTTGCCGCCGCAACAACCGGAATTCGGTGGCGCAGGCCGGAATCCCATTTGCCTTTCCGTTCTACGGCGTCCTTCAGGCCGGCAGGCGCGATAATATCGGTCAGGAATTATGCAGGATGGCCGAGGTCTCAGACATCCGAGAGGCGGTTGAGCATTTGTTCTGCGGCAGCTGCCGGGCTCAGGCGACCGTGAGCCACATCCTCACCGAACCGCTCCATTTCGGCCCGCGCCCCGGACGAGTTCAGCCGGGCCAGCAGCGCCTGCCTGACTTCCTGATCGAACCAGTATCGGGCCTGTGTGGCGCGGTTGGATTGCCAATGGCCATTCTCTTTTCGCCAGTTTGCCAAGGTCAGGATCTCGTCCCATGCGGCCTCCAGCCCATCCTCGACAAGCGCGGAAACCATCATCGCCTTGGGATACCCCTGCGGGTCCTGCGGCCGTTTGCGCAACAGCCTGAGCGCACCGGCGTAATCGGCACAGGTCCGGGTTGCTGCCGGTTTCAGATCCCCGTCTGCCTTGTTGACGAGAATCAGGTCAGCCATCTCCATAATGCCCCGTTTGACGCCTTGCAGTTCGTCGCCCCCGGCCGGGGCAATCAGCAGCAGGAACAGGTCCGACATCTCTGCTACAACGGTTTCGGATTGCCCCACCCCAACGGTTTCGATCAGCACGACGTCGAACCCCGCCGCCTCGCACAGCGCGACCGCTTCGCGAGTTCGACGGGCAACGCCGCCCAGATGCGTCTGGCTGGGTGACGGACGAATGAAGGCATTTCGCTCCCGGGACAGGCGCTCCATCCGGGTTTTGTCGCCAAGAATAGAACCACCCGACCGAGCCGAACTTGGATCGACGGCCAAAACGGCAACCCGAAGCCCCTGTTTGACCAGAACCATGCCGAAACTCTCAATGAAGGTGGATTTTCCCACTCCGGGAGTACCCGACAACCCGATCCGCAGCGCCTGTCGACCGGCCCGGGACAGATACTCGATCAACGCTGTGGCCTGCCCGCGGTGGTCTGCGCGCTTGCTTTCTACCAGTGTGATCGCCCGCGCCAGAGCCCGACGGTCGCCGTTCAGGATCTTGTCACCGAGTTCTGAGATGTCCATCGTCTTACCCTTTGGCATTTTGCGATACTTGCCGTAGAGCTGTCCGGGTTGTCCAGTGGTGAAAGGAGCGCAGGAATGCGTCGGTTGTTGTGGCCCTTGGCGTTGTTCGCGATCGGAGCGTTTCCCGCCGCTGCCGAACGGACGACGGAGGCTCTGTTCGACGTTAAGATCTTTGGCATCAAGCTGGGTGAATTCCAGATTGGCGGCACGAATTCTGTTGACCGCTATTCCGCAACGGCCCGCTTTAGAACGACTGGTATCGTCGATCTTGTCGGCAGAGTGCATTTCGATCTCAGCTCGGGCGGCGCACGACAGGATGGGCAGTTCACACCGGTTTTCTACGCCGAAGAGCTCGATACCGGGCGGCGGCAATCATCGGCCCGTCTGGACTACACCGCTGGTGTGCCGCGGCTGACAGGCGGATCGTTGGGCGACGAGGAACGCGAGGTGCTTGACCCGCAAAAGCAAGGCGGAACAGTGGACCCGCTGACCGCGATGTTCATGGCTGCACGCGACCAGAATACTCTGGAACTCTGCAACATCGACCGCATCGTATTTGACGGCGCCCGGCGGACCCGACTGATGATGAAGGACAGGCGGAAGGAAGACGATCAGGTTATCTGCTCCGGCAAGTTTGTCCGATTGGGTGGCTATTCCGAACGACAACTGAATGACGGCCGTGAATTCACCTTCGAAGTCACATACGCCCCGGTGCAAGACGCCATGCGAATGGACCGTGCTGTGGTGCGGTCCTCGCGCGGGACGGTGACGCTTGTGCGGCGCTAGATCTCTGCTGCTGCTTGATCGATAAGGCTGACAATGACCCGCCTGCCGATAGAAGATGCTCTGCCTGAATTGCTTGAGGCGCTGCGCTCAAGCGGTCGCGCCGTTTTGCAAGCTCCGCCCGGCGCCGGCAAGACAACGCGTGTGCCGCTGGCCATGCTCGAGTCGTGCCTCGTGTCCGGCCGCATTCTCATGCTCGAGCCGCGTCGGCTGGCCGCGCGGGCCGCCGCAGAGCGCATGGCGCAAACACTTGGTGAACCCGTGGGCCAACAGGTCGGCTATCGGATGCGGGGTGAGACCAAAGTCTCTGGCGCCACACGGATAGAGGTGGTGACCGAAGGCATCCTGACACGGATGCTGCAATCCGACCCGGATCTTCCCGGTATCGGGGCCGTGATCTTTGACGAGATCCATGAACGCTCACTGAATGCCGATCTTGGACTGGCGCTGAGCCTCGAGGTCGCCGGTGCCTTGCGCGATGATCTTGTCCTGCTGGCCATGTCGGCCACACTGGATGCCGAACCCGTGAGCCGGGTGATGCAAGCCCCTCTGGTCAGTTCGCAGGGCCGGAGTTATCCGGTAGAGATCCGCTGGCTTGACCGTCCGCTGCCTTCACAGGCGCGGAAACTGGATGCGCTGGTGGATCTCGTCGTGAAAGCGGAACAGGAGACAGAGGGAGGCATTCTTGTCTTCCTTCCGGGCGAAGGCGAAATTCGTCGCGCCGAAAAGGCGCTGCATGCCCGCTTGCCCGGCCGTTGCCAATTGCGCCCATTGTTCGGTGCCCTGCCCTTTGCCGAGCAACGCGCCGCCATTGCACCCGAAACGCATAGCCGCAAGGTTGTTCTGGCAACGTCGATTGCCGAAACATCGCTGACCATTCAGGACATCCGTGTGGTGATCGACATGGGGCAGGCAAGACGCGCCCGGTTTGACCCGGGTTCGGGTATGTCCCGGCTTGTCACCGAGAAAGTGACCCGCGCCGAAGCGACCCAGCGCAGCGGCCGCGCGGGCCGTGTGGCCCAGGGGGTCAGTTACAGGCTGTGGTCAAAGGGCGAAGAAGGCGCGCTTGTTGCATTTCCACCGGCTGAAATCGAAGCAGCTGATCTGACCGGGCTGGCGCTCGAACTGGCGCAATGGGGTGCCGAAGCCCAAGACCTCCCGTTCCTTACACAGCCGCCCGAAGGCGCTCTGTCCGAGGCCCGAAAACTGTTGCGGCTGCTCGGAGCGCTGAACAAACAGGACCGGATCACCGGTCACGGCCGGGAGTTGGCGCGGCTTCCGCTGCACCCAAGACTGGCCCATATGTTGACCACCGCAGGTGAGCAGGCCGCGCCTCTGGCGGCTTTGCTGGGTGAACGCGACCCGCTCAGGGGGGCGCCAAGCGATCTTGCCTTGAGGATGGAAGCTTTGCGGGATGCCCGCGCGTTCCGAAAAGAACGGCCCTACCAGATCCACCCTGGCGCTTTGGACCGGATCAGGACGGAAACCGCGCGCCTGCGCAAATCCGCACCTGCCTCGAATGGGCGCATGGCGCCCGCCACCATGGCGGCTCTGGCCTATCCCGACCGCGTGGGACAACGCCGCAAGGGCGATACACCGCGGTTTGTATTGTCTGGCGGCAAGGGGGCCGTGCTGGATGCGCATGACACGCTGGCAAACGCGCCGTATCTGGTGGCTGTCGATACGGACGGAAACCCACGCGAAGCAAAAGTGCGATTGGCCGCACAGATTTCCGAAGCGGAATTGCGGGATCTATTTCAAGACCAGCTAGAATGGGTGGAGACCTGCATCTGGTCAAAGCGGGATCGCCGGGTTGCTGCTCGCAGGCAGGAACGGCTTGGCGCCATAACCCTGCAGGACCGGATCTGGAAGGACGCGCCCGAGGACATGGTTGCATGGGCCATGCTGGACGGTGTCCGGGATCTGGGCCTCACCTTCTCTGCCGCCGCGCGCCGCCTTGCCGCTCGGGTAGAGCTGTCGCGGGCCGATGGTATGGACCTGCCGGATTTCTCGCCGGAGGGATTGATGTCAGATATCGAGAACTGGCTGTTGCCGCACCTCTCCGGCCTGCGCAGCGCCAGTGATTGGAAAAGCTTCGATCTTCTCCCTGCATTGCGCGCAAGGCTGGATTGGTCGCAAACGCAAGAACTGGACCGCAGAGCGCCGCCGCACTTCGTGACACCTTTGGGTCGAAAGATCCCGATCGACTATGAAGATGAGGTTCCGTCCATTTCAGTGCGCCTGCAAGAGATGTTCGGTGTGTCCCGCCACCCGCAGGTGGGCGGTGTGGCGTTGAAAATCACCTTGCTTTCGCCGGCGCAGCGACCAATCCAGATTACCCGCGACCTGCCCGGTTTCTGGGCGGGATCCTATGCAGACGTGCGCAAGGACATGCGCGCGCAATATCCCAAACACCCCTGGCCCGAAGATCCGACGCAGGAAGATCCGACATTGAGGGCAAAACGGCGAAAGTGAGGGAAAACAGCCTCTTGGCGGTCAGTCTCGCAGGGCCGGAAGACCGATCCCCGTTGCCTGGAACCCGCCGTCCGCTGCGAGGATCTGCCCGGTGACAAAGCTCGCCTCGTCGTTCAGCAGGAACAAAACCGCAGCTGCAATTTCTTTCTCGCTGCCATAGCGGTTCAACGGCAGGGCATCGTGATAGGCAGCCCGGATCTCGGGCGTGTGCACGGCCAGCGCCAGCTTTGTGTCGACCGGGCCGGGCGCAACTGCGTTGACACGAATTCCCAACTCCCCGAGCTCCACGGCCTGCTGCAATGTCAGTTGCGCCAGCGCGGCTTTGGATGTGCCGTATGCCACCCGCAACGTGCTGGCCCGCAGCCCGGAAATCGACGTGATGTTAACCACCGATCCGCCACCCTCCCGCGCCAGAAGATCAGTGAGCGCCTGGGTCATCAGAAATGGGCCATCAAGGTTGGTTGCCATGACGGTGCGCCATCGCTCAAACGAGGTGTCGCGGATCGGGCCGAAATCGGCAACACCGGCGTTGTTCACCAACCCATCAAGCTGCCCGAATTGGGTATCGAGCTGCGATCGAACCGCATTCACATCTCCGGGGATCGAAACATCGGCCTCAACCGAAACCGCGTTGTCCAGCCCCTTTACCGCATCACGAAGCGCGGGAATGTCCCGGTCCAGCATTGCAACCCGCCACCCCCGGTCCAGCAGTCCACGGGCAGTAGCCAACCCGATGCCGCGCGCGGCGCCCGTTACCAGTGCGGTTTTCATGGCAGGTTCCTTTCCTGAATTCTATTCGCCGGTCCAAATGCCATGCGTCAGCCCGGATCGGTCGATCCGTTCAAAACCATGACGGCCGAACGCGTCACGCTGGGCCTGAATGAGATTGGTGCTTCCCCTCCCCCGGCGCAGACTGTCATACCACCCGACCGCAGCAGCGAGGGCCGGCACAGGCAGACCCGCCGTCATGGCTGCGGTCACAACCCGGCGCAGCGCGGGCAGATGAAGGGCCAGTTCAGCCCTCAGGCCGGGGGTCAGCAGCAGGCCGCCCTCGGGCACCGGTTCTTTCAGTGCCGTGGCCAGAACATCAAGGTAACGGGATCGAATGATGCAGCCCGCACGCCATATCTCGGCAATCCGGGCGAGGTTCAGCGACCATCCGAATTCGGCACTTGCCGCCTGCAAGACCTCAAACCCTTGTGCATGCGCCAATATCCGCCCGGCGTAGAGCGCCTCTGCCAAATCTATCGGCCGCACCCGGAATTCGGAACCTGCGGGATCCGGGCCGGGCAAAACTCTTTCGGCCGCCAACCGCCCTGATTTGTCCGAAGACCAAGCACGGGCTGCAACCGCAGCCTCGATGGTCGATGCCGATTGCCCAAGATGCAGGGCTGCGATAACCGACCAGCGCCCGGTTCCTTTCTGCCCGGCACGATCCTCGATCCGATCTACCAAAGGGTTGCCGGATTCGGGATCCGTGGTCAAAAGAACCTGCGCTGTGGCCTCCACCAGATACGAAGCCAGCGGGCCCGCCTCCCATTCCCGGAACAACGCGCCAATCTCAGGTGCTGCCAATCCGGTTCCGTCACGTAGCAGACCATAGGCCTCTGCGATCATCTGCATGTCGGCATATTCGATGCCGTTGTGCATGGTCTTGACGAAATGGCCTGCGCCATCAGGGCCCATGCGCGCGACACAAGGGTCGCCATCAAATTTGGCCGAGATCTTTTCGAGCAACGGGCCCAGGCGCGTCCATGCTTCTTCGCTGCCTCCGAACATCATCGAAGGCCCGGTCAGTGCGCCTTCTTCTCCGCCCGAGACACCGAGCCCAACATACTCCAGCCCCTTGTCAGCAAATGCCCGGGCGCGCCGGTTGGTATCATGGAAATCGGAGTTCCCAGCATCAATCAGGACATCGCCCTTTTCCAGCAGCGGCTCAAAGACCGCGATCATCTGTTCGACCGGCGCACCTGACGGGATCATCAAAAGCACCACCCGCGGCGGTGTCAGGGCCTGGACCAGATCGGCCGGGGTGTCGGCTGAAACTACCCTGTCCTTCAACTCGCCTGATCTGTTCAGAAACTCCGAAACCAGATCTTTTTCGCGGTTGGCCACTGCGACAGTGAACCCTTGACCCGCAAAGTTCAGCGCCAATGCGCTGCCCATCGTGCCAAGCCCGAAAATACCAATATCTGCCCCGGATCCGGTCATCCAATCTCGCTCGTTGGTTCAAACGGGGCTGACCGCCCCGGTTTCAGGCCAAAGTGTAGCAGAGCCCCAACAGGTTCAAGAGGCGTCGAAGATCTCGGGTTTCAAACCCGGACAGCCCGGCCCCTTTCCTTCGGCATCTCTGACGGCCTGCATTACCTGAGAACAGATCGGCGCCTGGCAGCTGTGACGCTGCGCCAAGGTAAGAATTTCGCCTTGCAAATCGGCGACCTCGGTTTTCCGCCCGGCTTCCAGATCATACGCCATCGACGTGCGCGCTTCGGGGTCGATCGTAATCATTCGTGCCGCAATGCGCGAAAACAGTGGCGTGGGCAGCCGCAGCATATAGGGGTTTGCCCACGCAGGAAGCGGTGTTGTCGAGGCAACTTCGATACCAGCCGTTTTGAGTATCCGCAGCGCTTCAGCCATCTGGTTCGCCATCACTCGCCGCCAGTTCCGGTCAAGCAGCTGGCGTTTGAGTGTCATACCAGACAGGGCATTGAGCGCGTTGTTGAGGTTGACCACCAGTTTGCCCCATTGCACCGCCGCGATCCGGTCGCTGCCAAGAACCGGTAGATGAGGCACATCAAGCGCGCCGGGCAATTCCCCGGAACCGTTCTCGATAACAATCTCGCCCGAGGTCGCCCGATGGTAGTGGCCCGCACCTTTCGGGACCACGTTGAATGGAACCATGCCCGCGCGAACATCGTGACGTGGCAGTTTGCTGCGCAGGTCCTGAACCGGCTTCAGGCCATTCTGCCATGACAACACTGGCGTATCAGGCGAGACATGGCCGGCGATGTCTTCGGCGATGGAAGCGGTGCCACCGGATTTGACTGTCACGATGACAAGATCGGCTCCTGCAAGACTGTCCGCGCAGGTCGATGTCGCAATCTGATCGGCAGGGACATGTTCATCCAGACCGCCAAAGTCGGTTACATGCAGCCCGTTCTGCCGAACCGGATCTAGAACATAGGGACGGCCCAGCAGGGTAACCGAGTGCCGGGACGATAGAAGTGCGCCGGTGAAACACCCTATGGCGCCTGCTCCGGCAATGGTGATCTTCATGGCCCCTCCGCTGGTTCTTTGACACAGCTTGGAGCCGGATTGCGAAAGGGGCAAGGCCCGACCGGTTGGGGTGACGGCAGGGCAGCCTCAGACCCCGAGGCACCAGCGCATTACTGCCTTTTGCGCGTGCAGGCGGTTCTCGGCTTCATCGAAGATGACCGAGTGCGGCCCGTCCATCACCTCGGAGGTTGCTTCCTCTTCACGATGTGCGGGCAGACAATGCATGAAAAGCGCGTCCGGTTTGGCGTGCGACATCAGTTCGGCATTGACCTGATAAGGGCGCAAAAGGTTGTGGCGACGCTCCTTTGCCGATTGCGCATCGTGCATCGAAACCCAGGTGTCGGCGACCACCAGATCAGCACCTTCGACGGCTTTGAAGGCGTCGCGTTCGACAACCACTTTGGAGCCCCTGGAACGGGCGTAACCAAGAAACTCCTCTTCCGGATCAAACTGCGCCGGCCCAGTGAATATGAAATCGAAACCGAACTGCCCGGCCGCGTGCAGGAATGATGCACAGACATTGTTACCGTCGCCTGTCCACACCACCTTCTTGCCCTTGATCGGGCCGCGATGCTCTTCGAAGGTCAGGACGTCCGCCATGATCTGGCAAGGATGGGTGCGATCTGTCAGCCCGTTTATGACAGGCACATCGGCAAATTCGGCCATCTCGGTCAGGATGGTTTCGTCGAATGTCCGGATCATGATCATGTCCACATACCGGCTGAGAACCCGGGCGGTATCGGCGATGGTTTCACCATGTCCCAACTGCATGTCCTTGCCTGACAACAGCATGGTCTGACCGCCCATCTGCCGCACTCCTACATCAAAGGAAACGCGGGTTCGGGTTGACGGTTTCTCGAAAATCAGCGCGACCATCCGACCCGAGAGCGGCTGGTCGTCATCCAGCGCCGCCTTTGGACGACCGAGGCGTGCCTTTTTCATTGCACCGGCCTGATCGATCATGAACCGCAGCTCGTCAGCTTCGGTTTTGTGGATATCTAGAAAATGGTTCATGTCTATATCGCTTTTGATTGCCGGGGCTCAAGCGGTCCACGCCGGCCCCGGAACTCTTGAACAAGAAAAGGATCAGGCGGTTTCGAGTTGCTTCGAAACCTGTACCGCAGCTTTATCGAGGCGCGTCAACGCCTCGGCGATGTCCTCATCGCTCAACGTCAGAGGTGGCAGCAGCCGGATCACGTTGTCGGCAGCAGGAACGGTTATGACCATGTTGTCATAACCGGCGCCGACCAAATCGGTGTTGGCTGGCTTGCACTTGAGGCCAAGCATCAGACCCGTTCCGCGAACTTCTTCGAAGATGTCAGGATGGGCGGCGACCAAGCCTTCGAGCTTCTGGCGGAGCAGTCCCGCCTTGCGATTGACCTCGGCAAGAAAGGCAGGGTCGGCGACGCGGTCGATCACAGCGCATCCCACGGCACAGCCCAACGGGTTGCCGCCATAGGTTGACCCATGTGTTCCGGCCGTCATGCCGCTGGCCGCCTTTTCGGTGGCGAGCACTGCACCCAACGGGAAGCCGCCTCCGATCCCTTTGGCGACCATCATGATATCCGGAGTGATGCCGGCCCACTCATGTGCAAACAGCCGGCCGGTACGACCGACTCCGCACTGCACTTCGTCGAGGATCAACAGCAGGCCGTGGTCATCGCAGATCTGGCGCAGCGCCTTCAACTCGGCGTCAGGCACCGGGCGGATACCGCCTTCACCCTGCACGGGTTCGATCAGAATCGCAGCCGTCCGCTCGGTGATTGCATCGGTCACACCATCCAGATCGCCAAAGGTCAGATGAACAAAACCCGGCAACATCGGGCCAAAACCCTTGGTCATCTTTTCGGACCCGGCCGCAGCGATGCCCGCCGAAGACCGGCCGTGGAACGAGCCGTCAAATGTAATGATATCCACACGCTCCGGCTGGCCGTTATCGTAAAAGTACTTGCGGGCCATCTTGACGGCGAGTTCGCAGGATTCAGTGCCTGAGTTCGTGAAGAACACAGTGTCAGCAAATGAATGCTCCACCAGTTTGTCAGCAAGCGCCTGCTGTTGTGGAATCTGATAGAGGTTCGACACGTGCCAAAGCGCGTTCGCCTGATCGGTCAGAGCCTTGACCAAGTCCGGATGGGCATGGCCCAACGCATTCACCGCGATCCCGGCACCGAGATCCAGAAAGCGTCGGCCATCCGCCTCGATCAGCCAGGCACCTTCGCCTTTCACGAAATTGAGCGGCGCGCGGTTATAAGTCGGCAGAACGGACGGGATCATCGGATCATCCTTTTTCATCTCTTGGTGCCCATCGGGTGAAACAACTGGGTGAATCACGGTTTGGGACACGGGTGGGCAGGTCGTCAACTGGTTTGCTTGGTTTCGGTGTGGTTCCACGAACGAGGGGAGACACCAGGGATCAAAAGGTCCGCGATCAGGCGGAACGGCGTCGGCGTCGGAGCGCAGGGATATGAGCCTGTTTGACCATGAGCACAGCCCATAGCGAAGGATTCGGCCCTTGAAAACCCCAATTGCGCAAAGAGAACATTCAATCTGACCATTTCAGGCGACAGCGGTCATACATGTCGCGCCCATTGCCCGCACGCCGCTTGATGCGCTGCTGCCCGGGTCCCGCCGGTGCCGCGAGCCGGGCATTTTTGATATCTCTGCCTTGGGCAAGATCCGTCGGCAGCGAAGTCGCGCAGGTCCTGACAGTTGCACTTGGCGTTCCGAGACGGACACGGCTTGTAACTCGGCCCGCAGTGATTAGAATAGGAGCCCGATAGAAATTTCCGAAGGCGGCCGCTTGTGGGGCCGCTTTTCAGCTTTGAAAGGCAAGCCATGTCCTGGACTGACGAGCGCGTCGAACTGCTCAAGAAAATGTGGGGCGAAGGCCAATCGGCCAGCCAGATCGCCAAGGAGCTTGGCGGAGTGACCCGCAACGCGGTGATCGGCAAGGTGCACCGTCTGGGCCTTTCCAACCGGGCCTCCGGCGGCGGCTCGACCAAGTCGGAGCCGAAAGAAAAGCCTGCCGCCGCGCCCAAAGCAGAGGCCAAGGCGAAGCCCAAGACCGAACCGGCACGCCCGACGGCACAGGCTGCTCCGGCAGCAGAGGCCAAGCCAACGCCGATTCCGGCACGTAAACAGATTATTCCCGCAGGTCAGCCGTTGCCGCCACAGCCGTCGGCAAACGAGATCAGCCCAGAGGCTCTGGCCAAGGTCAACGAAGTCGAAAAGAAGGCCAAAAAGCTCAACCTCATGGAGCTTACGGAACGGACCTGCAAATGGCCGGTTGGCGATCCGGCCACCGAAGATTTCTGGTTCTGCGGGCTGCCGGTTCAGCAGGGCAAACCTTATTGCGAAGCCCATGTGGGCGTTGCGTTCCAGCCGATGAGCGCACGCCGCGACAGGCGGCGCTGAGGGGCGGACACCATTTTTGCAAGCTTGGCCGCGTTGATAGCGCGGCCTTTTCTGTTGCGATCAACTGCCGAAGTGCCTGTGGGTTCGAGCTCTGCCGAATTATCAACGCTGCGCGGTTGGTTCCCGATTGTCAGTCAGATTGACCCGGTCAAACAGATTAACCCAGTCAAATTGAACAGATCAATTCCGCCACTGCCGGGTCAGGGACTCGCGGTCGACAAGTTTTCCATTGGTAAAGACATGCACGATGTTTCGCGTGTCCGAGATGTTTTCAGCAGGATTGCCCCGCACCACCAGCAGATCCCCCTCCAATCCCGGAAGAACGGCACCCGTGCGGTCGTCGATTTTCAGGATCTTGGCGTTGTCCCCCGTGGCAGCACGGATGGTGCGAACCGGGTCGATCCCGGCCTCATTCACCCAGATTTCCATTTCCCGATGCATGGACTCCCCCGGCCAAACCGTCGGGTACGGTGCGTCGGTTCCCAATCCGATCATGGTTCCGGCCTCAACCGCCACCTGAATGAACCGGACCGCCCGTCGCCGGATCTCTTCGTTGTCGGCCACGTCGCTCAAAATTGCGTCGGTCAGGCCATGATACCGATCCATCGTCCCGTTCAGTTGCTCGGGATCGTTGTGGGCTTCGAGATAATGCGGTGGGGTCACATTCTCGATCAGGGGGTTACCCTCGGTATAGTCCATTCCCCCCAACTTGATCCGCTCTCGCGTGAACAGGTCCATCAGAACAGTGGTTGTAAGAACAAAAACCCCTTCGTCCCGCAAGATTTCGGCATCTCTCAAGGTCGGCTCCAACGCGGTAAACGTATTGTGGGCGTATCCGTCCAGATGCGTCTGCGCCGCGATCCATGGATTTCCGTTGTTGTGCCATAGATCGCAAACGACCCGCATGTCCTGATCATGCGCCGCCTTGACCAGCAGGCGGAGAATCTGGGTGTTCATCCCAACATGGCACTTGATCATTTCGACATCATAGATCTCTTTCATTTTGGCCAGTTCGGCGGAAATAAGGCCATAGTCGGGGCGGGTCAGAAGCATGTTGGCTCCGACTGCTCCGACAGGGGCAGTTTCGTAATACCAGCTTGAGATTGTTACATCTGGTCCCATCCACAGACCGGCCTCAACCATATCGCGGGTGTCGTCTGCGATATCCGGGATGTTTCCGATATCGAATACATGTGTCAGACCGTTATACAGATCTGCGAGCAGCGCCCATTTGATTTCGACCTGCCTGTAACCATTGTCGTTGCCGCCGCGCCAACCTCCAACCAGATGGTGGTGGCTGTCAATTAGCCCGGGCATGACGGTCAGGTCAGTGCCCTCCAAAATCCTGGTGCCTTCGGGTAAATCCAAACTGCCAGTTGGACCGACACCGGCAATCTTTCCATCTGCAACCAGAACATCCTGCGCCTCGACCGGCGCGTTGCCCAAACCATCGATCACGCGAATATCCCTCAAAAGAGCCGGCCCCTCCCATTCATAGGAGGGTTCTCTGGGGTTTAGTTCCGACTCGTCATAAACGACGATCGGCTCCCGGTCGGAGACAACGGTTGAGTCCTGGGAATTGGCGGGGCCGCTGGTTGCCATTACTGCGGCAACGCAAGCTCCAGAGATCGATTTTAGGGAAATTTTCGAAGCTCGGGGCATCACGGAAAAACCTTTGAACAACTGAACTTGAGAAGGGATCACGCCAACCCGGAGGAGCACCCAACCATCAAGTTGTTCTTCTCCACGGCCCCTCTCCGCCGAAAGTCTAGCACCGCTTAGGAAACTCCAATACGGCTTTCAAAGCAAGCTGCATGGCAGATCATTGCCATGCAGTCATCGTTTCGAGAACCCGGATCGATCGGGCGCCAGTTTGATATCTCGGGGCCTCAGTTCTTGACAGGCGCCTCCGAAGTAAACTTGGGGATCGGGTTTTCAGATGCCGGGTTGCCCTCGATTCCCGACCAGTTGCCATCGGCGAGATTGATGTTTCCGGGAATATCCTCCTCCCAGAAGCTGACGACGTTCTTGGTGATGTTTAGATACAGCTTGTCGTCCACAATGCGCCACAAGTTCGGGTTCCCGGGGACCTTCCCGCCCTTGGATACGCCATAAGCACAGTGACCGTCGAATTGCGGGGCAAAGTGGGCTGGATTGCTCAGGAACTTGTCGCGATTCTCTTCGGACGAAAACGCCCAGGTTGCGCCGTTGTAGTCAGCGGTGATCGAGCTATTGCCTTTTATGCCTTCGGGTTGCGGCGAACCGACCTTGGATTGTGGAAGATTGCGATAAGCCACGACATCGTAACCTGACGCCGCATACCCGGTCTGGTCGACGAACTGTTCACCAGCAAACGCAGGTAAACCAAGGGCGGCAGCAGTGGCAAAGGCCAGGGCAAAACGTTTCATATTCGAGGATCCTCACTGATGTGTCATAGGTTACCGTTTCGAGGACCGGATGCAGAAAAGACCCGGCCGCTGCTAATTGTCGAGAATATGCATCGCATCGATCTTGCGAAGGGGGGCTCACCGGGCTGTTACTGTGGTCGCGATTTCGTGATGGAAACCGGCAGAAATGTTTCAGCATACCCGCACAGGGCTTGTGCATGAGCCGCGATTGGACTTTGATCCGCGCGATATTAGCTCGAATTGGGTGAAATTGCCCGACCCCCAAGGATTGAAGGAAGCCGCGCGACATGAGCGATCAACCAACATACACCCCGCCAAAAGTCTGGACATGGGAACAGGAAAGCGGTGGTCAGTTTGCCTCGATCAACCGACCCATTGCGGGGGCGACGCATGACAAGGAACTGCCTGTAGGCAAGCATCCCTTCCAGCTTTACTCGCTGGCCACGCCGAACGGTGTCAAGGTTACCGTGATGTTCGAGGAACTGCTGGAAAAGGGTCACGAGGGTGCCGAGTATGACGCATGGCTGATCAACATCGGCGAGGGTGACCAATTCGGATCGGATTTTGTCGACATCAATCCGAACTCCAAAATCCCGGCCCTGATGGACCGTTCAGGGCAGGAACCTTTGCGTGTCTTTGAAAGCGCATCAATCCTGATGCACCTGGCCGAGAAGTTCGGAGAATTCCTTCCCAAGGAGGGACCGGCCCGAACCGAGACTCTGAACTGGCTGTTCTGGCAGATGGGCAGCGCGCCCTATCTGGGCGGTGGATTCGGGCATTTCTACGCCTATGCGCCTGAAAAATGGGAATATCCCATCAACCGCTTTGCCATGGAGGCCAAGCGCCAGCTTGACGTTCTGGACCGCGAACTGGCGAACAAGACCTACATTGCGGGCGAGGACTACACCATCGCCGATATCGCGATCTGGCCTTGGTATGGGCAGTTGGTTCTGGGGCGTCTCTACAACGCCGCCGAGTTCCTCGACGTGACAAGCTACAAGAACGTGTTGCGCTGGGCAGAAGCGATCGACGCACGCCCGGCAGTAAGCCGAGGGCGCATGGTCAATCGGGCCTTTGGGGAATTGCAGTTTCAGCTGCGCGAACGGCACGATGCCAGCGATTTCGAGACCCGCACACAGGACAAGCTGGAACCTGCGGCAGAGTAAACTTTCCGCCGTCCCGGACGGGCAACTTCCTGCCCGTCCGATACAAGCCTACTTCAATTTCGGAGGCGCATCCGGGTCCGTCCCCGGTGCCTTGGGGCCAAAAGCCCGGACCTCGGGTTGTGGCAGATCGAACCGAACGCCAACTTTTGCCAGCTTTGCGGCAACTGGGTCCTTGGCGGCGAAAAAACCAACATCCATCGCGCCGGCCTCGATCCCGGTAAAGGTGAGCGCCTCCGATGCAGCCTTGGCCAGCGCCCCCTCTGCCCCTTCGACTGTATCGACAAACCCCAACATGTGCCCCTGCCCGCCGTCGCGGTAGCTCACCCCGACAAGGTAGGCCCCCGCCGCCAACCCCGTCGCTGTGGCCAGCTTGGTATCCAGTGCAGCCAACAGAACCTCCGGCAGTCCTCGCGGGGCGGTGACTTCAGCAAGGGTTGCCTCAATTTCCTGTGGCCCGTGTCCGAGTGTTTCCTGCAACCATGACAAGGCCTCGGACGGGATCAGGATGGAACTGGGTGCCACCTCGAGGTTGAGTCCCAAACCGATCCCCTGCCCTGCCAGCATTCCAGCCAACACACGCCCCGAAAGCGCTGCATAAGGCGCGGGGTTTCCTGCAAACTGCGCCAGCCTCTCTTCGCGATCAAAGGCAAGAACAAAGCGCCCGTCTGCCAACTCGAAGAGTTCAGGCGACAGGTTCTCTCCCTTCGCTTCGTGGCTCAGCATGAGGAACAATTCGCAATCGGCCAGTCTCTCGAAGAAGCGCAGGCGCGCGGCGTCGTTGTCCGGCGCGTTCTGCATCGCTGCATGAGCAGTATCAAGCGCGGTCGTTTCGGTCATGGGGCTTCCTCAAGCAGTGCGGCCTTGACCCAGCGGGTTAGGGCGCAATTGCCCGGTTTACAAGCCCGGAGAGGTCAATCCGCCAGCACCTGTCTCACCGCCTCGCGCAGCGCTGGAAGGATTTCATCACCAAACCACGGGTTTCGCTTCAACCAACCGGTATTGCGCCAAGACGGGTGCGGCAAAACAAATGTCCCATTTGGCCGCGCATTCCAGTCGGCCACAGCCTCGGTGACCGGGCGGGAATCCCCCAGATGCTTCTTTATCGCATAGCCTCCGACGATCACCCGCAAGGGGACCGGGCCGATCTCCTCAAGCACTCGGGCGTGCCATGTCTTCCAGCACACCGGTGGCGGAGGTAAGTCGGATCCTGCCGCGTTGTAGCCGGGAAAGCAAAAGGCGGTCGGCAGGACCCCCACCCGATCGCGGTCATAGAATTCGGCCTTATCCATGCCCAGCCAATCCCGCAGCCGATCGCCGGACCGATCATCGAAGGGCCTGCCGCTTTCATGCACGCGAAGCCCTGGTGCCTGCCCTGCGACGAGTATCCGAACACCCGGCCTGTACCAGACGACTGGTCGCGGAGCATGCGCAGTCTTTGTCGCCGCAAAACGGGTCGCACAGATCTTGCACCGGGCGATTTCAGCCGCGAGGCCCCTAGCATCAGATTGACCGTTCATCTCCCCTCGCGTCCCCGCGTGTCATATTCCGGCAGCGCCCGACCCGGGTGGCCATCCGTCGCGCTGAGGGAAACAGTAGCGCAATGCCGCCGTTTTCACAGCCCGGTCCGAATGCCCTTGGAAACAAGCCAACGCGGGCAATCGACCTGCAGGGCATCATCCTTTCCCCGGTTTCCGATTGATATTTTGTTTCATATTCCGACATAATGTGGCCTAATTCGAAGGGTAAGCCGTTAAGACATCTTCCGTAAGGAGAGAGACGGCACAAAGGCGGTAAAAATGCACCGCAAAAACGGGCAGATAGCAGCCATGCGGGCACCATCAGTGTCGCCGACGCGGCGGGCAGCAAGGAAACAGGACGACGGCCACCCGGGGCCATCCGGGATGTGAGCCGGGAAACAGAATGCTAGAATTCGAGAATGTCAGCAAATCTTTCTGGACCGGCACGCAGCGCAAGGTAATCCTCGATCGGGTTTCATTTCGCGTCGAGCTCGGCAATTCGCTTGGCATTCTGGCTCCGAACGGCACCGGGAAAACCACTCTCATTCGGATGATGGCCGGACTGGAAAAACCCGATGAGGGTGAGATCCGCCGGGGCTGCAACATTTCCTTTCCGCTTGGCTTCATGGGCGGTGTTGTCAGCCGTGTGTCGGCAATGGAAAATGCCCGTTATATCGCCAAGCTCTATGGGCTTGATCCCGACTATGTCGAAGCCTATTGCCGGTGGCTTTGTGATCTGGGTGAGTATTTCGACCAGCCGCTCGGCACCTATTCGTCAGGAATGCGGGCCCGGTTCTCGTTCGCATTGATGCTGGCGCTGGATTTCGACATCTACCTGATCGACGAAGGCATGCCCGGCACCACCGATGTTCAGTTCAACAAACGCGCCGGTGCGATCCTCGAGGAACGGCTGAGAACCACCACCATCATCATTGTCTCGCATCAACCCGAGACCTTGGAGAAATTCGCGCGCTCGGCCGCCGTCCTTCTGGACGGCCAGCTTTACATGTATGACACCTTGGAAGAAGCGAAACAGCTCTATGACTACGAAACCCAAGGCTAAGAAATTCCGCATTCGGCGCAGCGCACCGATGAATCCGGCGCAAGGCGAAGCTGCGGCGGCGCAGGCAGCGACTCGTACGCGCCGACCGGAAAGCGCAGCAGAAGCACCACAGGCCGGAGCGCAACCGCACCCCGAACCAACCATGGCCCCGCAGGCTGCACCCCGTCGCCCAGCCTCGGGACAGGCTGCAGCGCGGCAGATGCAGGGACAGGTTTCCTCGGCACGCGAAACCTCGGTCGATGAGGCGATCGACGCCATTCGCCGTGAAGGACTGACAGGACGTCAATTGCGTATGGCCCGGCGCGTGGCACAACGGCAGAACCTGCCGGCCACCTCGGATTTTGATGCGGTGCGCCTGTTGCGCGAACGCGGGATAGATCCGTTTCAACGCGCCAACATGCTGGAGCTTGTCGTGCCGCAGGGCGGTGCCGATCAGCACGACGGCGCCCGGGACGCGTTTGCAGACGTTCATGCAAAGGGCGACGATTCACAGCAGCGCGTGCAGCTGCCTCAGACGGTTCCCACCGGCAAGAACACACTGCCGTCGACCGAGATGAACCCGATGGAACGCCGGAACCGCGAGATCAGCGAAATCCAGCAGGATATCGCACGACGCCGCCGCAAGAAACTGATGCTGTTGATGACACGGCTGGCCTTCTTCGTGATGCTGCCAACGCTGATCGTCGGATGGTATTTCTATGTCGTCGCCACACCGATGTATTCGTCAAAGTCCGAGTTTCTGATCCTGCAGGCCGACAATGCCGGCGGCTCGGGACTGGGCGGATTGCTTTCGGGCACACAATTCGCCACCAGTCAGGATTCGATTGCGGTGCAGTCCTTCCTGCAATCCAAGGACGCGATGCTGCGGCTTGACCGCGACGTGGGTTTCAAGACGCATTTCACGCAGGAATGGATCGACCCGATTCAACGGTTGGGCGAGAACCCCACCAACGAGGAAGCGTATCGCACCTATTCCAAACATGTGAAGATCGGATATGATCCGACCGAAGGCGTGATCCGCATGGAGGTAACCGCCGCCGACCCGAACGTGGCCACCGATTTTTCCGAGAACCTGATTTCCTATGCCGAAGAGCGGGTGAACAACCTTTCGCAGCAAAAGCGCGGCGACCAGATGCGGGATGCGCTGGACGGGTTCGATCAGGCCCAGCAGGAAAGACGCAACGCCCAGGAAGCGTTGGTGCAACTGCAGCAAAAGGGAGCGATCCTCGACCCCGAAGGCGTGATCGCCGGATTGAGAAGCCAGATCAACAATGTCGAGCTGCAGATCCAGGAAAAGCAACTGGCGCTTGCCGCCCTTCTCGACAACTCACGCCCCAACCGCGCCAAAGTAGAAGGCACACAGGGCGATATCCGCCGATTGAACACATTACTGACCGAGCTCAACGAAAAGATGGTCGATGCCTCAAAGGGCGAAAATTCGCTGGCGCAACTGGCAGTCCGTATCCAGATGGCGCAGGCCGATCTGGCAACGCGTGACATGATGCTGCAATCGGCGCTGCAACAGGTCGAACAGACCCGGATGGAGGCCAACCGTCAGGTCCGTTATCTGACCACATCCGTGCGGCCAGTCCCGAGCCAGGAGGCGAGTTATCCCAGAAAGTTCGAGAACACGATACTTGCCTTTCTGATCTTCGCCGGGATCTATCTTATGATCTCGCTCACCGCGTCGATCCTGAAAGAGCAGGTCAGTTCCTGAAGCACCGGCGCCCACCGGGTGGCCGCGTGCCGGTCTGAACATGTGTCACTGGCCGGGTATCTCCCCTTGACTTGGGGGCGGGCATTTGGTCGACACATGATCACGCACGAACCAAGCGGTGCATTTCGACATTCATTCCAATAGCAAGCCAGAGATTTATCATGACCAAACCCGCCGCGACGGTGACCCAGAACAGCTGGAGCTTTTTGCGCGATCCGATGATCACGCCCACCGGTTTCCGCGAGTATGATGCGCGCTGGAAATACCCGGACGAAATTAACCTGCCCGGCATGACGGCTCTGGGTCTTGGCTTGGGCACCCAGATGCAGCGGCGTCGGCTGAAACCGGAAATCGCCGTGGGAAACGACTACAGGGATTATTCTCTGGCGATCAAGAACGCGTTGATGCTGGGCCTGATGCGTGCCGGTATCGCCGTCAAGGACATTGGCCCTGCGCTGAGCCCGATGGCCTATTTCTCGCAGTTTCATCTGGATGTGCCGGCCGTTGCGATGGTCACCGCCTCGCACAATCCAAACGGTTGGACAGGCGTAAAGATGGGGTTCGAACGCCCCCTGACGCACGGTCCCGACGAAATGGCCGAGTTGCGCGATATCGTCCTGAACGGCGATTTCGACGAACATCCGGGTGGTTCTTATGAGTTTGTCGATGGGGTCAGGGAAGCCTATCTTGACGATCTGGTCGGCGATTTCCGCATGACCCGTCCGCTCAAGGTTGTTTGTGCCACCGGAAATGGAACTGCTTCCGCGTTTGCACCCGAGTTGTTCGAACGTCTGGGCGTCGAGGTCGTGCCCAGCCACAATGAGCTCGACTATACCTTTCCGAACTATAACCCGAACCCCGAAGATATGCACATGCTGCACGATATGTCGGACAGCGTTAAGGCCAGCGGCGCCGATCTGGCGCTGGGCTTTGATGGCGACGGCGATCGCTGCGGGGTCGTTGACGACGAAGGCGAAGAGATTTTTGCCGACAAGGTTGGCGTCATTCTTGCCCGCGATCTGGCTCGGCTGCATCCCGGCGCCACTTTCGTCGCTGATGTAAAGTCCACTGGCCTTTTCGCTTCGGACCCGGAACTGCAAAAGTATGACATCAAGGCAGACTATTGGAAAACCGGCCATAGCCACATGAAACGGCGGGTCAAAGAGATCGGGGCGTTGGCAGGTTTCGAAAAGTCGGGTCACTACTTCATGGCCGAGCCTATTGGCCGCGGGTATGATTGCGGCCTGCGGGTTGCCGTTGAGATTTGCAAGTTGATGGACCGCAACCCGGACAAGAAAATGTCTGATCTGCGCAAGGCTCTGCCCAAGACATGGTCTACCCCCACCATGTCTCCCTATTGCTCGGACACTGAGAAATATGATGTGTTGGACCGACTGGTCGCAAAGCTGGTTGCCAAGGCTGATGCCGGAGAGAAATTGGCCGGGCGGGCCATCAAGGAAGTTGTCACCGTGAATGGTGCCCGCGTCATCCTCGACAACGGGTCATGGGGACTTGTGCGCGCCTCGTCAAATACCCCCAACCTCGTGGTGGTCTGCGAAAGCAGCACCAGCGAACAGGAGATGAAGGATATCTTTGCCGAGATCGACGCAGTCATCCGCACGGAACCCGCCGTCGGGGATTACGACCAAAAGATCTGACTGACCAAAATGACCCACGGGCGCGGCAGTGTCCCGCGCCCTTTATCCACATGCGGACCGTCTCACAGACCGTTGAATTCTTGCCGGATCTCGTGCCCTTGTGGATGGAAATCTCACAGCAGATCGGCAGCGCATTGAGCCAGTGTCGGCGCGCGCTAGTCCACCCCGAGCAGCTTTAGAAATCCTTTCTTGGCTTCTTCTTCCAATCTGTCCTTGATGGCGTCCCCGATATCCTCGCCTTCTTCCAGCGGACGGTCGAGTTCCTCCTCGAGTTTCCGCCTTATTTGTGCCTTGGCTTCCGCTTCGACATCCAATTCGAGTTCTGTTTCCAGCAATTGCTGCAGGTCTGGCTCATAGGATAAGTCAGACCACGGGCCACGTATCCGAACCGGGACCGAAAGGCCCTTTCCAGCGTTCGCCCGCAAGGAAATTGGCGTTATCAGGTAGTCTAAATCACGCATTCCAACCCCCAGTACACCCGATCCACGGGTTTCAAAATTATCCAAACGCAACAAAAGGTCCTGATTATCCAACTTCCCGCCTGCCATCGTGAATGTCCCAGTCAGGCTATTGAAAACGGTGGTTCCTCCGGTTCGCGGATCACCTGAAATCAATCGATCAAGGTCCAATCCAGCGATCTCGCCCTGTCCGGTCTGCAACCGCCCCTCGCCCGACAGCGATCGCATGATCTGAGCTTCGGTCTGGCCCACACCGAGAAATCGAAGGTTGCCCGCCGCCGAAGCCGACAAACGGTCGACCCCGGCAAGGAAAGACAGTGCGTCCCGCAGCTCGATCCCTTCCGCGCTGATATTGCCGCCGACGGAAAAACCGCTCCGATTGTTCGCCACAAGCTGCCCCCGTATAGTGCCCCCGAAGACGGCAAGCGGATCCATCTGCAACACGGCTCGCGAACGTTCGAGCGTGAGCAGAAGGCGACCCGGACCAACAGACACCCCGGGAGCCTCGATGCGCTCAAAACGAAGCCCTACCACGCCCTCGGCCAGCGATAGCGGTGAGGCATCGATCGGGGCCTCGCTCCATCCGGTATCGCCAGCAGTTTCAGCCCCGGCGGCAGACTTGTCGCTGGCATTTTGCGGAACGGTCAGCACCGAGGCGCTCAGCTCTGCCATGACCTGCGGCACTTGTCCGGCTGTGAAGTCAATGGCACCGCGCAGGGTGTTGTCATCGATGCGCAAAAGGGTGTTACGTAAGGAAAGCCGACTGTCGGCTGTGTAAGTGGCCATTGCAGTCAGTTCACCGGACTTTCCAAAATTGACCGGCAACACCCCCGCATGCCCAGCAGCCTTTAACAAAGGCGCACTGTCCCTTACGGTCAACCGCACATGGCCGGCCCCCTCGCCCGATGGGCTGGCACGCCCATCAAAGACAAGCTCGGCGTCCGGAAGCGACGCATTCGCCGAAACGGGGGCAACGGCACCGTTGAGAAAGGCCGGGACGTCAGACAGTGTTCCGTCGATCGCGACCGGCACACCGTTTGGCGACAGAACTGCGCGAAACTCGAGAGGACCGGCACGGCCCTGCCAACTGGCCTCCAGGTCTACTCCGCCTTGGTCCAGTCTAGTGCTACCGTCCACCACATAGATCAGCCGGGCGTCCTGTAGTTCCAGTACTTCAAGCGCAATCCCTGATCCGGGAGGGTTCCGCACATCTGTTCCGGCGGCCTCTCCCTTGACCTCCGCCATTCCGGTTCCGAACTGCCAGTTCTGCCTGCCCTTGTTCTGCTCCAACCGCAAAATGGGTGCTTGCGCCAGGATCTGCCGGACCCTCAGTTGCCCGCGCAACAGGTCCGAGGTGGATATTCCGATCGACAGCGCCTCGGCCTGCAGCATCGGCGCCTCAGACGCCCATTTCGCATTCCCCAGCACGATCGGCCCCGTCTGCACACCGAGTACCGGCCAGATCGTGACCCGCAGATCACCGCTGATCTGCAAGTCCCGCCCGGTTCGCAGCTCGATCTGATCCGCGGCAATCCGGGCAATGCGTTCACCGGGCAGGAAGATAAAGGCGCCCAGCGCCAGAATCACGGCCGCCAAAACGATCACCAAGATCCGAACGATCCACGCCATTGAAATGCTCCGCCTGCCCCTTTTCCTTCGGTATGAGCCCGGTCGCGGTGGCGTGCAACGATTCAAAACCTTTGCAGATGCCCGCCCATGCCACTATATGCGCGGCCATGAGCACCAATCCCCCCGATCTCCGCCCCGATCTGGCGCCCGGCGCCCGAATTCAGGATAGCCGCCGTGACGGCCAGCCCAACATTGGCATGGTCTCATTGGGTTGCCCAAAGGCGCTTGTGGACAGCGAGCGCATCCTGACTCGGCTGAGGGCCGAGGGCTATGGCATCTCGCCCGACTATTCAGGCGCGGATGCAGTGATCGTGAACACCTGCGGGTTTCTTGACAGCGCCAAGGCTGAATCGCTGGAAGCGATCGGAGAAGCACTGGTCGAGAACGGCAAGGTTATTGTCACCGGCTGTCTGGGTGCCGAGCCGGATTACATCCGCGAGCATCATCCCCGCATTCTCGCCGTGACCGGCCCCCACCAGTACGAGCAAGTGCTGGACGCGGTGCATGAGGCCGTTCCGCCTTGGCCCGATCCCTTTGTGGATCTTCTGCCTGCGTCCAGGGTCAAGCTGACCCCTCGGCACTATAGCTATCTGAAGATTTCCGAAGGCTGTAACCACCGCTGCAAATTCTGCATCATTCCTGACATGCGCGGAAAACTGGCGTCCCGACCGGCTCACGCCATTCTGCGCGAGGCCGAAAAGCTGGTCGACAATGGCGTGAAAGAGTTGCTGGTCATCAGTCAGGACACCTCGGCCTATGGACTGGACCGAAAATACGATCTGTCACCTTGGAAAGATCGGGAGGTGCGTGCCCACATCACCGATCTGGCGCGAGAACTGGGTCAATTCGATGCGTGGGTGCGACTGCACTATGTTTACCCGTACCCGCATGTGCGGGAGCTGATCCCGCTGATGGCCGACGCGGGCTGCAACGTCCTGCCCTATCTGGATATCCCGTTTCAGCACGCGCATCCTGATACGCTGAAACGGATGGCCCGTCCGGCAGCCGCAGCCAGAACACTCGACGAGATCGCGGCATGGCGCGAGATCTGCCCGGATATCACGCTGCGCTCGACCTTTATCGTTGGATATCCCGGAGAAACGGAAACCGAGTTCCAGACGCTGCTTGATTGGATGGATGAGGCGCAACTCGACCGCATCGGCTGTTTTCAATACGAAAACGTCGAAGGCGCACGCTCGAATGATCTCCCCGATCATGTACCGGCCGAAATCAAGCAGGAGCGTTGGGAGCGGTTCATGGAAAAGGCACAGGCGATCTCGGAGGCAAAGCTTGCTGCCAAGGTTGGGCGAACCATCGAGGTAATTGTCGATGGGGTCGACGAAGAAGCCGCAACCTGCCGAACCAAAGCCGATGCCCCGGAAATTGACGGAAACCTGTTCATTGACGAGGGCTTCGAGGATCTTCGGGCGGGAGATATCGTGACCGTCGAGGTGGATGAAGCCGGCGAGTATGACCTTTGGGGACGCCTGAAACAGGGATAAGCTAGCTGTCCGACCTCGCAGTTTTGTCTGGGCAGTCATATCTTCATTCATGTCACATTGCCCAAAAGCTGGCTTTTCGATACCGAAACCTCAGCACCGCGTTTTGTTGAGGATGAAGGTTCATGTCACAGGTCCGCATTGCACATTTTTCCGACGTTCTGTGTATCTGGGCCTATGCCGGGCAACGTAATCTGTATCAGTTGATCGAGACGTTCGGCGACAATGTCGTCGTCGATGTTCATTTCTGTTCCGTGTTTCCCGACACGCAAACGAAGATCAGCAAGGCATGGCGCGACCGCGGTGGTTTTGAAGGGTATGGCGCACATGTGCAGGATGTGGCGGCCAAGTTCGACGGCCTGACCGTCAATCCTTCCGTCTGGACCGATGTACGCCCAAGGTCATCTGCCAGCCCGCATCTGTTCATCAAGGCGATCGAGTTGATGGAACAAGAGCCGCAGGGTGCGTCCTGGCCTTCCCACTTCACCGATCAGCTATCCGTAAGGGCGGCGATGGAGCTTCGGGCGGCGTTCTTTGCGGACGCTCAGGATATTTCAAACTGGGCGGTGCAAAGGCAGGTCTGCGATAAGATCGGCCTGAGTTTCGACAAGGTTCTCAAGAAAATCGAAACAGGCGAGGCGATTGCCCGGCTTGCCGCCGACTATGAACTGGGTCAATCGCTGGGTGTTCAGGGCAGCCCGACCTATCTGATGAACGAGGGGCGTCAGAAGCTGTATGGCAATGTCGGCTATGGCATACTCGAAGCCAACATTTCCGGGTTGCTGCGCGAAGAGCGGAGCGAATCCGCGAGTTCCTGCACCTGACAGGAAACTGGCCCCGATCTGACAAGGGATGTTCCCTGCATACCGGGATTACACTATTCTTTTTGAGGAGCGCCCTATCTAGTGAGCGAGACCCCCATAAATCACGGAGAGACAGATGACCGAAACACCCAAGATCGCCCAGAAAGCGCCCTTCCCGGTCGAAGTCACAGAGGGCAAGACTTATTTCTGGTGCGCCTGCGGGAAATCGTCGAAGCAACCCTTCTGCGATGGCAGCCACAAGGATACGGGGTTTAATCCGGTCAAATACACCGCCGAAGCCTCGAAGAAGGTCTTTTTTTGCGGGTGCAAAAACAGCGACAAGCAACCGCTTTGCGACGGTAGTCACGCCAAGCTGTAACCGGGATCAGCGGCGCAGGCGGTTCAGGATACTCTCGTTCATGCAATGTGACGGGGCGGCCTTTGAACTGTTGGCCTGACAGGCCAGCCAAAGCTCGCATTGCTTGTGGCACCCACCTGCCCGGCAGCGGGTGACCATTTCGGCATAACCCTGCTCGGTCAGCCGCCCGTCGGCCATTGCCTCGGACAAGCTGATTCCCATCGTCCGCGCCACCGACCGTGTCAGCCAGAAATGGCGCTCAATTTCGCCAAGACGCACTGTTTGCCCCATTATTTTGCCTCCGAGCGTTCTTTTTGATCTGCGCGCAGGGCCTCGAACCGGGCTCGATTGGCGCAGGTATCCGGCGCACAGGGCGTAGTATCGATTTCGGTCAGCCACTGCTCGCATCGATCCGCCCAGTCGCAACGGCGACAAGACTGCACCATCTTTGCCCAATCCTCCTGGGTGAGTTCGCCCTTTCGGGCGGCGCCAACCAGATCGGTTCCGGTCACTCGCGCCATTCCGGAAACCAACCGGACATGCTTCATCAGATTTCCCAGCATCCTCAACACATTCCCTTTCAGCCGCGCAATCCGCGCAAAAGGTCCCGGTTCCGACAGAACCCGGGTGTGTCCGTGGAACCAGCTTCATGCTCCGAAAGCCAGACAACGCAATGCCCAGGGTCCGGACACTCTGTGCACCGAAGGACAGCGTCTGATATTCCATCAATTGAAACCCGGCCCGCGATCGCTTCTTCCTGCAAATCGACCTTCAAGGTCGAGGCCATCCTTTCCAGCAAATGTGCATGGCGCTTGAGCGTGGCGCGATCAGGCATCGTTGGATCCTCCCGGTTCTCCAGACATGCCCGGCAGTCTAGCAAGACCGGCGAATCGAGCCTTGATGCATGTCAATCAGCCTCCAGGTCATACTCCTCGAGGTAGGCGCGCACGCAATCCTGCACCCTCCGAAACCGGTCGCCTCCCAATTTTTTTCCACCATACCAACGGGTTACGACAATAAGATGGTTTTCTAGCCCGGCTCGCTCCAACATCCGCAGGATGACCATCGCGGCCCCGCCCTCCCCGTCATCTGCCTTGAGCGCTCCGGTGGGAAGGATCGCGGCCCATGTATTGTGCGTCGCTTTTGCATAAGCCCGGTCCTGCTTCAATGCAGACAAGGTTGCATCAATTTCCTCTCGACTTTGCACAGTTGCGCCGGTGACTGCGTAGCGAGATGCCCGATCGGTCAGAATGACGCCCATCTTTTGCAGGATTGGGGCCGTCATGGCGACAACCCGAGTTCGCGGGCGGTCTGGCGGACAACCTCCATTCGCGCGGCATTGGGTGGGTGCGTTCCAAGGAACCGATTTCCCGGATCCGGTATACGGGCAAAAAACTGCGCGCCCTTCAACGGATCATATCCTGCCCGGTGCGTGATCACCGTTCCCAACCGGTCGGCTTCGAGCTCGAATTCTTTCGAGAAACTGCGCGCGCCGACGACGGCCCCCAGTTCCTCGGCCTTGGACACATCCCGTGCGCTGCCACCGGTCAGTTCGGCCAGCCCGGCGAACACGGCCGCGCTGGCTGCGGCATTGACGGCCTGCCGGTCTAGATGGTCCGCAATGTGATGCGCGGTTTCATGGCCCATCACAAAGGCCAGCTCATCAATATTGCGCGCCGTGACAACCATTGCCGCGGTAAAGATGATAACCGGCCGGCCGCTGTCATCTATCGTCTGAAAGGCATTTGCGGGCGCGCGGGGATCAGGGTCGACCTGAATCAGGAAACTGCAGTTGGTGTCTGTGGTGCGACGCCGGCATTCCTGAGTTGCGGCGCCACCAACGGCGCGGGACACCTCGGTGAAGTTGCGGGCCGCCTCCTGAGCAGCAGGCGTCACCCCGGAAAGCCCTCCGGAGGCCGAGTCCGACTGCACCGTCGGCGCAGGTAGACCGCACCCGGCGAGAAACGGCGCGGACAAGGCCATCATTAGGAACATCCGGCGCATGTTTTAGACCTTTCCGACAGGAGGGTTGCTGCAAGACCGATGCTGAACCTAGCATAGCGGCCTGCGTCCGCCAGTCCCGAATGCGTGACTTCCGCCAAGCACTTGCAATACCGGCAAAGCGGCGTAAGAGTTTTTTCATGTTTACCATCGAACACGAATTCGACGCCACGGTGATTACGCTGATGGACGAGGGCTCGGCACCCTTGCAGGAGGATGTCGTCATCAACAGTTTCGCGGAATGCGTAACGCTGGAGCAGCACGATCCGCGAACCGACAGGGTGATGAAGATCACCTTTTCCCCTGAGCAGTTGCGGGATCTTGCTGCCGCTCTGGACTTGCCCGAAGGGGTCTATCAACTGCGCGAGGTTTCCAGCGGAAAAAACGGTCAGGATTCTGCATAGGCAAGACCCAACGTCCTGTTGCTGGGAACCAATCCTGACCTTTGCCCGTCTTTGCGGCTCGTTGAACAAGTGCCCCCTGATTCCAATAATCCTGCTCAAGTCCAGGTGGAGCGTTAAGCAGATCTTGCTCGGGCGATGGGTGTTTGCCCTTGAAAACCCCGCCGCTCTGCCCGAGATAGGAAGTCAAACGTGATGTAAAAGGGTTTCACATATGTCCGCACGCCCGCCCCGCAACGAAGCCGCGCTCGAATTCCTGCTGTCGCGCCGCTCGCGTCCGGCCAAAACGCTGATTGCACCGGCGCCTACCCGTGCCGAATTACTGCCGATCCTGACCGCTGCCGCTCGCAGCCCTGATCACGGCAAGCTGGAGCCGTGGCGTTTCATCGTGCTGGAAGCCGGCGCAATGCCGCGTTTGGCCGCGCTGACCGAAAAACGGGGCAAGGTGCTTGGCAAATCCGCCGAGGATATCACCAAGGGCCGCAGCCAGTTCGATCAGGGGCATCTGGCCGTGGCCGTCGTCGAGGTGCAGAAGCCGTCGGAAAAAATCCCCGCCATCGAGCAAAGCTATTCCGCCGGAGCGGTTTGCCTTGCGCTGCTGAATGCGGCGCTGGCTTCGGGCTGGGGTGCCAACTGGCTGTCCGGATGGATTGCCCATGACCGGGAGTTTTGTTCCTCTGCTCTGGGGCTGGCGCCCAACGAGCGGCTGGCTGGCCTGATCCATATCGCGACCGAAGGCCCGAAGCCGCCCGAACGGCCGCGACCCGATCTTGATGCGTTAACCGATTGGGTGAGCGAATGATCGTAAATTCCTTCCTGCTCGCGATCGGGCAGATCGGCGACCCCCGATTTCGCAAGGTGCTCATGCTCGGCGTAGGGCTTACATTCGCCCTGCTTGTCGCCGCCTATGCCGGCTTTCTCTGGTTGATACAGTTTTTCGTGGGCGAAGAAACCACTCTGCCCGTGCTGGGCCCGGTCACGTGGCTGAACGATCTGCTTTCGGTGTCCTCCTTCATTTTCATGATGGTGCTGTCGGTGTTCCTGATGGTGCCGGTTGCATCGGCAATTACATCGATGTTCCTTGACGAGGTCGCACAGGCGGTCGAAGACAAACACTATCCTCAGCTCCCTCCGGTGGAGGGCATTCCGATACTCGACGCCTTGTGGGATTCGCTTGGGTTTCTGGGCGTGCTAATCGCCGCCAACCTCGCCGCTTTTGTGCTCTATGTCATGTTCCCGCCGATGTCGCTGTTCATCTTCTGGGCCATGAACGGGTTCCTGCTCGGGCGGGAATACTTCACGCTTGCCGCTATGCGGCGGGTTGGCCGGGAAAACGCACAGGTGCTACGCCGCAGGCATTCCGGAACGATCTGGATGGCAGGCACCTTGATGGCCGTGCCGCTGTCAGTGCCGTTGGTGAACCTGCTGATCCCGATCCTTGGTGCGGCGACTTTCACACATATCTACCACAAGCTCGACAAGCGGGGCTGACATGTAGGTCAAGCTGACATGCGGGCGGGAGCGGGTCCCGCCCGGATCAGCTCGCCGGATCGAGCCGGTTCATCCAGTCGAAATCGTGCACACTGATCCAGCCCGAAACAATGATCCCCGCGATGATCGCCCACAGAACGCAGGCCACCGCGGTCGTAATGATGGCCTTTTTTTTCAGGTGATGATGCTCCGGGGCGCCTGCATGTGTTCCCGGAACAATCTCACCCAGATCGCCCTGCGTTTTGATACGGATCGGCAACACGACAAAGAAGGTCATGAACCAGATGACCGCGTAGAGAACCAGCGCAGAAGTAATCGACATGGGGGCTCCTTTTTCCCGCGCCCGCAGTCAGGGACCGGGCGTCAGAACATAGCTCAGACCTGCTCGAGTTCCACGAGACAGCCGTTAAAATCCTTGGGGTGCAGGAACAGCACCGGCTTGCCATGCGCCCCGATCTTGGGCTCGCCCGAGCCAAGAACACGCGCGCCGGTTTCCTTCAGATGATCGCGGGCTGCAAGGATGTCTTCGACCTCATAGCAAACATGGTGGATGCCGCCGGACGGGTTCTTGTCGAGAAAACCCTGAATGGGGCTGTTTTCGCCCAGAGGGTAAAGCAGCTCGATCTTGGTGTTCGGGAGCTCGATGAAGATGACCGTCACGCCGTGATCGGGCTCGTCCTGTGGCGCTCCGACTTTCGCGCCCAGCGCGGAACGATACTGGTCTGCCGCCGCCTGCAGATCAGGAACGGCGATGGCAACATGGTTCAGACGGCCAATCATGGCATTTCTCCTCAATCCTCGTTAGCGCCGGTTTATGAGGGCAGGCCCGAAAAAGGGCAAGTGCGCCATTGAGCCCATTAACCTGTCGTTAGCCGTCGCAGCCTAGCGTGACCCCATCGCAGAGAGGAGTCAGCCCATGGAAGATTCGGATCCCTTTTCCGCCCCGCATCGCATTGCAACCTCGAACAGGCCGCTTCTTGGCCTGACGATACTGGTGGTCGAAGACAGCCGCTATGCATGCGAAGCCATGCGCCTGTTATGCCTGCGCAGCGGCGCCCGCATCCGGCGGGCAGACTGCCTGAAGTCAGCGCGCCGTCATCTGCAGCTCTATCGGCCTTCGGCGATAATTGTCGACCTCGGCCTGCCGGATGGATCCGGCGCCGATCTGATCGAAGAGCTGTCGACAGCAACGCCCCGTGTCGGTGTGATCCTGGCAGTCTCAGGCGACGATTTTGCCGAAGACGTGGCCGTTGCAGCCGGCGCTGACGGCTTTCTGGCCAAACCGATCACTTCGCTTGCCGGTTTTCAGCAGGCCATTCTGTCCCGGCTACCGGAGGATCGGCAACCAATTGGCCCCCGAATTCTCAAAGACGAAGAGATCTACCCCGACCACCTGGCCTATCAGGACGACATGGCGCATGTGGCAGATGTGCTGAATGAACATGCAAACGAAAAAGTGTTGGACTATGTCGCGCAATTCGTAGGCGGCGTGGCGCGTTGCGCGCAGGACGCGCCATTGATGCAAGCGGCCGAGGCGCTGGCGGAGGCGAGAAGGAAAGGTCTGCCGCTGGCGCCTGATACCGCCCGGATCGCCGGTTTGGTCCAACAGCGGCTACAACGTAAACAGGCGATCTGACATGCTGGAAACCTGCCTTGTCGCCCTGATCACATTGTCTATCGTTCTTTATTGGCAGGCCCGCTCTGCCGCCCGCGAGATCCGGCGCGAGCGAGGGCGCCTGACGGTTGACAGAATGTCCTGCAGTGACCGTTGGCGCAGCCCGGATTGAGGTCAAACACTCCGGGGCCGAAAAGAAAAGAACCGGTGCAGCCGGGTTGACTGCACCGGCTGACCTTTTTTGAGAACGTTGCTGCTGCCCGACCCGGCTTGGCAGCAAGTTGCCTCTTGCTATTGGTCCTGCGGGATCACCCTGAGCCCAAGCTCCATCAGCTGGTCAGACGTTGGATCGGACGGGCCCGACATCATGAGGTCTTCGGCACGCTGGTTCATCGGAAACATGATCACTTCGCGAATATTTGCCGTGTCGGCAAGCAGCATAACGATCCGATCGATCCCGGCAGCACAACCGCCATGCGGAGGCGCGCCATACTGGAAGGCATTGACCAAACCACCAAATCGCTTGGTCACCTCGTCCTTGCCATAGCCCGCGATTTCGAAGGCTTTAAACATGATCTCAGGGCGGTGGTTCCGGATCGCACCGGACACCAGTTCATAGCCGTTGCAGGCGAGGTCGTATTGATAGCCCAAAACCTCCAGCGGATCACCTTCCAGAGCTTCTATCCCGCCTTGCGGCATCGAAAACGGGTTGTGTTCGAAATCGACAGCGCCGGTTTCCTCATCTTTTTCGTAGATCGGGAAGTCGACGATCCATGCAAACGCAAAGCGATCCTTGTCGGTGAGTTTGAGCTCCTCTCCGATCACGTCCCGAGCCTTGCCCGCCACTTTTTCGAACGCCTTTGGCTTGCCTCCAAGGAAGAAAGCCGCGTCGCCTTTGCCCAGACCCAGCTGCTCGCGGATCGCCTCGGTCCGTTCGGGGCCGATATTCTTGGCCAGGGGCCCGGCTGCTTCCATGCCGTTTTCGCCGTCGCGCCAGAAAATGTATCCCATTCCCGGCAGCCCTTCGGCCTGCGCGAATTTGTTCATGCGGTCGCAGAACTTCCGCGACCCGCCACTCGGCGCCGGAATGGCGCGGATCTCGGTGCCTTCCTGCTCCAGCAGCTTGGCAAAGATGGCAAAGCCCGATCCGCGGAAGTGCTCCGAGCAATCCTGCATCTTGATCGGGTTGCGCAGATCCGGTTTGTCGGTGCCATACCACATTGCCGCATCCTTGTAGGAGATCTGCGGCCAGACCTTGTCGACCGTGCGGCCATTCCCGAATTCCTCGAAGATCCCCTGCAAGACGGGTTGGATCGTATCGAATACGTCCTGCTGGGTCACAAAGCTCATCTCCATGTCGAGCTGATAGAAATCCGTCGGCGAGCGGTCGGCACGCGGGTCTTCGTCGCGGAAACAGGGCGCAATCTGGAAATACTTGTCAAAGCCGGAAACCATGATCAGCTGCTTGAACTGCTGGGGGGCTTGCGGCAGGGCGTAGAACTTGCCCGGATGCAAACGCGAAGGCACAAGAAAATCCCGCGCGCCTTCGGGGCTCGAAGCGGTGATGATCGGGGTCTGGTATTCACGGAATCCCGTGTCCCACATACGACGGCGCATAGATGCAACCACATCCGATCTCAGCGCCATGTTGTCCTGCATCACCTCACGCCGCAGATCCAGATAGCGGTAGCGCAGGCGCGTCTCCTCCGGATACTCTTGATCGCCAAAAACCATCAGCGGCAATTCCTCGGCCCGACCGAGTATTTCCAGATCGCGGATATACACTTCGATCTCGCCGGTTGGCAGTTTCGGGTTGACCAGTTCCGGGTCGCGGGCCTTTACGTTGCCATCGATGCGGATACACCATTCGGAGCGCACAGTTTCCAGTTCGGCAAATGCAGCGCTGTCGCCGTCACACAGCACCTGCGTGATGCCATAGTGATCGCGCAGGTCGATAAACAGCACCCCGCCATGATCGCGGACACGGTGAACCCATCCCGATAGACGGACGGTGTCGCCGACATTGGCGGCGGTGAGGTCTGCGCAGGTGTGGCTGCGATAGGCGTGCATCAGTCATATCCCTTCGGACGAAAAAGCGTCGCGCCGATACACCGCGATAGGGGCGGGAAGTCAAGGCCCGTGGAGGTCAGGCCGAAGACGATGCCACCCAAACCACGCAAAGGAGATACAAACAATCGCCACTGATTGAACGCGATCTGCTGGAGGGTCGCCTAGCCAAGCAGGGGAATTGCGCAGTTCGACACGCCTGTACCGACAGGAACAGGTTAGGTTTTGGTGGTTTTTGAATGCTGAAATTTCCTGATGCGTCAAACATCTATGGCTGTGTTTTTCGGACAGTCCCACCTGCTTTGGGGTATTGTTCTCGGGACCCGCACCGGGCGATCGCCGCACGAACGTCAGTCAGGTCAAAGACCCAGAGAATGGCCCGTTGCTGTATCTACGCTCAAAGGGCTCGGTATGATCATTCAGGCCGGGCATTTCCGCCGTCGGTTCCGATACCACTTGCACCTTTTCCCGCACTGCCTATAACGCACGACAATTTGGGCGCATGGGGGCGCTCTTGCGACTCACGATACATAGGGATTTGGGCCATGCCGAAGAGAACCGACATCCAGTCGATCATGATCATTGGAGCGGGGCCGATCGTCATCGGACAGGCCTGCGAGTTCGACTATTCGGGCGCTCAGGCTTGCAAGGCTCTGCGTGAGGAAGGGTATCGGGTCATTCTGGTGAACTCGAACCCGGCGACCATCATGACCGACCCCGAGCTGGCAGACGCCACTTACATCGAACCGATCACCCCCGAGATCGTGGCCAAGATCATCGAAAAGGAACGCCCAGACGCGCTGCTGCCCACGATGGGCGGACAGACCGGGCTGAACACTTCGCTGGCTCTCGAAGAGATGGGTGTGCTGGACAAGTTCGGCGTCGAAATGATCGGCGCCAAGCGCGACGCGATCGAGATGGCCGAGGACCGCAAACTGTTCCGCGAAGCGATGGATCGGCTTGGGCTGGAAAACCCCAAGGCCACGATCGTGACCGCCCCCAAGCGCGAAAATGGGACAACCGACCTCGACGCAGGTGTTCAGATTGCGCTGGACGAGTTGGAAGAAATCGGTCTTCCGGCCATCATCCGCCCAGCGTTCACACTTGGTGGCACCGGTGGCGGTGTGGCCTATAACCGCGAAGACTATATCCATTTCTGCCGCTCGGGCATGGACGCGTCGCCGGTTAACCAGATCCTTGTAGATGAAAGCCTTCTGGGCTGGAAAGAATACGAGATGGAGGTGGTGCGCGATACTGCCGACAACGCTATCATCGTCTGTTCCATCGAAAACGTCGATCCGATGGGTGTGCATACCGGCGACTCGATCACCGTGGCCCCTGCCCTGACGCTGACGGACAAGGAATACCAGATCATGCGCAACGGCTCGATCGCCGTGCTGCGCGAGATTGGCGTCGAAACCGGCGGATCCAACGTGCAGTGGGCGATCAACCCCGACGACGGTCGCATGGTGGTGATCGAAATGAACCCGCGCGTGTCACGGTCCTCGGCGCTGGCCTCGAAGGCGACCGGTTTCCCGATCGCCAAAATCGCGGCCAAGCTTGCGGTGGGCTACACGCTGGACGAGCTCGACAACGATATCACCAAGGTGACCCCCGCGAGCTTTGAGCCGACCATCGATTATGTGGTCACCAAGATCCCGAAATTCGCGTTCGAGAAATTCCCCGGGTCGGAACCCTATTTGACCACCGCGATGAAATCCGTGGGCGAAGCGATGTCGATCGGCCGCACCATTCACGAGTCGATGCAAAAAGCTCTGGCCTCGATGGAATCGGGCCTGACCGGGTTTGACGAGGTGGAGATACCGGGCCTGTCTGTCGGGCTGTGGGACCCCGCTGATGACAAGGCTGCGGTGGTGAAGGCAATCAGCCAGCAAACACCGGACCGCCTGCGCACCATCGCTCAGGCGATGCGGCACGGCCTGTCGGATGACGAGATTCAGGCAGTCACCAAGTTCGACCCGTGGTTTCTTGCTCGCATACGCGAAATCGTCGATGCCGAGCGCGACCTTCGGGCCAACGGTCTTCCGGTGACCGAAGAGGGTCTGCGGGCCGTCAAGATGCTGGGTTTTTCGGATGCGCGGCTTGGCCTCCTGACCGGTCAGGACGAAGAAAACGTGCGCCGGGCCCGGAAAAATCTGGGTGTGACAGCGGTTTTCAAACGCATCGACACCTGCGCCGCCGAGTTCGAGGCGCAAACACCTTACATGTATTCAACATACGAAGCCCCGATGATGGGCGAGGTTGAATGCGAAGCCCGGCCGTCGGATCGCAAGAAAGTGGTAATCCTTGGCGGTGGCCCGAACCGGATTGGTCAGGGTATCGAGTTCGACTATTGCTGCTGCCACGCCTGTTTCGCCCTGACCGAAGCCGGTTATGAAACTATCATGATCAACTGCAACCCCGAGACAGTCTCGACAGACTACGACACCTCGGACCGGTTGTATTTTGAACCGCTCACCTTTGAGCACGTGATGGAAATCCTGACTAAGGAACAGGAAAACGGCACCCTGCACGGGGTGATCGTGCAGTTCGGTGGCCAGACCCCGCTGAAACTGGCCAATGCGCTCGAAGAATCCGGCATACCGATCCTCGGCACCACGCCCGATGCCATCGATTTGGCCGAAGACCGCGAGCGGTTTCAGGCGCTGGTCAACGAACTGGGCCTTAAGCAGCCCAGAAACGGCATTGCCTCCACCGATGCCGAGGCGCTGGCAATTGCCGATGAGATCGGTTTCCCGTTGGTAATCCGCCCCTCATACGTTCTAGGCGGGCGTGCCATGGAAATCGTGCGCGATATGGCCCAGTTGGAACGCTACATCGCCGAGGCCGTGGTGGTTTCGGGCGACAGCCCGGTCCTGCTCGACAGTTATCTTGCCGGTGCGGTGGAACTGGACGTGGACGCGCTCTGCGATGGCACGGATGTGCACGTTGCAGGCATCATGCAGCATATCGAAGAAGCAGGCGTCCATTCCGGTGACAGTGCCTGCTCTTTGCCCCCCTATTCGCTGTCGCAAGACGTGATTGACCGGATCAAAGAGCAGACCAACGCGCTCGCCAAGGCGCTGAACGTTGTCGGTCTTATGAACGTGCAGTTCGCGATCAAGAACAACGAGATCTATCTGATCGAAGTCAACCCGCGCGCGTCCCGGACGGTGCCATTCGTCGCCAAGGCGACCGACTCGGCCATTGCCTCGATCGCAGCGCGTGTGATGGCGGGTGAGAAACTGTCCAACTTCCCGCAACGTCCCCCTTACAAAGAGGGACAAGACAGCAAGATCGCGGACCAGATGACGCTGGCGGATCCGAACATGCCGTGGTTCTCGGTGAAAGAAGCCGTTATGCCCTTTGCCCGTTTCCCCGGCGTTGATACGATCCTTGGCCCTGAGATGCGCTCGACCGGCGAGGTCATGGGATGGGATCGCGACTTCCCGCGCGCATTCCTCAAGGCGCAGATGGGGGCCGGCATGGTGCTGCCTTCGTCCGGCTGCGCCTTTGTTTCGATCAAGGACGCCGACAAGGGCGATGCGATGCTGGAAGCGACCCGGGTTCTGGTGGAACAGGGCTTCTCGATTGTTGCAACGCACGGCACCCGTGACTGGCTCGCTGAGAATGATGTGCCCTGTGATCTGGTGAACAAAGTCTACGAAGGGCGCCCCAACATCGTCGACATGCTCAAGGATGGTCAGGTGCAACTGGTGATGAACACCACCGAAGGGGCTCAGGCGGTTGAGGACAGCAAAGCGATCCGCTCGATCGCGCTGTATGACAAGATCCCATATTTCACCACGGCCGCAGGCAGCCATGCCGCAGCTCTGGCGATCAAGGCGCAAACCGGCGGCGATCTGGACGTGAAATCGCTTCAGGGCTGAACTGGGCAAGCCAATCCGGGGGTGGCTGCGGGTAAACCGCCTGAGCCACCCTCCGCTCTGAATCCCCCAAGAGTTTCCGTAAAGTCATGCAATCCTGCGCGTGCACGAAGCCGGGCAATTCGACCATTCCACTTGAAATTTTCGGGATAATTTGGCCACATCCTGACACCCTTGAGGAAGCACAGCATGTATACCCCTGCCATCACCGGAACCGGTGTCTTCACCCCGAGCGAAACCATCTCCAACGCCGAGCTAGTCGAGGCTTTCAACGCCTATGCCGACAAGATGAACACTGCCAATGCCGACGCCATCGCGGCAGGCGACATGGAGGCCATGGAGCATTCGTCCGAAGAGTTCATTGTCAAAGCATCGGGCATCGAAAGCCGTTTTGTGATGGACAAATCCGGCGTTCTGGACCCTGAAATCATGCACCCAATCTTGCGTCAGCGCAGCGACGACGAGCCAGGTATTATGACAGAAATGGCCGTGGACGCTTGCGAAAAGGCGCTTGCGCAGGCCGGCAAAGCGGCATCCGACGTTGACGCGGTGATTTGCGCGGCCTCCAACCTCGAACGGGCTTATCCTGCGGTTGCTATCGAAATCCAGGACGCGTTGGGAACCGGAGGGTTCGCATTCGACATGAATGTCGCCTGTTCTTCCGCCACTTTTGGCATTCAGGCCGCCGCTGACATGGTCCGGTCCGGCAGCATCCGCTCTGCTCTGGTGGTCAATCCGGAAATCTGCTCGGCTCACCTGGAATGGCGGGATCGCGATTGCCATTTCATATTCGGTGACGTGGCAACGGCAACGCTGATCGAACGGATCGAAGACGCCAAGGGGCCACATTTCGAAATCCTGTCGACGCGATGCGCGACGCAGTTTTCGAACAATATCCGCAACAACAACGGGTTCTTACGCCGGTCCCGCCCGGATGGGATGACGGATCGACGCGACATGCAGTTCATGCAAAACGGGCGCAAAGTCTTCAAGGAAGTCCTGCCGATGGTGAGCCAGCATATCAGTGAGCACATGCAGGACGAAGGCGTTTCCAACAGCGACCTGAAACGCCTGTGGTTGCATCAAGCCAACAAGACAATGAACGATTTCATCGGCAAAAAGGTGCTTGGCCGGACACCGGAACCCGAAGAGCAACCGAACATCCTTCAGGACTACGCCAACACCTCTTCGGCGGGTTCCATCATCGCGTTCTCACAAAACTCGGATGATCTCGGGGAAGGTGACCATGGGCTGATCTGTTCGTTCGGAGCTGGGTATTCCGTAGGTTCCGTGTTGGTCCGGCGTCACATCTAGGTTCGATAAGCCGGGCTCGCCGTTGCGTCTGTTGCTGGGTTGCACTGCACCCGTAACGGTTCGGGGCCCGGTGACGTAGCCGGCCAAAATTCTCGCGGATCAGCTGCGTTCTTCTTCAAGGTGCAGCTTCATGTCGATCAGTACCTGCTGCAGCATGACCGTTTCCCGCAACAGGCGCTTGGCCTCGTTCACCGTGATAATGTTGTCTTCGATGGCCGCTTGATACTCGGTCATCAGCATCGCAAACCTCTGACTCAAGGCGATAACATCCGCATTGACCCCGCCTGTCCGCGCGGCATTCGGTTTTCGGTCATCATATGACAACGTGATGTTCTTCAGCTCGGCCAGCGCGCTTGTCACATGCGGATAGGTCGACTCGGCTTCCAGCTTGGCTACCGCGTCGACGGGCATGAATCGATCAGCATGCTCCGGATTGTCAGAATAATACCGGCCCAGCGTTGCTTTGGACTTTCCTGTCAGCTGGCACGCGGTTTCGATTCCCACGTCCTTGACCAAGGCTTCGGTGTGCCTTTTCAAATATGATCCGATGTCTGCCATACTGCTGTCCTACCTGCACCAACGAACCGGACCCAGGAAAAGGGGGAACGGCCGGAAATTTTTCCCATTCCTGCCTTTTAAGGCAAATGCGATACCTTTTCTATCCCTCAGGTTTTCAGGGAGTTACGAGTTCCGGTGCCATTTGCACCATGTAAAGAGTGGTCAGGTTAGGGAAATTCAGCCCGACCCTGAGTTTCGGCTGTGAAAGCGGCCACAAGGTGTCGTTGCGACAGGTTGGTGGTTCATCCATCCCAAAGGGCTGTTCCGTCCCTTAAACCTCCCCCCTGCCGCAGCGGCCCTTTCTTTTTTATCGATCTGAGCAGACCTGAATTGGGTCGCCGTTTCCCCGGGTTTTCGATTGCCCCCAAGCGGCACCCGGAATAGTCATTCGCTCATGGCCAAGCTCTACTTCAACTACTCGACAATGAATGCGGGGAAGTCGACCGTCCTGCTTCAGGCGTCGCACAACTATCGCGAAAATAACATGGAAACCTACCTGTTAACCGCGAGGATCGACGGGCGGGCCGGAGTGGGCCAGATCGCGTCACGTATTGGCATCAGCGCCGAGGCTGACACTTTCGGACCCCAGGAAGATCTCTTTGCGATGATTCGGAACCGGCAAACTCACGGCAACATTGCCTGTGTTTTTGTCGACGAGGCTCAGTTCCTGTCACCCGATCAGGTCTGGCAACTGGCCCGGGCCGTGGATGATCTGAAAGTGCCAGTGATCTGCTACGGGCTGCGGGTCGATTTCCGTGGCGAGTTGTTTCCGGGGTCTGCCACGCTTCTGGCCCTGGCCGACGAAATGCGCGAGGTGCGTACGATTTGTCACTGCGGAAAAAAGGCAACGATGGTGGTCCGTCAGGATGGTGAGGGGCGTGTGCTGACCGAAGGCGAACAGGTGCAGATCGGTGGCAACGAAACCTATGTCTCGCTTTGCCGTAAACATTGGCGCGAAGCCGTGGGCGACTGCCCGGCCTGAAACTCAGACCGGATTGGGCAGCAGGTGTCCTGCGGCAAATGCCTCGACATTGTCCATCACCATCATGCCCATATCGGTTCTGACGTTGAGGGCCGCAGTTCCCAAGTGCGGCAACAGGACAACGTTTTCCCTTTGGATCAGAGCCGGGGAAACTTTGGGTTCGAATTCATAGACATCAAGGCCCGCGCCGCTGATTTCGCCGGCCTCCAAAGCTGCAACAAGCGCGGCCTCGTTCACAACATCACCGCGTGAGATGTTGATGAAATGTGCAGAGGGTTTCATCGCCTTGAATACCGTATCACCGACCAGATGACGGGTGTCGGCCCCTCCGGGCACCGCAGCCACGAGCACATCGACGCTGCTTGCCAATGCCACGGGATCGCTGGCCCGCTCTGCCGGAAAATCCGGCGTCTTCGGTGAGCGCGCCACATAGCGAATTTTCATTCCGAACCCGAAGTGGCATCGCCTTGCTATGGCCTGCCCGATCCGGCCCATGCCAAGAATGCCGACCGTGAGCCCGGTAACATGCTGACCCAGCATCTGGGTCGGGTGCCACCCGTCCCAGTTTCCTGCTCGAACCATGCGCTCGCCTTCGCCCGCACGTCGGTTCGACATCAGGATCAGCGTCATGGCGATATCGGCAGTGGCATCGGTAACTGCGCCGGGTGTGTTGGTGACGTCAATTCCCGCCATACGCGCGGCCACGGCATCAATGTGATTGTAGCCTACACCGAAATTGGCCAGCAGCTTACAGCGCGGCGTTGGTACCGCATCGAAAATCTCGGACGAGAACAGGTCACCCAAGGTCGGCATCACCACGTCAAACTCGGTCAATGCCCGCTTCATCTCAGCCTTGGACATCGGGGCATTGGAATTTCTGAACTCCGTGTCAAAGGCCCGGGCCCTGTTTTCGACCGTTTCCGGCAATGGTCGGGCCAATAGCAGGCGCATCAGTGCATCCTTCCGCCATCGGGAACCGGACCATTTGGGCCGATCAATACGATTTCACCCGCCGAATCCGGCAATCCCAGAACAAGGACCTCGGACATGAACTTGCCAATCTGGCGCGGAGGGAAATTCACCACAGCCATCACCTGCTGGCCGACAAGGCTGTCGGGTGTGTAATGTGTGGTCACTTGGGCCGAGCTTTTCTTTTCGCCAATCTCAGGCCCGAAATCGATCCAGATCTTGATCGCGGGTTTACGGGCTTCGGGATAGGGCTCGGCCCGCGTCACAGTTCCGACGCGAATGTCGACATTCAGAAATTCGTCAAACGAGATTTCAGCCAAGCGATAACTCCTTTGACCGATCCGTCGCGGCCGTCACCGCCCTTTTCAACAAATCCGGAAAACCGTTTTCAGAATCCATCAACACCTCGAGCGCGGCCTGCGTCGTTCCATTTGGTGAGGTTACATTGATCCTCAGTTGCGCGGGCGATTCATCGGCCTCTTCGGCCAGTGTTCCCGCACCCCCGACCGTTGCCTTGGCAAGTTTCATAGACAAATCGGCCGGAAGGCCCTGAGCTTGGCCCGCCGCCGCCAGTGTTTCGATCAGGTGAAAGACATAGGCTGGCCCGGACCCGCTCACGCCGGTCACGGCATCCATCTGCCCCTCGCTGTCCAACCGAACGGTCTGCCCAACGGCAGACAACAATGCTTCCGCCAAATCGAGATCTGCAGAAGACGAAGCTTCATTTCCGATCAAGGCGGTGATTCCACGGCCGATGGCCGCGGGCGTGTTAGGCATCGCACGCACGATGGGCGAGTTGGTACCGAATGCCTCTTCGAATGCAGAGATTGGGGTTCCGGCGGCAACCGAGACAAAGAGCGTGCTCCCGCCTCCAAAGTTGCGAATGCACGGCAAGGCATCGCCCATCATCTGAGGTTTAACGGCAATCAGAACGATTGCGGGGTTCTGCGGCAGCTCCGCGTTGATGTGCACGCCCCGCGCCTTCAACCACTCAGACGGGTTTGGGTCCATGACCCAGACCGACGCAGGCGGCAGGCCGTTGTCGATCCACCCGGCAAGCATCGCCGAGCCCATCTTGCCGCATCCCAGAAGCACCAGCCCCTGTTCGGCCACACGCGAGATGTCCATGAGTAAACCCCTCCCCGAATTCTCTGGTTAGGGGCTCAGATTTACGCCCGACCGTAGGCCTCTGCAATGGCCACCTGCAGTGCGTCTTCCGGGCGCCGGTTGCCCCAGACGGCCAGTTGGATCGCCGGATAATAGCGTTCCGCGCTCAGCACGGCCGCATTGATCATGGTGTCGACCTGTTCGGGGCTGGCCACCTGGCCACCGCTCAAAACAAGACCGTAGCGATAGACCATCAGCTTTTGGCTTTTCCAGTAGGTAAAGGACCCGGCCCAGCATTGATCGTTGATCGCGTTCAACAGTTCGTAGACAGACCCCAGCTTTTCCTCTGGCGGTTCCATCTCGAAGGTGCAGACCATGCGAAGCGTTTCGTCATAACCCGACCAAGCAAGGGTGATCGAGTAGGTCCTCCATTGCCCTTCCACCGCCATCGCGATCTGATCGTCGCCAATACGATCAAAATCCCAATCATGATACGTGGCGATATGCTCCACGATATCAATCGGATGGATGTCCTCTTCCAGATACTGCTCGGAAAGTGCCATGATGCCACCTCACTGATCTCTAGCGGGTCGGGGCTTATGGCGCCCCAACGCTAGGTGCCTGCTCTACAGACCGGGGCGATCCCCCGTGCCCATACCAGATATGGTGCTGCGTCATTCCCCTTCTGGCAACCCCTAATTTTGTGGAAAACAGCAATAAGTTGTGGACAGACCAATTCGCCACCCAAAATCTCGGCTGCGATTTTCCTGATTTTGCCGACGGCCGGCTTTTCCGAAAACAATATGCCGCGCGGATCGGCCTGCGATCCGCGCGGCGTAAAAGAAAATGATCTGCGCCTATTGGCTCAGGATTTCGCCTTGCCTTCCAGTTCAGCAATCCGCGCTTCGAGCGCGGCGTTCTCTTCGCGGGCCTTTTGCGCCATGGCGCGCACGGCATCGAATTCTTCACGGGTGACGAAATCGCGGTCAGCCAACCATCGGTCGAGCATGGATTTCATCGCTGTTTCAGCCTCTTCCCGCGCGCCTTGCGCCACTCCCATGGCATTCGTCATCAGCTGCGAAATATCGTCGAGGATCTTGTTGCGGGTCTGCATCTGTTTTCTCCGGTTCGAAGTTCCTCTCTATATGGGCAACATCAGCGCCGGGCTCAAGGTTGACTTGTCTGGAAAGACAGGGGCATTGAGGCGCATATGCAGGCAGTGATCCGATTTCCCAATTTTTCGCCCGAGATCTTTTCGATCTCGCTGTTTGGCATGGAGTTTGCGCTGAGGTGGTATGCACTGGCCTATATCGCGGGCATCCTGATCGCGTGGAGGATGGCGGTTGTGGCAATCCGCCGGGCAACGCTCTGGCCAAATGATATCGCACCGCTGTCCGAGAAGCAGCTGGAAGACCTGCTGACATGGATCATCATCGGCGTCATTGTCGGGGGGCGGCTTGGTTTCGTTCTGTTCTACCAACCAGCCTATTATCTGAGTAATCCGGCGGAAATCCTGAAGGTCTGGCAAGGGGGCATGGCCTTTCACGGCGGCCTTCTCGGCGTGGTGATCGCCGCGTGGATCTATGCGGTTCGCCACGAGATTCCCAAGATGAGCCTGACCGATCTGGTGTCGCATACAGTGCCACCGGGACTGCTGCTGGGACGGCTCGCAAATTTTATCAACGCCGAGCTTTGGGGCCGTCCGTCGACCCTGCCCTGGGCCGTGATCTTTCCCGGACAAGAGGCGCAATCCTGTGCCAGCATAGGGGGCTTGTGCGCCCGGCATCCGTCCCAGCTCTACGAGGCCGCTCTGGAGGGGTTGATCCTTGGAAGCCTGCTGATCTGGCTGGTGTATCGGCGCGGCGCCTTCAAATCGCCGGGTCTGGTCGCGGGCGTTTTTCTCGCCGGTTATGGCGCGTCCCGTTTCATTGTCGAATTCTTCCGCCAACCGGACGCGCAGTTCATTGCCCCCGGCAACCCTTTGGGTCTGGCTGTTCACATTGGCGGTTATGGCCTGACCATGGGGCAGATCCTGTCTTTGCCGATGATCGCGCTGGGGCTCTGGTTTGTTTGGCAGGCCCGACAAACTGCCCGGAACCGAGCGTGACATGAGCTTGCTTGACCGGTTGCAGGAGCGTATCGCCATCGAGGGGCCGATACCTGTCGCCGACTATATGGCCGAGTGCCTCCTGAACCCGGAATTCGGTTACTACACGACCCGTGACCCTTTGGGCGCTGATGGAGATTTCACCACCGCGCCCGAGATATCCCAGATGTTCGGGGAACTGGTGGGCCTGTCGCTTGCCCAAGGCTGGTTGGATCAGGATCGTCCTGCCCGCTTTACCCTTGCAGAACTGGGGCCAGGGCGCGGCACACTGATGGCAGACCTGTTGCGTGCCACGCGAGGTGTTCCCGGATTTCACGACGCAGCCGAAATCCTGCTGGTCGAAGCGTCACCGGCCTTGCGCACACGTCAGGAGATCACGCTGGCGGAGTTTCAACCCCAATGGGTCTCCGAAGTTTCTGAATTGCCCAAGCAACCGCTCTTCCTGATTGCAAACGAGTTTTTTGACGCGCTCCCGATCCGGCAGTTTATACGCGACGGTGACAGCTGGCGCGAGCGGCTGGTCGGGATCGTCGAGGGACAACTGACCTTTGGTGCCGGACCCTCCGCGCCACAGGCCAGCCTGAGCCATCGCCTTGAGGACACCCGAGATGGTGATCTGGTAGAGATTTGTGGCCCGGCCCTGCCGATCCTGGATGAAATTGCCACCCGAATCAGTGCGCATGGTGGCGCTGCCCTGATCGTGGATTATGGCGACTGGCGTTCGCTCGGCGACACGTTTCAGGCGCTCGTCGGGCATAAAATGACAGATCCGTTGATGACGCCCGGCGCCGCCGACCTGACCGCGCATGTGGATTTCGAAGCCTTGGCGCTGGCCGCCCGACACGCAGGTTGCGCGCATACCCGTCTGACACCTCAGGGAGTTTTTCTGGAACGTCTTGGTATTACGCAACGCGCGCAGACACTGGCCAAGGGCATGACAGGTGGCAAAGTGGAAAACCTTGTTGCCGCGCATCGACGGTTGACGCATCCCGAGGAAATGGGAAACCTGTTCAAAGTTCTCGGGCTCTTCCCGGAATCTGCCAACCCACCCCCTGGCCTGGACCGATGACGCTGGAAATTCTGACCTCCGATCAGTTGGCGCCCGCGCGCCATGGTTTCTTCACCCGCAAGGGCGGCGCATCATCCGGTGTGTTTTCCGGCCTGAACTGCGGAACCGGTTCGTCGGACTTGTCCGAGGCGGTTTCGATCAATCGGGCCCGCGTCGCCAGCGCGATGGATGTCGCGCCCGAGGATCTCGTCGGGGTGCATCAGGTTCATTCGGCCGATGTCGTGACTGTGGTAGAGCCTTCGGCGGAAAAGCCCCGCGCCGACGCTCTGGTGACTGCCACGCCGGGCATTGTTCTGTCTGTGCTGACAGCTGATTGTCAGCCGGTTCTGTTTGCAGACTTGCAGGCGGGTGTTATCGGAGCAGCTCATGCAGGTTGGCGCGGCGCGCTTGACGGAGTGCTCGAAGCAACGGTGGACGCAATGGTGGCAATCGGGGCAAGGCGCGAGAACATCGCGGCCGTCATCGGACCATCGATCAGCCAGCGTGCATATGAAGTCGGACCAGAGTTCCTAGACGACTTCCTTATGCAGGACATGGAGAACATCCGGTTTTTTGCCAATGGACAGGGCGACCGGATGCATTTCGATTTGCCGTCCTACGGGTTGCACCGACTGCGCGAAGCCGGTGTCAGATCTGCCGATTGGATTCGGCATTGCACCTATTCTGATGCAGACCGATTCTATTCCTACCGCCGAAGCACCCATACCGGCGAGGCAGACTATGGCCGCCTGATCTCGGCAATTCGGTTGTAAACACGGCAGTCAACCGGGCGATTGTGGCGCAATTCGAACCAATTCTGCCCAATTTTCCCGGCCCGGTAGAGTTTCTCCGGAGAACCGCGATAGAAATATTGTAATAAATCATTCCTTTGCAGCATCTTACGAGAAAATGCTCTCGCGGAAGCCAAACCGCGCGCCTAAATGCATTTGCACCTGATTTTCCCCCAAACGGCCAAATCCCTGCCCCAAACTGACGGCAGATTGGCACCATAGCAGGAACGAAAGAGCCCCACGGGGCCACTCCGGAAAGGCAGGAGAGACAGATGAAACCGAAGGCACGCTTTATCAAATCCGTCATCGAGACCGCACGTAAATGCGATACCGATCTGCCTTGGACCCGCGGCAATCGTCGTGCGGCAACCATCGCGCGCCGGACGGCACCCGCTTTGCGCGTCAAGACGGCTTGAACATACGCGTCGACGACAGGTTCTTTCGAACCGCGTGACGCCTCTGACCCGCTGCCGGACGCTGCCCATAGCCGGCCGGGCACCTCGGTCCGCCCCGCCTTGAGGCCGGGCGGACCGGACACCGCCGCCCTTGCAATTTGGCAGGGGATTCTCCCGGATTGCATAGCTTTCCGGAAACAAAAAGCGGGGTCTTGCGGGATTGGAGAAGCCATGAACGCCAATTCGTTAGGAATTTTTGACAAATTCGCCAAAGCCGGGTCATCCTCTCCCCCACTACAGAGCATGATCAAGTAACCAGTTTGTGCATCTGTTGTTGTCGGTGGGGGCCGACACAGATGCGACCCGAGAAGGAAAGGGCCGACATATGACGATCCCCCACTCTCTAGCCCGCGCGGCACAGCGCGCGGTTGAGACAAGCCCCATCCTGAGCGATCCCGCCGCCCTGCGTGCAAGATCTCGTCCGCAGCTTCGTCGCTACGAAGTCACGTCCCTTCTGGAGAACGGCAACATCGTCAGTACGCGTCACATTGCGCCGGCCCTGCCGCTGTTCGAGAACGCATTTTGCGCTCTGTCGCGTGGCTCACTGGTTGAAACCGAATCCGGACCCATTGCCATCGAAGACCTCCTGCCAGGTGATCGCGTCATGACACGCGACCACGGAACCCAGACCGTCTTGTGGAAAGGCTGCACTATGCTGATCCCCGGTCGCCCGGACGCAAAGGGACGAACCCATCACCTGACCCGAATCATGGCAGACAGCTTTGGAATGCAGCGGCCGATGTCAGGTGTGATCGCCGGCCCCTCGGCACGATTGCTGGCAACACCCGGCCATCTTCGCGCCTTGTCGTCCGGAGAACCACTGCTGACCCCGGTTGGTGAATTTGTTGACGGTATGAACGTGGTCGAAACTGCTCCGCCCACGCCGGTCGAGTTGTTCCATGTCTGCCTGAGCCAACACGCCGTTATTCGCGTCGACGGTTTGGAATTTGAGACCTATCACCCAGGCGTTACGGCGCTGCGCACCCTCAGCCATGCAATGCGGTCGCTGTATCTGACGCTTTTTTCGCATATCGACAAGCTTACGGACTTTGGCCCGCAAGCCTATCCTCGTGCCGGTGACGGGGAAATCGATGCGCTGTCGGCTTAGGCGGACCGGCTAAGCCGTTCTTCGAGAACATCGAAAGGGACGCCGGGTTCATCTTTGGCGCCCCGAATAACCAGTGAGGTTTTTACGCTGGCCACGTTCGGGGTGGTCAGAAGGTCTTCGGTCAGAAAGCTCTGAAACGTGCTGAGATCGGGGGCTACGCATTTCAGGATGAAATCAACTTCTCCGTTCAGCATGTGACACTCCCGGACCAGCGGCCAGGCCCGGCAGCGTTCCTCGAACAGGCTCAGTTCGGATTCGGCCTGACTGTCCAGCCCGACCATCGCAAAAACCTGAACTTCGAAACCCAGTTCCCGCGCATTGACCTCTGCATGGTAGCCGCGAATAAACCCCATTTCTTCGAGCGAACGCACCCGCCGCAGGCAGGGTGGCGCAGATATGCCCACCCGTTTCGCCAGTTCAACATTGGTCATTCTGCCGTCGGCCTGTAGTTCCGAAAGAATCTTGCGATCAATCGGGTCGAGTCGTGTCGCGACCATAAAACGCTCCTTGATATTGCGTTTCTTATAACAGCGCCCGTCGCACGCGCAATAATGTTTCGCGATTGCAGGATTTTCCGTTCCTTCGGCCGTTTCGGCGACCAACTGGATCGTCACAGGCGTGATTGAGGGGTTTAACAGTTCGGGCCGCGCGACTATATCCCTCCTCCGAAGCGGCAGCATTGGCTGCCAGATTGATTTTGGGGGATGGAAATGGCCGAAACGCGTCACACCAAGGTTCTGATCATTGGTTCGGGACCGGCGGGATATACCGCTGGCGTTTATGCAAGCCGGGCGATGCTGGAGCCGATTCTGGTGCAGGGCATCGAACCCGGAGGCCAGTTGACCACCACAACCGAAGTGGAAAACTATCCCGGTTTCACCGAGGTGCAGGGGCCGGACCTGATGGTCAAGATGCAGGAGCATGCGGCGGCTATGGGCTGCGAGATCATCGGCGACATCATCTCGGATCTCGACATGTCCAAGCGCCCCTTTGTCGCGAAGGGAGACAGCGGAACAATTTATGTTGCTGACGCGGTGATTCTTGCCACCGGCGCACGGGCCAAATGGCTGGGCCTTGAAAGCGAGGAAAAGTTCAAAGGGTTCGGCGTGTCCGCCTGTGCCACCTGCGACGGCTTTTTCTATCGTGGCCAAGAGATTGTGGTCATCGGTGGCGGCAACACTGCCGTCGAAGAGGCATTGTTCCTGACGAACTTTGCCTCCAAGGTCACGCTGATTCACCGTCGGGACGAGCTGCGCGCAGAAAAGATCCTTCAGGACCGCCTCTTCAAGAATCCCAAGATCGAACCATTGTGGTTCCACACGCTGAAAGAGGTCGTCGGCACCGATAGCCCTCTGGGCGTCGAAGCCGTGAAGGTGGAAAACGTTCAGACTGGCGAAATCACCGAGATTCCCTGCAAGGGCGTTTTTGTGGCCATTGGCCACGCGCCGGCAAACGAACTGGTGAAAGACACGCTGGAAATGCACAATGGCGGCTATGTTGTCACCAAACCCGGCAGCACGGGAACCTCGGTTCCCGGTGTTTTTGCGGCCGGTGATCTGACCGACCATATCTACCGCCAGGCTGTTACCTCCGCAGGGATGGGATGCATGGCCGCGCTGGACGCCGAACGGTTCCTCGCGGAACAGGACGACTGATTTCAGCTGGCGCATCGCCAATTCGGATCGGAAACCGGTTGCCTGTCGCGCCGTAAAGCCGGGGCCTCCCGCTCCGCCCGTTTTGATTGACCCCGAAACGCGCAGCGGACCGGTCCGGATGCGCCACCGTTTAGATCCGCACAGGCATCCTGCGCGGCCTCTGACTTGACCGCCACGACCCCCGAAGCCAATCTGAGGTCGGAAGCGCGGAGGCAGATGTGGCCGGAAGACTGTGGCAGGGAAACTGGGTGACGCGCACGCGCATCGGCTCGGGCTTGTTCCTGTTCGTCTATGCGTTCTTTCATTTCACCAATATCGGCCTCGGCCTGCTCTCGCCGGATTGGATGGAGGCGATGCAGGACGGGCGACAAGTCTTCACCCGCAGCAAAGTCGGAACCACGTTGCTTTATCTGGCACTGGTTCTGCATTCCGGTCTTGCCCTGTGGCGGCTTGCCCTGCGGCGAACCCTGCGAATGCGTTTCACTGAGGCCCTGCAGATCATTCTGGGGCTTCTGATCCCGCTGCAATTGTTGACCCACCTCGTGTTCACCCGCTTTTCCAACGCGGTCTTCGGCGTGAATGACGAGATGAGCTATGTGATCCTGATCATGTGGGGTTCAGCGGCCCTCTGGCAGCAGGTCGCCCTGTTGCTCGTGGTATGGACGCATGGCTGCATCGGCCTGCATTTCTGGCTGCGCCTTACACAATGGTGGCAAAACTGGATCCCCTATCTGATCGGGGTCGCCGTGCTGGTTCCTGCCTTCGCGCTGGCCGGGCTGTTGGTGGAGGGTCGGCGGATCTCTGCAGCCTTCCAAGACGAAGCCGCTCAGGCGGCTTACATGGAGATCTACAACTGGCCGTCGGGCGACACTATTTCTGCGCTTTTTGAGACCCGAACGCTGGCACTGGTCACGTTCCTTTCGCTGTTGGGTCTCGTCGCGGCTGCTTACTTCGGACGCAAACTGCTTAGGCGGCGGCGCTCTGTGCGGATCCGATACATTGATGGCCCCGAGGTCACTTCGGAACAGGGAATGACTCTACTGGACATTTCCCGCACCAACGGGGTGCCACATACCGCATTATGCGGTGGTAAGGGGCGCTGCACGACTTGCCGAGTGATTGTCGAACAAGGTGCCGAGTTGCTGCACCCGCCTGACAAGATCGAACAACGCAGTCTCGAAGCGGCCAAGGCGCCGCCCAATGCGCGGCTTGCCTGCCAGATCCGACCAAATTCGCCGATGACCGTTTTCCGGATCTTCCGTCCCGAAGGCGGCCGCAGCCGGGCGCATGCCAGTCAGGGGCAGGAACGCCGTCTTGCCGTCCTGTTTCTGGACATGCGTGGGTTCACCGCGCGCACAACAGGGCAATTGCCCTACGACGTCGTGTTTCTCCTCAACCGGTTCTTTGACGCCATCGTGCCCTCGATTATCGGATCCGGTGGCGTTGTCGACAAGTATCTTGGCGATGGGTTGTTGGCGATCTTCGAAACCGCTGACGAGAAAAGCTCAGCCCGTGCGGCCATGCAGGCGGCGATCGGGATCGGAGGTGCGCTGAGGACCTTCAACCAGACCCTCAAGGCCGAAGGGGCGCCCGAGGTCCGGATCGGCATCGGGCTGCATCTTGGAAATCTTGTTCTCGGCGAGATCGGAGCCGCCGGCCATGCTCCGCGAACCATCATCGGCGACACGGTCAACGCGGCGAGCCGGCTGGAGGCCGAAACCAAAACGCTTGGCGTGGAACTGCTGGTGTCACAACCATTGCTGGAGGTCGCGGGCGTCGAAACCCGCAATCTTGACCTGACCGTTCTGACATTACGCGGCGTGGACAGGCCCCTGCCCGCTCTGGCCGTCGATCAGGCATTGAACCTGCCCGGGATGGCGCCGTTGGCGGACAAAACAATCTGACCGGCAAAGCAATGTTTCCGGGGAATTCGGCTACGAGATGTTCGGGATAGCTCTGCAGTTCAGGAAAATTGTTCCGAAAATGCATCGCCACCCCGGCAATTTGCCTTAATCCTGCGAAATCCGTTCACGGGAACTGGACTTTTCCCCGGCTCAGGGTCTATGCGACCCGCGACCCGGCCGCTTTTTGGCCACGACACCACCTTGTATCCGAGAGTTTTCAAATGACGATGCTGAGCAATCTGGCCCCGATCCCGGAGCTGTATGTCTCCTATGAGTCCGCCCAGAAACTGAAGGTCGAAGCCGCAGACCTGACCTCGTGGGATCTCAGCCCGCGGCAGATCTGCGATCTGGAACTGCTGATGAACGGGGGCTTCAATCCGCTCAAAGGCTTCCTGAGCGAGGCGGATTATAATTCGGTCGTTGAAGACCTGCGGCTGACAGATGGCACGCTCTGGCCAATGCCGATCACACTGGATGTCGATGAGAAATTTGCCGAAGGCATCGAACTGGGTCAGGACATTGCCCTGCGCGATCAGGAAGGCGTCATCCTCGCCACCATGACCGTGACAGACCGCTGGGAGCCGAACAAGGCCAACGAAGCTGAGAAGGTCTTTGGCGCGGATGACGATGCGCACCCGGCTGTGAATTACCTCCACAACGTGGCGGGCAAGATCTACCTGGGCGGCCCGATCACTGGCATTCAGCAGCCGATTCACTATGATTTCCGCGGCCGTCGCGACACGCCGAACGAACTGCGCGCCTATTTCCGCAAGCTGGGCTGGCGCCGCATTGTGGCCTTCCAGACCCGCAACCCGCTGCATCGCGCGCATCAGGAACTGACCTTCCGCGCCGCCAAAGAGGCGCAGGCCAACCTGCTGATTCATCCGGTGGTTGGCATGACCAAACCGGGCGATGTCGATCACTTCACCCGCGTTCGTTGCTACGAAGCAGTGCTGGACAAATACCCTGCTGCCACGACTACAATGAGCCTGCTGAACCTTGCGATGCGCATGGCCGGCCCGCGCGAAGCCGTCTGGCACGGTCTGATCCGCAAAAACCACGGTTGCACCCATTTCATCGTCGGCCGTGACCACGCCGGACCGGGCAAGAACAGCCAGGGTGAGGACTTTTACGGGCCTTACGACGCACAGGATCTGTTCCGCAAATATCAGGATGAAATCGGCCTTGAGATGGTTGATTTCAAACACATGGTCTATGTGCAGGAACGGGCTCAGTACGAACCCAATGACGAGATCAAGGACAAGGAAAACGTCACCATCCTGAATATCTCGGGAACCGAACTGCGCCGTCGTCTGCGTGAAGGGCTCGAGATTCCGGAATGGTTCTCTTTCCCCGAGGTGGTCAAGGAATTGCGCCGCACCTCGCCGCCGCGATCCAAGCAGGGCTTTACCGTGTTCTTCACCGGTTTCTCTGGCTCTGGCAAATCGACCATTGCAAACGCGCTTATGGTCAAGCTGATGGAGATGGGTGGCCGCCCGGTGACCCTGCTCGATGGCGACATTGTGCGGAAGAACCTGTCGAGCGAACTTGGCTTTTCGAAAGAGCACCGCGATCTCAACATCCGCCGGATCGGTTATGTTGCCAGTGAGATCACCAAGAACGGCGGCATCGCCATCTGCGCCCCGATCGCGCCTTATGCCACCACGCGGCGTGCAGTGCGCGAGGATATCGAGGCGTTCGGAGCCTTCATGGAGGTGCATGTCGCCACCTCTATCGAGGAATGCGAGCGTCGCGACCGCAAAGGTCTCTACAAGCTGGCTCGCGAAGGGAAGATCAAAGAATTCACTGGAATTTCTGATCCTTACGATGTCCCGGAGAACCCGGAACTGCGGGTTGAAACCGAAAATGTCGATGTCGACAACTGCGCCCATCAGGTTCTGCTGAAGCTGGAGAACATGGGGCTGATCGCGGGTTAATCCCACCGCCATCCAATCAAGATCGAACCCCGTCGCCCAGCGGCGGGGTTCTTGTTTTGAGTATCCGGAAGTCGATTGATGCCCGTACCAAGCGACTGGCCCTATGACCTGAGATCACCGAATTGCGCTAAAGGCTGTCACGAATGGCCGTCGCGGCGCGCAAAGGCAAATCAGCAAACTTGCCCAACTCCTGCTGCAAACGCATCAGATCCGAGCCCCGTTCGGAAAAATCGGTCTGGGACATCGAACTGACGGCATTGCGGATTTCTTCTGCCGAATTGCACTGAATGATGCCGGTCGGATCGCAGAAACGATCAAGGTTGGGACATCCCCAATAAATCGGCACAGCCCCACAAAACACGGTATCCAAGAGCTTTTCCGAAAAGTAGTTCGGCTCCCGGACATTTTCGATCACTACGGAATAGCGGTAGGGGGCAAGCCCGTCCGCCTTGTCTTCGAACGGGGCATATCCCCGTCCCAGAACTTTGACGTCTTGATTGTTGTTCTGCGCCCATTGCACGATCTCATGCCGCAGCTTGTGACCTGTGCTATCCCGTTTGGCTGACGCCACGAGCGAGCACATTCCCGCCTTCTCAATGTCGAGGTCGCGCCAGTCCGGGATCCAGGTGGTTCCGTAAGGAAAGAAGATCCCGTTCGGGATCCGGGCCAGCAAATCTTCGTTGAAACTCAGAACGCGAAAGAACCGCCGGTGAGACAGGTGAAGCATCGACATGTGCTTGCGAAAAAATACCGATGGCTCCCCCTGCATCAGGGAAATCTTTGCATGTGTCCCCCTGCGCATTCTCAAATGGGACGCAACCCGTGGAAAAAGCACCAGATGGTCGTCTGAGCCCAAATCGGCGACAGAACCGCCCGCAAGCGCGTCAGGTAGCCCTAGCGGGAACCGGATTCGCGACAGCGGACAAAGGGCCAGATCGGGGCCGATATCCATGCCGTAGGGCAGAACGCCGATAGCTGGTGCACGCATCATCCCCTCCCGGGTCAGCCGATCAATTGGGCGGATCAATGCATCAGACCGTCGGGTCGAACCGACGAATCGGATGGCGCAAGTTCGCCGTCAGTGCACCGGAACCGGCGAGAAATCGTTCTCGCGGGCCAGAACAAAGGCCAGCTTGCGGTCGGCAACCAGTGCCAGTTGCTGCCCGTCCGCGTCGTGAACTGCATAGAGATGCTCCCGATCACCGGCGCTGGCGCGGATTTCATCGGGCAGATCGGCCACGTCCACTGTCTTTACATAGACAATCCGGGGGCCGTCATCCTTGAATTCAAATGGAGTACGCATCGTTTCCTACCCTTTCCTGATATTGATGGTCTGCACCACGGTTTCAGGGCGCGCGCGGGTCAGGTCTACATGCAAGAGACCGTTTTCCATTACTGCTTCGCCCACTTCGACACCATCGGCCAGCACGAACATTCGTTGGAACTGGCGCGCGGCAATGCCTCTGTGCAGAAAGACACGTCCCTCGCTGTCGTCACGTTGCCGCCCCCGGATCACCAACTGGCGGTCCTCGACGGTTATAGACAGATCCTCTTCGGCAAATCCGGCCACGGCCAGTGTAATCCGATAGGAGTGATCCGAGGTCTGTTCGATATTGTAAGGTGGATAGCCTTCGTTGCCAGATTTGGCCGAACGTTCCAAGAGGCGTTCCAGTTGCTCAAACCCCAGCATGTGCGGGTAGGAGCCAAGAGTAAGTTTCGACACGTTGATCGTCCTTATTTCACAAAGCGACGGGTCGCACGGCCCCGTTTCGGCAACCGTGCTACAACGAATATGGGGAGAAATAATGGCTTCCACAAGGTCTAGGCGAAAACATCACGAAAGCGTATTCTTACAGCAATCAAGAACAACGGGACCTGAGTCGCCGCCATGAACATTCCCATCGATCTGTCCATGAAATCGGATGACGTCTTGCGGGTTGAACTTGAGGTGTTCCGCCGACAGCACAGGGATCTGGACGAGGCAATCGGCGCGCTGCAGGAAAAAGGCACCGGGGATCAGTTGACGATCCGGCGCCTGAAAAAGCAGAAATTGCGCCTCAAGGATATCATTGCTCTGATCGAAGATCGCCTGACACCGGACATCATTGCCTGATCCGCAAAATCGAGACCTGCCGGATCCTGACATGAACCCCGTCTTTGGGTCCTTGTACCTGTGGTCATGTGACAGTGCGTGGCGCCGGTTTTACCTCATTCTGAAACCTGACCATGCCGCATTGCCACATGGCCTGATTTGGCTATAGTGCGCGCTCATTTTCAGCCGACAGGCAAGCGCAGGATGAAATCAGATGGGTGACATCAAGGTAGGGATCATCATGGGCAGCCAGTCCGACTGGCCGACCATGAAAGAGGCCGCGGACATACTGACCGAACTGGACGTGAGCCACGAAGCCAAGATCGTATCGGCTCACCGCACGCCGGACCGGCTTTGGGAATACGGAAAGACGGCAGCTGGGCGCGGTTTGCAGGTGATTATCGCCGGAGCCGGGGGGGCCGCGCATCTGCCCGGCATGATGGCGTCAAAGACCCGGGTTCCGGTGATTGGTGTGCCGGTTCAAACCCGTGCCCTGTCCGGGGTCGACAGCCTTTACTCCATCGTGCAGATGCCCAAGGGATACCCGGTTGCCACAATGGCAATCGGAGCGGCCGGCGCCGCGAATGCCGGATTGATGGCGGCCGGGATCCTTGCCTTGCAGGATCCGGACCTGGCAAACCGGCTGGACGCATGGCGCGAGGCCCTTTCGGCATCCATCCCGCAGGAGCCCAGCAATGACTGAGGCCCTGACACCCGGCGCGACAATTGGCATTCTCGGCGGCGGCCAACTCGGCCGCATGCTGTCGGTGGCGGCAGCCCGCCTCGGGTTTTTCACCCATATCTTTGAGCCCGGAGCCAACCCGCCCGCCGGGCAAGTTGCCGATCAGGTCTCCACAGCGGCCTACGATGACGTCGAAGCACTGGAACGCTTCGCCGCATCCGTCGACGTCATCACCTACGAGTTCGAAAACATTCCCACCGCTGCGCTGGACCTGCTCGAAAAACATCGCCCCATACGACCGGGGCGCGAAGCGTTGCGTGTTAGCCAGGACCGGTTGACCGAAAAGACGTTCTTGCAAGGGATCGGCCTGAAAACAGCTCCCTTCGCAGACATCACCGACCAGGACAGTCTTGAGGCCGCGGTCATGGACATCGGCACGCCGGCGATCCTGAAGACTCGCAGATTCGGGTATGATGGCAAGGGGCAAGCCCGCCTGAAGACGCCGGAAGACGCCGCAACCGGGTATTCCGAGATGGAGGGTTCTCCGTCGATCCTCGAAGGGTTTGTGGATTTTTCGCACGAGGTTTCGGTCATTGCGGCCCGCGGCATAGATGGTCAGGTGGCCTGTTTCGATCCCGGTGAGAACGTGCATCGTGACGGCATCCTGCATACGACAACCGTTCCCGCCCGCCTGTCCGCCGCGCAGCGGATGGACGCGGTTCTGCTGGCGGCCAGTATCCTCAACGCACTGGACTATGTCGGCGTCCTCGGGGTCGAGCTGTTCGTCACGCCGCAAGGATTGATCGTCAACGAAATCGCACCTCGTGTTCACAATTCCGGCCACTGGACCCAAAACGGCTGTGCCGTGGACCAATTCGAACAGCATATCCGTGCCGTCGCCGGATGGCCGCTGGGGGACGGTCAGCGGCACACGGACGTGGTGATGGAAAACCTGATCGGACGTGACATGGACCGCGTGCCCGAGCTTGCGCGGGAAAGTGACGTGGCGATCCATCTCTATGGCAAGGCCGACGTGAAGCCCGGGCGCAAGATGGGGCATTTCAACCGGATCATTCGGGGCTGAAAGAAAATCTCGGGGGCGGTCTTTCTTTTTCAGCCGAAGATCAGTTCAGGAACCTGCCGGCGATATCGCCAGACATGAAGCTGACCCGACCACCCGACAGGGTCGCCGCGACCCGCTTGGTGTCGTTGTCGAGGATCACCACATCCGCCCGTTTGCCCGGCGTGAGCGTTCCGCGGTCGTTCAATCCCAAAACGCGCGCCGGCCCTTGGGAAATCAGCGCCCACGCCCCGGCCAGATCCATCACACCTGTTTGCGCCAGCATCAGCGCTGCGCGTCGTGGACTGGGATAGTGATAATCCGATGCCAACGCGTCGCAATGGCCCATCGCAACCACGTCCAGCGCGCTGACATTCCCCTTGTGAGAGCCCCCGCGAACCAGATTTGGCGACCCCATGATAATACCATCTCCAGCAGCGTGGGCGGCCTCGGCGACCTCCAGTGTTTCGGGGAACTCAGCGATCGAGACGCCGCGGTCGCGCCACAAGCTGCGCGTCAGAGCGTCCCGGTCGTCATGGCTGCCCAGATGCAATCCCTGACCGCTTAGCCGTTCGCACAAACGGTCGAGCGCATCCGGAACCTCGGCACTGTTTGCGTGCAGATCCAGAAGCATCTCGAAGTGGCGATCCGGATTGCGTCCGGCCTTCAGCGCCTGCCCGGTCAAGCGCGGTGGTTTTTTGCCCTGCGCCAGCCGGTCATGCGGCAGGTGATCGTTGAATACGAGATAGCGCACGTCCCAGTCCTGCAACAGGGCCGGCAAACCGGTGTAGTGATCCAGCATATGCGTCTCGAACCGTAATTGCGGCAGCAGGTCCGTCACGACCTGCGGGCGCGCCTCGCGGATGGCGGCCATGACACGTGCGGCAAACTCGGGGCTGCGCAGTCCGCCCTCCCAGCTGTAGAACTGAGCCATGACCGCAGTTGTGATGCCATTGGCGGCCAGCTCTGCCTCTGCCGCGATCACGCCTTCGTTCATGTTGGTCATGGCGCCGCGCCGCGGTGCCAGATGCCGCTCGAACCCATCGCCGTGCAGGTCGACAATTCCGGGCAGGATCAGGTATCCACTCAGATCGACCTCATGCCCGGTCGCGGCATTGGAAACCATGCCATCGGCCAGCGAAAGTCGTGCTTCAATCAGCCCGTCAGGCGTCAGAACCTGCCCGGACACAAAATCAAGCGAGAGTGGGGTCATTCACCCGCTCCGGCACCATCAGGCCCTTCGCAGGGCAGTTCTAGACACTCGGGATCTACCGGCCCAAAAATCGACTCGCCCCATGTGAGGTCGTGGTCGAATTCGCCATTTTCCAGAAAGTGCACCGCCTGCGCCATCACGAGCGGATTGTTCATCATGAATGTGTGGGTAACCGGCAGCGTTATGTGGTCGGCCATGCCCTCCACACGGGTCGACGCAACCGAAACCTTGCCGTCGTCCGCGCCTTCAATGATCGATGAGAACACCGGGTTCAACGTTTGCGTGCCTGCGATCACCCCAAGCTCGAAATCCACCGGAGGCAGCCCGAGCGGCAGGCTGTCCGGACCTGTCCCCAGCTGGATACCAGCCGGACCATTGAGCAAACCAAACATTTCAATGTCGCTCATGGCATCAACCAATTGGCTGCCCTGATTTGGCGGGCCAAGCATGACCACCCTTCCCAGATTCTCGGGATGATGGTCTTTGAGCCAGTATCGGATCAGGATCCCGCCCATCGAATGGGCGATGAAATGGGTTGTCTCGTCGCCACATGCCTCCATCGCGGTCGGAAGCGTCTGGTTGGCCAATTCGCTGATTGGCAGGTCGGTCGACGGATAACCGGGACGGACAACATCGTAGTCGAGGCCGCGAAGCACCTGTTCCATCACGGTAAATGAGGCCTCGGTCCGGGCTAGTCCGTGCAGCAGCACGACGCAATCGGCCTGCGCGGCGGCGGGCAACAGGAACAGGGCGGCAACAATGGATCTCATTCTTCGCCAGATAAGACAAATCCGGCTTCAGTTAAAGCCGCGAACGGTTCTGACCTGTCACGGCAAGTGCAATTCCGCCCACCACCAGAATGGCTCCGACAATCAACCTCGGCCCGATTATCTCTCCCAACAGCATTGCTCCGGCCACGAGGGCAATGATCGGAACGCTAAGCTGCACGGTTGCGGCCACAGTCGGCGACAGGCGCGGCAGCAGGCTGTACCACAACGCATAGCCCAATCCCGAAGTGATCGCCCCGGACGTTGCGGCCAGCAGCCATCCGGACAGAGTGGGCAAGGCCATTTCCTGCCCGGCAAACATCAGCACAATACCCGTGATGGGCAGCGCGATGCAGAAATTGGCGGCAGTCGCTGCTAGCGCAGCGGGCTCTTTCCGCCCCAGCAGGGAATACCCGCCCCACCCCAATCCGGCCAGCGCCATCAAAACTGCCCCCGTCGGATCCGGCGCTGCACCTCCTGTCGGCCAGAGCACCCAGCTCAAACCTGCAAACGCTGTTCCGGCGCCGATCGCCCGCCGGGAACCAATCGGACCGCGACTGGCCGCATAAGCAAACATCGAAATCTGAACGACACCAAACAGAACCAGTGCGCCAAGCCCCGCATCAAGAGTGCGGTAAGCCAGCGAAAACCCGACCATATAGAGGCTCAGTGTCGCCGCCCCCCACATACGGTCCTTAGCCCGCAACGGGACGGTCTGCCCCTTTGCCCGAACCAGCAGAACGAGGGCGATGGCGCCTGTGGCCACGCGGATTACGGCAAAAGCACCCGGATCAGCAGCCCCGCTTTCGACTGCCACACGAGTCAGCAGGGAGTTTGCGGCAAAAGCCGCCATTGTCAGCGAGACCAGAAGAAACAGACGCATGGGACCGGAATATCCCGAGCACGCTAACGGGCCAATGGATTTTTCGAGCGCAAGTATCCGGCACCTGTCGCACCCAATAGAAAAGGCGCCCCGTTGGATCGGGACGCCATTCTACATCTCAAAAAACGGATCAAGCGAGGTCGAACCGATCCGCGTTCATCACCTTGTTCCATGCTGACACGAAATCGCAAACAAATTTGCCTGCATTGTCGTTCTGGGCATAGACCTCGGCCAAGGCGCGCAGTTCCGAATTCGAACCAAACACCAGATCAACCCGGGTCCCGGTCCATTTCACCGCGCCCGAAGACCGGTCACGCCCCTCGTAGGTGCCGTCTCCTGACGGCAACCACTCGGTTCCCATGTCCAGCAAATTGACGAAAAAGTCGTTGCTCAGGTGGCCCGGACGGTCGGTCAGGACACCATGAGACGATCCGTCGTGATTGGCGCCCAGAACACGCAATCCGCCGATTAGAACGGTCATTTCCGGAGCTGTCAGGGTCAGAAGCTGTGCGCGATCAACCAGCATCTCCTCGGCCGAAACACTGAACTCCTTGCTCTGGTAGTTGCGGAAACCGTCAGCCTGCGGCTCAAGCGGCGCAAAGCTGTCGGCATCGGTCTGACCTTCGGTGGCATCGGTGCGACCGGGCGCAAAGGGAACTGTTACGTCCTGCCCAGCGGCCTTGGCGGCCTTTTCGATCGCCGAGCCGCCGGCCAGAACGATCAGGTCAGCCAACGACACACGTTTGCTACCCTGCTGTGCGCTGTTGAATTCGGCCTGAATCCCTTCCAGCGCCCCCAGAACCATGTTCAGCTTTTCCGGCTCGTTGACTGCCCACCCGTTCTGCGGAGCAAGACGAACCCGTGCGCCATTGGCGCCACCACGGTGATCCGAGCCCCTATAGGTCGAGGCCGATGCCCAGGCCGTCGAAACAAGCTCTCCGACAGACAGCCCGGATGCGAGAATACGATCCTTGAGAACGGCAATATCGGTGTCGTCGATAAGATCATGATCCACAGCAGGCACGTTATCCTGCCAGATCAGCTCTTCCTCGGGAACGTCTGCGCCGAGATACCGGGAGCGCGGGCCCATGTCGCGGTGGGTCAGCTTGAACCAGGCACGGGCGAAGGCGTCAGCGAACTGGTTCGGGTTTTCATGGAACCTGCGGGAGATCGGGCCATAGATCGGGTCCATCCGCATCGCCATGTCTGCCGTGGTCATCATGGTCTTGACCTTCTTCGAACCATCATGGGCCTGTGGGGCCATGTCATCGTCGGAAACCCCGACGGGTTCCCAGATCCATGCGCCGGAAGGCGACTTTGTCAGATTCCAGTCATATCCGAACAGCAGGTCGAAATAGCCATTGTCCCATTTGATAGGGTTGGCTGTCCAAGCACCTTCAACACCGCTGGTGGTGGTGTCATCGCCCTTGCCTGAACCGTGCTGATTGATCCAGCCCAGACCCATGGCCTCAAGCGGGGCCGCTTCGGGCTCGGGCCCGACCAGTCCGGGATCTCCCGCACCATGGGCCTTGCCAAAGGTGTGGCCGCCGGCAACAAGCGCCACGGTCTCTTCGTCATTCATGGCCATCCGGCCAAAAGTCTCGCGAATGTCACGCCCCGAGGCAAGAATGTCGGGATCCCCGTTCGGCCCTTCGGGGTTGACATAGATCAGACCCATCTGAACCGCCGCCAGCGGATTTTCCAGCTCCCGGTCTCCCGAGTAGCGGGCTTCGCCGAGCCAGTCCGCCTCGACACCCCAATAGATGTCCTCTTCGGGCGACCAGATATCCGCGCGACCGCCGCCAAAGCCGAAGACCGGACCGCCCATGGATTCGATGGCCACGTTTCCGGCGAGAACCAGAAGGTCTGCCCACGAGATCTGGTTGCCGTATTTCTGCTTGATCGGCCAAAGCAGGCGCCGCGCCTTGTCGAGGTTGCCGTTGTCCGGCCAGCTGTTGAGTGGCGCAAACCGCTGGTTTCCCGTCCCTGCCCCGCCCCGACCATCAGCCGTGCGATACGTCCCGGCAGCGTGCCATGTCATCCGGATGAACAGTCCGCCGTAATGCCCGTAATCTGCAGGCCACCATTCCTGACTGTCCGTCATCAGAGCCGTAAGGTCCGCCTTGAGCGCATCGAGATCAAGCTTGGCAAATTCGTCCGCATAGTCGAACTCCGCATCCATCGGGTCGGACTTTGTTGTATGCTGATGCAAGATTTTCAGGTTCAGCTGGTTCGGCCACCAGTCCCGGTTCGAATTGGCGCCCATCGCTGTCGCACCATGCATGACCGGACATTTTCCGATATCGTTGCCGTCCATTATTGTCTCCCGCTGTTATTGAAACCGAAAACCCCATCTGGTGGCGATCTCCGGCAGTTCTGTTGGATCATCTGTTGCTGGCAAAGGGCGCAGTCAGGCGCCCTTCGGCATGATTCTGTTGGATGAGTATCGACCCAAAACCCTTGTTTCCAAGAATAGTATTCGGCTCGGCCCTCTCCTCCTTGGGCTCATCCTAGAATGACTCTAACAAATGGTCGCCATTGGATTAAGTTGCATTTTCTGATCCAATCAATAGTTTTTTCTTATGAGCAATCTGACTCTCCGACAGCTGAGATATTTTGAAACCCTGTCACGCTATCGCCATTTTGGACGCGCCGCCGAGGCCTGTTCGATTTCGCAACCAGCCTTGTCAGTCCAGATCCGCGAATTGGAGGAAACGTTGGGCCAACAGCTTTTCGAGCGAAACGCAAGACAAGTCGGCCTGACACCCTTCGGCGAAAAATGCGCCCGCCGGGTTCGCGGAATCCTGCGCTCGATTGACGAGTTGGGCGAATTGGCCCGCACTGCAGACAATACGCTGACCGGCCGGTTGCGTTTGGGCGTTATTCCGACGATTGCCCCCTACCTTCTGCCCCGTCTGATCCGGATTCTGGACCGGTGTTACAACGGGCTCGACATCCATGTCCGCGAAACTCAGACATCCAGATTGCTGGAAGAGCTTTCGGACGGCCGCCTCGACACGGCCATTCTGGCCCTGCCCGTTTCGGAGTCCGACCTGACCGAGGTGGAACTGTTCAGCGAGAGTTTCCTACTGGTGCGCCCGGAAACCGAGGCCGCCAATCCGTTGCCCGACCGCGATTCACTGCGCGACATGCGGCTCCTGTTGCTCGAAGAAGGCCATTGCTTCCGCGATCAGGCTCTGTCGTTCTGCAACATACCCAGCGCCCGCCCACGCGATGGTCTGGACGGAAGTTCGCTGTCAACGCTGGTGCAGATGGTCGGGGCCGGTCTCGGCGTGACACTGATACCTGAGATGGCCACCGAGGTGGAAACCCGGTCTGCGGCGGTAACGGTTGCCAGATTTGCCGATCCCCAACCCACGCGCAGCGTCGGGATGGTCTGGCGCCGGAGCAGTCCGCTCGCACCGCAGCTTGAAACCTTGTCGGAAGTGATCAGGGCCGAAGCTCCGCCTTCAGCTCCGAAAGAAAGAATCTGATCCGGTCTGCGATCATGGCAGCGCTCGCTGAAACGACAAAGGCGCCCCAAAGGGCGCCTTTGCTCTGCCGTGTTCGGCAGTGAACTTATCGGGCTTGGCAACTCGCCATCCGGCGCTTGCCACCTGCACCAGATTTCCCGCAGGAAACCTGATTACATCATGCCGCCCATGCCGCCCATGTCGGGCATTGCCGGTGCAGCAGCGCCTTCTTTGGCGGGCTTGTCGGCAACCATTGCTTCGGTGGTAACCAGCAGGCCGGCAACCGATGCCGCGTCTTCCAGAGCGGTCCGGACAACCTTGGCCGGGTCGATGACACCAAACGAGAACATGTCGCCATATTCTTCGGTCTGAGCATTGAAGCCGAATGCAGCCTCGTCGCTTTCGCGGACTTTGCCAGCAACAACTGCGCCGTCGACACCCGCGTTCTCGGCGATCTGGCGCAGCGGCGCTTCGATTGCCTTACGAACGATGTTGATACCTGCATTCTGGTCAGCGTTTTCGCCTTCCAGAGTGTCCAGTGCTTTACCGCCCTGAACCAGAGCAACACCACCACCCACAACAACGCCTTCCTGAACGGCAGCACGAGTTGCGTTCAGAGCATCGTCCACACGGTCCTTACGCTCTTTCACTTCAACTTCGGTCATGCCGCCGACGCGGATAACGGCAACACCGCCTGCCAGTTTGGCAACGCGTTCCTGCAGCTTCTCACGGTCGTAGTCCGACGAAGTTTCTTCGATCTGAGTGCGGATCTGCGCAACACGTGCTTCGATCTCGGCTTTCTCGCCAGCACCGTCGACGATAGTGGTCTCGTCTTTGGTGATTTCGATTTTCTTGGCGGTGCCCAGCATGTCCATGGTCACGGACTCGAGCTTCATGCCCAGATCTTCGCTGATGACCTGACCGCCGGTCAGGATTGCGATGTCCTGCAGCATGGCCTTACGGCGATCGCCGAAGCCCGGTGCCTTGACAGCAGCAATTTTCAGACCGCCGCGCAACTTGTTGACGACCAGAGTCGCCAGCGCTTCGCCTTCGACGTCTTCGGCAATGATCAGCAGCGGCTTTTGCGACTGGATCACCTGCTCGAGCAGCGGAACCATCGGCTGCAGCGAGGACAGTTTCTTTTCGTGCAGCAGGACCATGCAGTCGTCGAGCTCTGCAATCATCTTGTCTGCGTTGGTCACGAAGTAAGGCGACAGGTAGCCGCGATCGAACTGCATGCCTTCGACAACATCGGTCTCGGTTTCCAGACCCTTGTTCTCTTCGACGGTGATGACGCCTTCGTTGCCAACCTTCTGCATCGCGTCTGCGATCTGCTGGCCGATTTCTGCTTCGCCATTGGCGGAGATGGTGCCAACCTGAGCAACTTCTGCGGAGTCTTTGACTTCACGCGAGGCCGACTTGATACCTTCGACAACCTTGGCCGTTGCCAGGTCGATGCCGCGCTTCAGGTCCATCGGGTTCAGGCCCGCTGCAACCTGCTTGAGACCTTCGCGAACGATGGCCTGAGCCAGAACGGTGGCAGTGGTGGTGCCGTCGCCGGCTTCGTCATTGGTGCGGCTGGCGACTTCTTTCACCATCTGCGCGCCCATGTTTTCGAACTTGTCTTCCAGTTCGATTTCCTTGGCTACCGAGACACCGTCCTTGGTGATGCGCGGTGCGCCGAAGGATTTGTCCAGAACCACGTTGCGGCCTTTGGGGCCGAGGGTCACTTTAACAGCATCGGCCAGGATGTTCACACCTGCCAGCATACGGTTACGGGCATCGGTATCGAACTTGACGTCCTTTGCAGACATGTCGTTTCTCCTTGAGAAATTTGTTGAGAATGAAGATCAGAAAAAGCGTTCTCGCTTACTCGATGATCCCCATGATGTCGCTTTCTTTCATCATCAGCAGCTCTTCGCCGTCGACTTGGACCTCGGTGCCCGACCATTTGCCGAACAGGATCTTGTCACCGGCTTTGACAGCCATCGCGATCAGCTCGCCGCTGTCCTTGCGCGCGCCTTCGCCGGTTGAGACGACTTCGCCTTCGCTGGGCTTTTCTTTTGCGCTGTCAGGAATGATCAGTCCGCCTGCGGTTTTTTCGTCGCTTTCTACGCGACGAACCAGCACACGGTCATGAAGCGGTTTCAATGCCATCTTTGCAGCTCCTTGGGCTCAAAGTTTGATTTCCATTTAGATCCCGGCTCTCCCAGCCCGAGGATCATTAGCACTCACTCGAGGCGAGTGCCAACGGCGAATAGCTAGGGACAGATCCGGCATCTGTCAACGCCTCATCGCACAAAAATTTCACTCATTCGTGATCCCAGCTATAGGCCCAGTGTTTCAGGCCCTCCTGCCCTGTTTCAGACAGGTCATAGACGCCGGTCGAAACCTTGTGAAACCAGCCATAGTGGTTGTCCCGCATGAGCCGTGTGGCCGTTGCCACTCCGGTGGCGGCGGCGACGTCCGCCCCCTTGCATGGGCCGGCGCCGGCCAGATGCGCCGCGCAGCGCAAAGCATCCTGCCGATAGGCTGTCACGATCCCATGTCGCGTCGCCCCACCTGCATTCGGGTCGCCTTCCAGCCGGTCAAATTCCCGCAGCAGTCTGGTCTGGCGAACTTTTGACTTGCGCGGCCGGTACGGGCCGGGGTCGCAATGCACGTCGACCCGGCCATCGGGTCTGACTGTCATCAGCCCGAGCCCCAGCCGTCGGCACAGCGAAAGATTGTCCTTGAGCGACCGCCGGGCACTGCGCCCCTTTGGCCGCAGCACAGCGACATAAACCAGATCTGAGACGCTCATGCGCGCGATGGCCTGATGAAAAAGCGTCAGCGAAAAGCGCAATTTCAGTTCGACAATAACCGGCGGCTCATCTGCGCGGCGGGCGACCACATCGGCCGCTCCGATCTCTCCCTTGACCGTATACCCCTGTCCTTCGAGAAGTGCTTTTACCGGGGGGTAGAGGTCCTGCTCTCTGTCCATTTCAATGGTCCGTCCTGCCTGCCGTTTCGGAAACCTAGCGAATACCGACCATCGCGTCTATTTGACACCATAGCTGCCGGTGACAACGCCAGTAGCCCACCCTATAACGCGCGCAAAATTCTCTGAACGCAGGAAACTGACATGACGATGCAAGTCTTCGGACATAAATCCCCCGACACCGACTCGACCGGCTCGCCGATCATCTGGGCATGGTACCTGAACGAGGTCAAAGGCATCGCGGCCGAACCCAAGCTGCTGGGTGAACCCAACACCGAAGCCACCTTCATGCTGGAGCGCTGGAACCTCGACAAGCCCGAGATCATTTCAGATGTGGCCGACGGCCAGCCCTGCGTCGTAGTGGATACCAACAACCCAGCCGAACTGCCTGCCAACATCAACGGCGCGGACGTTCAGGCCATCATTGACCACCACAAGCTCGTTGGCGGCCTCGAGACGAAGGGGCCGATCGACATCACCATCCGGCCCGTGGCTTGCACTGCAACCATCATGTATGACCTGATTGGTGGAGATGTGGCCAAGATGCCAGACGCGGTAAAATGCGCCATGCTGACCTGTATTCTAAGCGATACGCTTGAATTCCGCTCGCCTACCACGACAGACCACGATCGCAAGGTCGCCGAAGGTCTGGCGGCCGAACTCGGAATTTCGATTCCCGACTACGCCGCCGAAATGTTCGCGGCCAAGTCCGACGTGTCGGCCTTTTCGGACGCCGAACTGCTGCGCATGGATTCGAAAGAATACGAAGTGGACGGAACCAAGTTCCGGGTTTCGGTTCTGGAGACCACCTCTCCTGCAACCGTGCTGGACCGCAAGGCCGCGCTGGCCGAAGCCATGACCACCGTGGCCTCCGAGGACGGTGTTGATCAGGTTCTGCTCTTCGTCGTGGACATTCTCAACGAGGAATCGACACTTCTGGTGCCGAACGACCTTGTTAAAGCCGTGGCAAAAAAGAGCTTTGATGCCGATGCAGGCGGTGACACCGTTGTCCTGCCGGGCGTGGTCAGCCGGAAGAAACAGATCATTCCGAACCTCAAGGTCTGATTGCCCACGCAACTCCGACGACAAGGGCGCCAATATTGGCGCCCTCTTTTTTGGTGGATCGCCTTGCAAGGCGAATTTCCGCGCGAGCAAGCCACGATTTTGCTCAGACAGTTTCGCCGGTCTAAGATGGTGCCAGACAGGATTGCAGGAGCACCGCCATGTCTCGCGCAAACATGTTATCGGCCGTGGGAAACACCCCGATCATTCGCCTTGAACAGGTCGTGCCAGACGATGCGGCAGAAGTCTGGGTCAAGCTTGAATCCGGAAACCCCACAGGGTCCTACAAAGACAGGATGGCCGTGTCGGTCCTGACCCGGGCACTGGAACGCGGCGCAGTTAAGCCCGGTGATCGGGTCGTTGAATACACGGGCGGCAGCACAGGAACCGCTTTGGCCTTTGCAGCAGCCGTGCTTGGCCTGAAGTTCACGGCCGTGTTCTCCGATGCGTTTTCCGAAAGCAAACGAAAGTCGATGGTAGCCTATGGCGCCGAAGTTCTTGTCGAACCCAGCGACGGAACAATCACGCCCGAGCTGATTCAGCGCATGAAATCCCGCGCCTACGCATTGGCCGCAAAGCCGGGCAGCTTCTATGCCGACCAGTTCGGGTCGCCGGACGTGCGCGCCGGTTACAATCCCATGGGACGCGAGATCGCCGATTCGCTCGATTCCGAAATCGACCTGTTCTGTTCCGCGGTCGGCACCGGCGCCGCCCTGATGGGCGCGCTGGACGGTTTGGTGGCCGCCGGGTGCCGCCCTGACGTCGTGGCGCTAGAGCCGCTGCAGTCTCCGCTGCTGACCACGGGAACCGGCGGTCCGCACAAGGTCGAAGGTGTCGGGGTCGGGTTCTACCCTCCGTTCCTGGACCGAAACCTGCTCAGCGAAACACGGGCCATAGATCAGGAAGACGCGTTTGACGTGTGCCGCAGGCTGGCCAGAGAAGAGGGGCTGTTCTGCGGCGGGTCCACCGGTCTGAACGTCGTGGCCGCGATCGGCTATGCAAGGCAGCTGGGGCGTGGAAAACGGGTTGTGACGCTGGGCTGCGACAGCGGATCCAAGTATCTCGGCGGGCATATTTTTGGCTGAAAGGGCCTACTCACGGGATATCTCTGGTGCAGCCGGTTATGCTTTGCCATACCACTGCGGACTGTATTCACTGATTTTCGGACCGAACCATGACCCAGATCGTTTCTTCCCTCGCAGAGATTTCCACCAGTTACCGCGCCCTGTTCGTCGATCTCTGGGGCTGTGTTCACAATGGCGTTCAGGCCTTTCCCGAGGCGGTTTCGGCCTTGCAGACCTATCGCGCCAACGGCGGAATCGTGGTGCTGGTGACCAATTCGCCCAAGCCGCGCGCCGGTGTCGCCACCCAGCTCGTGCAGTTCGGCGTGCCCGAAGATGCCTATGACACGATCGCCACCAGTGGCGACAGCGCGCGTTCGGCCATGTTCCGGGGCGCTGTCGGCACCAACGTCTATTTCATGGGCGAATGGGATCGCGACGCCGGCTTTTTCGAACCGCTGCACATTCTGGAAGACCCGGTTGAAATCACGCGTGTTCCCCTGCAGGAAGCCGAAGGCATCGTCTGTTGCGGGCCGTTCGATCCGATGGCGGATCCCGACGTGAACCGGGCCGATTTTCTCTATGCAAAGCAGAAGGGCCTCAAGTTGCTTTGCGCAAATCCTGACATCGTCGTTGACCGAGGTGAAACACGGGAATGGTGCGCCGGTGCCCTAGCGCGCCTTTATACGGAGATGGGTGGTGAGAGCCTTTTTTTTGGCAAGCCGCATCCCCCAATCTACGATCTAGCCCGGCGTCGGCTGTCGAGCCTCGGCGTGGATATCGGCGACGGCGAGATTCTTGCCATCGGGGACGGCATTCATACCGACATTGCCGGAGGCATGGGCGAAGGTATCGATTCCCTGTTCATTTCCGGAGGATTGGCCGCTGCGGAAACAAAAACCGCGACAGACCCGGATGCAGCTGCCTTAAGCGCCTATCTGGACGAGGAAAAATCAAATCCGACATATACAATCGGCCAGTTGCGGTAGTGCAATTAGAGCTTGATTTTCTGCGCCTGCGAAGTAATAAAGTTGCCAGAATGCACCAAGAGGGCGACGCAATATTACTCACCCGTCCATTTGGCGATGAACTGAGAGGGCATCATGTTGGACAACCTGCCGCGCGGAACGATCTGCATCGAAGACATCGAAATGGGTATGAGTCGCTACCTCAGAAAAGTGGTGACCGATGAAGATATCGAGATGTTCGCGCAGGTCTCGACAGACCGGAACCCGGTGCATCTTGATGACGATTATGCCCGTGACACGATCTTTGAAGGGCGTATTGCGCACGGGATGCTGACAGCCGGGTTGATCTCGGCAGTCATTGGCGAACAACTGCCGGGTCACGGAACGGTCTATATGGGTCAGTCGCTGAAGTTTCTGGCCCCGGTGCGCCCGGGTGACATGGTCTATGCCGAGGTCAAGGTCGTCGATATCGACGTCGGCAAGCGTCGCGTAAAGCTCGATTGTCACTGCTCAGTCGATGGCAAGAAGGTTCTGATCGGCGAAGCGATGGTGCTGGCCCCGTCGCGCAAGTTCGACTGACCCGCCCCCAAGGTTCCGGAACAGCCAGTCGCCTCCCCCGACTTCAACTCAAGCGCGATTCCGTCACGTCCTGTTTCACCCTTCGCTGCACATAGCCCCACAGTGGTCGCTTGAACAGCCGGTTCAGGGCAGTTAGGCATGCCTCCATGCGAGTAATTCGGGATCATCAATTCGTCGAAGAACAGGACCGGGGGGCAAGTGCCGCCATCGGTAACTTTGACGGCGTGCATCTGGGGCATCAGTCGGTCATCGAACTGGCGCGGACCGCCGCGCCGGAGGCACCGCTGGGCGTGATGACCTTTGAGCCGCACCCCCGCGAGTTTTTCGCGCCATCCGCTCCGCCTTTTCGTCTGATGCGTTCCGAAGCGCGGGCGCATCGACTGGCCAAGCTTGGCGTCGAGAAGCTGTACGAATTGAACTTTAACTCCGGTCTGGCCAGCCTGATGCCGGAAGAGTTCGCTCGCTCGGTCATTGCCGAAGGGCTGGGACTTGCCCATGTGGTGGTCGGGGCCGACTTCTGCTTCGGAAAGGGCCGCAGCGGTGACGCGCTGGATCTTGTGCGGTTCGGCGAGGAGATGGGGTTTGGCGTCACCATTGCGCCACTGATGGCCCATTCCGCTGACGTTGTGTCGTCGACAGCGATCCGCAATGCGCTTAGCGAAGGGCGCCCAAGTGACGCCGCCGGGATGCTGGGTCACTGGCATCGGATCGAGGGAGAAGTCATTGGCGGCGAACAACGCGGTCGCGAGCTCGGCTTTCCCACTGCAAACATGTCCATCGAGGGGCTTCACCCACCTCGTTTCGGTGTCTACGCCGTTCTGGTCGATGTTCTCGACGGGCCGCATGCCGGCAGCTATCACGGAGCGGCTTCTCTGGGTGTGCGCCCCATGTTTGGCGAGAACCGCGCCAATCTGGAAACGTTCCTGTTCGATTTCTCTGGCGACCTCTATGGCGCCACTCTTTCTGTTGGGTTGGTGGAATACCTGCGCGGCGAGCAGAAATTCGACAGCGTCGATGAGTTGACTGCCCAGATGCAGATAGACTGCGCACAGTCGCGTGACATCCTCTCCGGACACTGCCAGCGCCGCCCGGCATCCGGGCCGCTGACCACCAAAACAACATGAACGATCCGATCCAGCGCAAAGGACTGGCGCCCCGGTTCTGGGAGCGCAAGCGGCTGAACAAGTTGAACCAACAGGAATGGGAAGCCCTATGCGATGGTTGCGGCAAATGTTGCCTGAACAAACTCGAAGACGAAGACAGCGGCGAAGTGGCTCTGACCTGTGTTGCGTGCCGGTTGCTGGACGACGAAAGTTGCCGCTGCACCCAATATGACATCCGCCATCAGTTCGTGCCTGAATGCATCGTGCTGAAACCCGATAACCTGGACAGCCATGCCTATTGGATGCCTCAAACCTGCGCATATCGCCTGCTGTGGGAAGGCAAACCGCTCTATGACTGGCACCCATTGATTTCGGGCTCTGCGGAAACGGTGCATTCGGCGGGAGTCTCGGTCCGCGGTCGCACGGTGTCCGAATTCGAAACACCCGAAGACGAATGGGAAGACCACATCATCGAGGAGCCGCTGTAGGGAGGGGCTGAAAATGCACTTTGCATCTGATAATTCGGGGCCGGTTCACGGCGAGGTTCTGGACGCACTGGCTGCTGCCAATCAGGGCTATGCGATGGCCTATGGCGCCGACAGCCTGATGAACGAAGTGCGCGACCGACTGCGCGCGGTTTTCGAAGCGCCCGGCGCGGCCGTCTATCTGGTCACCACCGGAACCGCGGCCAACTCTCTGGCGCTGTCGACCCTCGGGTCGCCGTGGCAGACTGTTTTCTGTTCTCCCGTCGCGCATATTCACGAGGATGAGTGCAATGCGCCCGAGTTCTTTTCTGGCGGCGCCAAGCTCACGCTTGTAGGCCAGAACGACAAGATGGTCCCCGACGCGTTGCGGGCGGCGATCGAAAAGGAAGAAACCCGCGGGGTTCATGGTCCGCAGCGGGGGCCGGTTTCGCTGACACAGGTGACCGAACGCGGTTCAGTCTATTCGCTCGCCGAAATTGAGGCGCTGTGTAATCTGGCGATGGAATTTGGCCTGCCGGTTCACATGGACGGTGCGCGATTTGCAAATGCACTGGTGGCGCTGAATTGTTCTCCGGCCGAAATGACATGGAAAGCCGGTGTTGATGCCGTGAGTTTCGGCGGAACAAAGAACGGGTGCATGGGGGTCGAAGCTGTCATCTTTTTTGACGAGGCGCGCGAGTGGGAGTTCGAACTGCGGCGCAAGCGCGGCGCACATCTGATTTCAAAGCACAGATACCTGTCGGCGCAGATGGCGGCCTATCTCAAGGATGATCTGTGGTTGCGATCGGCTCGACAGGCCAACGCAAACTGCGCGCGACTGGCGGATGGGCTGAGAGCCGCTGGCGCCCGGTTCAAGCACGAACCACAGGCCAACATGGTTTTTGCCAGCTTCCCGCGGCATTTGCATCGCAAACTTCACGACGCCGGAGTGATCTACCACCTTTGGGACGGGGAGCTTGACGGAACAGACGAAGCCGAGCACGTGACGTGCCGTATGGTTTGCGACTGGTCGCTGCCAGAGGCGGAAATTGACAGGTTCCTGTCGTTGCTTTGAGGGCCGGGCGCCCTCTGAGCGGCAGGGCGGGTTTTGATTGGAACTCGCGTCAGCTGACCGGGTTCGGCGTCAACGTCATTGAGACCACAGCGTTCGGATCTCTTCAGCTGTCTCGTTCGGGTGGCTGATCGGAAGCATGTGTCCCGAGTTGTCGATCACAACGTTTTTTGCGTTCTGCATGCGACGGGCCAGCCCGTCGTTGACGGCTCTGATGACCGGATGGGTCAGACTGCCGCGCAAGAGCAGCGCGGGCGTTGTCGCCTGCTCAAGCTGGCCAGACGAAAGTATTCCTGATCTGTCCAGATACAACGAGGGGTGGCAAGCGGGCACAACGTGAATCCCACGGGTCATGGCGGCGCGTGTTGCCTCTGGCAGCCGAGGCCAGCGGGGGCTCGCGTCCGTGCTCCACATTCGATTGAACAGCCGGGCCGCAAGCGCGGCATCCCCGGCCTCCAGCGCTTCACGAAAAGGAATCGCATCGTGCTCGTGCAGCCCGAACAGATCGGGGGCGTCCTGACGGGCAACGGCAAAAAAGACCGGTTCAATCATTGTCAGGCTGCGAACGCGATCAGGATGTTCAATGGCCAGTCGCAAGGCAACAGTTGCGCCAAAGGAATGACCAATCAGATCCATCGGTTCCCCCAGCAGGGTTTCGGCGGCAGCAACATTGCGATCCTGAAAGTCGCCCCGCCCGTCCCAATCCGGGCTTGGACCATGGGAAAGCAGATCAAAGGCGGTCAGCGTAGCCTCTTGGTCCAGTGCGGCTGCCAGCCCCTTCCACGCGCCGGAATGGGCAATGGTGCAGTGAATCGCCAGAACGCGTCTAGGACCTGAGCCCAGACTGCGAACATGGACGGGCTGTGGCAGCCCGTCCCCTATCCGTTCCATGTCCGGCAAACGGCCCTTCACCCTTGCATGTCCGCCAGATGCGCGTCGAGATCTTCCAACCGGTCCTGCCCCCAGAATCTTTGACCGTCCTGTGTCACATAAAACGGCGCGCCAAACACGCCGCGTTCGACGGCTTCTTCAAGATTGGCGGCATAGGTTTCCGCCCCGACCAGAAGGCCGCTATCCGACAGCGCCGGGTCGAACCCTGCCTGCTCAAGGCAATCCCGGATCACGGCGTCGTCGGCCACATCCTTTTCCTCGGCCCAGCAAGCCCGCAAGATAGTCTGGCAGAGCTTTCCCACGTCCCCGCCTCCGGCCTTTGCCGCCGCGATGATCGCATAAGAAGACGGCGCCATATTGGTTGGGAAATGCGCAGGCTGCAGGTTGAAATCCATATCCAGTTTTTTGGCGCGCCGGGCCAGATCCTGTGCGCGGTACTCGATCCGCGAGGGATGGCGATCCTTGGGAGGCAACCCACCGGTCCGACTGAACAGCGCCGCGATATCGAGGGGCTTGTACGCAATAGTGGCGCCGTGTTTGCTCGCAACCTCCTCCAGTTGCGCTCCAGCCAGATAGCTGTAGGGCGAAATTGTCGCAAAGAAGTAGTCAATGTCGGCCATGTGTCTTTTCTCTCCCCAGTAACCTTTGCGGGACGGTAAGCCCATGCTAAGCGGTGTCAACATCACGAATCTGTCACATTGCCGTTGCTACCTGGGGATATCAGCCAATGCCGACCTTGAACGAACCCAAGCTTATTGCTGGGAACGCCAATCTTCCGCTCGCCGAAGCAATCACCCGACGCATGAGCCTGCACCGCGGTGTGGATCAGGAACTCGTGGACGCCCGGGTCGAGCGATTCAACGACGGCGAGATCTTCGTCGAAGTGTTCGAAAATGTCCGGGGCGAGGACATGTTCATCATCCAGCCGACATCGAACCCGGCCAATGACAACCTGATGGAGTTGCTGATCATTGCCGACGCGATGCGGAGATCCTCCGCACGCCGGGTTACCGCGGTAATCCCTTATTTCGGCTATGCGCGGCAGGACCGGCGCACCAAGGCACGGACACCGATCACGGCTAAGCTGGTTGCCAATATGATTGCCGGTGCAGGGATCGAGCGGGTTTTGACAATGGACCTGCACGCAGCCCAGATTCAGGGCTTTTTTGATATCCCGGTCGACAACCTGTATGCCTCACCGATTTTTGCCTTTGATGTAAAAAACCAGTTCAAGAACCAGATGTCTGACCTGATGGTCGTATCCCCGGACGTGGGCGGCGTGGCGCGCGCGCGTGAATTGGCCAAACGGATCAACGCTCCGCTCTCGATCGTGGACAAGCGCCGGGAGAAACCCGGAGAAGTCGCCGAAATGACGGTGATCGGCGATGTAACCGACAAGATCTGCCTGATTGTCGACGATATCTGCGACACTGCCGGCACACTCTGCAAGGCCGCTCAGGTGCTGATGGATAATGGCGCCAAGGAAGTGCATTCCTATATCTCGCACGGTGTGATGAGCGGCCCGGCGGTCGAGCGTGTGACCAGTTCGGTAATGAAGTCTCTGGTTTTGACTGACACGATTCAGCCCACGGAACCAGTGTTGAACGCACCGAATATCCGCATCGTTCCCACCGCGCCCTTGTTCACGCAGGCGATCCTGAACATCTGGCACGGAACCAGCGTGTCCTCGCTGTTCGAAGACCGGACCCTGAACCCGCTCTACGAGTCACTCTACCGTCGCGACTGATCGCGGAACCGTCAACCAGGTGAGGGGCGTTCTCGAAATGTCCCTGACCAGACCGCTGTAGAGACAGCCTTGGTTTCGTCCGCGTTGCGGGCCAAGTTACCGTTTGTAGTTCCAACAATACCCGGCACTGCGCAACAGCCGGCTGACTTTCAGCCGTGTTGCCAGCCAAATCTGACGCATATAGGCTGGTCGCTATGGCGCAATTGCTACCCATGTTTCGGCATGAGATGTGCGAACTTCAGCCGGTACTACGCAAATTCAGTGCCATAGGAATCAAAGACGCATCTACCATTCAACCTCGAAAGGTGTCCAATGTCCTTTTCCTGCGCAAATCTGATTTCACGTCGCCAGTTTCTTGCAACCTCTTCGGCCAGCGCGGCTGCAATAATGTTGCACCCCTTCTCCGCCAGAGCGTCCAACAACCAGGCCCATCTCAGAATAATGGAAACGACGGATATCCATGTTCATGTTTTTCCATACGATTACTACTCTGACAAACCGCGCGACACGGTGGGTCTGTCGCGAACTGCGTCGATCATCAATGAAATCCGGGCCGAGGCGACCAATTCAATGCTGGTCGACAATGGCGATTTTCTGCAGGGCAACCCCATGGGCGATTATATCGCCTATGAGCGCGGCATGAAGGAAGGCGACAGCCACCCGATCATCAACGCCTTCAACACGGTCGGCTTTGATGTTGCGACTTTGGGCAATCACGAGTTCAACTATGGCCTGGATTTCCTCGACAAAGCGCTTGCAGGTGCCGAATTCCCGGTGGTTTTGGCCAATATCGCCAAAGAAAAAGGGGCTGATCCGCGCGCGGACAAAACGCTGGTCGCACCTTATGTGATCCTCGAACGCGAAATCGAATTGGGCGATGGAAGCAAGCACCCGATCAAGATCGGTGTCATCGGCTTTACACCTCCGCAGATCATGAACTGGGATCGCAGGCATCTCGAAGGCAATGTTCACGCCCGCGATATCGTGGAAACAGCACGGGCATACGTGCCTGAAATGAAAGAACAGGGCTGCGACCTGATCCTTGCATTGTCACATTCCGGAATCGGCGAGGCCGACCATACTGACGGCATGGAGAACGCTTCGGTCGCTTTGGCCGGGGTCGATGGCATCGATGCGTTGGTAACGGGCCACAACCACTTGGTGTTCCCATCTCCAACCTTTGCAGACCGGCCCGGGATCGACGTCGACAAGGGAACTCTTCAGGGCAAACCGGCTGTAATGGGCGGGTTCTGGGGTTCACATCTCGGCCTTCTCGATCTCTTGCTCGAGCGCGATGGAAACGAATGGCGCGTCGTTTCTACCATGTCCGAGGCGCGTCCAATCTCGAAACGCAACGAAGATCGCTCGATCACCGCTCTTGTCGACGATGATCAAAAGGTCTTGGATTCGGTGGCCAACGAACACAACGAAACACTGGCCTATGTTCGTCGTGCCGTCGGCAAAACGTCGGCCCCGCTGCACAGCTACTTTGCGCTGGTCGCTGATGACCCCTCGGTGCAGATCGTGTCGATTGCGCAAAAATGGTATGTCGAAGAGATGCTGAAAGGCACCGAGCACGAAGGCCTGCCGATCCTGTCGGCGGCAGCTCCGTTCAAGGCGGGGGGACGCGGCGGGCCAGAATATTATACCGACGTGCCAATTGGCGATGTCGCGATCAAGAACGTGGCGGATCTGTACCTGTATCCGAATACTGTCCGGGCTGTGCGGATCAATGGCGCTCAGCTTCGCGGCTGGCTCGAGCGATCTGCGGGCATGTTCAATCAGGTAGACGTCGGTTCAAAAGACGCTCTGCTGCTCAACCCGTCCTTCCCGTCTTACAATTTCGACGTCGTGGATGGTGTGACCTACCAGATCGATTTGTCCCAGCCGTCCAGATTTGGCCCCAAGGGTGAAGACGAAAACCCAAACGCGGCTCGGATTGTCAATCTGGAATTCAATGGCGCACCAGTGACCGACGATATGGATTTCATTATTGCGACCAATAACTATCGCGCGTCCGGCGGTGGATCGTTCCCCGGGGCAAAAGGAGACACAATCGTTTTTGAAGCTCCGGACACGAACCGCGACGTCATCGTTCGCTACATCGTCGAACAAGGCACGATTGATCCGAAAGCGGATTCAAACTGGTCATTTGCACCGCTGGATGACACGACAGTTCTGTTTGAAACCGGGCCGAAAGCCCGTGATTATATGAACGACGTCAAGGGAGTAAGCATTGAAGATGCCGGCGACGGCGCCGACGGCTTCGCGATGTTCCGCATCAAACTTTAGGTCGAAGGATCTTAATTTGGCCTAAGTTGCCCGCCACCACACCAGTGCGGGCAATGCGGCGACCGGCCCGGTCTGCGGCGCTGGCAGGCGGTCAACCGCCGTTGGCCCTTGGCCACCGACCGTCCGGCGAGGCATGCCCTATTTAGGGAATGTCCCAATCATCCTCATGCGCAATTTCACCGATCGCGGTCCATGCGACGCGCAGGCGTGCAAATCGGGTGTCGAGCCATGTTCGGAACACGATTTCAAACCCTTCGGTGGAAATCCTGTCAGTCAGAACCTCGGCTCGCACCGCAGTTGCCGTGTCCACGTCCCAGAGAGAGATCGAAACTTGAACCGCGGGAACACCGCGAAAGGGTTCTGAGAACTTGACCCTCTTTCGAGCCTCACGCGGCCCGGATCCGGTCCACATGGGTCCGTCATTCTCAAAGTCGGCAAACAGCGGCACATCGCCCTGCTCAATTCCGATGGGATGGGTCAAAAATCGTTTCATCGTGCAATTCGTCCAGCATTCGCACTTCTATACCGCAGGAGTGCCCCAAAACCACCGACGAAAACGCGCCGGGGAAAGGGAAAACCGGCCGCTCACAAGAACGGCCGGTCAAATTGTTGTCGCATCCAGTTTCCTGACAGGAAATCAGAGGCTCATGTGATCGCCGAGGGCTTCCATATCGGCCAGCAGCTTGGCGGCGTCGTCCACGATGCTATTCGCATCGGTCGAGTCCTTGGCTGCATCGTGCGCAGCGCGCGCATCTGCGATCAATTCGTCCAGATGGGCACGTGTCACTTCGTTGACCGGGATGGCCTTCTCAGCGAGCACCGTAATCGCCCCTGCCCCGATTTCCGCGAAACCGCCGGTAACCACGTATTCCGACTGCCCGTCCGGGCCTTCGACACGCAGCAGACCGGGCCGCAGGGTGGTGATGGTCGGCGCATGATCAGGCATTGCCGTCATGTCCCCGTCCGCCCCTGGAATCTGGACCAAGTTTGCGGGAACAGAGGCAAGCCTCCGTTCCGGCGAAACAAGGTCAAATTGCATGGTATCTGCCATCAGGCTTGCTCCTTAGGCTGCTTCCGCGGCCATCTTTTCGGCCTTGGCGATCACCTCGTCAATGCCGCCAACCATCAGGAAGGCCGCTTCGGGCAGGTGGTCATATTCGCCGGCCACAACCGCCTTGAACGACGAGATGGTTTCATCGAGCGGAACCTGCACACCGGGCGAACCGGTGAACACCTGGGCCACGTCGAACGGCTGCGACATGAAACGCTCGATCTTACGGGCGCGGGCCACGGTCAGCTTGTCCTCTTCCGACAGTTCGTCCATGCCGAGAATGGCGATGATGTCCTGCAGCGACTTGTAGCGCTGGAGGATCTGCTGAACGTCGGTTGCAACCTTGTAGTGCTCTTCGCCGACGATGGCCGGGTCGAGCAGACGCGAGGTCGAGTCGAGCGGGTCAACAGCCGGGTAGATACCCTTTTCCGAGATCGCACGGTTAAGAACGGTTGTCGCGTCGAGGTGCGCAAACGAGGTTGCCGGCGCGGGGTCGGTAAGGTCGTCCGCAGGCACGTAGATCGCCTGCACCGAGGTGATCGAGCCCGACTTGGTCGAGGTGATGCGTTCCTGCAGGGCACCCATGTCGGTCGCCAGCGTCGGCTGGTAGCCCACAGCCGAAGGAATACGACCCAAGAGAGCGGACACTTCGGAGCCGGCCTGGGTAAAGCGGAAAATGTTGTCGACAAAGAACAGAACGTCGGTACCGGACTGATCGCGGAACTGCTCGGCCAGTGTCAGACCGGTCAGAGCAACACGGGCACGGGCTCCGGGAGGTTCGTTCATCTGGCCGTAGACCAGGGCCACTTGCGATTCTTCCAGATTATTGGGCTTGATAACGTTGGATTCGATCATCTCGTGGTAAAGGTCGTTGCCCTCACGGGTCCGTTCACCAACACCCGCGAACACCGAGAAGCCCGAGTGCACTTTGGCGATGTTGTTGATCAGTTCCATGATGAGAACGGTCTTACCCACGCCGGCGCCGCCGAACAGGCCAATCTTACCACCTTTGGCGTAGGGGGCCAGCAGGTCGACGACCTTGATGCCGGTCACGAGGATTTCGCTTTCGGTCGACTGTTCGTCGAACTCGGGCGCGTCCTGGTGGATGGCGCGGGTTTCTGTGGCTTTCACGTCTCCCTTTTCGTCGATCGGCTCGCCGACAACGTTCAGGATCCGGCCCAGGGTGGCATTGCCGACCGGCACCGAGATCGGGCCGCCGGTATCGGTCACCTTGGCACCTCGAACGAGACCTTCGGTCGCGTCCATCGCGATGGTGCGGACAGTGCTTTCACCAAGGTGCTGGGCAACCTCAAGCACGAGGCGCTTGCCGTTGTTTTCGGTTTCCAGCGCGTTCAGAATTTCAGGCAGCGCATCATCGAACTGCACGTCCACGACGGCGCCGATGATCTGTGTGACTTTGCCTTTTGCATTCGCCATGTTTCGTCTCCGGTTTTCTTACAGCGCTTCGGCGCCGGAAATAATTTCAATCAGCTCGTTGGTGATCACGGCCTGACGCGAGCGGTTGAACTGAATCGTCAGCTTGTCGATCATTTCACCAGCGTTGCGGGTCGCGTTGTCCATCGCGCTCATCCGGGCACCCTGTTCGGATGCGCCATTCTCAAGCAGGGCCGAAAAGATCTGGGTCGCCACGCCGCGAGGCAGCAGGTCGGCCAGGATCTGTTCTTCGCCGGGCTCGTAGTCATAGACCGCGCCCCCGGTATCAGCTTCGACCTCCCCGAACGAAGCCGGGATGACCTGCTGGGCAGTCGGGATCTGGGTCACGACGTTCTGGAACTTCGCGTAGAAGATCGTCGCCACGTCAAACTCACCGCCGTCGAAACGGGACAAGATGTCCTTGGCGATGTCCTGAGCATTCGAGTAGCCCAGCGACTTTACTTCGCTCAGATCCACGTGACCGACGAAAAGATCGCCGTATTCACGCTTCATCGCGTCCCGGCCCTTCTTACCGACGGTCAGAATTTTGACCGTCTTGCCTTGGGCCTTGAGCGCGTCAGCCTTTTGACGGGCCAGCTTGGCGATGTTCGAGTTGAAGCCACCACAAAGACCACGTTCGGCCGTCATGACGATCAGCAACTGAACCTGATCGCTCCCCGTCCCGCGGAGCAGGAGGGGGGCGCTATCGCTCCCCTCGACCGCGGCAGCCAGCCCCGCCATCACGGCATTGAACCGTTCGGCATAAGGCCGGGAGGCTTCGGCAGATTCCTGGGCGCGGCGCAGTTTCGCGGCCGCGACCATCTGCATGGCCTTGGTGATCTTGCGGGTCGATTTGACCGACTCGATCCTGTTTTTTAGGTCCTTAAGACTTGGCATTGCCGCGTCTCCTTAAGCGAAGGTTGCGGCGTATTCGTCCAGCGCAGCCTTGATCTTGTCCGAAGCCTCGCCCTTGATCTTGGGATCTTCGTTAGTGATCCACTGAAGAAGGTCGGCGTGCTTGCCGCGCAAATGCGCCAGCAGGCCGGCTTCGTAACGGCCCACTTCTGTGACCTCGATCTTGTCGAGATAACCGTTGGTGCCGGCGAAGATGACGCAGACGATCTCGGCGTTGGTCAGCGGCGAATACTGCGGCTGCTTCATCAGCTCGGTCAGGCGCGCACCACGGTTCAGCAGCTGCTGGGTCGCGGCATCAAGGTCTGAACCGAACTGGGCAAAGGCCGCCATCTCGCGATACTGGGCCAATTCCAGTTTAACTGGACCAGCAACCGATTTCATCGAGTCGGTCTGAGCCGAGGAGCCCACACGCGAAACCGACAGACCGGTGTTCACGGCGGGGCGGATACCCTGGTAGAACAGTTCGGTTTCGAGGAAGATCTGGCCGTCGGTGATCGAGATCACGTTGGTCGGAATAAAGGCCGACACGTCGCCGCCCTGAGTTTCGATGACCGGCAGAGCGGTCAGCGAGCCAGCGCCGAAATCTTCGTTCAGCTTGGCCGAACGCTCCAGCAGGCGCGAGTGAAGATAGAAAACGTCGCCCGGATAGGCTTCACGTCCCGGCGGGCGGCGCAGCAGCAGCGACATCTGACGATAGGACACGGCCTGCTTGGACAGGTCATCATAGATGATCAGAGCATGGCGACCGTTGTCGCGGAAGAATTCAGCCATCGCGGTTGCGGCATAGGGTGCAAGGAACTGCATCGGTGCCGGGTCGGAGGCAGTTGCGGCCACGACGATCGAGTATTCGATGGCGCCGGACTCTTCGAGCTTTTTCACCAACTGGGCAACAGTCGACCGCTTCTGACCAACCGCTACGTAGACGCAGTAGAGTTTCTTGGATTCGTCGTCACCTGCCGCATCGTTAACCGACTTCTGGTTCAGGATGGTGTCCAGAGCGACGGCAGTTTTACCCGTCTGACGGTCACCAATGATCAATTCCCGCTGGCCACGGCCGATCGGGATCATCGCGTCAACCGACTTCAGGCCAGTCGCCATCGGTTCGTGCACCGACTTACGCGGAATGATGCCCGGTGCCTTGACGTCGGCCACGCCGCGCGCCTTGGCTTTGATCGGACCCTTGCCGTCGATCGGGTTGCCCAGACCGTCAACAACGCGGCCCAGCAGTTCGTCACCGATCGGCACGTCCACGATCGAGTTGGTGCGCTTGACGGTGTCGCCTTCTTTAATGTCCCGGTCCGAGCCGAAGATCACGACGCCGACGTTGTCGCTTTCCAGGTTCAGCGCCATGCCCATGATACCGCCGGGGAATTCGACCATCTCACCGGCCTGAACATTGTCGAGACCATAGACACGGGCGATACCGTCGCCGACACTCAGCACGCGGCCGATTTCGGCCACTTCTGCTTCCTGACCAAAATTCTTGATCTGGTCCTTCAGGATTGCAGAAATCTCTGCAGCTTGGATACCCATTTATCCGACCTCTTTCATTGCATTCTGGAGGGAGTTGAGCTTGGAGCGGATCGAGCTGTCGATCATCTTCGAGCCCACTTTGACAACAAGACCGCCGATGAGGCTTTCATCAACGGTCGCATTAATCGTAACGGTTTTGCCAACACGTTTTGTCAGCGTTTTGGAAAGCTTTTCGACCTGCGTTTTGGTCAGCGCCTTGGCCGAGGCCACCTCGGCAGTCACTTCACCGCGCTCGTCGGCCAGCGCCTCACGGAGGGCGGCCAGCAGCTGCGGCACAACAAACAGGCGGCGCTTCTGCGCCATCAGACCCAGCGAATTGCGCATCACCGGTGCCAAGTTAATTTTTTCAGCGATGGCGGTGATCGCTGCTTCCTGCTCGGTCCGCGACACAAGCGGGGACGCAATCAGGCTTTTCAGATCATCGCTTTCGGCCAACGCAGCCGAGAGATCGTTGATGCTGGTTTCCAGCCCATCAAGGTTCTTGTTCTCTTTTGCGATATCAAAGATCGCGGTGGCATATCGCTCGGCGATGCCTGCGGAAATCGAAGCTGGTTCGGACACGTCCACCCTTCCGATATTTTGGCCCCGGTTTACGCCGGTTGGCGCGTGCGGGGGGCGTGAAGAAGACCCGCCAGGACGGCAGGCCATCAAAATCACCGGGGATGTAGCAGAGCAGGTGCGACCCCGCAATATAGTATAACGGTAACAGGTCTCATCTAAAATATATTGATTTCAACGCACTAGAAGAACTGCGACCCTTTGCACCCGAATTGCCGGTCGAAAAATGTTACGGGTTCGTGGTTTTTAGCGATTCCTTGAAGCACAATTCGGCAAATCAGCCCGCATTCCGGCTTACGCGGCGGTAAGCAACCAATGCTAAAAAGGTGCCGTCGCCAGACGCCGGTCATATCGCGCTGTCCCCCTGTCGGCCCGCCCGCCATGCAGGCTCGGGACGTGGGTTCGACAGCCCTTCGAGAACGCGGATCCGCTTAGGCGGCGCTTCGCGGCTCTTCTGCCCATTCTGCGGGTGCACGCGCTTTGAAACCTCGACCATGAAGACGCCGCCGGCCAAAATTGCCGGCAGTCGCGTTCCGGCACGCTCCATCAATGTGCCAGATTTTAGCCAGAACCTTCGTGACGACGGTGGCTGATACAAAGCCGCGCAATGACTTTCTGTGGTAAAGTCATGCTCGCGCAGCTGGTTCTCCAACTGCCCGAGCGTATAGGGCCGGCCAAAGCCGAACGGGGTCTTGTCCGACCGTGACCAGAGCCCGGCCCGGTTCGGTACGATGAACATCGCCTTGCCCCCCGGACCAAGAACCCGCCAACACTCCCGAAGCAATTGCGACGGTCGCTCAGACGTCTCCAACCCGTGCATGACCACCAGCCGGTCCAACTGGCCTGTCTCAATTGGCCACAAGGTTTCTTCGGCCAGGACCGACACGTTGGGCATTCCCGCAGGCCACGCCATAACGCCCTGCGGGCCGGGCATCACACCGATTACCCGACGGGCATCCTTCAGATAGGGCCTGAGCAGCGGCACAGCGAAACCGAAACCGGCGACTGTCAATCCCTTGGCTTCAGGCCAAAGGCCAAGCATCCGTCCGCGAATAGCCGCCTGCGCCGCCCGCCCCAGCGTGCTGCGATAATAGAAGTTGCGAAGATCCTGCACATCAAGATGCATTGCAGCTGCCCGTCCGATCGGCCAATCTGAGGACAGTCTAGCAATCAAGGTTCAAAAGACCATGCCTCTTGAAATCGTAACCATTCCATGTCTTTCAGACAATTATGCCTTTCTCGTCCATAACGCCCAAAGCGGAGAGACGGCACTGGTGGACGCCCCCGAAGCCGCCCCAATACTCAAAGATCTGTCGCAGCGTGGCTGGAAGCTTAGCCACATTCTGCTGACCCATCACCACGGTGATCATATCGACGCGGTGCCAGAAATTCTCGAGGCCCACCCTGCCAGGGTGATCGGCGCCGCGGCGGACGCCCATCGCCTTCCGCCTCTGGATGATAAGGTTCGTGACGGCGACAACCTGACCATCTGCGGCGAACAGTGCGACGTTCTCGATGTGTCCGGCCATACCGTCGGTCATGTGGCCTTTCATTTCCCGCTCAGCAAGGCCGTGTTCACCGCTGACAGCCTGATGGCGCTCGGATGCGGGCGGTTGTTTGAGGGAACTGCGCCGCAGATGTGGGCCTCTCTGAGCAAGCTTGCTGCGCTGCCAGACGACACTCTGGTGTGCTCAGGACATGAATACACACAGGCGAACGGCCAGTTTGCGGAAACAATTGACCCGAACAACCCAGCATTGAAAACAAGAATAGCTGAAATTGCCGATGACCGCGCTGCCGGCCGCCCGACCGTTCCCTCGCTCCTGTCGCTGGAAAAGGCCACAAATCCGTTTTTGAGGGCAAATGACGCGAACATAAGACGAAATCTGGGTTTGGAACAGGCCGCTGCTGCCGAGGTGTTCGCAGAGATACGTGGCCGCAAAGACAGGTTCTGATGCCTCACCGGATGTCACGGTTTTGGGAAATATGACCCAAAAACCAAAGAAAAGCCTTGAAGCCCCGGATCGATCAACCAAACTCTAATACTATGAGGACATGGTTGGTCCGGGGGTGCACCCCAACACGCTCCCCCCTTCCGCCCCAAGACAGAGGAGCACGCGCGTGCCTTCATTCTCGAGCACACTGGAACACGCTATCCACGCGGCCCTTGCGGCTGCCAACGAAAGGCGTCACGAATTCGCAACGCTGGAGCATCTGCTGCTGGCGTTGCTGGACGAACCCGATGCAACGCGGGTCATGAAAGCATGCAGCGTCGATTTGGACGAACTTCGCAGCACTCTGCTCGAGTTCATCGACGAAGACCTGTCTAACCTAGTAACGGATATCGATGGCTCCGAGGCTGTGCCAACCGCTGCCTTCCAGCGTGTGATCCAGCGCGCTGCGATCCACGTTCAGAGTTCGGGTCGAACCGAAGTGACCGGCGCCAATGTTCTGGTTGCCATTTTCGCTGAACGTGAAAGCAACGCGGCCTACTTCCTTCAGGAACAGGACATGACGCGTTATGACGCTGTGAACTTCATTGCCCACGGCGTGGCCAAGGACCCGGCCTATGGTGAGAACCGCCCGATTTCGGGTGCCGAGCAGGCCGAAGAGGAAACACAGTCAAGCGCTCCTGAAGCAGAGCAGAAGGAAAGCGCGCTTGCCAAGTATTGCATCGACCTGAACGCCAAATCGCGCGACGGCGATATCGATCCGCTTATCGGCCGCGATTCCGAGGTGGAACGCTGCATTCAGGTTCTGTGCCGTCGACGCAAGAACAACCCGCTGCTGGTTGGTGACCCCGGTGTCGGCAAGACCGCAATCGCCGAAGGACTGGCCCGCAAAATCGTGGCCGGTGAAACGCCCGAGGTTCTGCGTGAAACCACGATCTATTCCCTCGACATGGGCGCGCTGCTTGCCGGCACCCGGTATCGCGGGGATTTCGAGGAGCGGCTTAAGGCTGTTGTAACCGAGCTGGAGGACCATCCGGACGCGGTGCTGTTCATCGACGAGATTCACACGGTGATCGGTGCCGGTGCAACCTCTGGCGGCGCGATGGATGCGTCGAACCTGCTGAAACCCGCGCTTCAGGGCGGCAAGCTGCGTACAATGGGATCAACCACTTACAAAGAGTTCCGCCAGCATTTCGAAAAGGATCGGGCCCTGTCGCGCCGGTTCCAGAAAATCGATGTGAACGAGCCAACGGTCGAAGATTCTGTCAAGATCCTGCGCGGTCTGAAACCGTATTTCGAAAAGCACCACGACATCAAATACACCGCCGACGCGATCAAGACGGCTGTGGAATTGTCGGCACGCTACATCAACGACCGGAAATTGCCCGACAAAGCAATTGACGTGATCGATGAAGCGGGGGCGGCACAACACCTCGTTGCGGAAAGCAAACGCCGCAAGACCATTGGCGTCAAGGAAATCGAAGCGGTGGTTGCCAAAATCGCCCGAATTCCTCCCAAGAGTGTGTCCAAGGACGACGCCGAGGTGCTCAAGGATCTCGAAGCCAGCCTCAAGCGCGTCGTGTTCGGGCAGGACGATGCTATCGAAGCCCTGTCGTCTGCGATCAAACTGGCCCGGGCGGGGCTCCGCGAACCTGAGAAACCTATCGGCAACTACCTGTTTGCAGGCCCGACTGGTGTTGGCAAAACCGAGGTGGCCAAGCAACTGGCAGATCAGCTGGGTGTTGAGCTTCTACGCTTCGACATGTCTGAATACATGGAGAAACATGCGGTTTCCCGCCTGATCGGCGCACCGCCGGGCTATGTCGGCTTTGATCAGGGCGGCATGCTGACAGATGGCGTCGACCAGCATCCGCATTGCGTGCTGCTCCTTGACGAGATCGAAAAGGCCCACCCGGATGTTTTTAACATCCTGCTGCAGGTCATGGACCACGGCGAGCTGACAGACCACAATGGTCGCACCGTCAATTTCCGCAATGTGGTGCTGATCATGACGTCGAACGCCGGCGCGCAGGAACAGGCCAAAGCGGCTATAGGCTTTGGCCGTGACCGCCGCGAGGGTGAGGATACCGCCGCCATCGAGCGCACCTTCACTCCGGAGTTCCGCAACAGGCTGGACGCCGTGATCTCGTTCGCACCGCTTCCGAAGGAGGTTATTCTTCAGGTGGTTGAGAAGTTCGTTCTCCAACTCGAAGCCCAGCTTCTGGACCGTGGCGTGTCGATCGAGCTCACCCGACCGGCGGCAGAGTGGATCGCCGACAAGGGGTATGATGACAAGATGGGCGCACGTCCTCTGGGGCGCGTCATTCAGGAGAACATCAAGAAACCGCTGGCCGAAGAACTGCTGTTTGGCAAGCTCGCTAAGGGTGGTGTGGTCAAGGTCGGCGTCAAGAATGGTGAACTGGATCTGCGTATCGAAGGCCCCGGGAATCCGCGCATACCGGGTGACAAGCCGCCATTGCTGACGGCTGATTGATGCGCCCTGCCCTATTGCTGCAAAGCATTCTGGCGCTCGCCGCGCTTCCTGCGGCGGGCGAACCCGTGCTGAGCCTGCCCATCGACTGCACATTGGGAGAAACCTGTCACATCCAGAATTATGTCGACCGGGATCCCGGCAGCGGCTACCGGGACCACACATGCGGCCCACTTTCATATGATGGGCACAAGGGGACAGATATCTCGCTTCTGTCACTGCGCGACATGAAAGCGGGGGTAAACGTGTTAGCATCGGCCGACGGCGTCGTGCGCGGTGTCCGTGACGAGATGCCCGACCAGTATTTCACCCGTGCCACCGCCGCCAGCGTCGAAGGCAAGGAGTGCGGCAATGGCGTCGTTATCGCCCACGATGGCGGGTGGGAAACCCAATACTGCCATATGAAGCTTGGATCGATCCAAGTGGAGCAGGGCCAAACCGTTACACGCGGCACCGTTCTGGGTGAGGTCGGACTGAGTGGACGAACGCAGTTTCCGCATATTCACTTGTCTGTCCGTTACGAAGGGCAAGTGGTGGATCCGTTCGCCACCGGCGACGTGACCCAGTGTGGCGAAGGCGGCGACATCCTCTGGCAGGAGCCTATTGACTATGTGCCCGGCAGCTTGATCTCGGCCGGGTTCGCGCCAAGGGTGCCGGAATTCGCCGAAGTTCAGGCCGGGGAGACCAGCTATGCCAGCCTGCCTTCGGACAGCCCCGGTCTGGTTCTGTTCGGCTATGTATTCGGCGGCCGCAAAGGGGATATCCTTCGCATCGAGATCAACGGTCCGGAAGGAAATTTCGCGGAACACGACGCCGTTCTTGAAAAAGATCAGGCCCGGCTGTTCCGTGCCTTTGGGCGAAAGCTGAAATCCGAAAGCTGGCCGCTAGGAGACTACCGAGGCCGCGTTTCTCTGATCCGGGATGGCCAGCCGATCAGCCGGATCGAAACTGAAACAACGATCTACTGATCTCGGACATATCGGCGGGGCCACGATCTCTTGGGTCCCCGATCGTCTCGCCTACTTCTCAGTCAGCTTCAACTCGATCCTGCGGTTCTGAGCGCGTGCTTCTGGTGTATCGTCGGTATTGATCGGCTGAAACTCTCCAAACCCATTGGCTGCCAGCCGCTCCGGCGGGATGCCCAGCCCGTTTACCATGTAGCGCACCACCGACAGCGCCCGGCCCTGGCTCAGTTCCCAATTGTCGCGATATCGCCCGGTCCCGCTAAGCGGAATATTGTCGGTATGGCCGTCTACCCGGATCACCCAGTTGATCTCGGGCGGGATTTCTTCGGCGACATTGCGCAGAATACTCGCAACCTTACCGACCTCAATCTGACCTTCGATGGAAAGCTCTGCCTCGGCTGGCGGGAAAAGGACTTCGGACGAAAAAACGAACCGATCCCCTTCGATCCGCACACCTTCCTGATTGCCAAGGAGGTCACGAAGTCGCCCAAAGAACTCCGACCTGTAACGCTCAAGATCCTTGGCCTGGGCCTCAAGTTCACGCGCTTCAGCCTCCAGTGCCAGCGCTTCTTCCTCCAGCCGCTTGCGTTCGGCTTCCTCCAGTATCCGGCGCTTGCGCTCTTCGGACGCTGCACGCGCCAACGCGGCGTTCAGGTCCTGCCCCAAATTCTGAAGCTGAATCTGCGCAGCCGCGTCGCGTTCCTTGAAATCATCCAGCAGCGCCTGCAATCCGCCCAGTTGCGTGCGCAGGGCGGCGACTTGTTGGTTCAGCAATGCAGTTTCACGCTGAGCTTCTAGCGAGATCTCTTCCTGATCTGCCAGCGCCGCCTTGGCTTGGGCCAAAAGCGCGGCACGCTGTTCCGCAAGCGTTGCCTGTTCTGCAATGCGTGTTTCGGCATCGTCCTGCGACCCAAGAGCCGCCAGCAACCGACGTTGCAGTTCTTCGCGGTCCAGCGCATCTGCTGCGGCCTGCGCTTGCGCGGCTTCCAATTCGGATTGCGATGTGGACGCTTCTGCCCGCACCTGTTCGAGATCAGCAAGCACGCCGCCCAGCTTTTCGTCTAGCGCCGCCCGCGCCGCGTCGGCAGCAGCCAACAGGGTCAGAGTATCTTCGGCATCCTTCCGCTGCGCTTCCAGAGCGAGTGTCATAGCCGTCAATTCCGCGTCGGCATCCTGCAACCGGGCGCGCAGCGCCTCTGCCGCGGCGGCTTCGGCGAGCCGTGCGGCTTCTTCGTCACTGAGGCGTTCGGCGAGTTCGGCACGGGCCTGCTCCGCTTCCGTCTGCCGGGCTTGCAGATCGGAGACCATAGCCTCCAAGGCTTCGCGTTGCGCCGCCGCCAGCCGGGCCGCTTCGGTTTGCGCATCAATTTCGGACCGGGATTGTGCAAGAGCAAGGTGCAGCGCGTCTTGTGCGGACAAAAGCTCAGTGCGCTCGGCTTCAAGCCCTGCCCGCGCCTCCTCAAGCGTCGCGATATCGACAAGCGCCTTGTCCCGATCAGCAATCAGGGCGGCCACCTGTGCCTCAAAATCAGTAATGCGTGTGTTTGCGGAATCCAAAGCCTGCGTCTGGCTGGCCAATTCCGCCCGCACGCGTTCAAGATCACCTTCAGTGGTATTCAGAGTTGCGTTCAAGGCCCCTAGCCGCGCCTCAAGCTGGTTCGACTTTCTCTCTTCAAGCCCGAGAGCCGAAGCAAGAGCGGACACTTCTGCCGACAGCGCGTCAAGCTCGCTTTCCTGCCCCGAAATCGTTTCCCGCAAAACGAACTGCACCACCATGAAGATGGTCAGAACGAACATCAGCACCAGAAGAAGGCCAGTCATCGCGTCCACGAAACCCGGCCAGATCGAACCCTGAAACCGTTGCCCGGTGCGGCGCGACAGGGCCATAGGTTACGCTCCTCCGCCGCCGGGCGAACGCGGCGGCTTTGGCGTGGTCATCGCCTTGACCAGCATCTCGATATCCTTGCGTAGTTCCGCAAGGCTCTCCTGACGGCCGGCCGAGATTTCTTCGAGGATACGCAACATCTGGACGTCGATCGAGCGCAGGCGCATCCGGCTTTCGGCGTCCATGCCTTCGCCCGGGCCTTGCGCGCGCAGCAGTTCGACAAGGGCTTCCTGCCCCAGCGCGATGCGATCCAGCGCAGCTGCCGTACTTTCTGCCCGGTCCGCCCGGGCATTCATTTCGCCAATTGCATCAACAAGCTGACCGAGTTTCTGATCCACTTCCGCCCGACTGTCGTTGGAGCCGGCAAACATGGCCTGCAAGGCATCCATCTGTTCGGCCATTCCATCGAGCACGCTGGACATCACGCCGGTTTCACCGCCGCCATCCTCTCCGGACAATCCGACCCGGGTTATCGAGGACAGCCATTCTTCGAGCTCGCGGTAAAAACGGTTCTGGCCATGCCCCGCGAACAGCTCAAGCAATCCGACGATCAACGAACCGGCCAGACCCAGCAGGGACGACGCAAAAGCCACGCCCATCCCCTCGAGCTGCGTTTCAAGACCAGACATCAGACGGTTGAAGATCGCGATACCCTCTTCGCCCTCTTTGGGCGCGAGGCTCCGGATGGTTTCGACAACGCCAGGAACCGTGGTCGCCAACCCGTAAAAGGTTCCGAGCAGGCCAAGGAAAATTAGCAGCGCCACGATGTAGCGGGTGATCTCCCGTTCCTCGTCGATCCTTGTTGCCACGGAATCGAGGATCGAGCGGGTCGATGTGGAACTCAGCTGCATGCGAGCCCCTCTCGAGCGCAGCAACGACGCCAACGGAGCCAGCAATTGCGGAGTGCGAATGTTCTCGCGTTCGTTGCCGGCGGCAAACGCTTCGATCCATCGTACCGACCCGATCAACTGGACCACCTGCCAGAAACAGGCCAGCACACCGATCACGAAAACAAACAGGATAAACCCATTCAGATAAGGGTTTGCCTCGAAAACCGGCAAGACCCGAGGAAGCGCGACAAAGGCACCGAACCCCGACAGCCCGAGGGCAATCACCATCATGAAAATCTGCCGGACCGGTTGGGAAAACTGCGGTCGCGCGTCTCTTGTGGTCTGCGCCATGCGCGGGGTTCCTGACATTCTCTGCTCTGTCGAGAGCCTAGCCAACAAAGGCAGGCAAGGCCAAGGATTTATGCCAACAGGCCCCGGACCCGTTGGGTCAGCCATTCAAGATCCGGATCGTTCAGACCGATTTCGGCCAGATGTTCGGCGGTGTTGAACAGGTATTCGGTGTTCGGTCCGCGCCCGCCAACTGCACGGGCAATGATACGGGCCTGTTCCTCGAGCGGCAGCCCGCCGCAATACTGCACATGGTGCGGATCGATGACATAAGTCACCGCCCGGACACGATCACCGGTGTTCAATTCCACGTCCAGTTCACGCTCCAGATAGGCCGACGAGATCAGTTCACGTTCTCGCAATTCAGCCAATGTCTGGTCTTCGTGACCCTCGGCGACGGCAAGCGCCAATCCCTTGCAAGAGGCACCGTCCACCTCGTCGAGCGCCAGAACAAGCCCCGGGCTTTCCTCGGTGCCGCGATGATGAATCGACGTCATGCAGAAACTTCGCGCATAACCATGCAGCCGCGCCACTTCCTGCCGGGCGACCGGAAACCCCGGATTCCACAGCAGCGAGCCATATCCGAATACCCACATCGTCATCGCACTGGTCCTTGCCTGTTTCGGCCTATAAACACCAATTCGAGAAGCAGAGAAAGGGGCAGCAACATGCGTCTTCTGGTGAAGGTCCTGATCGCAGCTGGGCTGCTCTGGTCGCTGTACTGGTACGCGGCCGGATACGGGTTGCGCACAAGCGTCACGGGTTGGTTCGCGCAGCAGGAAACTCGCGGCTGGCAGGCCGAATTCTCCGAGATCTCGACATCCGGGTATCCTTTTCGCCACGTGACGGCGCTGACCAGCCCGGCCCTGGCAGATCCCAGAAACGGCACGGCGTGGCAGGCAGACTGGCTCATGCTCGAAAGCCCGGCCATCTGGCCGGGGCGACAGACGCTCCGGTTCCCAGATACATCGCAGCGACTATCCTACTTTGACCAAACTGCGGTGATTGCAGCCGAAAACCTGCAGGCGGTGCTGTTCCTGCATCCTGGCCTTGCCCTTGCACTGGACAAGATGGCTGTCAGCTCAGGCGCCTGGACCATTCAGACCGGTGATGGCGATCTTCTGGGAGCTGAGGATCTGACGCTTGCGATGGAACAAGTGGGCACACCGGAAACCTACCGGATAGATCTGTCGGCGGCCGGGTTCACACCCGGCGACGGGCTGCGTCGCTTGTCCGGTTCCTCGGCATCCCTGCCACCCAGTTTCGAAACACTTCAGCTACGCACGACCGTTACGTTTGACCGATCCTGGGATCGCTCCGCACTGGAAGAAAGCCGCCCGCAACCGCGCCGCATCGATCTGGATCTAGCTGAGATGAAGTGGGGGGCTCTCAGTCTGTTCGTGGCAGGCGAGCTTGATGTCGACGAGCAGGGCATCCCGACCGGCGAACTTGCCTTCAAAGCCGAGAACTGGCGGGAGATGCTGACCATGGCCGAAAATGCGGGCGCACTGCCGCCTCAGGCCACGGCCCCGGTTAGTCGTGTTCTCAACATGCTGGCCGGGTTGGGAGGGAACCCCAACTCGCTCGATGTACAGCTGAACTTCCGGGATGGATTTGTGGCATTCGGGCCGATCCCGCTAGGCCCTGCTCCGCGGCTGGTAATCCGCTAGCAGCAAAGGCAAAATCACAAGGCCTGCCGGAACGGTGCCTTGGATGTCACCGACAATACGGACCGCTGCGATGGCTTGCGGTATCTAGATGAAAATGGTCGCGGTGATACCTGTCTGCCTGCGGACCGAGAACTGTTCCGAACGGGCCGCAGGCTGTTTTCCACGACTGGCGCAGCGGGGCCTTTGTAGTCCCCTGCCCCCACCCTTTCAGTACGGTGACCACCTCTCCATCCATCATCTTAAACGACGAGATGTCGATGGCCCTGCCTTTGCCGTGCTCAGAAATCCGAGCTCCGCGCTGGTTGTTGCGGGTTCGGCAGGCGTAATGTGCCGCAACCTTCATTTCCACCACCGGTCCGCGTTTGCGGAAGGCAGGTTTCAAGCCCTTTGATACCCATGTATTCAGTGCACGCGCGGTATCGCAGGTCATCACAGCGCCTTGACTGAGTTTGACACCGGACACTTCGGTCACTCGGACAGCATCAGAGACGCCGCAGCCGCGGATTTTCCCGGGAACGCGGCCTATATTTTCGCCTTGTATGTCTATGTTTCCGCAGACGGACCCTTTGCGGCGCTTGCGCTTTTTGAACAGGACTTGCTGTTCAAGTTCAGGCGGGCGCGCCCAAGGGCGCAACGACACATCCGGACCAAAGAAGGGCAGACCGGAGGGGCGCGCTGCTGTCTGCACGATCTGCTCTGAGACAGGTCGCGCCTGCGGGCGCAACCGGGCGGTCGTCACCGAGCCTACGATCACATCTTTGGCGGCGGCTTGCAGTGCTGCGAGATCTTTCTCTGTAGCAGCCCTGACCTGCGGGCGTTGCATCGGGCGCAGCGAACTGTCCGGAGCCTGAGCCGCCGATAGCCCCATTGGAAGAAGCAGCATCGACAGGCCCAGCATCGCCGACAGTTTTTTCATTGCGCACCCTTTCCACGTCCGAAATTGGGAGCATCGGTATCCTGTCCGGCCTCGATGATCCCCCGTCGGATCGCTCTGGTTCGTGTGAAATAGTCAAACAGATGATCACCGTCGCCGGTGCGGATTGCCCTTTGCAGGGCAAACAGTTCTTCTGTGAACCGACCAAGGATTTCCAGCGTGGCATCCTTGTTGGTCAGGAACACGTCCCGCCACATCGTGGGGTCGCTGGCTGCGATGCGGGTGAAATCCCGGAACCCGGCTGCAGAATACTTGATGACTTCGCTATCGGTCACACGCCGCAGGTCATCTGCCACACCGACCATCGTGTAGGCAATCAGGTGCGGAGCATGCGAAGTGACAGCCAGCACCAGATCATGATGATCGGCCTCCATCTCTTCGACATTGGCTCCCATCCCCTCCCAGAGCGCACGCAGCCGGGCAACTGGTTCAGATGGGGTACCTTCGATCGGCACCAGTATGGTCCAGCGGTTGTCGAACAATTCGGCAAAACCGCTTTCCGGGCCGGAATGCTCGGTTCCTGCAAGCGGGTGAGCTGGCACGAAATGCACTCCGTGCGGAATATGCGGTTGCACCGCCTCAATCACATGACGTTTAACCGACCCGACATCCGAAACCGTTGCACCGGGTTTCAGCACAGGGGCAATCTCGACCATGACATCAGACATAACCCCGACGGGTACACACAGAACAACGAGGTCCGCGCCCTTGGCGGCCTCGGCTGCGGTATCACAGACCCGGTCGCACAGACCGATCTTTCGAGCGGTATCGCGTGTTTCCAGTGATCGGGCATACCCGGTGACTTCCCCTGCCAAACCAGCGCGCTTGATGGCCCAGAACATTGAGGACGCAATCAGGCCAAGGCCGATCAGCGCGACGCGGTCATAAATCTGGCTCATGCAACGCTCTCCTTGAAGGCGCGAACGGCATCAGCAACCCGCTTGCACGAGTCTTCGTCGCCAATCGTTATTCGTAGGGCATTTGGCAGGTTGTAGCCCGCCACGCGGCGCACGATCAGCCCACGAGACTGCAGGAAGGTATCGCACGCCTCCGCCTCATCTTGGGAGGCAAATCGGGCAAGAATGAAATTGGTGCAGGATGTATCGGAGGGCACACCCAGTTCGGCCAGAGCCTCGGCCAGCCAGACCCGAAGACGGGCATTCTCAGCCCGGCATTTCTCGACATATTCTGCGTCGCAGATCGCAGCCTCGGCAGCGACAAGCGCCGTCGAAGACAGGTTGAACGGCCCGCGGATGCGATTGAGAACATTGATCACTTCATGAGGACCATACCCCCACCCCACACGAAGTCCGCCAAGACCGTAAAGCTTTGAAAACGTTCGGGTCATCACGACATTGCTTCGGGAATTGATGATCTCGACACCTCCGTCGAACCCCTCGACATACTCGGCATAGGCACCGTCGAGAACCAACAGCGCCGTGGGCGGCAACCCGTCGGCAAGACGAGCCACTTCTGAGCTGGAGATCATTGTTCCCGTGGGATTATTGGGGTTTGCGATAAAGACAAGCCTTGTCCGCTCGGTGCAGCCTGCCAGCAACGCGTCTACATCAGTGACCCGTTCACGCTCCTTCACCTGAACCGGCGTTGCTCCTGCTGCCATCGCGCTGATGCGATACATCGCAAACCCATGTTCGGTATAAAGAACCTCGTCGCCCGGTCCGGCATAGGCTTGGCACAGGAATGCGATGATCTCGTCGCTGCCTACTCCGCAAATGATGCGTTCCGGGTCCAGCCCATGCACCTCACCAATTGCCGCCCGCAATTGACCGTGATCGGTTGACGGATATCGATGCAGGGTCGCCGCACTGTCACGCACGGCCTCGATGGCCTTGGGGCTCGGCCCAAACGGGTTTTCGTTTGAGCTCAGCTTGATGACGTTTTCGACGCCTTTCACATGCGCCGCACCGCCCTGATAGAGGGCGATATCCATGATACCCGGTTGCGGCGTGATCTGGTTCATGTGCGGGGCTCCTTGTCGGGCACCCTTCTAGCGGCGACTCCCTTCAAGGGAAAGCGGCAAGATCACTCAGGGGTTCATTCGGCGGACAGGCGTTCAGGCGGCCTTGAACCTCGCCGTTGCAGGATCGGCCGAATAGTACGAAACGTACTCTTCGCTGCGGCGTGCGAGATCGTTGACGCTGTCGATGACAAAGCGAACGGTTTCTTCGTCCATCAGGTAGGAAAAGTTGAGCCGAACCCAGCCGGGTTTGCGCATTTCCTGCCCGGCCTCGAGCGCGCGGTGCAGCTCTTCCGACGCGGCGCGATCGATCCCCAGCAACCGGTGGGCATACGGGCCGGCGCATGCACACCCGCCTCGAGCCTGAATCCCGTAGATATCGCTCAGCATGCGTGTGAAAAGCTGCTGGTGCACAGGCTGGCCGGCCTTGTCCTGAACCAGAAAAGAGAAAATCGGCAGGCGATGTTCCTTGTCCGCCCCCAAAAGGGTCAGGTGCGGGTTCTTCGACCAGCTCTCGAGTGCCATTGCATTATAGCGTGCTTCCCGGGCCTCGATTTCCGCCTGCCCCACGACGTCTTTCACGATAAAGGCCAGCGCCGCCCGAATGTCTCCGATGACGTTAGGCGTGCCCGCTTCTTCCCGCGCCGCCAGATCATCGCTGTAGTCATGGCGCCACGGCGAAACGAAGGAAACGGTGCCGCCGCCGGGCCAGCTGGGGGCGGTTTGGGTCACGGCGAACTTGTTGACGACGAGTACACCTGACGCACCGGGGCCGCCAGCGAACTTGTGCGGCGAGACCACGATGGCATCCTTTTGAACGGCGCCGTTCTCCCCCATGTCCATGGGAAGATAGGGCCCGCCACCTGCATAGTCCCAGACTGCCAGAGCCCCATGCGCCTTGAGAAGACGGGTTACCGGGTCGGGATCGGTGATGATGCCAGTCACATTGGACGCAGCAGAGAAACTCCCGATCAGGAGATCGGAGTTCACATGCGCCCGCAGCGCAGCCTCCAGAGCTTGGAGGTCCGGCCCGCCTACTGGCGCTTCCGGGATCTCGATGATTTCGGCTTTGCTTTCACGCCAGGGCAGGATGTTGGAATGGTGTTCATATGGTCCGATAAAGACAACCGGCCGGTCAGCCTCATCCACTCCCAAAAGACGGACCAGCCGGTTGAGCCCGGCAGTCGCGCCCGATCCGGTGAAGATCACCGCATCGTTTTCCGTGGCGCCTGTGAGCCGGGAGATTTCAGCCCGCGCATCGCGGCGCAAGCGAGTTATGTATGAGCCGCAAAAAGACGCTTCGGTATGGCTGTTCGCGTAGTAAGGTAGAACCTGAGATGCCACAAAGCTCTCGACCTGCTGCATGGCCCGACCCGAAGCGACATAGTCGGCATAAACAAGCGGAACATCCCCATGCAGCCCCGGCACCGGCATGCCTTCACCGATCACGCTGCTACCTAGCGCGCCTTCTTCCTTGGCGGTCTCGATCGTCTTGCGGAACTGGGACAGGGGCATTGGGAATCTCCTTTGCCTATAAGAATGATTGCCCATGACCGAGAAAACTTCACAAATTTCACATTTGAAAACACTTATACTGTGTCATATGATCTAATTTGTGCAGAAACTTGATAATATTGATCGTCGCATCCTAAGCGAGCTGCAAAAGGACGCCGGACTGTCCCAACGCGAACTCGCGGATCGTGTCGGGTTGTCACAAAACGCCTGCTGGCGCCGCCTCAAGACGTTGTCGGAAAGCGGGCTGCTGCAAGGCAGCACCGCGCGGATCGACCGGCAGGCCCTGGGTCTGGATCTGGTGGTTTTCGTGATGCTGCGCACTCGGCACCATTCTGCAGACTGGCTTCAGGCTTTTCGCAGCCATGTCCTGACGATCCCCGAAGTTGTGGATTTTCATCGGATTGGCGGGGATTACGACTATCTGCTGAAAGTGGTGACCGAGGACATGACCTCGTATGACAAGGTCTATCAGCGCCTGATCGAAAAGGTCGAATTGGACAGCGTGACCTCGTATTTCGCGATGGAAGCCATCGCCGAAGGGCGCCCGCTGCCGCTTTGACAACGGGCTGACACTGTCAATGCTTGCGCGGGATCCGCGGCAGAGGCTCAAAGAGATCGATGGCTTCGCCCTGCCCTTCGAAGAACCCTTCCAGCTCCTCGGGGAGCGGGCCGTCTTCGATATCCATAAGGCAAACCAATGTGTTGCGGTGATTATCCCAGTGGCAGTCTATGCCAGGCCCGTCCTCGTCACCAAGGACAAGCGGAACGCGGATATAGGAGCTGCCGCGCGGGAAGGCCGGGTCGCCGATTGCTGCCGAAGTAGCGGCGATCGCCCTGCGCAGATGTGCTTCATGGTCAGGGGACGGCGGACCGTCCCATTCAATGCGGTATACGTTTGCCATGGGTGAGAGATATGGCGGAGTTTTATTCGCGGATTTTGAGTTCATGCCATTGCATTTCGGATTTAGGTCACTGGATTCACATTGAATCGAAACCGGTTAAGCATCCGTTAATGGCAAAAAAAAGGCCGCGCGGGCTGCGCAGCCTTTTTTAAAACTTTTGTTCTGAAAAAATCAGTTCTTGGCGTAGAATTCGACCACCAGGTTCGGTTCCATGACAACCGGATAGGGCACATCGCCCAGACCCGGTGCGCGAACGAAGGTGGCGGTCATTTTCGAATGGTCGACATCGACGTAATCCGGAACGTCGCGTTCGGCCAGCGAAGCTGCTTCGAGAACGATGGCCAACTGCTTGGACTTGTCACGGACCTCGATAACGTCGCCTTCTTTCACACGGTAGGAAGGAATGTTGACGCGCTTGCCGTTCACCAGCACATGGCCGTGGTTCACAAACTGACGGGCCGCGAACACGGTCGGGACGAATTTTGCGCGGTAGACAACCGCGTCGAGGCGGCGCTCCAGCAGGCCGATGAGGTTTTCACCGGTGTCACCCTTCACACGCTCGGCGTCCGCATAAATGCGGCGGAACTGCTTTTCGGTCAGGTCGCCATAGTAGCCCTTGAGCTTCTGCTTGGCACGCAGCTGGATGCCAAAGTCGGAAAGCTTGCCCTTGCGGCGCTGGCCGTGCTGGCCGGGGCCGTACTCGCGGCGGTTGACCGGGGATTTCGGACGACCCCAGATGTTTTCGCCCATCCGGCGGTCAATTTTGTGCTTGGCAGACGTGCGTTTGGTCACGGCTGATCTCCTTCGTTTGTCGTTGCCCGAACGGGCAGCTATGAAGGGCGTTGTCCTCTTGCCTTTCGGCATGACAGGAATCCCCTTGCGGGGGCCACCAACACCAATGAAGCCGCGCTTATATCGGCGCGGCTCCCAGAGTCAACAGGTTCCCGGTGATTTTTGTCCGACCTTTGCCAGCCCGAGGTTATGCCGCCTCGTGCATGAGGATTGCCGCCTCGGCCGCGGTCAGGTTGCGTCGGGCAAATCCGCCATAGCTGGCAGGGTCTTCGGCAATGTTCGGCATGTAGGTCAACAGCCTGCGCCGGTCTCCGTCGGTCAGCGCCGACAGCGCCGCACTGGCTGGATGGAAGCTCTCGGTTTCGACGCCATTGGCCCAAATGACTTCATGCCCCGGAAGCAGCAGGTGAATGTATGTCACTTCCCGAACAGCCAGATCGACTGCGATCGTGCTGCCATTGGTCAGATGGCCCGCCGGAACCAGAACTTCGTCGGTATTGAAAAGGGACCGGGCTATTGCTCCGCGCACCAGCATTCGGTGTTCCGGCGAGACCAGAAGCTCACGCTCCGGACGGTCGATACCCAGCGCACCGGCGCGAATTCGGACCGGACGTAGTTTCGGCATCACGAACAGCCGCGCACCGGTCATCCGACGCTGACCAATCCAGAGAACCTCCTGGGCGCCGTTGTCCCGGGTCTGCACCTTGTCCCCTTCACGGAGCGCCTCGACCGGTTTGGGCCCGACCGGAGTCTGGATGCGGGTGCCCGGCGTGAAACAGATCACCCCGGCCGGGGTGTGCATCTGCGGTTCCGGTGCTGTGCCGGCCAAAGTATGATGCACAACCCAGAGATCGCTGTCGCGTGGCGGAAGGTCGTCGACGAACATGAGCAGCGGCGCCTGGCCCGGCCCGACTTCGATAACCGTCACCGTGAAACTCTGCGACCCATTGGTCACGACGAAACTGCTGTCCATCAATGGCTCATCAACCTCGACGCGGTTGAGATCCGTTTTGTTCTGGACAACTGCACCGACCAGCCGCCGCACCGTGCGCGCTGCGCGCCGGCGCAATTCTGCCTCTCCCTCCGCATTTTCCAGCCGCAACAGATCGTTCGGGCCATCGACCCTAACCATCTCACCGCGCCATGACCATGTCGCACCTACTCCGAGTGCGTCCATGGGTGCGGCCTCGAGACCATCAACTTCTGTCTGCGACCAGGAAATGACGAACGTGCCGCGAAAGCCCGTTTTCATATGCCTGTATGCCTGCCTTTATGTTTTTATTACCGAGACGTTAACAAGCACGCTGGACTCTGGGAAGTATTTTGTATTTTCACACGGTTAGAGCGTGTTCTTGATGCCTCACTGTTACTATTCGGCGTCAGAAAAAAGACAGTGATTTCCCGAGAGCTATCGGAAAAGTTGTGCAAAAACAGTGCCGTGAGGAAAGGTTGCGGCCAGCTCACATTTCACTTGCCGCTTCGTGAAGAGCATCCAAAAGTGCTTCTCCTGCCGGTGAAAGCTGACCATGAAGGCGGTGAGACACCCCGACCGGACCGGCGCCAAAAGGCACAGTCCATCCGATTTGCACAAGCGCTTCACTTGCAATGTCCTGCGCCGCAACCTGGGCGGGCATCAGTCCAATCAGGTCTTGCGATTGCAGCAAGGTGCGGTTGGTCAGATAGGAAACAGATTCAAGGGCAACCGGCGGCGCGTATTGCCCCATCTTCAAAAAATACTGGTCAAGCTGGCGGCGCAGGCTGGTTTCGATCGGGGGCAGGATCCATCCGAACGGGCGAAGCGCCTCAAAGCCAAGCCCCTGCCGCCCTGCCAACGGGTGTTTCGGGCCAGTGATTGCAACGATGCTTTCGTCGAACAGTTTTATCTGTGACAGCTCACTGCGGTGTCTGTGCGTCGGCAAGCGCCCCACGACAAGGTCGATTTCCCCTGTGCGCAAGGCCGGCATGAGCACTTCGTTCGTTCCTTCTACCACCTTGATCGCAACTTTCGGGCGGTCTTTGAGAACCTTTTCTATGGCGCTTGGCAGCAAATGAGACGAGGCGGCCAACAATGTGCCGACAATAACCCTCCCGCTGCTGCCTTCGTTCAGATCGTCCAGTTCTTGTGCCGCGTTTGAAATCTGTGCGAAAATCAGTTTGCCGTGACGGATCAGCGCCTCCCCGAAAGGGGTGGGAACCACACCGCGATTGGTACGATGAAAGAGCTGGACCTCGAAATCCACTTCGAGATCCTTGATCATCTTAGTCGCCGCAGGCTGCGACACATTCAGTTGCCGCGCGGCATTCTGGATGTTCCCATGTTCGCCAACGGCAACCAGCAGCCTCAGCTGCTTGAACTTCAGCCGCGACAAGGCGCGATCGACAATACGGGCAAGGCGGGCAGCCACGGCTTCGACCTCCTAGAAACGGATGGGTTGAGCTTCCTGCGCGACCCTGCTGACAACGCTCATTGCTGCCAGAGCCGAACTGCGCGGGTTGTCAGACAAAGCCCGGCCAGAAATTCGGAAAGAAAACGCGCCGAATTCTCCTTCGGCGTGAATCTCGTGAATATTCTCTGATATGCTGGGGTCGGCGATCAACTCGACCTCGGTTTGGTCGAACCCCAACCCCGCCAGCGCAACCGCCGCGGACACGTTCGCGTTCTTTGGATATTCCAGTGCAGCCCGGCGCGCCGAACCGGCATAGTGGGTCTGAGCTTCGGGCCCGATATTGTTCAGATCCAAATGGCTCTCGGCAGGAGACCCCAACCAACCGTGCGGAGGTTTTCGCCCTACATAACGTACACGCGCGAGGTCACCGACCTTGGCCGACCGCAGAGCGTCCAGTGCACCGATTGCACCGCTGGCCAGCAACAACCGGGCACCGCCGTCCTGGGCGGCTCGGGTCAGCTCGTCTTCCAGATCCCGATCGGCCAATGCTCCGATCGAAACGGTTACCAGATTCAACCCTCTGCGCAGTATCTCCGCCCCGTATTGGCGCAATGCCTGATGCCCGGCGCATTCCACAATCAGATCCAGATCGCTTGGAATGGCGGAAACGGAACTGACCATAGACGGGATGGATGAACCCTCTGCCGCCAATTCTGCAACGCGTTCTGGACGCAGCAGCAACGAGCCGATTTCATGCCCGGTGTCTTCCAGCGCGCCCATCACATAGCGGGCGATCGCACCGTTACCAATTAGTCCAAGCTTCATATCGATCCCTTGTTTCGGCTCGAGAATACTTTAACTCCACAGCCCCTGATATCAATTCACGTTATACCAGAATTTCTTCTTTGAATTTGGCTTCGACACCCGGATTTGGTCCTGTTCAATTGAAATCCAGAAATGTCCGGGGAAACTCAGGGGAAACATGGCGCAGGCCAAGGCAAAGATTGGGACGTCCCCGCGCAGGCGCGAAGATCCCGCCCTCTTGTCGGGGCACGGTCGTTTTGCCGATGATGTCTCACTGACGGACCAACTTCATGTCTCATTTGTGCGATCACAAATCCCGTCTGGTCGCATTAACGGCATGGACATTGAGGACGCAGTAGCCACTTCGGGCGTAATCGCAGTCCATTCATGCGCCGACGTAGCTGGCCTCGGGTCTCTGTCGGTCAATCCAGTTCTGCCAATTCGCCGCCTTCCCGATTTCCCTATCCTCGCAGAAGACAAGGTTCTGGCAATTGGGCAACCGATAGCCGCCGTTCTGGCAACATCGCCTGCTGCGGCTCAGGACGCCGCTGAACTGGTATATCCTGACATTGAGGAAACCGAATTCGAAGCTACGGTGATTGCCGAACAAACTTGGCATTCAGGAGATTTCCAAACCGCATTCGAACAAGCCACAACTGTGGTCGAGTGCGAAATAACTCATCCCCGCCTTGCCCCATCTCCAATGGAACCCCGAAGCATTGCCGTAGCCTATGATGCGATCAGCGACCGGGTCACGGTCTGGCATTCGACCCAGACACCCCATCGGTCACGGTCTGAACTGGCCGAAATCCTTGGCGTCGACGCCGACCGGATCCGCGTTATCGCACAGGATGTAGGCGGCGCGTTCGGGATGAAGGCATCGCTTTACCCCGAAGAAGTGTTTGCCGTCTGGGCTGCGTTCCAACACAAGCGCAGCATCAAATGGACTGCCACCCGCTCGGAAGAGTTTCTTTCCGCCACCCATGGGCGCGGTGTCTGCAGCCGGGGCCGGTTGGCCATTGACGCGAATGGCCGGTTTCTTGCCCTGAGCGCCGAGATCACGGCTCCGCTGGGCGCGTGGCTGCCAAACAGTGGTCTGATCACCGCGTGGAATGCCGCTCGGGTTCTGCCCTGCGGCTACCGTGTCGCGGCACTGGACATTTCAACAGTCGCGCAGCAGTTCAACCTAGCTCCTACCGGGATATACCGCGGCGCCGGGCGGCCAGAGGCGAACTGCCTGATGGAAAGGCTGGTGGACAAGGCAGCGCGCGCGCGGGCTCTCGACCCGGTCGAGATACGCCGCCGAAATCTGCTGACCACCACCGATCTGCCTCACGAGACCGGAACAGGAAACATCCTCGATTCCGGTGATTATGCCTGTGCACTCGATATTTTGTGTGACAAGGCCGGTTATGCCGATCTGCTTGCAGACCGAGACCGGCGCCGCACAGCTGGCGAACTGGTCGGCATAGGGCTCGGTTTCTACGTGGAACCCTCCGGGAGCGGCTGGGAGAGTGCAACAGTGACGCTGAACGGGAATGGCCGTGTCACGGTCTCCAGCGGAAGCTCTTCGCAAGGTCACGGGCGCGAAACTGCCTATGCTCAAATCGCTGCCGATACACTGGACATCGAACTGGACGCAGTCGAGGTGCGACTGGCGGACACAGCGGTCACGCCGGAAGGGATAGGTGCCCTTGCCAGCCGCTCCACCGCGATCGGAGGCAGTGCTGTGCTGGAAGCCTGTCGTGAAATCGCTGCACGAAGAGAGGCGGGTGCACCGTTTCCGATCACTGCACAAAACCGCTACGCAAACACAGGACAGGCTTGGGGGTACGGTGCCTATCTGGCATTGATGTCAATTGACCGTGAAACCGGCGCGCCTAACCTGGAACGCATGACGTGCGTGGATGACACCGGGCGCCTGTTAAACCCAATGCTGGTCGAGGGTCAGATCCTCGGCGGGATTGCCCAAGGCTTGGGTGAAGCGCTAACGGAGCGTGTGGTTTACGATGGTGACGGACAGCTTTTGACCGGTTCGTTCATGGATTACGCGATGCCACGCGCAGCCGATATGCCACCAGTCGACATTTACAAGTTCGAAACCCCAAGCCCGATGAATACGCTGGGGGCCAAGGGCGTTGGCGAAGCCGGGACGATCGGGGCGCCGGCCGCCATTCTGAACGCGGCAATCGATGCGCTGAGCCCGCTCGGTGTCACCGATTTGCAAATGCCGCTGACAAGTCAGATGCTCTGGCACACCATGCAGGATGCCGGGCAGGTCGAATGAGGACACGAAACCGATGAAATACGAGAAACATCAGGCCAAGGAATATGCCCGGGACACGATGCGGGGCATCTGGGCAGCTGCGCTGAATCCGTTCAACCCGGACGGATCCTTTGACGAAACTGGCCTGCGTCACAACATCCGCCACTGGATCGACGATCTGGAGATTGCCGGGCTGTTCATCGCCGGAAAACAGGGCGAATTCTGGTCGATGTCCCTTGACGAACGCAAGCGCAACATGACGATCGCCGCCGAAGAATGCGCCGGCAAGGCAGGTACCATCATGTCGATTTCAGACCAGAACGTGGATACCGTTCTGGATCTGGGGCGCCACGCGCAGGATTGTGGCGCCGACTATGTCGTCGTCCACGCACCCATGCTGAGCTTTTGCCATGATCGGGACGATGTTCTGTTTAACTATTACAAGCACATCTGCGACAGGCTGAACATCGGGATTGCCATGTGGAGCCACCCGGATTCCGGCTATCTGATGGAGCCCGAAACCTGCGCCCGGATCGCCGAATTGCCAAACATCATGGGGATCAAATACTCGGTCCCGCGCGAGATGTATGTTCGGCTGACCAAAATGGTCGGCGACAAAATCCATGTCTCTACATCGCTCGAGGATGATTGGCTGGACAATATCGAGGAACTGGGATGGGCCCTCTACCTATGCTCCTCGCCGCCCTACATGCTGCAGACTCGAAACGACAAACGGATGCACGAATACACCGAACTGGCTTTTTCCGGGAAATTCGACGAGGCCCGCCGGGTTCGGGACAGTCTGGAGCCAGTGCGCGCTGCAATCCGCAACACCAAGCCTGGCGGCAAACCCACGGCACACGGAAAGTACTGGCAGGAACTGTTGGGTCAAATCGGCGGCTGTGTCCGTCATCCGATGCTGGAACTGACGGACGCCGAAAAGGAAGCCACCCGCGCGGCTTTCGACAATTGCGGCCTAACGGTCTGAACCGGTCAAAGATACAGACGCAGGAACCAAAGAGATCAGAAGCTCCGGTACAGCTGTGTTGCCGCAAAGGCGGCCTTAAACAGACCGGCCCGCAGGCTCCGCTGCCCGACGTGTTCCAGGGCCGAGAACGGAAGCGGCAGATCTTGTTCGCGACCACCAGCAATCAGGTCTGCCAGCGCCTTGCCGAACAGGGTTCCGGTAACGATGCCGCGGCCGTTGTATCCGATGGGAGAATAAACCCCTTTGGCCAGACGATGGATTCTGAAGATATGATCCGGTGTCATGGCAATCCGGCCGTGCCATGCGTGTTCGAATTTCAGGTCCCCCAATTCCGGATAAAGCTTGCCGAGAATGCGCGCAGCCCAGCGGCGCGACAACCCGGCCGTGCCGCCGAAAACGGATCCCATCGAGCCAACCACTATGCGCCCCGATAGATCCCGGCGCATCGAAAACATCACGGGCGCCGTATCCCAGATCCCCTGCCGTTCAGGCAGGACATGCGCCGCCCGCTGCCCGAGCGGTTCGGTAGAAAGCTGGAAATACTCGATCGGGGTATAGCTTTGTCGCAGCCCCGGCCACAGATCATCGGTATAGGCATTGGTCGCTAGTACCACGTGCTTTGCCGTCACGGTTCCGCTGGATGTTGCGACCTCCCACAGATCTCCCAGCCGTGTCAGTCCGGTGGCACGTACCCCGGTCGAGATTGTGGCGCCGGCCGCCAATGCTGCCCGCGCCAATCCCCGTGCATAGCCCATCGGGTCAATGGTCCCCGCTCGGCGATCCAGCAGGCCACCGTGGAACCGCGCCGTGCCGGTGAGTTTTGCGGTTTCGTCCGCCCCCAGCAAATCAACCGGAGCCCCCAGAACCTGCCATTGCTCGGCCCGCCGGGCGAGACCATCGTATCCAGCGGGTGAATGAGCGACATGGATGGTGCCATTCTGAACGGCCTCGCAACGGATCTCGTGCCTGTCGATCAATCGAAAGACTTCTTCGGGCATTGCCCCAAGAAGTTCGATCAGCCGGCTACCGGTTTCCGTGCCCAGATGATCCAGAACCTCCTGCGGCGGAAGCCACAAGCCCGCATTGACCAATCCGACATTTCGACCCGATCCGCCATGACCGATCCGTTCGGCTTCGAGAACGTGGCACTCAAGACCGAGCTCAGATGCGTGCAGCGCAGTCGACAAGCCGGTATAGCCTGCGCCGACGATAACAAGGTCACAGGTCGTGTCGCCGCTCAGCCCAACCTGAGAATCAGGCTCGGCCGATGACATATCCCAAAGCGAAACAGCTTCAGTCTCCGGCACCTTGGTCTCCTTTGCGAAGAACGGGGACAACAATCGGCACATGTCCCGACCACCGGCCGAGACGTTCCGGCGTCACCTTGGTGCAGACAGATCAGGAAAACAACTGCTGGACTATCAGCCGCACTTGGAGTGGCCGCAGCTTCCGCATGTCATGCAACCTTCGACCATTCGCATTTCGAACTGGCCGCAGCTCGGACAGGCTTTGCCACGCGCCCCGCCCGCATTGACCACCTGCGCCTTGGGGTCTGATTTTAACCCCATGCCCTCGCCCTCGAGAAATCCGATCGCGATCAGGTGCTGCTCGATTACCCCGCCAATGGCCGCCAGAATCGAGGGAATGTATTTGCCCTGAACCCATGCGCCACCGCGCGGATCAAACACGGCCTTGAGTTCTTCGACCACAAAGGAAACATCCCCTCCGCGCCGGAACACGGCCGAGATCATCCGGGTCAGCGCCAGCGTCCATGCATAATGCTCCATGTTCTTGGAGTTGATGAACACTTCGAACGGGCGGCGATGGCCGTTGATGATAATATCGTTGATCGTCAGATAGATCGCGTGCTCGCTGTCGGGCCATTTCAGCTTGTAGGTCTGCCCCTCCAGCGATGGCGGACGATCGAGCGGCTCTGACATGTAGATCACATCGCCGCCGTCGACAGTGTGCGGCGCATCCGCACTTTCACCCGGCGCTTTGTCGGCACTTTCACTGACCGACAGGACCGAGCCGGTCACATCATTGGGCCGATATGTGGTGCAACCCTTGCAGCCCTGATCCCAGGCCTGCATGTAGACGTCCTTGAAATCGTCGAACGAGATATCCTCGGGGCAGTTGATGGTCTTGGAAATCGAACTGTCGATCCATTTCTGCGCCGCCGCCTGCATTCGGACATGGTCTGCGGGCGCCAAGGTTTGCGCATTGACGAAATGATCGGGCAGTTCGGTGTCTCCGAACTTGTCGCGCCACATCTGCACGGCATAGTCCACGACTTCTTCTTCGGTTCGGCTGCCGTCCTTTTGCAGAACTTTTCGCGTATAGGCATAGGCAAAGACCGGTTCGATCCCGGACGACACGTTCCCGGCGTAAAGGCTGATGGTGCCTGTCGGCGCGATCGAGGTCAGCAGCGCGTTGCGAATGCCGTGGGTGCGGATCGCATCCCTGACATCTTCGTCCATCTGTTGCATGGTGCCGCTGGCGAGATACTGTTCGGCGTCGAACAGCGGGAAAGCTCCCTTCTCCTTGGCCAGATCCACCGAGGCCAGATAAGATGCGCGGGCGATTGCGTGCAGCCAGTCCTCGGTCTGGCGTGCTGCCTCTTCGGACCCATAACGCAACCCCATCATCAGCAAGGCGTCCGCCAGCCCCGTCACCCCAAGCCCGATCCGGCGTTTGTTGGCGGCCTCGGCGGCCTGCTCGGGCAGCGGGAACTTCGACGCGTCCACCACATTGTCCATCATCCGAACAGCGGTAGCGACGAGTTCCTTCAGCGCCCCTTCATTCAATGCCGCGTCTTTTTCGAACGGGTTCGAAACCAGCCGGGCCAGGTTGACCGAGCCCAGCAGACAAGCGCCATAGGGTGGCAACGGCTGCTCGCCGCACGGGTTGGTGGCGGCGATTGTTTCGACATAGGACAGGTTGTTGGCAGCGTTGATCCGGTCGATGAAGATCACACCGGGCTCGGCATAATCATAGGTGGCCTGCATGATCCTGTTCCACAGATCGCGCGCCTGAACGGTATGATAGACCTTGCCGTCGAACTGCAGTTCCCACGGCCCGTCGGCTTTCACCGCCTCCATGAAATCGTCTGTAACAAGAACCGACATGTTGAACATGCGCAGCCGTGCAGGGTCCGACTTAGCCGAGATGAACTGTTCCACATCCGGATGGTCACACCGCATGGTGGCCATCATCGCACCACGGCGCGATCCGGCCGACATGATGGTGCGGCACATCGCATCCCATACATCCATGAAAGACAACGGACCCGAGGCATCGGCCGCAACGCCCATGACATCCGCACCGCGCGGGCGAATGGTCGAGAAATCATAGCCGATCCCCCCACCCTGCTGCATGGTAAGCGCCGCCTCTTTCAACATGTCAAAGATGCCGCCCATGCTGTCGGGGATGGTGCCCATCACGAAGCAGTTGAACAGGGTAACCTGCCGCGCCGTCCCGGCACCTGCAGTGATCCGCCCCGCAGGCAGGTATTTGAAATCCTCCAGGGCGGAGTAGAAATTCTCTTCCCACTTTGCGGGGTCGGCCTCGACCTTGGCCAAGTCCCGGGCGATACGCCGCCAGCTGTCCTCGACCGTCTGGTCAATCGGGGTGCCGTCCGCTTCCTTGAAGCGGTACTTCATGTCCCAAATCTGCTCGGCGATGGGGGCGGCAAAGCGGCTCATGTGTGATTCCCTATCCAGAAAGAGGCATCCAGATTAACCGTATTCGGGGGTAAACCACAACTGCTTGATACTGAGACGGGCCAAGCTACAATATCAGGATGTCTCGTGGGACGACTCTGTGGGAAAGCTGTGGACAACTACGTGAACTTGATAAAACTCTCGGTCGGATCTGAAAGCACCGAAAGTCTCGCCGAATGGCAGGAGGCCTATCGCACACGCTTTCCCGACGGCCTGCCGCGGCACATAACCCGTATGTGGCCCAAGCGCGAAGCCGAGATATTGAACGGTGGATCAATCTATTGGGTGATCAAAGGTCTGGTGCAATGCCGCCAACGCATCCTACGACTGGAGGAGGTCACCGGCGAGGACGGCATCCGTCGGTGCGCCATCCTCCTCAATCCGGAATTGCACCAAACGCAAACAGCACGAAAGCGCCCCTTTCAAGGCTGGCGCTACCTGAAGCCCCAAGACTCTCCGCCCGACCTGCCCAAGGGGCGCAGCGCCGAAGAACCGCTGCCTGATGAATTGAACAGGGCGCTGGCAGAAATCGGCGTGATCTGAACCTCCTCACCCTGCCGGACCGCACAAACTTTGTGCATCCCCAGAGATAGGTCAGGCGCCGGTTCACCTTTAGGTTTCCGGGGAAATTTCCGATCAGGAGACCTGAAATGAAACCGATACACAGTGCATACTCAGATGCCGAAACACTTGATTTTCCCGGCGCCATAACGCTGCGGATACTTCTCACCGGCACCCAGACCGGCGGGACGATGGAGCTGTTCGAGGACATTGTGCAACCCGGTGTCGGACCGGGGCGTCACGTCCACCTTCATCAGGACGAAACTTTCTTTTTTCTCGAAGGTTCTTTCGATGTCGAGATTGATGGTGTTCTTCATCATATGGCACCGGGTGATGTCGCACTTGTTCCCAAGGGCGCGGTGCATGCGTTTAAAAATGTCGGACAGGCTCCGGGGCGTCTTCGCTACTTGTTTTCCCCGGCACTCAGAATGGAGACCATGTTTCGCGCTTTTCACGAAGCGCTAAGTGATGGCGGGCTGGACCCCGAAGAAATGGCAAGGATCGCGGTTCAAAACGGCCAGGAATTCGTTGGCCCGCCGCTCTAAACACAGCGGGCTTCAGGACAACCTGTCCAGCAGCTCCTCCAACGTCTTTTTTTCTGCCGCCTCGAACCGTGCCACCCGGCTGCGCCAGAGCGTGGCCTGACTTCGCAGGATCAGGCCATCGGACAGGATCTTGAGGTGGTTGGCCCGAAGAGTTTCACCGGTTGAAGTGATGTCGGCGATTGCTTCGGCAGTTTCATTCTTGACGGTGCCTTCGGTCGCGCCCTGACTGTCCACCAGCGCATAGTCAGCCACCCCGCTTGCCGTCAGGAACTCGCGAACCAGCCGGTGATACTTGGTTGCAATCCGAAGGCGGTGACCGTGTCGCAAGCGGAATGCAGCCGCTGCCGCATCGAGATCGTCCAGCAGATCGACATCCACCCATGCCTGCGGCACGGCGATGATCAGATCGGCCTGCCCAAAGCCCAACGGAGCGATCTCTTCGACCTGTTGTTCCCAGCGTGGCAGCTTTTCGTGCACCAGATCGGTCCCGGTGACGCCAAGATGGATACGGCCTGCAGACAGCTCCCGCGGGATCTCCCCGGCCGAGAGCAACACCAGATCAACATTTCCGATACCGTCGACCCGGCCCGCATACTCACGATCCGACCCCGCGCGTGACAATGTGATCCCACGCTTCTCGAACCATGAGAAAGTCTTATCCATCAGCCGCCCCTTGGACGGCACGCCCAGCTTCACGCTCATGCCGCAACCTCCTCAAGGACCAGTATCAGACCGGGGCGCAGCACGCCGCCGATCGCCGGAATCTCGGCACCATTCCCAAGCTGTCGCGTCAGCGCATCATAGCGCCCGCCGGTTGCTATGGGCGGTAGATCCGGGCGGCGCTCGGCATAAAATCCAAAGACAAACCCGTCATAGTATTCCATTGACGTCCGACCATAGGAAGCTTCGAAGTCCAGCCGATCCACATCAACACCGCGATCCCGTAGCGCGCCAATCCGCGCCTCCAACCGTGTCAGTGCGGGCCCGATCTGCGGCAGGTCCACCGCCACATCCCGAAGCCGCTCCAGAGCATTGGGCATGGTTTCACGCACTGAAAGCAACGTGTCCAGCCCAAGCATCTCTGCCTCTGAAATCGGCGCGGCGGCGGCATCTTCGCGCAGCGCGGCGATCCGGTCGGCAATCTCGTCCGTGCGGCGTTTGCCTATGACCGTTCCTGCGTTCGCCATCGGATCGGCGGCGACCAACAGCTCTGCCCGGCAGGGCGGCACCGAAGCCCGCCCTGAGAACCGGTCAAGCAGAGCCCGAAACCGGCGCGGTCGCCAGATATGCCGCATCAATGCGGCCTTGCGTCTCTCACTGGTCTTCAGCCCCTGAACGGCGGCCATCAGGATCCCAATATCTCCGGTTGCCGCCCTGAGCGACAGGCCATTCAGAGCCTTCGCAATCAGCGCGAACACCTCTGCGTCGGCAGCCGCAGGGTTATCGCGGTCAAAAACTTCGTATCCGACCTGAACATACTCGTTCGCGCGGTCCGGATCATGCTCCTGCCGCCGAAACACTTCGCCCGAGTAGGTGTAGCGGGCCGGCTCCGCCCCGTGATCCATGTGCATCTGAACGACGGGAACCGTAAAGTCAGGCCGCAGCATCTGTTCGCCTCGCAACGCGTCGGTGGTGACGTATGCCCGGCCCCGAATATCCTCGCCATAAAGGTCCAAAAGGGTTTCCGCCGATTGCAGAATTGGCGTTTCAACCGACTGGGCGCCTTCTGCTTCGAAATAGCTGCGCAGGAACGCCGCCCGTTCCAGAACTTGGGCCCGTGTCGGCATCAGTTTTGTCCGTCCTGACTGTCGAGGATTTCGCGCACCTTGGCGACCAGATCACCCCGACTCACTTCGAACTGCGACGGGCGCTCTTTCCATTCTTCGAGGGTGGCGCTTTCAGCAATCCGCGCGCCCAGGATCAGGTCCTTGATCTGGACAATCCCCTTTTCTTTCTCGTCGCCGCCTTCGATCACGGCAATGGGTGAGTTTCTCCGGTCGGCATATTTCAACTGGTTGCCGAAATTCTTGGGATTGCCCAGATAGACTTCGGCCCGGAGCCCTGCATTCCGCAGTTCGGCAACCATCGCCTGATAATCGGCCATCCGATTCCGATCCATAACCGTCACAACCACTGGCCCTTTGGTCTCGGCAGCGATCCGGCCCTTTTCACGCAGCGCCGCCAGCAGGCGGTCGACACCGATTGAAATGCCAGTAGCTGGCACTTCCTGCCCGGTAAACCGCTTGACCAGATCGTCATAACGCCCACCGCCCGAGACCGAGCCGAACTGCCGTTTACGGCCTTTCTCGTCAAAGATCTCGAAAGTCAGTTCCGCCTCATAGACCGGCCCGGTGTAATAGCCGAGCCCACGCACCACTGAGGGATCAATCTCAATCCGGTCGGACCCATAACCTCCGGCGGCCAGCAAGTCGCCGATCTGTTCCAATTCGGCGATACCGTCAGCGCCGATCCTGCTGTCTCCGACAGCGTTGCGCAGGTTGGCCAATGTCCCGCCCGCGTCAGTCGCCTTGGACGTAAGAAATGCAATGACCGGTTCGGCCTGATCGCTGCTGAGACCCACCCCGTCGATGAAAGCGCCAGACGCATCGAGGCGTCCTTTGGTCAGCAGTTCCCGAACACCCTGTTCGCCTACCTTGTCAAACTTGTCGATCGTCCGCAGAACGTCGTCACGGGCGCCGGCATCCTCAGCCAGTCCCATAGCCTCCAGCACCCCGTTGAGAACTTTTCGATTGTTGACGCGAACGAGATAATCTCCCCGTGGAATGCCGACTGTTTCCAAAGTGTCACTCAGCATGGCGCAGATTTCAGCGTCAGCGGCCATCGAAGCCGACCCCACCGTATCCGCGTCACACTGGTAGAACTGGCGATACCGCCCCGGACCGGGCTTTTCGTTTCGCCAGACCGGACCCATCGCATAACGGCGGTAAGGTGTCGGCAAATCGTTGCGGTGCTGGGCATAAACCCGCGCCAACGGCGCCGTCAGGTCGTAGCGCAGCGCCATCCAGTCGCCGTTTCCCTGTTCGTCTGCTTCCTGCCACGCAAACACGCCCTCGTTCGGACGATCCACGTCCGGGAGGAACTTGCCCAGCGCCTCGACGGTTTCGACCGCGCTCGATTCCAGCGCTTCGAACCCGTAGCGATGATAGACCCCGGCAATCTCTCGCAGCATCTCGGTGCGCTGGCTGACTTCCGCGCCGAAATAGTCGCGGAACCCTTTTGGCGTAATTGCCTTGGGGCGGGGCTGTTTCTTGGGCTTTGCCATCGGGTGTCCTCGGCGGATTGACTGTCCGCGCGGGGTCTATCCCAAGGCCTGCTCAGGGGCAAGGCAGAGAGCGTCGCAGGCAACACGGTCAAACGGCTACCCCGCCCAGCAAAATGGCCCACAAGGATGCGGGATCAGATGTTCGAAAAATCCCCACCACGCCCTTTACCAGATGCAAACCGCCCTGCCCCGGCCTTGCCTTCGGCCAAGAACACGTCGGCGGATTGCCATTCCCTGCGCAGCGCCGCTGCCAGATCGGCGGGTGGCGTCCGGGCCGAAAGGTGATCGGCGCGCATGCACAGCTGCGGAAACCGGATCAGATCTAGAGCGATTTCCGTGGCTGTATCCAGCGCCCTGCCTTGCGGACAGATTCGATTGGCAAATCCCAAAGACAAAGCTTCGTCCGCGGAAACGCCTCTGCCAGTCAGGATCAGGTCATTGGCCCGCCCCTGCCCGAGGATCTTGGGCAACCGAACCGTCCCACCGTCGATCAAGGGAACACCCCAGCGTCGACAGAACACGCCGGTCGCCGCCCCGTCAGCCATCACCCGCATGTCGCACCATGCTGCGAGCTCCATTCCTCCTGCCACGGCGTGACCTTCGATCGCCGCGATAACCGGCTTGGACAACATCAGTCGGGTTGGTCCCATAGGCCCGGGAAGAGGGGCCGAAATCGGATCTTTCCAGTCCTCGGGGATCGCAAGCGACGCCAGCCAATCATCGGCAAGCCCTGCCCCCGCGGCTTTCAGGTCAAACCCGGCGCAAAAGGCGCCTTCGGATCCGGTCAGCACCGCAACCTGCTGTTGGGGATCGGCGTCGAAGGCCAGAAATGCATCATAAAGAACCCGCGCGGTGGCCGGATCAACGGCATTGCGCCTGTCCGCCCGATTGATGGTAATGGTGGTGATCCCATCCGTGGTGTCTACGAGCACGGTCATGCCGACCTCCCTGCTGGCTGTTTGCTGCGCGAGCGTCCAACGGGAAATCCGGTTCTGGCAAGCGTGACGTTGCGCCTGTATGGAGAAGTAAAAGGAGCCAGCCATGCAGCATCTCGAAGAACAGATCGCGCATCTGAACCGCACCGTCGAAGAGCTCAGCGACGTGGTCGCGCGTCAACAGGAGGAAATCAGCCACCTGACCCGGCGCATCGAGATGCTGATGCAACGAGAAGCCGCGCGTGAGCAGGAGGCCACAGGCGGGATCATTATCGGGGACGAACGACCGCCACATTACTGAGGCGCGCGTGTCCCCCGCCTCACAGTCCCAGGGCGCGCCACTTAGAGCTCATCCACCGACAGCACGCCTTCAAGCGATTTGATGGCGCTTTTGATTTGTGGATTGACGGGGAAATCCCGACCCAGATCCATCTCAACCTCTCCCGGCAGGCCGGCGGCAAGCAGCAAAAGACGAATTTCTCCCCTTTGAGCACCCTTGGCAGCCTCGGCGGCATCCTGAAGAACCTTGGCCACGGTTTCTACGGCCTCTGGCGTTTCCAGAAACACCTTTAACCCGGCCGAACCCGCCTGCATCAGGGCGGTGTCAATCGGAGCCACTGACCGGCCAAGCAGCTTCAGCTGATCGGCTTCGAGCGTCGCTTCCGCGGAAATCACGACATGAGCACCGGCTTCGAGATGTTCCCGGGACTTTTCCAGCGCCTCGGAAAACAACGTTACTTCGTATGCCCCCGACGGGTCACTGAGCTGGGCAAAGGCAAAACGGTTTCCGCGCGCCGATTTTCGTTCCTGCCGACCCGCGACCACGCCGGCGATCTTGGCCACGAGCGGACCTGAACGCGCCTTTTCAGTCACTTCATCTAGGGTCAACACGCCTTTACGCTTCAGGGCGCCCATATAGTCATCCAGCGGGTGACCCGACAGGTAGAACCCGATTGCCCGGAACTCCTCGCTCAACCGCTCGGCCGGCAGCCAATCCGGACTTTGCGAAAGACGTGGTTCGGGCAGGTCGTCACCGGCCTCTCCAAAGAGTGACACCTGGTTTGAGTTTTTCTGATCGTGAATTGCCGCCGAGTAGCTCACCAGTGGCTCAAGGCTCTCGAACACCCGGCGCCGGTTCGGATCGAGCTGGTCGAAGGCACCAGCCCGGGCCATCATCTCCAACGGCCGCTTGCCAACTTTCTTCAGGTCCACCCGGCGCGCCAGATCAAACAGGGTGGCAAAGGGTTTGTCGCCCCGACCATCGACAACAAGATTCATTGCCTCCACGCCCACATTCTTGAGCGCGCCCAGCGCATAAACCAACTCGCCATTGGCAACATCGAATGTGGCCAGCGAACGGTTCACGCAGGGCGGCACGTAAGGCAGGCTCAACCCCTTTCGAACCTCTTCGAAATAGATCGCAAGCTTGTCCGTCAGGTGGATATCGCAATTCATCACCCCGGCCATGAACTCGACCGGGTGGTTCGCCTTGAGCCAGCCGGTCTGATAGCTGACCACGGCATAGGCGGCCGCGTGGGATTTGTTGAAGCCGTAATTGGCGAACTTTTCCAGCAGGTCGAACACCTCGCTGGCTTTCTTCTTCTCGACCCCGTTTTCAGCGGCGCCCTTCTCAAATTTCGGCCGCTCCGCGTCCATCGCCTCCTTGATCTTCTTGCCCATCGCGCGGCGCAACAGGTCCGCACCACCAAGCGAGTATCCCGCCATGACCTGTGCAATCTGCATCACCTGTTCCTGATAAACGATGATACCTTGCGTTTCCTTGAGGATATGATCGATCAGCGGGTGAACCGAAGTGATCTCGCGCTGGCCGTTCTTGACCTCACAATAGGTGGGAATGTTCTCCATCGGCCCGGGACGGTAGAGCGCCACCAGCGCCACGATATCCTCGATACAGGTGGGTTTCATGCGCTTGAGCGCGTCCATCATGCCGGTGGATTCCACCTGGAACACGGCGACGGTCTTGGCCGCCGAATAAAGCTTGTAGGTTGCCTCGTCATCCAACGGGATGGCGTTAATCTCGTTCACAGCGCCCTCAGGCGGCGTATAGAGCTGCGTGCCGTCGGCCGCCACATGTAGATCCCGCCCGGATTTTCGGATCAGATCGACCGCGTTCTGGATCACCGTCAGGGTCTTCAGTCCAAGAAAGTCAAACTTGACCAAGCCCGCCTGCTCGACCCACTTCATATTGAACTGGGTGGCGGGCATATCGGAACGCGGATCCTGATACAGCGGCACCAGCGCATCCAGCGGACGATCGCCGATCACGACGCCGGCGGCATGAGTCGATGCGTTCCGGAGAAGCCCCTCCACCTGCTGGCCATAGGTCAACAGGCGATCGACAACCTCTTCGTTGCGGGCCTCGTCGCGCAGGCGCGGTTCGTCCTTGAGCGCCTTTTCGATACTTACGGGTTTCACCCCTTCGACCGGGATCATCTTGGACAGGCGATCAACTTGGCCATAAGGCATCTGCAACACGCGCCCGATGTCACGGACGGCAGCCTTGGACAGCAACGCACCAAAAGTGATGATCTGACCCACCTTGTCGCGGCCATATTTTTGCTGCACGAACTGAATCACTTCCTCGCGGCGATCCATACAAAAGTCGATGTCGAAATCCGGCATGCTGACCCGTTCCGGGTTCAGGAAGCGTTCAAAAAGTAGCGAATAACGCAGCGGATCGAGATCGGTGATGGTCAGTGCATAAGCCACCAGCGAGCCGGCACCGGATCCACGCCCCGGCCCCACCGGGATGTCGTGATCCTTTGCCCACTTGATGAAGTCGGCCACGATCAGGAAGTAGCCCGGGAAACCCATATCCTCGATGATACCCAACTCGAAATCCAGCCGTTCCTGATACGCCTCAGGGCTGACGGCATGTGGGATCACCGCAAGACGGGCCTGCAGTCCTTCGTTGGCCTGCCGCCGCAGTTCCTCGACCTCGTCGTCGGCGAACTTTGGCAGGATCGGGTCACGCCGATAGGCCATGAATGCGCAACGCCTGGCAATCTCGACCGTGTTTTCAATTGCTTCAGGCAGATCGGCGAACAACGTCGTCATTTCCTGAGGTGATTTGAAATAGTGCTGCGCGGTCAGGCGCCGGCGCGGTTCCTGCTGATCGACATAGGCCCCTTCGGCGATGCAGATCAGGGCGTCATGCGCTTCGTACATTTCCGCGTTGGGGAAATAGACATCATTTGTTGCGACAAGTGGCAGATCCTTGGCGTAGGCCATTTCCACATGCCCACGTTCTGTCAGCCGTTCTGCTTCGGGCTGACCGTCTTCACCAGGATGGCGCTGCAATTCGACATAGAGCCTGTCAGGAAACATCTGCGCCAGACGGTCAAGCAATCCCTCTGCCGCAGGCCGCTGCCCGGTTTGCAGCAGCATACCCAATGGCCCATCCGGACCTCCGGTCAAGCAGATCAAGCCGTCTGACAGCGCCTCAAGCTCGTCGAGAGACACATGGGGCACCTCACCCCGCTTGTGCACATAGAGACATGAGCTCAGCTTCATCAGGTTTTTGTAACCGTCCTCGTTCTGCGCCAGCAAAACCAATGGGGCGGGAGGCCGGGCGCGCTCCCCCGGCTTTGCCTCGACATACCCGAGATCAACCTGACACCCAACGATTGGCTGAATCCCCGCATCGCTTGCTGTGACCGAAAACTCCAGCGCCGAGAACATGGAATTCGTATCAGTCACCGCTACGGCGGGCATGTCCATCTTGTCACAAAGCGCTGGCAGTTTCTTTAGCCGCATGGCCCCCTCAAGGAGGGAGTATTCGGTATGGACGCGGAGATGAATGAATCGGGGATCGCTGCTCATACCGCCAAGCTAGCCCAGCAGAGAGGAAGGCGAAAGCGGGCTTGAGCGCCCTACGCACTGCACTTCCATTCACAAACCATGCAGAAAGCTGTATTCGGGTATTCGACAGTAATAGGCGGGAAATCCCGCCTCAAGCTTATGAAACTATTTGATTCTGCAATGACCGAAAGTCTCACAATCAACAAATATTCACCAATCCCTCACATTATGCTGCATTGCAGAGGCGTTTTTTCTTGCCAGAGCCCGTTCTCGGTTTCTAACCTGTCCGTCAACTATAAAGCCCGCTCACCTTCTACGTCGCATCGAAGGGGGCAAAAATGGGCTCAACGGGGTAAGGCGACGGATGTCATAAAGATGGACATCGCGTTTCTTCTCAGCGGAGAGGCGGGGGTGGAAGTGCAGCGATGCTCTGCCACCGTTCGCCTGCGCAATGCGAGATCAACAGACCGCAAGACGGACGACAACATAGCGCCCGCCGTGGCGTGTGCCGATTGCCGTCCACAGCTGTTTCGGAGGGCGATCCAGCCCTGCCCTGCCCAACCCCGAAAGCCAGAAAGAAGAAGGATCCACGCGTGACCACCCCACTTCTGAGCCTGCAAGGGCTGACCAAAGCCTATCCGGGCGTCGTGGCCAACGACACCGTATCTTTCGACATCGGCGCGGGCGAAGTGCACGCGCTGCTGGGCGAAAACGGAGCCGGGAAATCGACGCTTGTGAAAATGATCTACGGGCTGGTGAAACCTGACAGCGGCACCATGCTGCTTCGGGGCCAGCCCTATGCTCCACCGGAACCCCGCGCTGCGCGGGCAGACGGGATCGCAATGGTATTTCAGCATTTTTCGCTGTTCGACGCGTTGAATGTTGCCGAAAATGTTGCTCTGGGCATGGAAAGCCCGCCACCTATGGGCGAGCTGGCCTCGCGGATCCGGGAAGTCTCGGAAACCTACGGCCTGCCGCTGGATCCCTATCGCACGGTTGGTGATCTCAGCGCCGGGGAACGGCAGCGGGTCGAAATCATCCGGTGCTTGCTGCAGGATCCCAAGCTGTTGATCATGGACGAACCGACAAGTGTTCTGACACCGCAGGAAGTGGATATCCTCTTCGAGACACTCAACAAACTGCGCGATGAAGGCACGTCGATCCTCTACATTTCCCACAAGCTCGAGGAAATCCGCACGCTCTGCGATCATGCAACGATCTTGCGGCTGGGCAAGAATGTCGGTGAATGTGTGCCCGCTGAGACTTCGGCGCGAGAGATGGCCGAACTCATGGTGGGAAGCAGCCTTCAAACGCCGGAACGCGCCGGGCGGGACTTTGGTGAAATCGCATTGGACATTTCCGGGTTGTCCGTGGCCTCACCAACCGAGTTCGGAACTGCGCTCAAGAACGTTCACATGACAGTCCGCAAAGGCGAAGTCCTCGGCATAGGAGGCGTGGCCGGCAATGGGCAGGACGAATTGCTGGGGGTTCTGTCGGGTGAGATTTCGACAGCGGCAGACGCCGTAAAGCTGGCAGGTCAGCCGGTAGGACGGCTTGGGCCGACCGCCCGACGCAAACTGGGACTGCTGACAGCGCCCGAAGAACGCCTGGGTCATGCCGCGGCACCGGATATGAGCCTGACGGAAAACGCCCTGCTGACCGGATCGGTCCGAGAGAACCTCGAAAACGGAGGCTTTCTCAAGTGGGCTGAGACCACCCAGTTCGCCGAACGGATTATCAAGGCGTTCGACGTGCGGACCCCCGGTCCGGAGAACGCGGCGCGATCGCTCTCGGGCGGCAATTTGCAGAAGTTCGTAATCGGGCGTGAAGTGCTGCAGAATCCGGATGTTTTGGTGGTTAATCAGCCAACTTGGGGCGTGGATGCCGCAGCGGCGGCGGCGATCCGCCAGTCGCTTCTTGATCTGGCGGCAAAAGGCACGGCCGTGGTCTGCATCAGTCAGGACCTCGACGAGTTGATGGAAATTGCCGACAGCTTTGCCGCTCTGAACGAAGGGCGTCTGAGCGCCCCGCGCCCGACCTCTGGCCTGACGGTAGAAGAGATCGGCCTGATGATGGGCGGCGCTCATGGGATGGAGGTCGCACATGTTTGATGAACAGTCATGCGGCCTGATGCCGAACACAGAAAGAACCATACTGGAAGGATGTGGGGAGATGCGCACATGATCGTGCTGGAAAAACGGCCGCAGCCATCCCGGACATGGTCCTTGGCGACCCCTCTGGTGGCAGTGCTGGCCACGATGTTCTTTGGAGGATTGCTTTTTTCCGTGCTCGGAAAGAACCCGATCGAGGCAATCGGAACCATCTTCTGGGAGCCCCTGTTTGGCGAGTTCGCTTTTTATTATCGCCCGCAACTGCTTGTGAAGGGGGCGCCGCTGGTGCTGATTGCCATCGGTCTGAGCCTTGGCTTCAAAGCCGGCATCTGGAACATCGGCGCCGAAGGCCAATACATCATGGGCGCCATCTGCGGCGCGGCGGCAGGTTTGGCCTTCTACCCGCTCGAAGCCTGGTACATCTTTCCCATCATGATCCTCGCCGGCGCTTTCGGAGGCTGGATCTGGGCGATGATCCCGGCCGTGCTCAAGGTCCGGTTCGGAACCAATGAGATTCTGGTTTCCCTCATGCTTGTTTATGTGGCCGAACAGATGCTGGCCTCCGTTTCGCTGGGTCTGCTGAAGAACCCCGAGGGGTTCGGCTTTCCCGGTTCGCGCAACCTTCAGGAATATGCCAGCGCCTACAACGCCGAGATCATCACCGGCACCGGCATGCATTGGGGAGTGGTTGCGGCCTTCATTGCCGTGATCTTTGCCTATGTTCTGCTGAACCGCCACATGCTCGGGTTTCACATCCGCCTTACCGGGGAAGCCCCTCGGGCCGCGAAATTCGCGGGTGTCAAACCCGGTCGCCTGATCCTGTTCTGCCTCGGTCTTTCGGGTGCCCTGGCCGGTCTCGCCGGGCTATTCGAAGTAGCCGGCCCGTCAGGCCAGATCTCGATCGACTTCAACGTGGGTTACGGTTTCACCGCGATCATCGTTGCCTTCCTCGGTCGACTGCATCCTGTCGGCATCCTGCTCGCAGGCGGCCTGATGGCATTGACTTACATTGGCGGTGAAATCGCACAAGGCAGCCTAGGCCTGCCTGCCGCGGCGATCCAGGTTTTTCAGGGCATGTTGCTGTTCTTCCTGCTCGCGCTGGACCTGCTGACCAACTACCGTATCCGTCTGGCACATAAAGAGGTGGCCTGAACATGGACCTGTCTGCAATCAATCCCGTCCTGCTGGTGGCCTCACTTATGGTGGCAGCCACCCCGCTTTTGTTGGCGGCCATCGGAGAGCTTGTCGTTGAAAAAGCCGGCGTTCTGAACCTTGGTGTCGAAGGCATGATGATCGTCGGAGCCATCAGCGGCTTTGCGATCTCGGTAGAAACCGGATCACCATGGCTGGGCTTTATCGCGTCGGCCATTGGCGGCGCGGTTCTGTCACTGCTGTTTGTCCTGCTGACGCAGGTGGCACTGGCCAACCAGGTCGCATCTGGTCTGGCTCTCACGCTCTTTGGCCTTGGCCTGAGCGCGCTGATGGGCCAAACCTATGTCGGCATCAAGCCGCCGCAAATGGGCAAGCTCGACCTGCCGATTCTCAGCGATCTGCCGGTCATCGGGCCGATCCTGTTCGGACACGATCCGATCCTCTATCTTGGGATCGCCTTGACGGCGGCCGTTTGGGCGGTGCTCAAATACACCCGTGTCGGCCTTATTCTCCGCGCTGTCGGCGAAAACCATGATGCCGCACACGCGCTTGGCTACAAAGTCATTAAGATCCGCATTCTTGCGATCCTGTTCGGTGGCGCCTGCGCCGGTCTGGGTGGCGCCTATATCAGCTTGATCCGCGTTCCGCAGTGGACCGAAGGCATGACCGCCGGCGTTGGCTGGATTGCCCTTGCTCTGGTGGTGTTTGCCAGCTGGAAACCGTGGCGCGCCCTGCTCGGAGCCTATTTGTTTGGCGGTGTGACAGTTGTGCAGCTCAATCTTCAGGCGGCAGGCGTTGCCATTCCCGTCGAGTATCTGGCAATGTCGCCCTATCTCATCACGATCCTTGTACTTGTGATCCTATCTGCTGACAAAAGCAGCGCACCGGCCTCGCTCGGTCGGATATTCCACGCCTCTCACTAAGAGAGGGAACCAACAACCAACTTGGGAGTAACCACATGAAATTGAAATCCCTTCTCGCAACGGCAGCAATGGTCGCAGGTCTCGCGACGAGCGCCATGGCCGAAGACAAAACCAAGGTCGGCTTTGTCTATGTCGGCCCCGTGGGTGATGGCGGCTGGACCTATGAACATGACAAAGGACGCCAGGCCGTCGAAGCTGAGTTCGGCGACAAGGTGGAAACCGTGTTCGTTGAATCCGTACCCGAAGGCCCGGACGCCGAGCGCGTCATGACACAGATGGCTCTCGAAGGCGCCGATCTGATCTTCACCACTTCGTTCGGCTACATGGATCCGACCATCAACGTGGCCAAGAAGTTCCCGAAAGTGAAGTTCGAGCACGCCACCGGCTATAAGACCGCGCCCAACGTGTCGGTATATTCCGCACGCTTCTACGAAGGCCGTGCCGTTCAGGGTCATATTGCCGGCAACATGACCAAGTCGAACATCATCGGCTATATCGGCTCCTACCCGATCCCCGAAGTGATCCGGGGCATCAACTCGGCCTATATCCACGCCAAGAAGGTGAACCCTGACGTACAGTTCAAGATCGTCTGGGCCTACACATGGTTCGACCCGGCGAAAGAAGCTGACGCCGCCAAGGTGCTGATCGAACAGGGCGCCGACGTGATACTGCAGCACACCGACTCGACTGCCCCGCAGGCGGCCGCACAGGCAGCCGGTAACGTGGTCACCTTTGGTCAGGCCTCGGATATGAGCGAATACGCACCGTTCCCGCGTGTTTCTTCAATCATCGACGATTGGGCCCCCTACTACATCGCTCGCACCAAGGCAGTGATGGACGGATCCTGGGAAACCGCCAACACCTGGCACGGTATTGGCGAAGGCATGGTTGGCATCGGCGAGATTTCGGACGCTGTTCCGGCAGATCTGAAGACCAGCGCACTTGCCCTTAAGGCATCGCTGGCGGACGGCTCCTACCACGCCTTTACCGGCCCGCTCAAGAAGCAGGACGGCAGCGACTGGCTGGGCGAGGGCGAGACCGCCGATGACGGCACCCTGGCCGGCATGAACTTCTATGTCGAAGGCATCGAAGGCGATATCCCGCAGTAAGTCGGAAACATACCACAGCGGGCGACCAGCATGACTGGCAAACCCATGTGGCAAAAGGTCAAAATTCTTGCACCCAGCAGCCTGTCTGCTGGGTGTTTTTGTTGTACAACCCCAATGCTACTTAAGATCTGAAGGCAAGAAGGCGGCAAACAACGGACACCGTTGCGGAGCGGGAATGGAGCTGGATCAAACCAGATGGCGGAAACGTCGGATTGCACTGCTGGCGGTTTGCCTCTGCCTATTTGGGTTGTTCTTTATCCCGCAGGTCCGGTTCCTCTTTTTTGGCCTGCCCGAAGACCGGTTGGATGGTCGCGTGATATCAACCGCGACCAACGCGAACAGAAACCAAGAATCCGCCGGGCGGGACCGGGTGGAACGGGCCTTGCTGGATGCCGGACTGAGCCCTCAGCCGCTTCTCGGCGACATAGGAATCGAAGGTCACCTGACGCGGCTTGACGAAGGCACGGTCACGGCCGTGCAACTGTTGGACTATGCCGAGGGGCTCCGCAGCCTCGCGCTTCGGACACTGCAAACGGGACGGCAGATCCCGTCGGCTTTCTGGGATGTGGAAAATGAGGCCATGCTCGCCGATGGGTGGGATCCTTATCGTGTTGTGGCGGCTTTGTCCTCGCCGGATGGGTTGCCGTATCTCGATGCGCTGGGCGCTGCATACACAAGGTTTCATGCCTTCAAGTCGCGCGACAGCGATGCCAGCGACACCGCCTTGGACACCGCGCTGGATTTATTCATGCCTGTCAGCACCCTGATCGACACGGTTCCCCGAGATCACCGGCTCGAAACATCGGAATACATCCGCAACGATGAACAGGCCAAACTGTATTTTTGGCAGCAGATCGTCGTCGGGTCATCGCGGCAAAATCCTGTGACACACATCCCAATATTTGATCACGGTTTTATCCGCCGATTTCACGTTGGCACGATTTGGCAATACGATATCGGATTATCACAGCCGAACTCCAACATCTGGGGGGTTTCAGGTTTTGCACCTCGGTTCGTCGGCCCTGCGGAAAACAACAATCAGGTCGAGCACATGTCAATCAGCATGACGGTCCAAGGCATTCTCCGCGAACCTCTGCTTGTTCTCGACGCATTCGAAGAATTCGAACGCATTGCCGGCAAGGCAAACCCGACCGAAGCGCAGGCTGACGAAGCATTGAACCAAGCTGTCCGTGAGCACTTTGTCCGATCGTTTGAGCAAGATCTGCCTGCGTCCATTGAAAGCCTGCGACGGGCGCTGAAAGCGCGCTAAAGGAGACACGGTTGTTTGTTCGACGCCTCTTTTCTCTGCTGCGCGGCCATGCAATCGTGCCGCCATGACACCGCATTTGACCACCCCGAATGGCTCCCCTGTTTCCCAGTTTGCCTTTGGCACCATGCAATTCGGGGGCCGTGCTGACGCGTCCGAGAGCCAATCAATGTATGATGCGTGTCGTACAGCAGGCATCAATCATTTTGATACGGCCTATCTCTACACGGATGGCAATTCCGAAACCCTGCTTGGCGGGATGATCGCAACCGAGCGCGAAAAGCTCCTGATCGCAACCAAGGTTGGCTACACCGGAGGTGCAGGGGCAGACAATATGCGGGCGCAGTTCGACCTGTCCCGCCAACGGCTGAACATCGACATGGTTGACGTTCTCTACCTGCACCGGTTCGACCCGGACACCGACCTGCGCGAAACCATGTCCTGTTTTGCCGAACTGCGAGAAGCCGGACAGATCCGTTACGTCGGGCTATCAAACGCGGCTGCATGGCAAACCATGAAGGCTCAGACCGTTGCAGCGGAATTCGGGCTGGGGGTCAACCTGTTGCAGCCAATGTATAATCTGGTGAAACGGCAGGCCGAGGTCGAGATCCTGCCAATGTGTGCAGATCGGGGCATTGCAGTTGCCGCCTATTCGCCACTTGGCGGCGGTCTGCTCACGGGGAAATACGATCAGGGCGCATCGGGCAGGTTGAGCGAGGATGACCGATACGCTGCCCGCTACAGCCCAGAATGGATGGCGGACACTGCCCGGTCGTTGTCGGATCTGGCGCGTGAACTCGGAATCGAGCCCGCCACGCTCGCTGTTGCATGGGTTGCCGCTGAGAAGACCGGACCCATGCCGATTATCTCCGCCCGCAATGCACGGCAGCTGGAGCCATCGCTGGCGGCTCTGCAGTTCGCCATGACAAAAGATCTTTATGACCGACTGTCATCGCTTGGGCCCACTCCTCCCCCGGCCACTGACCGGATCGAGGAACAGGAATGATCGATTTTCTTGTCATCGGCGGTGGCATTGCCGGGCTCAGTGCGGGTGCCCGGTTATCCGAACTGGGAACAGTTACCGTAGTGGAGGCCGAAGACGCGCTCGGATACCATGCATCGGGACGCTCGGCGGCTTTGTTTGAACAGAACTATGGCCTGCCCCCCACCGTCGCGCTGAGCATTGCCAGCGCAGACTATCACTGCCACCACAATGGCGGCTATCTCAGCCCTCGCGGCTTGTTGCTGGTCGCCCGCTCCGACCAGAAGGAGGCCTTCAAAAGTGACCTCCAAGAGCTTCAACTCGCGGAAATTCCGGTCAGCGAAGCCATATCTCGAGTGCCTATCCTAAACTCCGATAAGATAGCATTGGTCGCATACCACGCAGCCGCCGAAGACATCGACACCGACCGCCAGTTGCAGGATTTTGCCAAGACCATTCGCGTCAATGGCGGTCAGGTCCTGACCCGGCAGACGGTCACCTCGATCACAAGAAACGGGCATTGGCACATACAGGCCAAGGATTCATTCGAGGCACGGCATATCGTCAATGCAGCCGGAGCTTGGGCAGATCGGGTCGCTGAGATGGCAGGCATTGCCCCGATCGGCCTTGTGCCATGCCGTCGATCGATGGCCCGCCTACCGGCTCCAGGTGGGCATGATGTTTCGGAATGGCCGATGATTATGGGCGTCGGCGAAAGTTGGTACGCCAAGCCAGATGCGGGAAAGCTGCTGGTCTCTCCAGCGGATGCTGATCCGGTTGAACCTCATGATGCCTTTGCTGACGACATGGTTCTTGCAGAGGGGCTTGCCCGTTACGAAGACATGGTCACTGAACCCGTTACCCGCCTGGAATCCAACTGGGCCGGTTTACGCAGTTTTGCCCCTGATCGGACGCTGGTGCTGGGACCCGATCCCGCGACGCCCGCATTCATCTGGTGCGCCGGACAAGGGGGCTACGGGTTTCAGACTGCTCCGGCGGCTTCTCGGCTTTTGGCCGATCTGGTGGGCGGTCGCATTCCTGAAATTGAAACAGACATGGTTGCCGCGCTGCGACCGGAAAGGCTTCGCCGATGACCCGAAAACTTCCGCCAACAGCAAGCATCGCCACGCCCGGCGAAGGGGCCCGCCTTGTGGCGCCGTCGGCCGAAAGGAACAGCAGAGCCCTTTGTGATCTTTTGGAACAGATGGCCCCCCGATCCGGGCGCGCACTGGAGATTGCCAGCGGCACCGGGCAGCATATCACGGCCTTTGCATCGCGCCTGCCGAATCTGCACTGGCAACCCTCGGAAATCGACGCCGATCGACGCGCCAGCATAGACGCCTATTCCGTAGGCGTGGACAACGTTGCCACAGCAATTTCGCTTGATGCGACTGTTCCCGGCTGGTCAAAACGTCACTCCGGGCAGGACCTGATCGTTCTGATCAACCTGCTGCACCTGATCTCGGACGATGAGGTCTTCACACTGATCCGCGAGGCCGCGCAAGCTCTGGCTCCATCTGGCCGGTTCGTCATCTACGGACCGTTCAAGCGCGGCGGAGAACTGACCAGCGCTGGAGACGAACGCTTTCATGCATCGCTTGCCGAACAGGATCCCGAGATCGGATACAAGGACGACTTCGACATGATCGACCAACTACAGGATGCCGGGCTTGAAATGGTTTCTGTCGTCGAGATGCCTGCCAACAATCTTTCTCTGATCGCGCAGCTTCCGGGTTTCTGATCGAGATCAAGGTAGCGGCCCGGGAAATCCCTACACATGCAAACTATGAAATGTTTGCAAAGGGACCAAATATGAGCTGGACAGAGAGACTTTCAGCGACCCGAAAAGGGCTGCGCAACCTCAACGGCGCAATACCGGATACAGCCCGCGCCTTTGGCGGTTTGGGCAAGGCGGTCAAGGAAGGGGGTACGCTGGAGTTCAAAACCAAGGAATTCATCGCGCTCGGCATTGCGGTCGGAGTACGATGCGAACCCTGCATTTCCCTACATGTCGAGGCGCTGGTAAAAGCTGGCGCAACCCGCGAAGAAGTTTCCGACGTTCTCGCGATGAGTATTCAGATGGGTGGCGGCCCAGCCATGATGTATGCCGCCAAAGCCCTGGAGTGTTTCGACGAACTAAGCGCAGGATGACGTGTTTTGTTTGAATACCCGGTGCAAGCACCGGGTTTGCCTCCGGCGGAGGGATTTTTGTACAGAAGAAGGGATTTGTTTAGCTTCTTTGTCCAACCTGATCGAGCGGTACAGGCGGAGGCGCCGATGGCCGCAACAGGAGAAGGCCCCCCGTCGACAGCGGGGGGCTGGATTGTTTTTTGAAACGGCGTTTTCTTCTGTTCAAAAATACCTTCGCCGAAGGCATGGGCCGCCGCTGGCGGCACAATTCAGGCGCGCCGCCAGTGCATTGCCGCAAACTCATGCGTCTTTGCGGATCACTTCGTTCTTTGGGTCATAGGGGCTGTCGCAGGTCACGACCGCATTCCACAGCTTGTCCTGAATTTTCACCTTGAGCGTTGTGCCTTCAACCGCCAGTTCAGGTTTGACATACCCCATTCCGATAGACTTCCCGAACACGACCGAGTAGCCGCCTGAAGTCAGGCGTCCGACGCGTTCGCCGTCAGGGGAATAGAGCGCCTCGCGACCCCACGGATCGGCGTCGTCGGGTCCGTCGATCAGCAAGGTGCAACATTTGACGCGGACCCCGGTTTCTTCCAGTTTTGACTTGCCGTGAAAGTCTTTCTCAAGATCCACGAAACGCGGTAGGTCAGCCTCAAGCGGGGTCGCGTCGCGACCGAGTTCCGTGCCAAATGCACGATAGCTCTTTTCCTGCCGTAACCAGTTCTGGGCACGGGCACCAACCAGTTTCATCCCGTGCTTCTCGCCCTCTGCGAGAAGCAGATCCCATAGGTAGTTCTGCATCTCGATAGGGTGATGTAGTTCCCAGCCCAACTCACCGGTATAGGCCACTCGGATGGCGTTGACCGGGCACATGCCCAATTCGATCTGTCGCGCCGACAGCCATGGAAAGCGCTTGTTCGACAAGGCTGACTGCGGATCGGCGTCGCTGATGACTTCTTTCAGAACATCCCGCGACTTGGGCCCAGCGATTGCAAAAACGCCCCATTGGGTGGTGACGTCCTGGATCTCAATGTAGCCAAACTCCTTCATCTTGTCCTCGGCCGCCTTGCGCAAGTAGTCGGCGTCATACTCGGTCCAGGCCCCGGCGGAGACGAGGTAATAGTTATTCTCGCCATTGCGCACGATGGTGTATTCGGTTCGGGTCGTGCCGTGCGACGTCAGCGCATAGGTCAGGTTGATCCGACCCACTTTCGGCAGTTTGTTACAGGTAAACCAGTCGAGAAAGGCGGTCGCACCGGGCCCCTTGACCACATGTTTGGTAAAGGCGGTTGCGTCGATAAGGCCGACGCCTTCACGGATCGCCTTGGCCTCTTGGACAGCATATTTCCACCAGCCGCCGCGGCGGAAGCTGCGCGCATCGTGGTCGAAATTCTCCGGCGCATCGAGTGGGCCGTAATAGTTAGGGCGTTCCCAGCCATTGACCCAGCCAAACTGCGCGCCTTTCGCCTTCTGCCTGTCGTAAGCTGGTGCGGTACGCAGAGGACGGCAGGCTTCGCGCTCCTCGTCTGGGTGATGCAAGATGTAGACGTGGTTGTAGCATTCCTCGTTCTTGCGCGCGGCGAACTCGGTGGTCATCCAGCCCTGAGAATAGCGTTTGGGGTCCAGCGATGCCATGTCGATCTCGGCCTCGCCATCCACCATCATCTGAGCCAGGTAATAACCGGTTCCACCTGCAGCGGTGATGCCGAACGAGAAACCCTCGGCCAGCCACATGTTGCGCAGACCCGGTGCCGGGCCGACCAGCGGGTTGCCATCGGGAGTGTAGCAGATTGGGCCGTTGAAATCGTCCTTTAGCCCCGACTCCGCGCACGAGGGCACCCGTTCAGTCATCGCCATGTATTGCTCGGCAATCCGGTCCAGATCCAGCGGGAAAAGATCGGCGCGAAAACTGTCGGGCACACCGTGTTCGAAACGCGCGGGTGCGCCGACCTCGTAGATGCCCAAGATCCAGCCGCCGCGTTCCTCACGCGCATAAGACTGCGAGTCGGCATCGCGCACAACCGGGTGCTCAGGGTTGCCTTCATTGCGCCACTGCACCAGCTCGGGATCCTGATCCATGACGATAAAGGTGTGCTCAACGGGAATTGCCGGCATCTTAATGCCCAGCATCTTGGCCGTGCGTTGCGCGTGGTTGCCCGACGCGGTTACGACATGCTCGGCGGTGATGACCACTTTCTCGTCGGATTCGACCAGATTGCCGCCCTTCTCGATCATCTTGGTGCAGGTGACTTCCCAATGCGTGCCGGTCCAGTGGAAGGCGTCGGCCTGCATCTTGCGCACGATCTCGACACCGCGCTGACGGGCGCCCTTAGCCATCGCCTGTGTCACGTCGGCAGGGTTAATATAGCCGTCCTCGGTGTGATATATCGCGCCCTTCAGATCGTCCGTGTGAATCAGCGGCCAGCGCTCCTTGATCTGTTCAGGCGTCAGCCACTCATAGGCCACGTCACAGGTTTCGGCTGTCGAGGCATAGAGCATGTATTCATCCATACGCTCCTGCGTCTGCGCCATGCGCAGATTACCCACCACGGCGAAGCCGGCATTCAGGCCGGTTTCCTCTTCGAGTGTTTTGTAGAAATCGACCGAGTACTTGTGGATGTGGGTTGTCGCATAGGACATGTTGAACAGCGGCAATAGACCCGCCGCGTGCCAAGTTGACCCCGAGGTCAGCTCGTCCCGCTCGATCAGCATCACGTCTTCCCAGCCGGCTTTGGCCAGATGATAGGCAATCGAGGTGCCGACGGCGCCACCGCCAACGACCAGTGCTTTGACTTGGGTTTTCATGTCCCCTGCATCCCCTCTCCGAATGTTTTGCCATCATATGGCGCAATTGCGGGGCCGGACGCGACAACCATCCGACCTGTGATCAATTAAAAACGACCCGCAAGGTTGTTGCGGGTCGCAAATGCTTAGTCGGGAAACTGATCAGAAGCTCAGCCGCCGGGCACGCTGCATCTTTTCATGGCACCTACCTGCTGGCAGGCGCCCTTGCCAAAGCCACTACTCGCCCCTGAGCCACCGCCCTTGTTGACCCGCACATCGCCACCGGCACCACCTGCTGATGCCTGTTCGGACGACCCCCAGAGCCATTGCAGCGTTCCCTTTGACTTCTTGGGCTCGTTCGGAGGCGCTTCGGCAATGGTCTTTGCCTTTGGACGCTCGGTCAATGCTTCAGGATCGGCACCGCTGACCATCGCAGCAAAGAAGCCGCCGATGCCGAGATCCGCCTTGCGCCGGTCCTCTTCCATGAGGGCGGCCAGACCTTCCCGGTAACCGATTTCCAGCAGCATCGCCATGGTCGGAACCTCTCCGGCTGTCAGATCAACCAGACCATCCGGCAAACCATGCCCCCGCGCGACCGTGTTAACCACCAGCGCGTGTGGATCGACATTTTCTAAACGATGCTGAGCGGCAAGAGTACGCAGCTCGATGAATTCGGCGCGCAGGTTCCGCATTTCCATCGCAAGTTCCGGCTGCTGCAACAAAGGAACCTTAATGTCATTGCCGACCGTCGCAATCGGAGCGGACAGCAGTGCGTTCAAACCGTCATAATCAATCTGTACCAGCAGCTGCCGCAACACTGCATCCGAGGCGTCCGTGAACACGCTCAGGCTAATTTCCTGCCCAAACCCGATACGGCCTGTGATCTGTCGATAGGGAATTCCGGCATCCTGAACACGCGCGGCCTTGACCATAGACCAGTTATCCAGGGCAGCTGTCGAAACCTTGTCATGTGTTCTCTCGACAAATGAGACGCCGCCGATCACACCCAGCGGTGCCAGCTCGGCTTCGGAAATGTCGAAGCCGGACAGAGTAGTCGCGACCAGCCCGGTCAGCGCATTCATGTTCGCCGGTTGGTGCAAGCCGACACGGATCCAAACCGTATCGCCGTCACGCTCGTATACCCAACCCTGCTTGTCGTATTTCTTGGCCCGCTTGGCGGCCTCCTTGGTGGCGATGCCAACCAAAAGCGGCGCGGCGGACTTGCTGGGGTCTCCCCGACGAATGGATGCGAAATCGGCAACGTCATAATCGCGGTCGGCAATGGCTCTTCGAGTCCAGCCTTCGGGCGGTTCGGGCAAATAGCCCCGTCCACCAACCCGCCACCGCTTTTCCCGATCGCGTTCTAGCTCGGCGGCTTTGCGGTCACTACGGAACCCCTCCATCCGACCGGTAACCGTGCTCATGTAAGACGAAAGGTTCAAATTGCCTTCAGTCGTCTTGCTTTGCTGAAAATAGTCCACCCCAAGAGCTACGGCGCAACAAATAAGCGCGAATCCCGAGGCCCGAACGAAACTCATGTTATCTCTCCAAAAATTCTGAGAACAATTCTGAGGAGAGTAAGACCAAAAAAATGGGGCAGCTCTGTGTCTAAAGCCTGCCCCTTTCTGGAAATCCCCGAAGCTTACGTAGAGGAAGGCAGAATTTTACCGGGATTCATGATGTTATCCGGATCCAAGGCCGCCTTTATCGCTGCCATGTAGCGTATTGCCGGACCAAGCTCCTTTTCTAGGTATGGGCGTTTGCCCTGCCCAATTCCATGCTCTCCGGTGCAGGTACCATCCATCGAAATTGCAAGGTCATTCAACCAGCCCACAAACGTATCGGCTTTGGCAACCTCGTCCGGGTTTTCCCGGTCGATCAGCAATAGCGTGTGAAAGTTACCGTCGCCCACATGCCCGACAATCGGGGCGATCAATCCCATTTCAGCCGCCTTTTCAGCAGAGGCAGTCACGCATTCGGCAAGGCGTGAAATCGGAACACAAACATCGGTGGAGATACCGCTTGCCCCCGGGCGCAACTGAAGTGAAGCCCAATACATGTCGTGCCGGGCCTGCCAGAGCTTGCTTCGTTCTTCTGTCGAGGTCGTAGCCGCAAAGTCGCTGCCCCCGAATTCCCCGGCAATCTGCCCAAAGGTCTCGGCCTGTTCCACAACCCCGGCTTCGGATCCATGAAACTCGAGCAACAGCAGCGGTGTCTCCGGCAGGTCAAGCTTGGAGTAGGCATTGGCCGCAGCGACTGACAGTGCATCAAGCAGTTCGATCCGGGCGACCGGAACCCCGTATTGGATAGTCATCATGACAGCCTGACAGGCGGCATCCACTGAAGGAAAAGAGCAGCGGGCAGAGCTGATCGCCTCTGGGATGCCCTGCAGCTTAAGGGTGATCTCGGTGATGATCCCAAGCGTTCCTTCGGCGCCGACAAGAAGGCGGGTCAGATCGTAGCCGGCTGATGATTTCTTGGCCCGCTGGGCTGTTCGGACAATCTCGCCATCCGGCATCACCGCCTCCAGCGCCAAAACGTTGTCCTTCATCGTGCCGTATCTCACCGCATTGGTCCCTGAGGCCCGGGTCGACGCCATCCCCCCCAATGACGCATTGGCCCCCGGATCGATTGGAAAGAACAGCCCCTGGTCGCGCAAAAACATATTGAGTTCCTCGCGGGTCACTCCAGGTTGAAGCACCACATCCAGATCTTGAGCATGAACCGCCAGAATTTTGTTCATCTGCGAGACATCCACCGAGATACCGCCAGCGGGGGCATTCACATGGCCTTCGAGCGAGGTGCCGGTTCCGAAGGGAATAACAGGCACCTTGTGTTCCGCACAAATGCGAACGATCTCGGCGACCTCGTCGGTCGATTGCGGAAACACCACGGCATCTGGCATCTGGTTGTCGATCCACGTGGTTGTATGCCCGTGCTGCTCGCGAATGGATGCGCCCGTTTGCAGGCGGTCAGAAAATCTCTGTTTCAGAATTGCCGTGACAGTTTCGATGCCGGCATCGTTGCGCGGCAATGCAGTTGCCTGGACCATGCGGTCATTCTCCCCAAATGTCCTGTTCGTCGTCTTTGTAGCCCGCCGATGATTACTCGCCCAGAGCTATGCCTTCCCGTCTGGGATCAGTCCCGCCCTCGAGAACAGAGCCAATCGAAATGGCATGAAGTCCCGAATTGAGATCACGGATCTCGGTCTCGAACCCCAGCTCGGACAAGGATTCCTCCAACCCTTCGGCAGAAGTCCCGGCTTCAATGTCATAGGTGCCAAACCGGTTGACCAGATGGGGCAGCGACACCGCCTGCTGAACATCCATTCCCCAATCCGCCCAAGCGATGATCGACTTGGCGACATATCCAATAATGCGGCTGCCACCGGGAGATCCGATGACCAGAGCCGGCTTGCCGCCCTGCATCACGATTGTCGGTGCCATCGAAGACCGTGGCCGTTTGCCGGGTTCCAACCGGTTGGCGATCGGCACCCCGTCGCGATGGGTGCGAAAGGAAAAGTCAGTGAGTTCATTGTTCAGCAGGAAACCACGGACCATCAGTCGCGACCCAAAGGCGTTCTCGATAGTTGTCGTCATCGACAGGGCATTGCCATAGCTGTCAACGATCGAGATGTGCGAAGTCGAGGGCAGTTCGAGCGACTCGTCGTCCGCCCAAAGCCCGGCATGGTCAAACTCCGGCTCTCCGGGGGTCACCTCGGGCAGCGCATCGTCGCCGCGCAAAAGGTCCGACCGCGATCTCAGGTAATCTGGGTCGACCAGCCCCTCGGTCGGCATGGGAACGAAATCGCTGTCGGCCATGTAACGTCCGCGATCGGCGAATGCGAGGCGTGACGCATCCCCGATTAGCCGCCATGCTTCAGGAGAATCCGGACCAAGCGCCGAAAGGTCGAAAGGCGACAGCAGGCCGAGGATCTGGCCTACGGTCAGAGCGCCAGACGATGGCGGCCCCATGCCACAGACGTCATAGCCGCGATAGAGCGCACACACCGCCGGTCGTTCCCGGACCTGATAGAGCGCCAGATCCCGCGCCGACAAAACACCCGGATTTCCGGGCGCGTTGTGAACGCTACGCAGTATATCGGCCGCCACCGGACCGGAATAGAACCCCTCTGCCCCTTGCGAAGCAAGCGTTCGAAGCGTGTCTCCATAAGCCGAATTGATCAACACCTGCCCCGCTTCCAGTGGTGCGCCACCCGGCAGGAAATAGGCAGCAGTATCGGGAAAGCGCGCCAGCCGTTCGGCGTCGCGCGTCACCAGACCAGCCAGCCGGGGCGAAACCGCAAAGCCATCTTCCGCCAGCCCGATCGCGGCATCAAACAGGGAAGGCCAAGGGCTGCGCCCCCAACGCCGGTGCGCCTCTTGCAGCAAGGCAGGCGTGCCCGGCGTTCCAACCGACCGACCGCCCACAACGGCGTCAAAGAATTTGAGCGGATCACCGCTCTCATCCTGAAACAGGCGCGGTGTTGCAGCCAATGGCGCAGTTTCGCGCCCATCCAGAGTGGTCAGCTCTCCGGAGGCCGAATCATACCAGACCAGAAAGGCCCCACCGCCAAGCCCGGAAGATTGCGGCTCGACCAGGCCCAGAACCGTCTGCACGGCGACCATCGCATCAGCCGCCGAACCGCCCGCCCGCAGGATGTCGGCACCGGCCTGCACTGCCAACGGATTGGCCGCAGCGACCATCCAAGTGTTCGCCGACACTGGCCGGCCAGCGTCCCGGGCTTCAAAGGATGCGGAAATCTCCGGCGATAGGGATTGCAGCCGGCCTTCGGTCGCCGCCTCGGGGGCCACCGCGTCTGCGGCTTCTTGTGCCATTGCGACGGCAGCCATGGACGCACTCATTAGCAGGCCAGAAATCCAGTTGCGCATGATGTTCCCTCACCGACTCTGAACGTGGCTGAACCTTAGCGAAGGAAAATCGCAGCGCCAATTGCTGACCGCGCCAATTTAGCCGTAAGCCAACCGATTCAGCTCATAGCTGGCCAGTTCGTCATGCACTGCCCCAGTTGGCATCAGTGTCGATTGATAGAGACCAAACCGCTCAACAAGAAACGGTGGCGCTCGAAATTCCGGCCCGGTTTCAAAGAACTCCAGGATGTCGCGAACCTCGCTGGCGTTGGGGTGTTGGCGCATGCGCGCCAGCGTGATGTGAGGACGAAAGCGGCTCAGCTTTGTCTGGATACCCACCACGTGGACGGCCCTCACGACACGGGCGTGCAAATCTTGTAGTGCCGGACTTGGTTCGAGATCTGCGTAGATCAAATTCGGCGTCGACCTGCCAAACCAACCCAGACCTGCGGGTTGCACTTCGAAACAGGAGGCTTCGATCTGTTCCAGCTCATAATGCAGTTCTTCAAGACGCTCTTCGGGCTGATCATCCAGAAAGGCCAGCGTCAGGTGCAAGTTGTGCCCCGGCACAGGGCGCCCCGCAGGCAACCGTGACTGCAATGCGCAGAGCGCCCGCCCGGTGTCTTCGCCGGGATTTATCGCAATGAAGCTTCGCATCTCTCGACACCGCCAACCCTGGCACCGACCCGGCCAGAATGCGGGTTACAGCATAGCCGGTACAACCTGATCAGGTGGGCGATGACCATCCCCGAATGTCTTGATGTTGATGATGACTTTCTCGCCCATCTCGATCCGCCCTTCGAGCGTCGCCGATCCCATATGCGGCAACAACACGACGTTTGGCAACTCGCGCAGTCTGGGGTTCACGTTGATGCCGTGTTCGTAAACGTCCAGCCCGGCCCCGGCGATCTCGCTGGCGCGTATCATCCTTGTCAGAGCGTTTTCGTCAATCACCTCGCCTCGCGACGTGTTCACGATCACCGAGGACGGCTTCATCAGCTTGAGCCGCCGCGCATTCATCAGGTGAAAGGTCGACGGTGTTGACGGACAGTTGACCGAAATCACATCCATTCGCGACACCATCTGGTCGAGGCTTTCCCACCAGGTTGCTTCCAGTTCTTCCTCGGTTTCCGGGCGCAAGCGGCGACGATTGTGATAGTGGATCTGCATCCCAAAGGCGGCTGCCCTGCGGGCCACGGCCTGACCGATCCGGCCCATACCCAGGATTCCAAGCCGTCGACCGGCGATCCGCCCGCCCAGCAATGCGGTGGGAGCCCAGCCGCCCCATTCGCTCTTCTGCATAACCGACAACCCTTCGGGAATGCGACGGGTAACGGCGAGTATCAGCGCCATTGTCATGTCCGCGGTGTCATCGGTCAGAACACCGGGCGTATTGGACACCAAAACGCCACGCTGCCGGGCCGTGTGCACATCGATATGATCGACACCGGCCCCGTAATTCGCAATCAGCTTGAGCCGCTCGGACCCCTGAGCAATCAACGAAGCGTCTATTTCATCGTTGAGAGTTGGCACCAGAACATCGGCAGTTTTTACCGCATCGACCAGTTCGGCACGGGTCATAGGTGTGTCGTCTTCTCTCAGTCGAACATCGAACAGCTCGCTCATCCGGGTTTCGACGGCCTCCGGCAACCGTCGCGTTACGACAACACTCAGGCGTTCTCTTGACACTTCCGCTCTCCTCACGCTTTTCAAATCGGTTTGCGCCATGGCATCGTGGCGCAGGACAGGGCGGGGCACAAGAACCCCATGCGCAAATGACGCAGCCTTTTATTGAGAATAGATTGAACAGATACGGGCAGGCAGGCAGTGACCCAATCCGGCGTTTACAGACGCCTCGCGTTTGCGGGGATTTCAGCGATTCTTATGATCCTATCCGGCAGTGTTTTCGCAGCCGAACAGCGGGGATCCGTTACCAACCTTCCGCTGCCCCGCTATGTCTCAATGAAGACCAGCGAAGGCAATGTCCGTCGCGGGCCATCTCTGACACACCGTATCGACTGGGTGTTCCAGCGCCGCGACATGCCTTTGCAGATCACCGCCGAATACGGCCACTGGCGCCGGGTTCAGGACCGCGACGGGGCCGGAGGCTGGGTCCATTACGCGCTGCTGTCCGGTGTGCGGACAGTGCTTGTCGAACGCGATATGCTGCAGGTCAGGTCGCGCCCCGATCCCGACGCTCCGGTTTCGGCCGTTTTCGAGATGGGTGTTGTGGCACGATTGGGTGATTGCAACGCCGACTGGTGCCGGATCTCGTCCGGCGGTTATCGCGGCTGGGCCCCCAAAAGCAGCCTTTGGGGCGTCTCAATGAGCGAAATTCGCGACTGATTCCTCCGCTCCGGGTGGTCAGGTGCGGTCAATGAACTCGACGATCAGCCCGGCCAGATCTTTCCCCACATCTTCCTGAAGAAAATGCCCCGCATTCGGCAGGATCACATGCGGCTGCCCTTCGGCCCCCGGACAGAGTTTCTGAAATACTGCATCGACTCCGGCCATAACCATGTCGTCGGCCCCAAAGGCTGTGAGAACTGGTGTGTCCAGCGTTCGGATCACATCCCAAGCGGCTCGGTTTCCGGCGGCACCCGGAGCGTCAGGGCGATCAGGAACCAGCATCGGAAACTGACGTGCCCCGGCCTTGTAGCTGTCGTCTGGAAAAGGCGCATTGTATGCCGCAACCTCGGCATCAGTGAGTTTCGATATGGTTCCGCCATAAACGATGCGCCCGGAATCGAATTCCTCGACCTCCTGACTGAACTGCTGCCACGAATAAAACGCCTCGTTCAATTTCTGCTCGCCCGTAGGCAATGCGGTGTTGGCGACGACGATGCGGGCAAATCGCTCGGGCATTTCTGCCCACAGTCTGAGCCCGATCAGACCGCCCCAATCCTGACAGACAAGTGTAATGCCCTTCAGATCGAGTTGGCGAACCACCTGCCCCATCCAATCGATGTGCCGATCATAGGTATAATCGGTGCGTTCGGTCGGCTTGTCGGATTTTCCAAAACCAATCAGATCCGGCACCACGACCCGATGCCCGGCCTTTGCCACGACTGGAATCATGTGGCGATAGAGGAAGGACCACGACGGCTCGCCATGCATCATCAGCACCGGGGCCGCGCCATCGGGCCCTTCATCGACATAGTGAACCCTGAGCGAGCCCCCCTCGGTGTCATCAATTGTCACGTAGTGGGGCCGAAACGGGTAGTCCGGCAGGGCGTCAAACCGGGCATCCGGGGTTCTGAGGGTTTTCATGGCGGTTCCTCCCTGATCCACTCTTATACCATTCCGGGATAGGCACGAATACGAGCCTAGCATTGACGACGTCCCGGGCTAGGGTAAACGTCACGGAAAACAACAGCAGGAACCGACTGAGATGAAGGCAATTTCCTACAGTGCGTTTGGCGCCGCATCGGATGTGCTGAACTATGGCGACATCGAAAACCCTATACCCTCCCCCGGAGAAGTCACGGTTGATCTTGCCTATTCCGCGGTCAACCCGTCCGATGTTAAGGCGAGGTCGGGATCGCGCCCTGGCGTGACCAAACCGCCCTTCCCCGTCATCGTGCCACATAGCGACGGGTCGGGTCGAGTTTCCGCCGTCGGCTCCGGTGTGAACCCGGCCCGGATCGGTGAAGAGGTGTGGGTTTGGAACGGTCAATGGCGCAGGCCTTTCGGAACGGCTGCGCAGCAGATCGCCCTGCCCTCGGAGCAAGCCGTTCCCCTTCCACGGAAGGCCAGCCTTGAGACCGGAGCCACATTGGGCATTCCCGGCACAACGGCCGCGCATATGGTGTTCAGCGGCGGATCTGTCTCTGACGCCAGCGTGCTGGTCCACGGCGGTGCAGGCAGCGTGGGCTTTCTGGCGGTCCAGCTTGCCAAATGGGGCGGCGCCCGCGTCATCGCCACGGCCAGCCCTGGCAAATCGGAGAAAGTTCTCGAAGCCGGCGCTGACGTGGTGCTCGACTATGCCGACCCGGATCTTGCCGCCCAGATTATTTCTGCCAACGGTGGTCATCCGGTTGATCGCATCGTAGAACTCGAGTTCGGCGAGAATGTCGAAACCGATATCGAAGTCATTGCCGAAAACGGCAGGATCAACGCCTATGGCTCAGCCCATTGCCCGAGCCCTGTTCTGCCGTTCATGCCATTGATGTTCAAATCAGTGACACTGGAAATGGGACTTGTCTACCTGTTGCCACGCGACGTCCGAGACATGGCGATCGGAAAACTGGACCACGCCATTGCCGACGGAGCCCTCTACAGTCCAGTGGATCGGGTCCTGCCGCTCAAGGCAACCGACGAGGCGCATGACCTGGTGGCATCGGGCCGGCGCAACGGGGCCGTTCTGCTCGAAATTCCCTAAAAATTTCCGATGCAATCGATGCAGAAAAGTTTTTTGGCCGAACCGGTGGATTTTTTGCGATCAGGCCTTGAACCAATCCGCCAAGGTGAGTAATTAGCCGCTCACCGTTGGGGTGTAGCCAAGTGGTAAGGCAGCGGTTTTTGGTACCGTGTATCGTAGGTTCGAATCCTACCACCCCAGCCAAGCTCACTATTCATGGTTAATAAATGCCTCGCTCGGAGCGGACGGCTCAACAACGTCGCATGTCGGCGTGTGCTCAACACGTCACATCATTCGCCGCCTTCAATCTCGGCCAACTGGTTAACTCAAATTGAGGCGCTGCGAAGCACCCTTCAGTTTTGATGTGCCCCTACGTTCACAGCCCCTTCAAGTAGTGCCAAGACACATAACCGGTGAGGCTTCGAGCCTCTTTCAATGAAACCTTGCACCACTCGGTACTGCCGATCTGCTGGCAATCGTGAAGCCGAAGAACGGTACCGTTGGGAAGCCCGACAATGATCCTGTAGCCGGTGCCGGGACCGGCGCGCAGTTTCAGCATGTCGTCGCCTTCGACACCGACGACCTCGTAGTATTGACCGGAGTTGGCATTGGCTGGATCCAAGTTCAACCCCAGCATCAACGCTATCATCATGAACGCGCCAAGAGCGGTCCTTTGCATCTTGATCTCCCGAATTGTGCCTCGCGCCCAGTGTAGGTCGAGCTACGCGCGCCCGGCAACCGCAATGGCAGAGAAAGCACGCCTACATATGTTTGCAGGAGCACGACCGCATCCCAGGCGCTGTCACCGTTTACTCGGCGATATCCTCTGCCCAAAGCTCGGGTTTTTCTTCGATGAAACGCTTCATCAGGGACACGCAATCGGGATCCTTTACGATCACGACCTCAACGCCCCGAGATCTGAGGAACTCTTCGTTGCCGCCGAAATTCTGAGTATCGCCAATGACGACCCGCGGGATATCAAATTGCAGGATCGTTCCGGTACACATCATGCAGGGCGAAAGTGTCGTGTACAGGACCGTATCCCGGTAGGTCTTTTGCCGACCTGCCTTGCGCAACGCGTCCATTTCTCCGTGCGCGATCGGATCCCCCTTTTGAACCCTCTGGTTCCGTCCCTGAGAAACGACCTTGCCGTCACGCGCCAGAACTGACCCGATCGGGCAGCCGCCTTCGTCATAACCCGCCTTTGCTTCGTCATAGGCGATGCGAAGCAAGCGTTTGTCGTCATCCGTCATCATTTCAGGCCCCTTTCTGCCCCGCAGGGGGCGATGCGTAATACGGCAGCGGCTCGACCGTTGGCGACCATGTGCCGGACCGTTCAAGCTTGTCCATGTGATCTGCTACTCCTTCGAGCGATGTGAACCAGACATCGCGGGTTTTCAGCGTTTGTTCAATCCATGCCTCCACCAGACGCCAGCGGGCCAGACGCCCGGTAAGAAAAGGATGCACGATCATCATGAAAAAGCCGCCTGCTTCGTACTGTGCTTCGAATTCTTCCCAGAATGCGGCAAGTCCCTCGGACGGAGCCCTGACCGGCATCATGTATCCGATTTCCTCGAAATGGGCGAATGGCGGCCAGTCGTCCGTGCCCCAGTGAACCGGCATCTCATAGAGTCGCCCTTTGTCGCTTTGCAGCGAGTATGGGATATCGTCCCCCATCATCGAACTGTCATATCTTAGCCCGTGCTCAAGCATCAGGTCCACGACCTCGTCGGTGATATTATACACCGGGGCACGATACCCGCGTGGCAACCGGCCACAGATGCGTCTGTGGGCTTCTAGCGCGCGCTCGAACCACTCGCGTTGGCTGCCGTGGGTCGAAACCGGGTCCTCGTGCAACCACCCGTGATGGCCGATCTCGTGCCCATCTTTCAGAATGGCTTCGACGGTGTCGGGATACTGTTCCAGACACCAGCCGGGGATGAAAAAGGATTGTTTCAGGCCGAACCGGCGGTAGGTATCGAGGATTCGTGGCAGCGCCACATTCGGACCGTAACGACCCATGCTGATCGGATACAGGCGGCGGTGGCTGTCCTGCGGGCGGGCTACATGGATCAGACTGTCCGCATCCATGTCGAACGTGATCGCCACAGCGCATTTCGCTCCATCGGGCCATGGGATCGGGTTTCGGATCATGGGTCAGCCGCTCTCCAGCATATGTGCATTTTCGGGCTTCCAGCTCAACCAGACCACCGTTCCCGCTGACAGATCCAGATTCAGCAACTCCCGCTCCTGCATCTGGACCTTGAACTCCTGACCGTCACCGCCTTCGAGGAACAGAGTGACAACAGATCCGATGAATTCTTCCGAAATCAGCTTGGCCTGCACGCTGTTTGGCCCCTCCGGTTCCCCGAGACCAAGCGCAACCAGATCAGCGGAGACAACAAAACTCCGATCTTCTCCGGTACCCAGCACAAAATCCGGCGCTTTGACTCGAAAACTGCCGACCGGCGTCGAGATGCGCGCGAATTCCGCACCGGCTTCCTCTACCTTGCCCGTTAGAATATTGTTGCGCCCGACGAACTCGGCCACGAAACGGTTGGCAGGCGCACGATAGATGTCCTTGGGCGTTCCGACCTGTGCAATGTCGCCCTGGCTCATGATGACAACGCGGTCGGCCATGGCAAAAGCTTCGGACTGCGAATGGGTGACATAGACAAAGGTGATGCCCAGTTCCTTCTGCAGCTGTGTCAGCACCCCCTGCATCCGAATAACCAGATTGGCGTCGAGCGCCGAAAGCGGTTCGTCGAGCAACAGCATTTGCGGCTCCATGACGAGACTTCGCGCCAGTGCCACCCGCTGCTTCTGACCGCCCGACAGAGTGTCAACATTGCGCTCGGCGAATTCTCCGATGTGCATCCGGTCCAGCCAATCCAGAGCGCGCCGCTTGCGCTCCGCCTTGTCGACGCCCCGCATCTTAAGTCCAAACTCTACGTTTTCGCGGGCTGAAAGAAACGGAAAAAGCGCCAGAGACTGCCAGACCAGAGGCGTGTCTCTCTCATGCGGTTTGACGTCGTTCATTACCCGCCCGCCAATGCGAATTTCTCCTGATGTCGGGCTTTCCAGTCCCGCCAGCATGCGCAGCGTCGTGGTCTTTCCGCAGCCCGAAGACCCCATGATGGCAAGAAACTCGCCAGATTGAATATCAAGATCCATGTCGCGCACGGCCACGAAACTGCCAAACCGTTTCTGGACATTGCGGAAAGTCACGAGTGGTTCAGTCATGTCAGGAATGGCTTCTTATCTGGCGGCTGATGAAAAATACCTGTGCAAGGATTACCAGCGTCATTGAAGTGAGGAACACGAATGTCCCGATGGCGTTGACCTGCGGATCGATGTTGCCCTGAACGATTTCAAGGATCACGACCGGCACCGTCTTGTTCAAACCCGACACGAACCATGCAACGGCAAATTCATCGAAAGAGACCGCAGCCGTCAGGCACAGTGAAGAGACAATTGCCGGGGCACAGAACGGGATGATTACATGGCGCATTGTCTGCCATTCGCTGCCCCCAAGATTCCACGCTGCAGCTTCGAGATCCGGGTCCATCTGCTGCAGACGCAGACGGATGATTGCCATCGCAAACGGTGCCGTCAGAACGGAATGGGCAAGGATGATTGACCAGAGATAGCCTGACATCCCGAGCTTGGACAGCCACGCCAGCATCGCCAGCGCCATGATGATCAGCGGGATCGTCGGCGGCAGCAGGATCAGTGCCAGATAGGCGCCTTTGAAACGGAAGTTGTAGCGAAAATCAGAGTAGGCCGTTGAAAAGCCCAAGAATGTCGCCAGCACGGCGCTGCAGCCGGAAACGATGACCGAGTTTACGGCCGCCTGCCAGATATCCGGGTCGCCCAGAATCTTTTCGTACCACTGGGTCGAAAACTCTCCCAGCGGGATCGTCGGGAACCGCTGGGAATTCAGCGAGAACACGAGGCTGAACACGATCGGAGCAAAGACGAAAACGAAGATGAGGGCGACATATATGCCCAGCATCAGGTTCAAGGTGCGGTTCTCATTCATGTCGCACCTTTAGGCTTGCGATACGCAAGCGCGATCGCGGCAAAGGCGATGGTAAAGAGCGTAACCATCATCATGATGGCCACAACGGCTGCACGCGGCCACTGTTGGCCTGATTTCGTGGTGTCAAGGATCAAGATCGGCAAGGTCGGCTCCTGACTGCCGCCGAGATAGAAAGGCGCAATGAAGTCACCAAAGGACAGGATGAAACAGAACAGGGCAGCGATGATCAGGCCGGTCTTCGACAGGGGAATGACCACCCGCCAAATCGTTTCAAACGGTTTGCACCCTAGGTTGCGCGCGGCTTCGACCAAAGTTTTGTCGATATTCGCCATTGTCACCGTTTGCAGGATCACCGCCAAGGGAAGGGTCAGCGTCAGGTATCCGATGACCGTGCCGAAATGCGTATTCAGCATCTTGAACGGGCCTAACCCGACATAACCCAGCATCGCATTCAGAACACCGCTTTCTGCCAGGATCACATACCACGAGAAAGTTCGCACAAGGTATGAGGTGAAAAACGGTATGATCAGCAGAAAGACCGCCCACCGACGCAAGGCTTCGCTGGCCCGAAAGGCCAATGTGTAGGCTGCCGGAAATGCAATCAACATCGCGATCGTCGCGCTTAGCGACGCAATAAGCAGCGTGTACCAGTAGCTGTCCCAGAAATACCCCCGGCTCAGCATCTTTTGCCAGTTCACAAACTCGAAGGCCGCATTCATTCGATAGTTCTTCACGACGAAGAACGATATTGCGACCATGAAAAGCACCGGACCGACAAAGAACATAAGCTGCCAGATGATGATCGGCAGTCGCCATGTCATTGCGTATAAATCGAATTCTTTATTGCGGCTCACCCGATCAGCCCCTCAGGTCAGTGTTGGTCCGGGCCGCGCGAGGCAGCCGGGACCGTTGGTCTGACGGCTATGGTCAGGCGTTCTTGTATTCCGACCAGAAGTCGTTCCAATCTTCCAGCGACTGCTGCTGCGGGATATCGCGGTAGTGAATCCGACCTTCGTTGATCAGAGCAATCGGATCATTTGGCATGCCGTCCACCTGGTGGCTGCGCTTGGCTTCCTTTGGATCAACCTCCTGCAGCTTGGCACGACCTGCCTTTGTCACGCAGAACCCCGGATAGGCCAGCATCTGCGCCGATTTCACCTGCCCTTCGGGCGACATCATGTATTGGATGAACTTGGTCACGAGGTCTGCCTTCTGGCTGCCCTTTCCGATCGAATAGCTTTCCGTAAACTGGATGCCGCCTTCTTTCGGAATGACCGAGGCAACGGGTGCGCCATCGCGCTCAAGTACACCGGTGATCCAGTCACCGATCCCGCACATGGCCAGCATTTCACCGTTCTTCAGCCCGTTGAAGGTACCGCCATAGTCAAAAAACCCGCCAATCTGTGGGCGCAGGGTCATGGTTGTGTCTTGGACGGCCTGCCATTGGTCATCATCCACGTTCCACAAATTGGCGCCGTTGCCGTTCTTCAAGCTCATCATTCCCAGATTTGGCAGATGCCAGTCGAAATGTCCGACCTTCCCTTTCACCTCCGGCTTCCAGAACGCATCGTAGCTTTGCACCTCTTCGGCGCTGATCGCGGTGGTGTTGTAGCTTACACCGAGATGCCCGCCGCGTAGGATCATCGAGTAAAGCTTGTCGCCATCCCAATGGCCCGGGAACTTGGTGAAATCCTCGTGCAGCATGTCGTCGAACGGGTAGTCACCCGCATTGAGCTCTTCAATGTAGCCCGCTGCATTGAGCTGCTGAACGAACTCAGCATCAGACAGAATCAGGTCATAGGTGCCCGGAGGGGACTGGGCGATCAACGCCAGCATGTTGTCACCACCGGCGTAGTATTTCGGAACGAATTTGACGTTGTTGGCGGCCTCGAACTCGCCCACCATGTCCGGTTCGCCGTGTCCGTACCATGCGAGCATGTTAATCTCGGTGGTCTGAGCCCAGGCGCGACCCACAAACGGGGCGCTCAGCGCCAGCCCGCCGCCCAGCCGCAGGACATCCCTTCTAAGCATTTGACCGGATCCGGTTTTCTTCCTATCGCCCATGATTTTTTCTCCGCTGTTGTCGTCTATTTGTGGTCGGTCTCCCTCTTTACCGGGGAGTGTCTTGCCTTGATTGAGTCGAGACTAGCCAGAATCAAAAGCAAAAGGAAATTTATCGAATATATGAATCCATTAACCCTCTAAATGACCGCTGCATCTGCGGGCGCATCCTGCAGGCTGCTCTCGATCGTCGAGGTCAGGCAATCCGCCACGAGGTTCCCCCAGCTTCCAAGGCGTGTTTGCCGATAGAACAGTCCTATGCGAAGCGGCTCTAGCGACGGCAGCCCTTCTTCGGGCGGGATGTGTCGCATTCCCTTTTGAATGGTCGACGCGGTTAGGCTGGAAAAACCCAGCCCGTCGCGCACTGCTTGCTGAACCGCTTCGATATCCGGGCTGGAGAACACCACGTCCCAGCCACGTTGAACCGATTTCAGCGCATCGGTCATTCGCTGCCGATAAACGCATCCCGACGGGTGCGCGACCAGCGGCAGGTCTGCGAACTCCCGTGGATCGGAGTCCGATGCTCCGGCCCAGAACGGCTGTTCTTCCCAACGCCGCACCAGAAACTGGGGATCTCCGTCCTGATACAGCGCCACGATCATGTCGATCTCGTCACTCAGCAGGGCCTCGTGCAGGTTCTTGGACAGATCGCAGCGAATGTTCAGACGCAATTCCGCATTGTCTTTCATCAACCCGGTCAGGTTGCGTTGCAACAGGCGGACGCCATAATCAAGTGGCAGTCCCACACGCAGCGCTTCGGCGCCACTGCGCCGTTCAAAGAGGCCCATGGCAAGGTCGTTGATTCTCAGGATCTGACGGGCATGCATCGCCAATGCTTCGCCCCGCTCGCTGACCTGCATGACCCTGCCCTTCTGGTTGATCAGCTTGTAACCAACGAGTTGCTCAAGCCGCTTGATCTGAAGACTGACAGCAGGTTGTGAGCGCCCCAGAAGATAAGCGGCGCGCGTAAAGCTCTGCACCTCGATCACAGTGACAAAGGTGCGCAGCAGGTCCGTCGGTAGGTTTACGTTGCGCATGAGATAAAGATTTCAATTATCAATCCATCAATTGCAACAATAAATTTCTTTAATCCACTTTGCCTCGTTACCCTGACATCATGCTACGCTCGGACTTTCACAAACACTTCAAATCTGTCGGCCCAGTGGTGCTTCCCGTCATCCATGTGCTCGACGACGCGCGCACGGAGCGGAACGTCCGCGAAGTTGTTGGCGGCGGGGCAGCCGGATGTTTCCTGATCAACCATGATTTCGAACCCGAGCGCTTTTTGCCGATCATCAGGCACATTCGCGAACGGTTCCCCTCGCTCTGGATGGGCGTGAACTTTCTTGCTGTTACCGGGCGTGATGCCTTTCCCATACTTGGTAAACTCGATCGCGAAGGGTATCCGGTGGACGCCTATTGGGCCGACGATGCATGCATTGACGAGCACGGCGTCAACGCCGAGGCGAAAGAGATTGCGAAGATTTATGACGATAGCGGTTGGCGCGGAATGTACTTCGGCGGAACCTGCTTCAAGAAACAACGTGAAGTCGCGCCGGAACATTATGGCGACGCGGCCCGCGAAGCCAGTGCCTTCATGGACGTAGTCACGACATCCGGCGTGGCCACCGGGCACGAGGCCGAGCTTGGCAAAGTCGACACATTTCGGGGGGCCATCGGGGACAGACCGCTGGCGCTGGCCTCGGGCATCACACCCGAAAACGCCGTGAATTACCGGGATGTAGATTGCTTCATGGTGGCCACGGGCATCAACGAGCCCGGAAACTTCTATGACATTGACCCCAACCGTCTGGCAGACCTGATGCGGGTCAGCCGTGAATTGGGCAAAGGAGAACAGACATGACCGACAACGACAAGGGCCCACGCGACGACCGCTGGTACCTCAACATCATGGCACCGAACACAAAGGGCGACAAGTTCGCATGGCTCGACCCGACTTCGATCTACATCAATCAGGCTGCGTTCACCGACCTGCTCGATGACCTCTTGGCTGATCTGGAAGGCGTCGAATACGACGTTGTTGCAGGGCTCGATGCGATGGGATTTGTTCTCGGCGCGGCTCTGGCTGCCAGATCCGGTGTTGGGTTCCTGCCGATCCGAAAGGCCGGCAAACTTTGCGTGGATACCGACAAGGTGTCGTTCGGAAACTACTCGGGTCGGACGCAGGACATGGAAATGCGCACCCCTGCCTTTGCCCCGGGTACCCGGGTTCTGCTTGCCGACCAGTGGGTCGAGACCGGCGGAACCATGGATGGCGCGATCCGGCTGGTAGAGCGTCAGAAAGGCAAAGTCGCCGGTCTGGTGGCTGTTGCGATCGAAGAAAACGAGCGCACCAATGAATACCGAAAATCCTACCCGTGTGTTGCTGCTGTCGTTCAGGGATCGCGTTGGCAAACCGAATGCAATGCGCAAACCCTGTCCAGTTTCGATAGCTACAAGCCGGAACTGGCCTTTCCGGTCTGATCTCCCCCCCGGCCGGTGCCTCTGTCAGATTGGGCAACCATCTGGCAGAGGCCCCTCCTTCAAAGCTGCTGCTCGACCGGCAACCAGCTTGTCACCCGCGCCACGATCCGACGCCACATGCTTGCGCCCGGCTCGGTCTCAAATACCTGCGCCCCGGACTGCCCTTCGTAATACCACCGCATACCACCATCGGGTGTCCTTTCGACCCGGAAGGTCACATCAGCCCTGACCTTTGCAATATCCGCAACAATAGACCTGGCCAGTTCCGGGCTGTCGATCACCATGCCGATTTCGGAATTCTGCCGGATTGAGCGCGGATCGACATTCGGAGACCCAACGAAAACCGTTAGCCCGTCGACGATGGCAAGCTTGGTGTGCATGGTAAGCGGTGCGTCAAGACCGGCCAACAGGCGGGTTGCATCTGCCCTCACCTCATAAAGTTCAACTCCGGCGTCCAGCAGTTCCGCGCGATAGGGTGCATATCCGCCGTGAACATAGGGATGGTTCGTCGACGCCAGTGAATTGGTCATGACACGCACCCGAACACCGCGCTCGGACAGCGAACGGAAAAAGGCGGACCCATATGCTTCGGGAACAAAGTAGGGGGTAATGAGAAGCACATCCCGACGTGCGCGCCCGAGCGTCTGGTACAGGCTTTCGCCCACCTCAAAGGGGCCCTTTCCGGGCGGGTTTCTCAGTTTCCCCGGCTGGTCCACAACAACATGCGCCTGCCCGGGAAAACTGGGAACACGCCCTTCGCGGAGGGCCGCCAAATAGGTCGAGTTCACGGCTCGGCGGTAGATTTCCGCCTCCTCGCTTTCGCTGCGGTTCCTGAATTTTGCCAAAGCGTCGCGCAACAGCGTTTCATCACCTGTTTCAAACACCGACAGCGGTAGTGACCATTGGTCATTCCAATAGAGATCGAACGCATTGGACAGCTCAGCTACCGGCTGTCCGGCGACGAACAGGTCAAAATCCGCGAACTCGTGAGAGGCATTGATCTGGTAATACTCGTCGGCGATGTTGCGCCCGCCGACAATGGCAAGCAACCCATCCGTGATCATAGCCTTGTTGTGCATCCGCCTGTTAACACGGGAAAAATCCAACAGGAAGTTGCCGACCAACGTGCTGTTTCTGGACAACGGGTTGAACACCCGGATCTCTACGTTCGGATGCGCATCCAGAGTTGCGATTTCATCATCCTTCGCGGTCGTGAACACATCGTCGAACAAGAGCCTGACCTTCACGCCCCGTTCTGCAGCATCATACAGCGCCACCCAGATCAGAGTGCCCGCTATGTCCGGTTTGATCAGAAACGTTTTGAGATCGATCGAGCGCTCGGCCTCGGCAATCATGCGCAACCGCGCTCCAAGCGCATCGTTGCCGTCGACCAGTGGCGCGATGGCAACCGAGGACGGCCCCGGCCCGGCCAGATCCAGAGCAGCCCGCGCGTTTCGCGTTCCCGCCGCCGAAAGAGCCTTCGAGGGTTCGCGCGGCGTATCGAAAGGCACATAGGTGCAGGCGGCCAACAGACAAAGGACACCTGTGAAAGCAGCATTCCGGACGTTCTTCACAGGCTACCCCGTCTCGCTATCGAGCCATTCGGCAGGCGGCTTTCCGCCCTCTTGTTCGATTGGTAGATCACCCGAGGCCCGGGGTCCATAGGCCCCGCTCGGCCTTTGCCGGAAACGTCTTCCTTTACCGAGACCGACAGCCTTCTGTTGCTCCGGTTACTGATTTTCCTGCTTGACTCACATGCCCCGCGTGACCAAAAACACGGCCAATTACCGTTGGGGTGCCCCTGAGAGAATTGACGGGGCTGAGAGGTGCGCAAGCACTAACCCATCGAACCTGATCCGGGCAATACCGGCGGAGGGAACGGTCAAGACACTCAAGACTGACCTGAAACCGTCCCGATTGCCCCCAAAATTGAAAGGGCGGCAGATCATGGCGGCCATTGCATTGACCATAGCCGGCTCAGACAGCGGCGGGGGCGCCGGCATTCAGGCCGATCTCAAGGCTTTCTCCGCCTTGGGCGTCTACGGTGCCAGCGTCATCACAGCTGTGACCGCACAGAACACGCAGGCAGTAACCGCAGTTCATGGCATCCCGCTTGACGTGATTGCTGCTCAAATTGACGCGGTTCTGAGTGATCTTGACGTCAAAGCCATCAAGATCGGGATGCTCGCCACACCCGAGATTATCGGGACGGTATCCGAGGCTTTGTTCGGTTATCAGGGGCCGATTGTTCTCGATCCTGTCATGGTGGCAAAGTCTGGCGATGCCTTGCTTGCATCGGACGCCGTTTCGGCCTTGCGAGACAGCTTGCTGCCCCGCGCTACACTTTTGACCCCTAACCTGCCCGAAGCCGCAACCCTGCTTGAAAGCGCTCAGGCGGCCGGAAACGAGGACATGCTCCGTCAGGGCGATGCGTTGCGGGCATTGGGGGCAAATGCGGTTCTCATGAAGGGCGGACACGGTGCAGGCGACATCTGCCACGATCTGCTTTTGCATGAAGGCGCGCCCCTTACCCTGTCGGCGCCTCGTCAAAAGACCGCGAACACCCATGGCACCGGCTGCACGCTGTCATCCTCCGTCGCAGCTGGTCTGGCCAAGGGGTATGGGCTGGCTGACGCCGTCACCCGAGCGCATTCCTATCTTCAGGACGCCATAAAGCAGGCCGACGGATTGCAGGTCGGGCATGGGCATGGCCCCGTTCATCATTTCCACCCGTGGTGGGCTGCGTGACCCAGTATTCCGTCATAGGGGCCGGCGTGGCCGGGCTCTGCGTTGCGACCGAGCTTGTCGCACGCGGGGCCACGGTCGAGGTATACGACCCCGGTGGACCACCCGGCCCGCACGGGTGTTCCTGGTGGGCCGGCGGCATGCTCGCCCCGTGGTGTGAGTTTGAAAACGCCGAAGAACCTGTGCTGCGTCTGGGACAGCAAGCCATCGACTGGTGGTCAAAGCGAACGCAGGTCACACATGCGGGAACCCTTGTGGTGGCCAACACCCGCGACCTTCCCGACTTGCGCCGTTTTTCCCGGCGTACCGAAGGGTTTGAACATGTGGATCAGGCCGCAATCTCCCGGATGGAACCGGATCTGCATGAGTTCGGATCAGGTCTCTACTTTGCAGGAGAAGCTCATCTGGATCCCCGCCGCGCGATGCAGGACCTGTATCGCGACCTGTTGGGAAAAGGCGTTGTCTTCCACAGCAGACTTGCCCCGGCGCAGCTTGAAAATGCCATCGACTGTCGGGGGCTGCATGCCCGCGACCTGCTGTATGACCTGCGCGGGGTGAAAGGCGAAATGCTGGTTATACGCTGCCCGGATGTAACCTTGACCCGTCCGGTCCGCCTTCTGCATCCACGCATGCCGCTTTATATCGTACCGCGCGGCGATGGGATCTACATGTTGGGCGCGACCATGATCGAAAGCGAAGACAGCGGTCGCATTACCGCCCGGTCGATGCTCGAGTTGCTCAGCGCCGCCTATGCCCTCAACCCGGCCTTTGGCGAGGCAGAGGTGATCGAGATCGGCGTCGACTTGCGCCCCGCTTTTGCCGACAACCTGCCTCGGATCCGGCGTCTGGGTCGGACAATCTATGCCAACGGGCTTTATCGCCACGGCTACCTTCTTGCCCCGGCGCTGGCACAGGGCGTGGCCGATCTGGCGCTGAACGGAAAACACTCGGAGATGGTCGATGAAGATCGTGCTTAACGGAGAACCGCGAGAGGTTGCATCGGAAACGCTGTCGGGTCTGCTCGAAGAATGCGGATTTTCCGGCCGGGTTGCCACGGCGGTGAACGAAGAATTTGTCCCCTCGTCCCTGCGCATAGCGCATCGCCTGCAAGATGGCGACCGGGTCGAGGTGCTGGCCCCTATGCAGGGAGGGTGAAAATGCAGCAGGACAGCAAAACGTTTTACGGAACTGCGCTTCCGAATCCGCTCATGCTAGGCACGGCCCAATACCCCAGCCCTGCCATTCTAGAGCAGGCATTCCGCGAGAGCGGCGCCGGCGTGGCCACTGTATCTCTGCGCCGAGAAGGCGCAGGAGGTGCCGGTCAGACATTCTGGGACATGATCCGGGAGCTCGGAGTTCTGATCCTTCCGAACACCGCCGGATGCCACACCGTCAAGGAGGCTGTGACCACGGCGCACATGGCGCGCGAGGTGTTTGACACGAAATGGATCAAGCTGGAACTGATCGGTCACACCGACAGCTTGCAACCGGACGTGTTCCAACTGGTCGAAGCCGCACGAATCCTGTCCGAAGATGGTTTCGACGTGTTTCCCTACACGACCGAAGACCTGATCGTGGGCGAACGGCTTCTGGCGGCAGGGTGCGAAGTGCTGATGCCGTGGGGTGCGCCGATCGGATCTGGGCGGGGCCTCAACAACGAATATGCTCTGCGGGCAATGCGGGCCGAGTTTCCGGACGTGCCGCTGGTTGTCGATGCCGGCATTGGGCTGCCCAGCCACGCTGCGCATGCGCTGGAACTGGGCTATGACGCGGTATTGCTCAACACGGCGGTCGCCCGAGCTGGCGACCCGGTGCAAATGGCCCGCGCCATGGCGCTTGCCGTCGAGGCCGGCACCCTGGCGCAACAGGCCGACCCGATCGAACCGCGCGACATGGCCCACGCGTCCACTCCGGTCATCGGAAAGGCTTTCCTGTCATGACACTGCCGCGCTTTTATCCGATCTTCGATGACTGCAAATGGCTAGAGAGGATGCTGCCGCTGGGCGTGAAACTTGTTCAGCTGCGGATCAAGGATCAACCGGAGGACCACGTCCGCCGGCAGATCGAGACCGCGCGAGACTTCTGCGCCGCGAATGGCGCCATTCTCGTAGTAAACGATTACTGGGAAATCGCGATTGACGCAGGATGCGACTGGGTTCATCTCGGGCAGGAGGATCTGGACGAGGCCGACCTGAAGGCGATCCGTGCCGCAGGCCTGAAGCTGGGCGTGTCCACCCATGACGACGACGAGCTGGAACGGGTTCTTGCCATGAAACCCGACTACGTTGCTCTGGGCCCGGTGTACCCGACCATTCTGAAACAGATGAAGTGGTACCAGCAAGGATTGCCTCGGGTCGCCGAATGGAAATCCAGGATTGGAAACATTCCGCTGGTCGGCATCGGTGGGATGAGCGTCGAGCGGGCACCCGGCGTTCTGCAGGCCGGGGCAGATATCGTTTCAGCAGTGACCGACATCACGCTCAACGAAGATCCCGAGGTCCGGGTTCGGCAATGGGTCGAGGTCTGCGGATGACCCGGTATGCCCGGCAGGAAATGGTATTGGGAGCGACCGCGCAGGCCCGGCTGGCGGACGCACGAGTTCTTGTCGTCGGAGCCGGTGGTCTTGCGGCCCCGACATTGCCGCTGCTGGCCGGCGCCGGGATCGGCGAAATCACCATAATTGATCCCGATATCGTCGAAACAAGCAATCTGCATCGCCAGACCCTCTTCACCGAAGCTGATATGGGTCTGCTCAAAGCGCAGGCCGCTGCGCAGGCCTGCACCGCTCGAAACTCTGCGATTTCCGTGCGAGAGATCACCAAAGCCCTGACCCCGGATAATGCCCCGGCCTTGATAGCTGACGCGGATCTGGTGCTGGACTGCGCCGACAGCTATGCGGCCAGCTACACGCTGAGCGATTTTTGCCGTGCGGCCCGCAAACCGCTGATTTCCGCATCGGTCCTGGGTGTGTCCGGCTATGTCGGCGGGTTCTGCGGCGGCGCGCCATCGCTGCGCGCGGTTTTTCCCGACGCCCCCGATAGCGGCGCAAGCTGCGCGACGGCCGGAGTGCTCGGCCCCGTGGTCGGCATGATCGGCGCAATGCAGGCACAAATGGCCCTTGCCGCTCTGACCATGCAGGACCCGTCGCCGCTGGGACAGTTGGTGCAACTCGACGCAGGCAGCTACCGGTTCTCCTCTTTCCGGTTCGACACGGCACCGGAGCCGAACACGGGCTTTTGCTTCGCAGCCCCCTCGCAGCTAAGCGACGAAGATCTGATCATCGAGTTGCGCGATACGGACGAAGCGCCGATCCCCGCAGATCCGCGTGCGCTCCGGATGCGTCCGCAGGATGTCGGTGAGAACCTGCCACGTCCGGATCGCCGGCTCGCGCTCTGTTGCGCCAGCGGATTGCGGTCCTGGCGGCTGGCCGAACAGATACACCCCGATTGGCCCGGCGAGATCGTTCTCGTCGCGGCTGCCACTTCATGACAAAGGAAACGAAAAATGAAGAAGCTGATGACCTCCCTTGCCCTTCTGGTTTCGACACCGGCAATGGCAGCCGACCAGATGACCGTTCTGCTCGACTGGTTCGTGAATCCTGACCACGGCCCGATCATCGTGGCGCAGGAAAAAGGCTATTTCGCAGAACAGGATCTGGAGGTCGAAATCGTTGCCCCTGCCGATCCGTCGGCACCGCCACGGCTGGTTGCTGCCGGTCAGGCGGATCTGGCGGTATCCTACCAGCCCCAGCTGCACCTGCAAGTTCACGAAGGGCTGCCGCTAACCCGCGTCGGGACCTTGGTCGCAACCCCGCTGAACTGCCTTCTGGTTTTGAAAGACGGGCCGATCGAAACCCCCGCCGACCTTAAGGACCGCAAGATCGGCTTCTCCGTTGCCGGTGTCGAGGAGGCCGTTTTGGGCGCGGTGCTGGGATCCTACGGCGTTGCGCTGGATGAGATCGAGATGGTCAACGTCAACTTCTCGCTCTCTCCTTCTCTGATGTCCGGGCAGGTCGACGCCGTTATCGGAGCCTACCGAAACTTCGAACTGAACCAGATGGATATCGAAGGCGTCGAGGGGCGTTGTTTCTACATCGAGGAAGAAGGCGTGCCGTCCTACGACGAGCTGATCTATGTGGCCAAGTCGGACGCTCTCGACGCCGACAAGGTATCGCGCTTTCTGGCCGCTACGGAAAAGGCAACCCAGTTTATCATCAACAACCCCGAAGCCAGCTGGGAAATCTTCTCGGCAACCGCGCCGGAACTGCAGGACGAGCTTAACGCACGCGCATGGGTCGATACGCTGCCGCGCTTTGCCATCCGTCCGGCGGCGCTGGATGCCGGACGTTATGTGCGGTTCGAAACCTTCCTGATGGAATCGGGCCTGATCGACAGCACATTGCCGGTCTCGGATCTGGCCATTGATGTGAACGCGAAATGAGCGCGACCGACTATGGCCGCGCCTTTGGCCTGCTGCGCGATGCGGCAGGTCAAAGCTGGCGGGACTACACCCGGCATGCGTTTGTGCAGGGATTGAGCGACGGCGGGTTGTCACGCGAGGCATTCCTGCACTACCTCAGGCAAGACTATGTATTCCTGATCCATTTCGCCCGTGCATGGGCATTGGCGGTGACAAAATCAGAGACCCCGCAGGAAATGGCCACGGCCGCAGCAACCGTCGACGCACTGGTTAACCATGAGTTGCAGTTGCATGTCTCGATCTGCGCCGAGGCCGGCATTTCCGAGGCCGACCTCTTCGCCACACCGGAACGCGCGGGCAACCTTGCCTACACGCGGTATGTACTCGAGTCCGGGTATTCAGGTGACCTGCTGGACCTGTTGGCCGCATTGGCCCCCTGTGTGATGGGTTATGGCGAAATCGGAACCCGGCTGGCGCAAGAGGCCAGCAGCGAGACCTACCGTGCCTGGATCGAAACCTATGCCGGCGAGGATTACCAGCAAAGCTGTATTGCCGTTGGCGAGCTGCTGGACGACGCACTGGAACGGCGATTGGGCGCGGACTATGCCAGCCTGCCTCGCTGGCAGTCCCTGTGCGATCGGTTTGCCACCGCGACCCGTCTGGAAGTCGGGTTCTGGGATATGGGGCTGACCCCGTGACCCGCGCCAGCCCGGGGCTGACAATCGAGGGGAGCGCCAGCCTGTCTGGCGACACCCTCTTTGCGCCCCTGCGGCTGGACCTTGTGCCCGGCGGCTGGACATGTCTCCTCGGAGGGTCCGGTGTCGGAAAGTCGACCTTACTTCGTCTGATTGCCGAACTTCCCACCGGGGCGGAGTTCTCGGGAACGATTGCCGCCAGCGACGGCGCGCCTGCAACCGGCCGGGTGGCCTATATGGCGCAGGACGACTTGCTTCTGCCCTGGGCCACTGTCGCCGAAAACGTCGCCTTGGGCGCCCGATTGCGGGGCGAGCTCTCGGATCCTGCCCGGCGGGACCGCATGCTGCACCGTGTCGGACTGGCTGCCCACGCAAACAAGACCCCAAGCCAATTGTCGGGCGGTCAGCGCCAAAGAGTCGCTTTGGCCCGAACGCTGATGGAGGACAAGGAGATCATTCTGCTGGATGAGCCCTTTTCTGCACTGGATGCGGCCACCCGCGCCGACATGCAGGGGCTGGCCGCTGAACTGCTAACCGGACGAACCGTCTTGCTCGTCACGCATGACCCGGCAGAGGCCGCCCGGCTTGGCCATCATATCGCAGTGATGCGACCCGGCGGGCTGACCCACATTTCCGCACCCTCAGCGATGCCGCCCCGAAATGTCGATGATGAGGAAACCTTGCACCTGCAAGGGACGCTTCTGAAACAACTGATGTCGGGAGGTGCAATATGAGAGCGCCTCATGCCCTGATCGCAACCGTTTTTGCTCTGGCGGTCTGGCAGGCTGCGGTTTGGCTGACCGATTTCCCCAGTTTCATTCTGCCCGGACCCGGCCGTGTGGCCGAGACTTGGTGGCAGAACCGATGGTTGATTGCCGAACATACAGCTGTAACGGCGATCGAAGTTGCCTTGGGCCTTTTGGTCGGCGCCGGCCTGGGCATGATCACGGCCCTGCTGCTTGCACTGTCAAAATCCGCGCGGGTGATCCTGCAGCCCCTGCTGGTGTTTTCGCAGGCGCTGCCGGTTTTTGCCCTCGCTCCGATACTGACACTATGGCTGGGATACGGTCTGGGTTCCAAAGTGGCCATGGCGGTTCTGATCATTTTCTTTCCGGTCACGACGGCTTTCTTTGACGGTCTGGTCCGAACGCCACAGGGATATCTGGATCTCGCACGCTCCATGCAGGCAAACCCACGCGCTATCCTTTGGCAAATCCGCGTACCCGCTGCGCTGCCCTCGTTGGCATCGGGTCTGAAACTTGCTGCCGTCTATGCCCCGATCGGTGCGGTGATCGGCGAGTGGGTCGGATCTTCGTCGGGTCTCGGCTACCTGATGCTGCTGGCAAACGGCCGCGCAAAAACAGACCTGATGTTTGCCGCGATGCTGACACTCGGACTGTTTTCAGTGTTGCTCTACGTGGCGGCCAACTGGGCAACGGGTTATCTGGTTCGCCGAGCCACAGGCCAGCGTTGACGAAGCTGTCAATCTACCCGACACAACTGTCAGGATATTGTGACCCCTGATCGGCAATGCTAGTTGGCACGGATGACAAACAAGACCCTTGCAAAACCCCGTGGCTCGGAAACCCTCTGGCTTGAAGGTGCAAGCGACCTGCTCTGCGGTGGCGGCGTCGAGGCTGTGCGGGTGATGCCGCTGGCACGCAATCTGGGGCTGAGCCGAACCAGCTTCTATTGGCATTTTGAGGATCGTGACGCGTTGCTGGACGCATTGGTTGCGCGCTGGGAGGAAAAGAACACGGGCAATCTTGCCCAACGCGCCGACGCCTATGCCGAGACCATCTGCGAAGCGATGTTCAACCTGTTTGACTGTTGGCTGGATGATGATTTGTTCGATTCGCGGCTGGACCTTGCGATCCGCAATTGGGCGCGCACGGATCCCAAGCTGCAAGTCCAGCTGAACGCAGCCGACGCTGCTCGTAAAGAAGCGATCGAACGGATGTTCGTGCATCACGGGTATTCCGAGAATGAGGCGAAGATTCGAACGATGACCGTTCTTTACACGCAGATCGGGCACCTCTCGATGCCTGTTCAGGAGAGCCGTTGGCAGAGGCTGGCGCAGATGCCGGATTTTGTAGAGGTCTTTACCGGGCAGCGTCCGAGCGAGAGCGAAGTCGGACGTTTCATGTCCCGGCATCTGACAGAGTGAAGACGCGCCACGCTTTCTGATCCCAAGTCTTCGAGGTCACTCTTTCACAATCCGGTTGGCCAGCACCCCGATCTTTTCGATCTCCAGCTCAAAGTGGTCCCCGGGTGAAAGCCGCTTGCCAATCTCAAGACCGCAGCCGGTGCCAACCGTGCCGGAGCCGATTACCTCACCGGGATAAAGGGTTTCGGAGGCTGACACATGGGCCAGAATCTTTCCGAAATCATGGTGCATTTCTTTTGAGTTGCCCCCTCCCCAGCGCTCGCCGTTGACCCGAGCCTCCATATCGAGGGCGACCGGGTGGCTGACCTCGTCCGCGGTCAGGATAAAGGGGCCAAGAACGTTGCCGGTATCGAAATCCTTGCCCTTTGCAGGACCGAGTTGGCCAGGCATTTCCGCCATCTGAGCGTCTCGCGCCGAGACATCGTTCAGGATCGTATAACCAAAAATGAAGCTCTCGGCCTCCTCCGGCCTGATGTTCTTGCCCTTCTTGCCGATGACCACGGCCATTTCCAATTCAATGTCCAGAAAACTGGCATATGCGGGCCAAATCACATCCTGCCCGTGGCCGACAAAGCTAAGCCGATTGCCCTTGTAATAGATCGGCTGCTCGAACCAAACGCCGGGAATTGCAAAGGGCCGCCCTGTCATCTTTTCCGCAGCGGCAAAGCTGTTCTTGAGATGTGTTTCAAAGGCCAGGCAATCACGAAACTGCACCGGCAAGAGCGGCGGACAGAAGGTGATTTCTTCTTCCTCGAGAATACAACGATCCGAGGCATCCGCTATTAGACCGGATGCCAGATCCAGCGCCGGATTCCCTGCGTAGATCACCGCCATCATGTCGATGAACCAGGCGCAGTCTTCCCCTGCCAGTTCAGCCGCAAGATGCAGATCGAGCAAACGGCCATCCTTAAGAGCGGCAACAACATGTTCGCGCCCTTCGTAGCACACGGTTCCAAGTCGCATTGGCTTCCTCCTCGAACAAGGCCGCTGCCCGGACAATGCCGGGAGAGGCATCTTGATTTTGAACGGGAAGCAGGAGATCTCGAATCCGGCAGGCGGCAGGCTTTCGAGATTCGAAAGCTTCTCCATGTGACAATACCCGATTTCCTTCGAGGAGTGGTGACCTTCGCAGATGATCGCAAGGCCATCGGGCTTTGCCCATTCCGCTCGGTCAGCCGAATGGGTGCGCCTCAGCTCCAAGCGCCTGTTCCCGTTACCCGTCCTCCCCTCCGGTCAGGGAGAGCGTCGCATTTTACCCCATGCCGCAGCCTTTCATCAGATCGACCGGTTCGCCTTCGTGGTCTCCCGCCGGTGTATTCGCCACTACAATTCCGTGCGGCCTGAGCATGTGGCTGATCCAGTTCAGCTCTGCCTCGCCATCAGCCAAGATGCGGTCTTATGCGATGTCGCGCATCAATGCCGTTCGGGTGGCCGCTAGATTCGTCGCGAGCGTCTCGCCTCGGTGACTGCGGCACCCGGTTGCCGCCGGTGACGCCTGCAAGGTCGCTTTTCCGCCAAAGTACCTCCGCATTGACCCGCTCAGGCCCGTTGCGCTTGACAAGGTGGCCGGGCATGCCGCATTCCGCTGTTCGCTGGTGTCCGAGAAATCGGATGAAAAGGGAATGCACCACCGGGAACTCTCCCGCCAAGTGCAGCCGCCCCCGCGACCGTGACCGGAAAGGGTGCCCAAGCCACTGGCCAAAAGGCCGGGAAGGCGGGACAGCCGCCGGAGGATCCTCAACAGGGACCCTCCGATATCCGCAAGCCGGGAGACCTGCCAGCAACCGAAGACCGATAACCGGGCGGGGTGTTCCGGTGACGGGCCGATGTCTCGGACCATGGCCCGCATTAACCCCGTCCCCCAGACCCAAAGGGGGATGAGACGTGACTGAGACCGATCCGGTCGAACTGCTGGTCTGCACAACCTGCCGACGCGGCCTGCCGATGGAAGAAGATGCCCCGCGACCGGGGGCTTTGCTGCATCAGGCTCTTTCAGGTGCCGGGTTGCCCGAAGGCATCAAGGTTAAACCCGTTGAATGCCTGTCGAACTGCGATCAGGGCTGTTCGATCGTGCTGCGTGGCGGCCCCGGGCGCTGGACCTTTGTTTATGAAAACCTGCACGAGGCAAACGACATCGAGACAATCGTTGACGGCGCCTCGAAGTATCATGCCACACAGGACGGGTTGGTCCCATGGCGTGAACGTCCCGTCCATTTCCGCAAGAACTGCGCTGCCCGCATCCCCCCGATTGGAGCCCGACCATGAGCACTTTGGAGAAACTTCCCGTCACTGTCATCACCGGCTTTCTCGGCTCGGGAAAGACAACACTGATCCGTCACCTGATGCAGAATCCGCAGGGCAAGCGTCTGGCGGTTGTGGTTAACGAATTCGGCGATGTGGGCGTCGATGGTGAAATCCTGAAAAGCTGCGCCATCCCCGATTGCCCAGCAGAAAACATCATGGAACTGGCCAACGGCTGCATCTGCTGCACCGTTGCTGATGATTTCATTCCAACCATCGAAGCACTGATGGCGCTGGACCCACGGCCAGATCACATCCTGATCGAAACTTCCGGTCTGGCCTTGCCGAAGCCGCTTCTCAAGGCCTTCGACTGGCCCGATATCCGTTCCAAGATCACTGTTGATGGCGTCATTGCGCTGGCCGATGCCGAGGCCGTTGCCGCAGGCCGCTTTGCACCCAACGTGGCGGCAGTGGATGCCCAGCGCTTGGCTGATGACTCGATTGATCATGAAACGCCACTTAGCGAAGTGTTCGAAGATCAGATTTCCTGCGCCGACATTATCTTGCTGACCAAACCTGACCTGGCCGGGCCTGACGGTGTGGCAAAGGCCAAGGAGGTTATCGCCGCCGAAGCCCCGCGCCCGCTGCCGGTCGTCGAGGTGGCTGAAGGCGAGGTCGATGTGCGAGTGGTGTTGGGATTGGAAGCCGCGGCCGAAGACGACATGGACGCCCGCCCCAGCCATCACGACGCACCGCATGACCATGACCACGACGATTTCGAAAGCGTCGTTATCAACTTGCCCGAACTCTCCGACCCGGCGGAACTGGTCGGCAAAATCGAACGGCTGGCCAACGAGATGAACATCCTGCGGGTCAAGGGCTATGCGGCGGTGCAGGGAAAACCGATGCGGCTTCTGGTTCAGGCTGTCGGCGCCCGGGTGCGCCACCAGTTTGACCGGCCATGGAAACCGGATGAAAACCGCCTTGGCAGGGTTGTCGTAATCGCTGAACATGACGATATCGACGAAGCGGCGATCGGCGGTGTCCTAGCCGGTGTTGCCGAGCCTGCCGAGTAAGGGAACCGCCCCGCATGCATGTCGTCTTCCGCGAGAGCCACGGGCTGGAGGAAACCGAGACCCCAACCGATCTGGGACAAAGCCCAGCGGATCTGGTGGTGCTGTCCTTTTCAGACAGCGATCTCGGTGCTTTCGCCGCCGGGTGGCATCGCGGAGGCGGACCCGACGGGCAAATGCCGACTCTTCGGCTCGCCAATCTGGCGGCGCTCAAGCACCCGCTTTCCGTAGACACCTATGTCGAGCAGACGCTGACCGGCGCCAAGGGAATCCTGATCCGCCTGATTGGCGGCGTGCCCTATTGGACCTACGGGTTGCAGCAAGTGCTTGCATTGGCTCAGGAAAAGGATTTGGCCCTTGCCGTTCTGCCCGCAGATGGAAGGGAAGACACCCGGCTTGACGCCTACTCGACGCTTCCGGTCTCAACGCTAAGGCGGCTGGCCCATCTGTGCGACACCGGCGGCGAAGTGGCTGCACAGGCGGCGCTGGCGCAGATGGCATTGGCGACCGGCCTCTATGCTGGGCCGGTTCTGGGTGCCAAGACGATACCGGAATGCGGCGCCTGGTGTCCGGAACGTGGCGTTGTCCCAGCCGAGGCTGCATTCGATGGCATGGAAAAGCCGCGCGTTATCATCACCTTCTATCGTGCCTACGTGACCGCTGCCGACACCGCGCCGATCGCCGCGCTGGTGCACGCTTTCCGGAACGCTGGTTTTGCCGCAGTCGCGCTGTTTGCACCTTCGCTCAAGGCTCGGGCATCCGCCGCATGGTTGAGGGAGCAGACGGTTGCCCTGTCCCCGGCTGCCATCGTGAATGCCACCGCGTTTTCCGGCAAGGGAGATGACGGTTCGTCACCGCTGGATGCGGCGGGTGTGCCGGTCTTTCAGGCCATGCTCGCCACCTCGGGCCGGGCAGCTTGGGCCGAAGCCGAGCGTGGGCTGTCACCTACCGATCTGGCGATGCATGTGGTCCTGCCCGAAGTCGACGGGCGTATCACCGGGTCCGTCATATCCTTCAAGGAGACCGCACAACGCCTTGAGGATCTGCAATTCGCTCGAACCCTGCACACCCCGGACCCGGACCGCATCGCCGCGCTGGTCAACCGGGTTCGCCATTGGGTCCGGCTGGCAGACAGCCCCAACTCTGAGAAAAACCCTGTTCTGGTGCTGTCCACCTACCCGGGGAAAACGTGGCAGATGGCGCATGCTGTTGGGCTGGATGCCCTTGCCTCGGCAGAGAGCATCCTCACGGATCTGCAAAGCGAAGGCTACGACATATCCAACGGCACGCCGATTTCCGAAGAGTTGCAGCACGCTGAGATCAGGTGGCCCGTCGAGCATTACCGGCAAGCCCTTGCCTCGATTTCGCCGCAATTACGTCAAAATTTGCAAAGTAAATGGGGATCACCCGAAGATGATCCGGCATTTTCGCAATCTGCCTTCCATTTTTCCGCAGTACGGCGCGGCAAAGCAGTTGTTGCACTGCAACCGGAACGTGGTGTTCCGGATCAGCGCGATGATGACTATCACGACCTCAGCCGAACACCCAGACATGCATATGTCGCGTTCTACCTCTGGCTCAGGCACGAACTGAAGGTTGACGCCCTCATTCATATCGGAGCCCATGGAACACTCGAATGGCTGCCGGGAAAATCCGCAGCACTGTCAAATGAGTGCTGGCCGGAAAGCCTCGCGGCCGATTTGCCCGTTATTTATCCCTTTATCGTCAACGACCCCGGAGAGGCAGCGCAGGCCAAGCGCCGCATTGGCGCGGTGACTTTGGGCCATATCCCGCCTGCACTTAAGCAAAGTGAAACACCGGACCGGATGGTTCGGCTGGAAGCCCTGCTTGACGAGTTTTCGAACGCTGACGGGCTCGATCCGCGGCGCCGAGATCGGTTGCAGGGCGAAATCCGCGACGAAGCGCAGGCAATCGGGCTAGAGCAGGATCTGGGCCTCGACGGCGCCAGTTCCACCGCCGAGGCGATCACCCGAATTGACCGCTTTGTCTGCGACATCAAGGAAAGTCAGTTCGGTGACGGCCTGCACGTTTTCGGCCGCGTTCCTGAGGTGACCGGCAGTTTCGATCCAGCGCCCTCGGCACAGGCCGAGCGGCAGGCTCTGATTGATGCGATGTCCGGCAGACGGATCGCCGCTGGTCCGTCAGGCTCGCCCTACCGAGGTCGTAGCGATGTTCTTCCGACAGGACGCAATCTTTATACGACTGACCCACGATCTGTTCCCACGCGCGCGGCCTATGCGCAGGGTGTGCGGCTTGCCGAAGAACTGGTGCGACGCCACCTGCAGGAAGAAGGCGACTATCCCACCGGTTTGATTGTCGACCTTTGGGGCTCCGCCACGATGCGCACCGCTGGCGAGGAATTCGCCATGGCGCTTCACCTTCTTGGGGTCAAACCTGTCTGGGACACGGGATCGGAACGGGTGTCGGGCATCGAGGTGTTGCCGATCACCGACCTCGATCGCCCAAGGCTCGACGTGACTTTGCGGGTTTCCGGCCTGTTCCGGGATGTGTTCCCGACGCTGTCCAAATTGTTCGGTCAGGCGGTGCGGGCGCTGTCCCAACGCGACGAGGCACCGGATTGGAACCCGTTTGCCGGCAAACCCGCCGCGCCTCGCGTGTATGGCCCTGCCCCCGGCAGTTATGGGCTGTCGATCGGAGATTTGGGCGAGACTTACAATGAAGAAGCCCGTTCCGCTGCCGGTCAGGCATGGCTCGATGCAAGTGCCTTTGCGCTTGAGGGTGACAGCACTGCAAGAGATCCCGACGGGATCCGCGACCGGGTGGCCGGGGCAGACAGTTTCGTTCATCTTCAGGATTTGGTCGAAAGCGACCTGTTGCTTGCCAACGACTATGCCACCCACGAAGCCGGTTTCGCTGCAGCCAAGCGGGTCACAGGCGGCTCGGCCCAGCTTTATCATCTGGACAACACGAACCCGGAAGATCCGCGCGCCAGAACACTGTCCGAAGAAATTTCCCGCGTTGTCCATGCCCGCGCAGCGAACCCCGGCTGGATAGCGGGCATGCAAAGGCATGGCTTTAGAGGCGCCGCAGAAATTGCCGCCACGCTGGAGCATATGGCCACGTTCGCACACCTCTCCGGTTCCGTAGCATCGCATCTGTTCGACCTCTATCACGAAGCCACTCTGGGCAATTCAGAAATCGACGTCTTTCTGATTGAGGCCAACCCAGAAGCCCACAGGGCAATGATGGACAGGTTTCGCGCGCTTCACGAGTCCGGGTTGTGGACAACGCGCCGAAATTCGATCCGGGCCCGGATGGAGGGATCGGCATGACGCAACCGATTGTTCAGGGATGGTGCCCGGGCGCCCACCGCCCGATGATGTCGGGCGACGGTCTGGTGGTCAGGGTTCGGCCGCGACTGGCCCGGCTGAACGCCGATCAGGCGCTGGGCCTGTGCGACCTGGCCGACCGCTTCGGCAACGGAACACTCGACCTGACGAACCGCGGCAACCTTCAACTGCGCGGCGTGTCCGAGGCAGAACATCCGATACTCCTGGCCGAGCTTTCGGCACTCGGGCTTGTTGATCGCGAACCCGGCATCGAAGTGAAGCGCAACATTCTGGTCACCCCACTCTACCGGGACGGCGACCTGACCTCCCGGCTGGCTACAACCCTGATCGGTCAGCTTGGCGCAATGCCGGACCTGCCGGCCAAATTCGGTTTCGCCGTGGACACTGGCCCGGAACGCCAACTTGCCGACGATTCAGCGGATATTCGTCTGGAACGCGGCCAATCCGGCCTGATCCTGCGTGCTGACGGGTCCCAGACCGGGGTTGAGATAACTGAGCCCGAAGCCATTCCCCGTTTGATTGCCTTGGCGCGGTGGTTTGCCGACAACCACACTGTTCAAGCCCGCCGAATGGGTCGGTTGCTGTCCAATTTGACCTTGCCTGCCGAATGGCAGGGCAGCGCCCCGGTTCCTTCTGGTCAACGCCTGCATCCGGGTTCTGGCTCTCTGGGACCGATCTATGGGGCTGCGTTTGGACAACTCCCCGCGAGGGCGTTGGCGGCCCTGATCGCCGATAGCGGCGCAACGGCGCTAAGGGTCACGCCTTGGCGGTTGTTCCTGCTCGAAGGTGGGCACTTTGTGCCGTCGGACAATTTTTTGACCGCCCAGGATGGAACGCTTTTGACCACCGATGCTTGCCCCGGCCTGCCCTTTTGCCCTCAGGCTCAGGTTGAAACCCGCACCATCGCGCGGACTTTGGCTTCGCGCGCTTCCGGCTCTTTGCATGTGTCGGGTTGCGCCAAGGGATGTGCCCGCATGGGGCCGGCCGATGTCACTCTGGTCGGTTCCGACGGGCGATTTGATCTTGTCAAGAACGGCCACGCAGGGGATGAGCCCTTTCAACGCGGCCTGACTTCCGAAACACTCATGAAGATGGACTTCTCCTGATGCCATACGAATACGAAACCGACGGCGCTGCGATCTACAAGCAGAGCTTTGCCACCATCCGGGGCGAAGCTGATTTGGCTCGGTTCGATACCAACGAGGAACAGGTTGCGGTTCGCATGATCCACGCCGCCGGTATGGTCGGATTGGAAGAGTTCGTTCACTTTTCCCCCGGCTTCGTACAGGCCGCGCGATCGGCCTTGGAAAACGGTGCCCCCATCCTTTGCGACGCCCGCATGGTTTCCGAGGGTGTGACCCGGTTTCGCCTGCCGGCCGACAATGACGTGATCTGCACGTTGCATGACACGCACGTGCGTCCGTTGGCCGAAAAGATGGGCAACACCCGTTCAGCCGCGGCGCTTGAGCTTTGGCGCCCGCATCTTGATGGGGCTGTTGTTGCAATCGGAAATGCTCCGACGGCGCTGTTTCATCTGCTCAACATGCTTGAAGACCCCGATTGCCCCCGCCCAGCCGCAATAATTGGCTGCCCTGTGGGGTTTGTTGGCGCGGTGGAATCCAAGGACGCCCTCTGGGAGGCGCAGCCCGTGCCCTGCTGCATTGTCAAAGGCCGGCTGGGCGGCAGCGCAATTACGGTCGCGGCGATCAATGCCATTGCAAGCAGGGCAGAATGAAGATGGGAACCGTATATGGAGTGGGGCTTGGCCCCGGTGACCCCGACCTGATGAGCGTCAAGGCCGACCGACTGCTTCGCAATGCCAAGCATGTTGCGTTCTTTCGCAAGGCCGGAAAGACCGGGCGGGCGCGCACGATCGTGAACGGCATGCTGCCGGCAACCGCTGTAGAGTTCGCGATGGAGTATCCGGTCACAACTGAGATCCCTGTCAGTGATCCCCGCTACAACGCATTGCTCTCCAGCTTTTACGAAGAGTGCACGGCGCATCTGAAATCCCTTTCGGAGAACGGCGAAGACGTGGTGGTTCTGTGTGAAGGGGACCCGTTCTTTTATGGCTCGTTCATGCATCTTTATGAACGACTCCGCACGCATGCGCCGGTCGAGGTCGTGCCCGCCATCACCGGCATGTCGGGTGCATGGACGGCAACCGGCGATCCGATCACATGGGGCGACGATGTGCTCACCGTGTTGATGGCGACGCTGCCCGAGGACGAACTTGCACAGCGTATGGCTGATACCGACGCGCTGGTGGTGATGAAAATCGGCCGCAACATGGACAAGGTGAAGCGCGCGTTGCGCAGCGCCGGGCTGTATGACCGCGCGTGGCTGGTTCAGTTCGCACAAATGCCGAACCAGAGCGTGACAAAGCTGGCCGACGCCCCCGAGGGCACGACGCCGTATTTCTCCATCGTTCTGGTGCATGGACAGGGACGCAGACCATGAAGGACGCGCACGGCTGGGTAAAAATCGCGGGACTTGGCCCCGGAGACGATTTGTTGGTGACACCAGAGGTTCGCGCAGCCCTGAGCGAGGCGACGGATGTAGTAGGTTATATCCCTTATGTTGCGCGCATCTCCGAACGGCCGGGCCTGACACTCCACGCAAGCGACAACCGGGTCGAGATTGATCGCTCAAGACACGCCCTGAAAATGGCAGCCGAAGGCAGGCGTGTGGTTGTGGTCTCATCGGGCGATCCCGGTGTTTTTGCGATGGCCTCGGCGGTTTTTGAAGCACTTGAGAATGGCCCGCTCGAATGGCGCGATCTTCAGATCGACGTGTTACCCGGTATCACCGCGATGCTGGCGGCTTCGGCCCGGGCCGGAGCGCCGCTGGGTCACGATTTCTGCGCCATCAACCTGAGCGACAACCTCAAACCGTGGTCCCTGATCGAAAAGCGCCTGCGCCTCGCGGCGCAGGGCGACTTTGCTATGGGCTTCTACAATCCGCGATCAAAGTCCCGGCCCGAAGGCTTCGTTAAGACCCTTGAGATCCTGCAACAGGAATGCGAGCCGGATCGGCTGATCCTCTTTGCCCGGGGAGTGTCCACGCCGCAGGAAGAGCTTCGCATCGTAGCCTTGTCAGATGCGCACCCCGACATGGCCGACATGCGCACCGTGGTCATCGTCGGGTCATCGCGAACACGAATAATTTCCTGCGACCGTGGCCCGATACTCTATACGCCAAGGTTCACTCCGGACCCGGCCGAACCTCAACCTGCCGCAGGAGATCACCCGTGATCCAGCCAGTCCAGAACTTCGATAGAAGATCGCAGTTCCAGGCGCGGCGGCATAGTCGGGCGGTCGATCATCATGACCTCAACGCCCAGTTCCCGCGCAGCATCGAGCTTTGCCCTTGCCCCGGAACCGCCGGCATTCTTAGACACAACAAGATCCGTTTTATGGGCCTGCATCAGTGCCCGGTCTCCCGCAACCGAGAACGGGCCACGGGCCACAACGACCTCGGCATCCGGCAATGGCAGGGTTTCGGGTTCATCGACCAGGCGCAGCAGATAGTGATGCTGTGGCCGCACGGCGAACGCGTCGAGATGCATGCGGCCCACCGCAAGAAAAACACGCCGGGCCGGACCGGAAAGGGCAGCGGCGGCCGCGGCAACATCCGGCACGCGCGTCCATCGATCCCCTGTGACTTCGTCCCATTCCGGGCGGGTCAGCGCAGCAAGTTCGATCCCCGTCGCCAGACAAGCGGCTTTGGCGTTGTGGCTCATCTGAGCGGCGAATGGGTGGGTTGCATCCACAAGATGCGTAATCTCGTGGTCGCGGATGTAGCCGCACAACCCATCAACGCCACCGAAGCCGCCGACACGGGTTGGCAGCGGCTGCGGTCGTGGCATATCCACACGCCCGGCGTAGGAATAGGTCGCCGTCAGACCTGCCTCTGCCACTGCCCTGGACAGCGCATTCGCTTCTGTCGTGCCTCCCAGTATCAAGAGGTGTGGCATGGGTAGAACTCCGTGGCTGACCGTGGTCGGGCTGGGTGAAGATGGACCGGATGGCCTTGCGCCATCAACCCGTGAACTTCTGGACCGGGCCGAAATTGTGATGGGACCGCCACGTCACCTGTCACTTGTTCCGGACACGGGCGCAGAACGGATCGAATGGCCGATTCCTTTCCGGGAAGGACTGCCCATTCTGGAGGGATTGCGCGGGCAACGCGTGGTTGTGCTGGTGTCCGGAGATCCGTTCTGGTTCGGCGCGGGTTCCGTTCTTTCGCGGCATTTCGAACCGGAGGAGTGGATCGCCCTGCCCGGCCCTTCGACCTTTTCGCTGGCCGCCGCCCGCCTTGGCTGGCCACTGGAAAAGACGCTGACAATGGGCCTGCATGCCGCGCCGCTGAACCGGCTGCGCCCCCACTTGGCACCGGGCATGCAGGCGATTCTGCTCCTGCGCGACGGGGCCGCCGTGCCGGAACTGGCGCGATACCTCGCGGATATCGGGTTTGCGGGCAGCGAAATCACAGTGATGGAAGCACTCGGCGGCCCGCGTGAACGGGTTCGCAAGATGACGGTTGCGCAGGCGCTGAACGACACGCTCAACCACCCGATCTGCGTCGGGGTTCGGGTGGCCGGTGACGGGGCTGCTCTACCACTGGCAACAGGCCGCCCGGATACGGCCTTTGAAACGGATGGGCAGATCACAAAACGGCCTGTGCGGGCGCTGACACTGTCTGCCCTAGCGCCGCGGCATGGCGAGCATCTGTGGGATATCGGCGGCGGCTCGGGCTCTATTGGAATCGAGTGGCTCATGTGCGACCCCAGCCTCGGTGCCACCGCAATCGAGTCCCGCGCGGATCGGGCCGAGAGGATCATTCACAACGCTGGTAAATTGGGGCAGGACAGGTTGGAAGTGATCTGTGGCAACGCCCCGGAAGCCTTGGCCGATCTGCCGCTGCCAGATGCGGTTTTCATTGGCGGCGGGCTCAGCGAACCGCTTTTGACCTGGCTGTTTGGCACCCTGCCTGCGAGAACACGGCTGGTCGCCAACGCGGTAACCCTTGAAAGCGAAGCCCTTCTTGCCCGCTGGCATGAGGAAAAGGGCGGCGCGTTGCTCAGAATAGATCTGGCACAGGCCGCCCCGCTGGGACCGCGCCGTGGTTGGAAATCGGCCTATCCGGTCGTTCAGTGGAGCGTTACAATATGATTGTCGCAGGTCTTGGATTTTCCTCATCGGCCAGTTCGGAAAGCCTGCACGACGTCTACCTTTCGGCGTCAGGCGATCATTTCGTGACCGCTCTGGCAACCGCCAGCGACAAAGTCGATCACCCGGCTCTGGTCGCCCTTGCTGCCGAATTGCATCTGCCGATCCATCCGGTTTCGACCAATGCCCTGACCTCGGCCAGAACGCTCAGCCAATCGCAACGCAGCCAGACCGAGCGCGGCACCGGCAGTGTTGCCGAGGCAGCCGCCCTTTCCGCCGCCGGGCCGGATGCCCGGCTGGTTTCGCCAAGACACATCTCGAGCGACCGCCTTGCCACCTGTGCGGTTGCCATCGGAGGACAGACATGACCGTTCATTTCATTGGCGCCGGCCCAGGAGCCGCCGACCTGCTGACCCTGCGTGGCCGCGATATCATCGCGGCCTGTCCGGTGTGTCTTTATGCCGGGTCGCTGGTTCCCGAGGAAATCCTCGCCCACTGCCCCGAGGAAGCCCGGGTGGTGAACACAGCATCGATGGACCTCGACCAGATCATTGCCGAAATCAAATCCGCGCATGAGGCCGGTCACGACATCGCACGTCTGCATTCGGGTGATCTGTCCGTCTGGTCCGCGATGGGCGAGCAGATCCGCCGCCTCAAGGCCATTGGTATCCCTGTCAGCGTTACGCCCGGTGTGCCTTCGTTCGCGGCGGCGGCGGCCGCTCTGGGTACGGAACTGACCCTTCCGGGATTGGCCCAGTCCGTCGTCCTGACCCGAACGCCCGGCCGCGCATCTTCGATGCCCGCAGGTGAAACACTGGAAAGTTTCGCCCGAACCGGTGCGACGCTGGCCATTCATCTGTCGATCGGAAACCTCGACAAGGTGATTGCAGATCTCACCCCGGCCTACGGGAGCGATTGCCCGGTTGCGGTTGTCTACCGTGCAAGCTGGCCGGATGAGCGGATCATCCGGGCCACACTGGCCACACTCAAAGACGCGTTGGACGATGGCATTGCGCGAACAGCGCTGATTATGGTCGGCCCAGCGCTGGCCGGTGAGGGATTTGACGAAAGTTGTCTGTATTCCGCCACTTATGACCGGAGATACCGACCTCAAAACGCCGACAGCCCGTGGGCTAGCTGGAGCCCCGGTGATGACTGAGATGATGACAAGCCCGCCCGGCATCCTGATTTCGGCCCCATCCTCGGGCACGGGCAAAACCACCGTCATGCTGGGGCTCCTGCGAGCCCTGGCCGAGGACGGGCTGACCGTGCAGCCTTTCAAAAGCGGCCCCGACTACATCGATCCCGCCTTTCACCTCGCGGCGGCGCGCCGGCCTTCTTTCAATGTCGACACCTGGGCAATGGATGGCGGCCTGCTCGAGGCGATTTCGGCTCAGGCATGCGGCGCCGACATCGTGGTAGCGGAAGGGTCGATGGGCCTGTTTGACGGGGTCGCCAAACCGGGGGAACAGGGGCATGGAACCAGCGCCGAAACCGCAGCAAGGATGGGATGGCCTGTCATCCTCGTGCTGGATGTGGGGGGGCAGGCCCAATCGGCTGCGGCGACGGCGCTGGGGTTTCGCATGTACAACCCAGACCTTCCGTTTGCCGGGGTGATCCTGAACCGGTGCGCGAGCCCACGCCACGAACGGCTGACCCGCCTGGGCATGGAACGCGCTGGGATGCCTGTCCTTGGCGTTCTGCCCCGGCGCGGGGACCTGACCTTGCCCGAGCGACATCTGGGACTGATACAGGCGGTCGAACATCCCGACCTCGAAGCAGCAATTTCGGGATATGCGTCCTTCCTTCGAGAGCATGTGGATCTGGCAGCAATCCGGTCGGCGGCTGCTTCGCGATCGGCAGGCGCTTCTGTCGGGCGCTCGGCAAACGAGCTGCCGCGCCCGCCAGCTCAAAGGATTGCTCTGGCCCGAGATTCTGCGTTTTCCTTTACCTATCCCCATCTTCTGGAGGGGTGGCGCGCGTCGGGTGCCGAGATCCTGCCGTTTTCGCCTCTGGCCAACGAAGCCCCTGCCGCAGACGCCGATCTGGTCTGGTTGCCGGGAGGATATCCAGAGCTGCATGCCGGCAAACTTGCCGCCGCTGACAATTTCCTGACCGGTTTGCGCCGACATGCCGAGAGCAGACCGGTGCACGGAGAATGCGGCGGTTACATGACCCTTGGTGCTGCGCTGATCGACAAGGACGGCACCCAGCACCAGATGGCAGGGTTGCTCAGCCTCGTTACCTCTTACGAAAAACGGAAGTTTCACCTCGGGTACCGAAAAGCCCATCTCGAGTCCGGGATGCCCGGGTTTTCCGCTGGCGATCAACTGCGCGGACATGAGTTTCACTATTGCTCGATCCTTGACCAGCCTGATGCACCGCTGGCCCGCGTACTGGATGCGGAAGGCGCCGAAGTTCCGGAAACCGGCTCGGTGCGAGGCAATGTTTCCGGCACATTCTTCCATCTGATTGCCCAAGCCGGCAGAATGGAAGCGGCATGAGTGGATTTGTTTCCTTTGTCGGGTCCGGGCCGGGTGATCCTGAACTTCTGACCCTCAAAGCGGCCGATCGGCTGGGCAGGGCCGACGCAGTTCTGTTCGACGATTTGAGTTCAGGGCCGATCCTGTCCCATGCACGCGACGACGCCGACCTTGTCGGGGTCGGCAAACGCGCCGGCCGGCCGTCGCCCAAACAGGATCACGTGAGCCGGCTGCTGGTCGACTATGCAAAAACCGGCGCCCGCGTGGTGCGGCTCAAGTCCGGAGACGGTGGATTGTTCGGGCGCCTCGAAGAGGAACTGGTCGCGCTGCAAAAGGCCGGGATCGACTATGAGATAATCCCCGGAATCCCGTCGGCAATCGCGGCTGCCGCGGTTGCAGGCATCCCATTGACCCGCAGGTTGACCGCGCGGCGTGTTCAGTTTGTCACCGGCCACGATGTCAGTGGAAAACTGCCGCCGGATCTGAACCTGCCTGCGCTGGCCGATCCCGGGGCAACTTCGGTTGTATTCATGGGCAAACGGACATTCCCACTACTGGTCGAGGCGCTGCATGCCCACGGCCTTTCACTGGATACGCCGGCCTTGCTTGCCGAGGCTGTCTCGACGCCCGAACAGACTTTGTATCGGTCTACGATCGGCGCGTTGTCCGAACGGTTGAAAGCCGAGGTAGGAACCGCCGCTGCGCTGATCCTCTACGGTCCGCTGGCCGACCCGGAAACCGGAGAAGGCGATGTTTGAACTCTCGCTTATCGGTATCGGCACCGGAAACCCCGATCACCTGACGTTTCAGGGGGCCGAGGCAATCCGCAAATCCGACCTGATCCTGATACCACGAAAGGGCGAAGGCAAATCCGATCTTGCCGGCCTGCGCGAGATGATCATCGGTCAGGTGACGAAAACGCCGCCGACCATTGCGTATTTTGATATCCCCGTGCGGCGAACCGAGGGCGGATACTTGCGCGGCGTCGATGCGTGGCACGATGCGATTGCCAAACGTTGGCAGGATGCCATCGAGGCCCATCCCCAAGCCCGGAACGTGGCGCTGCTGATCTGGGGCGATCCATCCCTTTATGACAGCTCGTTGCGTATCGCCGCCCGGCTGGATCCGGTGCCTGCCATTCGGGTATTCCCCGGCATCACCGCCCTGCAAGCGCTGACGGCAGCCCATGCAATACCGGTCAACGATCTGGGGGCACCTTTTGTCGTCACCACCGGTCGCCGTCTACGCGAGAACGGATGGCCTGCATTGGCGGACAGGGCTGCGGTCATGCTTGACGGTGACTGCTCGTTCCAATCCCTTGACATGGCCTCCTTTGACATCTGGTGGGGGGCCTATGTTGGCATGAAAGAAGAAATCCTCATCCAAGGTCCTCTGACCGAGGTTGCCAACAGGATTATCGAAACACGGGCAACAGCACGCGCCAATCACGGCTGGATCATGGACATCTACCTGCTGCATCGACGAAAAGACCGTAGTTGAGGCGAACAGTCAGCAGCCACAAATGCTGTTTCGAGCCCAGACCACCAGCTTGCGGTTTCGCCGGTTAAGGCGCAGATTTGCGCCATGCCATCAATTCCGACCGAACCCAAACTCCGCCTTCGCCTGTATTTCAGCCCTGACGAGATGATCGGCCCCGGAAAGGCGGAGTTACTGGAAAGGATCTCCCGCACCGGGTCAATCGCTGCAGCCGGGCGAGAAATGGGAATGAGCTACAAACGCGCATGGCAGCTTGTTGAGACGATGAACGCGATGTTTCGTGACCCAGTGGTCGTCAGCACCCGCGGAGGACCAAGGGGTGGCGGGGCTCAAGTGACGGATATGGGGCTAAAAGTCCTGTCCGAGTACAGAGCATTGGAAAGCAAGGCACGCTCGGCCGGCGCGGAGCATGTCGGTCAGTTGGCAAGCTTGCTGAACGATCCGAAATCTGACACGTGAACACGCAGCAATTTACAGCGCCACCACATTTTACTTGCGATACAGCGAACTTCACCGATATTTCCGTGTGAACATATCGAACCTCCACGGGTGCTTTTTGTGAAAAGCCGCTTCTTCTTCCTGATACTCATACGCCGTCAGCTGACAGTGCTGGCGCTACTGCTGACGTGCTTTGCCGGAACTACGGCTGCTGCTGAGCCGGTCACGGTGTTCGCGGCGGCCAGCCTCAAGGGCGCGCTGGAAGATATTGCCAAAAAGTTCGAAGACCAGAGCGGGCATACGGTAACAATTTCTCTGGCTGGCTCCTCATCACTAGCGCGACAGATCGGGCTTGGCGCTCCGGCCGACATTTTTATTTCCGCAAATACCGGGTGGATGGACTGGCTGGAATGCCAGAACCGGATTGCACCGGACACCCGGTTTGACATGGTCGAAAATCGGCTGGTCCTGATCGGGTCGAACCCGGAAACGCCTGTTCTTGGCCAGCTCACACCGGATTTCGATCCCGCTGCATTGCTGGATGGCGGCTATCTGGCAATGGCACTGGTCGATGCGGTCCCGGCCGGGATATATGGCAAGGCTGCCCTGACGCATTTCGGCCTGTGGGACTCTGTGGCGGGTCAGGTGGCGCAAGCCGACAACGTGCGAGCCGCCCTTGCTCTGGTTGCCTCAGGCGAAGCTCCCTTGGGCATCGTCTACGAGACTGATGCGGCTGCGGATCCAAGGGTTCGGATCCTCGGCACCTTTCCCGCCGACAGCCACCCGAGGATCCGGTTTCCAGCTGCGATGGTGTCGGGGCAGCATACCGCGGCGGCGCAATCCCTGCTTGCGTTTCTGGCAAGCGACGATGCACGGTCAATCCTGACCCACCACGGGTTTCTGCCGCCAAAGGAGTAGTGGATGGACTGGCTTGGACCCGAGGAATGGCAGGCAGTTTCCCTTTCACTCAAAGTGGCTTTGTGGGCAACGCTGGCAACCTTGCCCTTGGGTGTCCTCGTCGCCCACGCCCTCGCCAGATGGAGTTTTCCCGGCCGCCAACTGCTCAACGGTCTGGTGCACCTGCCGCTGATCCTTCCTCCCGTGGTAACGGGGTATCTGCTTTTGTTGGGCTTCGGGACACAAGGCCCGATTGGCGGGCCCCTGCAAGAACTCGGAATTGTTTTTGCCTTTCAATGGACCGGTGCCGCGCTCGCGGCTGGCGTAATGGCGTTCCCGCTTCTGGTTCGGGCCATTCGCCTGTCGATCGAGGCCGTGGACCCCAAGCTGGAACAAGCGGCATCCACTTTGGGGGCATCCCGGTTCTGGGTTTTTGCCACGGTTACGCTGCCGCTGATCCTACCCGGAATTCTGGCGGGGGCGGTTCTGGCCTTTGCGAAGGCGATGGGAGAGTTCGGCGCCACAATCACTTTTGTATCGAACATTCCGGGCCAGACGCAAACGCTGCCTTCAGCGATTTACGCGTTCCTTCAGGTGCCCGGAGGTGAGGACGCGGCCCTGCGGCTGGTTTTGATCTCGGTGGTGATCTCGATGGCGGCACTATTGGTTTCGGAGCTGCTGGCACGGCGGCTTGCGCGAAAGGTTCACGGAACATGACGCTCTCGGTCTCCCTGCGCCATGATCAAGGCGCCTTCACGCTGAACGTCGCTTTCGAAGCGCCTCCGGGGGTTACGGTTCTGTTCGGGCAATCAGGTTCCGGAAAGACCACCGTTGTGCAGGCTGTCGCCGGCCTGTTGCGGCCTGAGACCGGTCAGATTGCAGTCGGCAACCGGGTCTTGTGCGATACCGAGAAGAATCTCTGGCTACCGCCTCACCGCAGGCGGCTGGGATATATCTTTCAGGAGGGAAGACTGTTTCCGCATTTGACGGTCCGGCAAAATTTGTTGTTCGGCCAGTGGTTTGCGCGCAAACGGTCAAAAGGTGGAGAATTCGATCGCGTGGTTGAAATGCTGGGCATCGGTTCGCTGCTGTCACGGCGTCCCGGCTTGTTATCAGGCGGTGAGAAACAGCGTGTCGCGATCGGCCGCGCCTTGCTTGCAGGACCCGAGTTGATCCTTGCCGACGAACCTCTTGCAGCGCTGGACGAGGCCCGCAAAGCCGAGATCATGCCCTACTTTGAACGGCTGCGGGACGAAGTATCGGTTCCGGTTCTCTATGTCAGCCACTCCCTCTCCGAGGTTGCACGTTTGGCCACAACCGTCGTGGCGCTGGAGGGTGGAACGGTTGCCCGACAGGGGCCGGCAATGGAGGTGCTCAGCGACCCAATGTTCACCCCCGACGGGATCCGTTCGGTCGGAGCCATGCTGGAGGCTACGGTCAAGACCCATCACGATGACGGGTTGACCGAACTTGAAGCAGGAGGGCAGTCATTGTTCCTGCCCCGCGTTCCGCAGGCACCCGGCGCGTTGATCCGTATCCGCATCGCAGCCCAGGGCGTTATCCTTTCGCGCAGCAGGCCCGACGGATTATCGGCCTTGAACCAACTGCCCGGACAAGTTGAACATATCAGAGCGGGTGATGGCCCGGGAGCCATTGTCTCGGTGGAAACACCGGCCGGACGTGTTCTGGCACGCATTACCCGCCGGTCGGCAGAGGCCTTGGAGTTGTCCGAAGGGGTCGAATGCTGGGCGGTGATCAAGAGTGTGTCGATTGCGCGCGGCGATGTCGGCGGTTTTGGCTGAAGCCCGTCAGCCACCTTAGCCATTTCTTAAGTTCATGGTTTACTGATTTTATTGTGCCTTTCGACCTCACTGAGGAAAAAGAACATGTATCAGATGCTTAACGGTTTACTCCTCATTACTCTGGATCCCCTAAGGTTACTCGAAGCGGGTGTACGGCAAAACAGAAGCTGACATTGAAGAAGACTGCCGTGAACGGCAGCAAGTAGCCCGAACCACTCATTGATTGAGTATGCAGCATCCTACGCAAGGAACGGGAAGCGGACCTTCGATAAGAAGTGCATAGAAGTCTCTATTGCGGGCCTTGCTGGCGTTGGTTGCAGCGCACCAATCGAACACATGAAGAGCGACCGATAAAGCAACGTAGCGCACTATAGCGACGTGCGAGCTGGTGTTGGAATGTCCATGCAATTTGACTTCGGTAGTGTTTTCATTGACTCGAATTCAAAAGACGTTTGCTAATTCTTTAGGGGAACAAAAAAGATGCCTTATGGATTCCGCTGTAGCTCATTTTTGAACATGTGTTTTGCAGTTTCTGCAATGTGTCTTCCGTTTCTTTCCCCCACGATTGCTTCTGGTAAGTAGACCGCTTTCGAAAAGGCATACGACCCTGAAAGCAAGATTATCAGACTGAATCCGGATGATCCTACCGGAGACATTTTGTTCCAAAAACGCGATTTCTCGAAGGACAAAAGGGACCCCGCCCCATCAATATTCAGCGTACCCTGGCCGGACTGGCATGGCACGGAATACCAACGTTCTTTCGGCTTCCTGTTGCCTTGACACCAGAGGACTTAAAGGCGGGGAATGTTGAGGTCGCAATCATGGGCGTGCCTATGGACAACGGCGGCTATGGCAGGGTCGGAACGAGTTGGGCAGCTCAGGCTGTCCGAACGGCAGAAGTTATCCTGCCTTGGGGTCCCAGCGGGGTTTCAACGGAAACGCAGGTCGATCCGTTTGCCGATCTTGTCATGGTCGACTACGGCGATATTCCCGTAGATGCCATGAGTATTGAAAGAAGTTTGGGGTCTATTCGCGAAACCGTCCGCGAAGTCGCCGAAACGGGAGCCATTCCCATTATGGTCGGCGGCAACCACTCGATCATGTACCCGCACGTTCTGGGTGTGACCGATGACTACGGCAAGAAAAGCATGACGATCATTCATGTCGATGCGCACACCGACATGAGTTCGGAGAACCTTGGCCATTATGTCACCATAGGGAACATGGTTAAATTGTCCGTCGAAGAAGGTCTTGTCGATGGGAAACACATGATCTCGGTTGGGCAGCGGGCGCCTGGTTATGGCCCCGACAAACTGGCGTGGTACCGTGAAAACAACGTGCGCATCTACTGGCAGGGCGAGTTTGAAGATCGCGGTTTTCGCAATGTTCTCATGGACGTCGTTGAAGACATCAAAGCTGGCCCGGGCAAGATCTATCTGTCCGTTGACATCGACGTTCTAGATCCTGCTGCGGCTCCCGGAGTAACTGCGCCTGTGCTGGGTGGCTGGACGACGCGACAGTTGGTCGAGTTCATTCGAACCGTCGCTGTTACAGGCGACATCGTGGGAGCCGATTTTGTTGAATACAATCCGTTGGTGGACGACCGTGGGCGCACAACGGCCTTGATTACCAACAACATGATCCGCGAATTGCTGAATGGGATCGCACTTCGGAAAAATGGCATTCGCGAGCCGCACTACTACCACCCCGACATCCTCGGGGGAAACAGAAACTAGGTAGCCGGTGTCTTAGGAAATTGTTTTTACAGGAATCTCCGAGCCACCGCCATGAAGCTCCTCGGAAATTCGCCTCTTGAAACGGCCCAAACCATGGCTGGTTGTTTGCCAAGATTGCGCAAACTGCGCGTCTGCTTTTTGGCAACCTGTAATCCGAAGAGGCCCCGGTCTCCGCCAGCGTCGCCGCGGTAGATCCAGGTCAAGCCGGTCGTTAGCATCATCTTGGTCCCAGGTCTGCCAATGGACGAAAGCGCCATTTGGCTTGACCAGTGGCTAGGTCCGCAAAGTCCGCACAGGAGACCTTGTGACGGCTGTTTCCAGACGTCTGCCTTGTGACAATTAAACCTAGGACACCGACCGGTGTTTTCGCTGGCAGCGCAACTATCCTCCTAGCCTGCTGGCCAGCTTCTCCCATAACGTACCTAGTGCTTGTCCCACGAAGCTTAACAAGCTGAAAATAAAAGGTAAAAAGATGAACCGCCGTTAACCATTCCTAAACACCTGCTTGGCTATTCAGTCCTTGTTAACCAAACTACAGGGCATCTCATGATCGCACGTGCCTACTCCGTTGCCTTCCAAGGGGTCGAGGCACGCTTGGTCGAAGTGCAATGCGCGGTCAGCCCCGGCTTGCCAGCCTTTTCGATTGTGGGACTGCCCGACAAAGCCGTGTCCGAAGCAAAGGATCGTATCCGAAGCGCGCTCTCGGCAATGGCTATCGCGCTGCCTTCAAAGCGGATCACCATCAACCTTTCGCCAGCTGATCTGCCCAAGGAGGGCAGCCATTTCGATCTGCCAATTGCGCTAGCCCTGCTTGCGGCTCTCAGTATCGTTCCCCCTGACATTGCCGAAGCAACGGTCGCCTTGGGTGAGCTGTCATTGGATGGGTCCCTCGTTACCGTACCCGGCGCATTGCCGGCGGCAATGGCGGCAGCTCAGGCGGACCGCGCTCTGCTCTGTCCCGAAGGATCGGGCTCAGAGGCTGCATGGGTCGACGCTGCACAGGTCATCGGTGCGGCAAGCCTGAGCGATGCCGTTCGGCATTTCCTTGGGCAGACACCGATTGCACCCGCCTGCCCCGGTGAAGTTGTGGCTGATCCTGCCTGCCGTGATCTGCGCGATGTAAAGGGACAAGAACGTGCAAAGCGAGCATTGGAAATCGCGGCAGCCGGACGACACCATCTGATGATGATCGGCACGCCGGGGTCCGGCAAGTCGATGCTGGCCCAGCGCCTGCCCGGCGTGTTGCCGCCGCTCAGCCCAGCCGAAGCATTGGAAACCTCAATGATCCATTCGCTCAGCGGGTTGCTGGACGAAGGCGGCATCAGCCGCACGCGACCGTTCCGAGCCGTGCATCACACCGCCTCGGTCGCATCAATTTCGGGCGGAGGTCGTGGCGCCAAACCCGGCGAGGTTTCACTGGCGCATAACGGTGTGCTGTTTTTGGACGAATTGCCGGAATTCCAGCGACCGGTGCTTGAAACATTGCGCCAGCCGATCGAAACCGGAGAGATCACCGTGGCACGGGCCAACGCCCATGTAAGATACCCCAGCAGGTTCATGCTGGTGGCCGCGGCTAACCCCTGCAAATGTGGATATCTCAGTGATCCCGGCCGTGCCTGCTCGCGCGCTCCGATCTGCGGCGAGGACTACATGTCACGGATTTCAGGGCCGCTTATGGATCGGTTTGACCTGCGCATCGAAGTTCCGCCGGTGCGTTTCACTGACCTTGATCTACCCACGAACGGAGAGGCGTCTGCCATGGTGGCCGCGCGGGTTGCGGAAGCACGGAAAATTCAGGCCGACAGGTTTCGCGATCACGACGGTGTTTTTCTCAACGCTGACGCAGAAGGAGAAACCCTGAAACAGGTGGCCAATCCCGATGCGGAAGGGCGTGACCTGCTGCTGCGGGCAGCTGAACGATTCGGATTATCTGCGCGAGGGTATCATCGTGTCTTGCGGCTGGCGCGTACGATTGCCGATCTGGAAGGCTCGGCCAATGTGACCCGGCCCCACGTAGCCGAGGCGATCAGCTTTCGCCTGAACCCGGGTGCTGTCTGCTGATCCAGCGCGCAAGCTCTGCCAAGGTCTGCCGACCTTCGGGCAGCATACGCCAGAAAAACGGCCAGACATGTGGCAGGTTCTGCTCTATCCGTTCGGTCACCTCCCCACCGTGATGCCGCAGGCGCGCAGCCAACCGGCGGGTGTCATCCAGAAGAACTTCGCTGCTGCTGGCTGCAAGCCAAACAGGTGGAGGCGATGGATACTCCGCAAACAGCGGGGACGCCTGTGGGTCGAACGGATCTGCGGAACCAAGATACATTTCAGCCAGATCCTGCGCCCGTTTGGCCGGCAAAAGGGCTTCGCGGTCTGCGTTGCGGGACATACTTTCACCGGAAAAGGTCAAATCTGAAACCACCGACAGGCCATAGGCCGCAAGCGGCGGCAGCCCCGACTTGCAAAGATCAGCCAGCAGTCCGAATGCCAGCGCCCCACCTGCGCTGTCTCCGCCAAGAACGATCCGTTCCTGTTCGATCCCGCCGGCGATCAGGCTGTGCTGCGTCTCGCGCAAATGATTCCGAGCAGCCGGAAACGGCGCTTCGGGGGCCAGAGGATAGGCCGGGACCATCACCGGTGCTCCGACAAGGCACGAAAGGTGGCCCAGCATAGGGGCGTGCGTGCGGGGGCTTCCAAGGATAAAGGCCCCGCCGTGGATATGAAACAGTGTCCCTCCACGCCGGCCGAACTCCGACAGATCGGGAGGATGCAGCACCCACCCCGGATACCCGCCCGGCAGTGATTTCTCGACCTTCACGCGGCGCGGCACATGCATCCAGAATCGCACGCGGCGCTCGAAACCCCGGCGCAGGGCCTTGGGGTCCGTTGCCCTTTCCAACAAAGGTTTTTCGAACCGCAGCAGAGCCGCGTTAATCCAGCGACGTTGCCAGCTCATACCAACCGGGCTTCGATTGCCTCCCAGATCTTCTGGGCGATGTTCACCCCGTCGAACCGCTCCAGTTCCTGAATGCCGGTCGGCGATGTGACATTGATCTCGGTCAGGTAGTCGCCGATGACATCAATCCCGACAAAGATCTGCCCTTTCTCACGCAGTAGTGGACCAATGGCGGCGCAGATCTCGCGGTCGCGATCACTCAGGCCGATCTTTTCAGGCCGACCGCCCACATGCATGTTCGACCGGGTTTCGCCTGCGGCCGGAACGCGATTGATGGCGCCGACCGGCTCTCCGTCGACAAGGATCACGCGCTTGTCGCCATTGCTCACATCCGGCAGAAATTTCTGCACAATCAGTGGCTCGCGGGAAAAGCCGGTGAACAGTTCGTGCAGGGAAGTCAGGTTCCGATCATTCGCGTCTAGTCGGAACACTCCGGCCCCTCCATTGCCATACAGCGGCTTGAGAATGATGTCGCCATGCCGTTCCTTGAACGCCTTGATGGTCTGCAGATCCCGCGCAACCGTAGTTGGCGGTGTCAGGTCCGGAAAATCCAGCACCAGCAGTTTCTCAGGATAGTTGCGCACCCAGAAAGGATCGTTAACCACCAGAGTCTGGCCCCTGAGGCGATCCAGAAGATGGGTGGAGGTGATGTAATGCATGTCGAAGGGGGGATCCTGCCGCAACCAAACGACGTCCATCTCGGCCAGGTCGACTTCGCGTTCGGGGCCAAGCACTGCCGGTGTACCCGCCACCCGCTGAACGGACATATCGTGGCCACGCGCTGTGATATGCCCTTCCTGATAAGCCAGGTGGTCCGGGCCGTAGAAAAACAGCTCGTGCCCCCTTGCCTGAGCTTCTTCAGCAAGCCGAAAGCTGCTGTCGGCGTCAATATCCACGGCCCCGATCGGGTCCATCTGAAAGGCGATTTTCATGGCGGCTATCCCGGTTGTCGTCCCCAACTGCTTGCCGATACATGGCGCAGCCGCCGTCAGGGTTCAATGCCGTTCGCCAAATCCTTTCAGTTCAGGCCAAAGGCATTCTCGATAATGCGGAATTCTCCGGCCTCGTCGACAAGCGCAACGTCGAACCTGACATCAACGAATTGGGCGTTCGGTTGGGTGGCCATGAAATGCTCGGCCGAGGCGCATATCCGCTGCATCTGACGCCGCCCAAGGCGTTCGGCGGCGATGTCGAAACTGCCGCCCTGTTTGACTTCGACAAAAACGAAGGCAGTGTCGGATCTGGTGATCAGATCGATCTCACCGGCCGGGCCGCGCCATCGCTTGCGAGCGATGGAATAGCCGCGCCGCTCATATTCAATCGCTATTCGGTTTTCTGCCGCCTGACCCGCATGATAGGCCATTTGACCCCGGTTCCTACGCTGCAAGCGATCATTCCTTTCCCATCTTAAGGGCCATCTGGTAAACGGGCCGGCGCGCCACCCCGAACATGTTAGAAACGATGTCGGCGGCGTCTTTCACAGAATGGCTCTCCAATGCGTCTTTCAGGGCCGACTCTAGGTCCGATTCACTAACAGCTTCTGAATGCGCTCGGTCCACCAGCAGAACGATTTCTCCCTTTGGCGGCTTCTCTGCAATGGAAGACACCAGATCTGCCAGCGACCCGCGCCGGGTTTCTTCGAATTTCTTTGTCAGTTCCCGGCAAAGAGCTGCCTGCCGGTCTCCGCCTAAAACGTTCGCCATATCCGCAAGGCTCGCCGCAACACGCTTTGGCGATTCATAAAAGACCAGCGTGCCGGGAATGCTCCGCAAGTCCTGCAATCGGGAACGCCTGGCGCCGGCTGCATTGGGCAAAAAACCCGCGAAAAAAAAGGCATCCGTGGGCAAACCAGCCAGCGTGAGTGCCGTTAGAACAGCAGAGGCCCCAGGTGCTGCAGTGACAAGATGGCCTGCTTCGGAGGCTGCCCTGCTGAGGTCATATCCGGGATCGGCGATAAGTGGCATACCGGCCTCGGAAGCGTAGGCGACAGTCTGACCGTCTTCCAAGGACCCCAGAAGACGTGCACGCGCACCGGCACCACTGTGATCATGATATGAGACCACCTTGCGTCCTTCCAGCGGGACGCCGTGGATCTCGAGCAGGCGGCGCAGGCTCCGGGTATCTTCCGCGGCAATCACATCGGCAGAGGCCAGAATATCCAACGCTCGCAGTGTGATGTCGCGCGCTGTGCCTATCGGGGTGGCGACAAAGTACAGCCCCGGTGACAATCTGACCTTCTGGTGATTCAAAGCTGGACCCGTTCTCTGTGACGTTTATTATCGAACCCTGTCATACACGCGGCACTCAGAGGCCGCAGCAGGGAGAATTCATTTAGATGTTTGCCGTTTTCCGTCCCGCCCGCAAGGTGACCCGGCTGGCGCTGGGTTTGGCCGCTGCCGCATTTCTGGCTGCCTGTGATCCGGTCCCGACCGGAGGTGGTCCTTCGATCAACACGTCCAAGCCGGTGCCGGTGGCGCTGCTGGTGCCTCTGGGATCGGCACAATCCGGGGATGCCGTTCTTGCGCAAAGCCTTGAAAACGCCGCGCGTCTGGCGATCAGTGACCTGAGCGACGTCCAGATCGATCTTCGCGTCTATGATACGGCTGGCAATGCCGGCACAGCGTCGGCAGTGGCGGCACAGGCTGCGGATGAAGGTGCAAAGATCATCCTTGGACCGGTTTATGCACAGGCTGCGAATGCTGCAGGTCTCGCCGTGCTGAACAACAACATCAACGTGCTGTCCTTTTCGAACAACAGCAAAATTGCCGGCGGCAACGTCTATGTCTTGGGCAATACCTTCCAGAACACCGCCAACCGGCTGGCAAGCTATGCGGGACGCGCTGGCAAGGGCAATATGGTCATCGTGCACAGCACTGACGAAGCCGGCGAAGTCGGCCGGGCTGCAATCGCGCAGGCCATTGCCGGAGGCCGGGCAAGCAACGCCGGTGCCGTGCCATATGAACGCTCGCAACAGGGTGTGATCGACGCGGTTCCGAATGTGAAATCGACGGTCGAGGCAAGTGCGGCAAACTCGATCTTCTTTACCTCGACAACAGCGGGAGCGCTGCCGCTGTTCACGCAACTTCTGCCCGAAGCAGGCGTGTCTCCGCAGGAGATTCAATATATCGGCTTGACCCGGTGGGATATCCCGACGCAAACGCTGGCTTTGCCAGGTGTTCAGGGCGGATGGTTTGCCCTGCCTGATCCGGGCAAGGCTCAGCTGTTCCGCAACCGCTACGCCTCGGCATATGGTGGTTCACCGCATCCGATCGCTGGGCTGGCCTATGATGGCATTGCCGCAATCGGCGCTTTGGTCGGTGCCGGTCGGGAAGACGCGCTTTCGGGCGCAGCGCTGACCCAGAATGCTGGGTTTCAGGGTGTCGGCGGCATCTTCCGTTTGCGCGCGGATGGGACTAATGAAAGAGGGCTGGCCGTTGCCACGATCCAAGACAAACAGGTGGTTGTGATTGACCCTGCCCCACAAAGCTTCTCCGGTGCCGGATTCTGATCCGGCTACCCCACCACAGACTCAGCCAGCGCTGATCTGTGCGCCAGAACTGATCTTTGACCACGATGCGGTTGCCAACCAGATTTCGCTGGCGGCTGAAGACGCAGAAGACAACGCTGCTCTCCGCGCCGCCGTGGTCGATATCTTGCGTGACATTCAGAACGAGGGACGGGCCGCAATTGCTTCGGCTTTCGCCGAGCACCCGTTTGCCGCGAGACCGCTGACCCGGTCCTATACCTATCTCACCGACGGGTTGGTGACGGCGGCTCTGGACGTGGCATCAAACCTGCTCCATCCCCTGGCGAACCCCACTCAGGGCGAGCGGATCGCGGTCATTGCCGTGGGTGGTTATGGCCGGGGTGAAATGGCGCCGTTCTCGGATGTCGACCTGCTGTTTCTGACGCCCTACAAGGTTACCGCATGGGCCGAGAGCGTCATTGAATCGATGCTCTACATCTTGTGGGACCTGCGACTGAAGGTCGGCCACTCGTCGCGCACCATCAAAGACTGCCTGAGGCTTGGCGCAGAAGATTTCACCATCCGAACCGCCATGCTCGAACACAGATTCCTGGCGGGCCATGCACCATTGGCCGAAGAACTTGATACCCGCCTGAAGGCCGAACTGTTCTCGGGTTCCGAGCGCGAGTTCATCGAGGCGAAGCTGGAAGAACGTGACATCCGCCACCGCAAGCAGGGTGAGCGGTATATGGTCGAACCGAACGTGAAAGAGGGCAAAGGCGGGCTGCGCGATCTTCAATCCCTTTTCTGGATCGCCAAGTATATCTACAGTGTGCAGGACGTGGCCGAACTGGTGGATCTGGGCCTGTTTTCACCTGAAGAGTTCGATACTTTCGTTCAGGCCGAAGATTTTCTCTGGGCGGTCCGTTCACATCTTCACCTTGTCACCCGGCGCGCCACCGAGCAGCTGACCTTTGACCTGCAGGTCGAAGTGGCCGAGCGCATGGGCTACGAAGACCGTGCTGGACGCCGGGGTGTCGAGATCTTCATGCAGAGATACTTTCGGGAGGCAACGAAAGTCGGCGAGCTGACGCGGATCCTGCTGACCAAGCTCGAAGCCGCTCACATGAAGGGCGCTCCTCTTCTGGAACGGATCTTTCGCCGCAGGCGGCGGGTCAAACCCGGCTACAAGGTCGTTCACGGCCGTCTTGATGTGAGCGATCCCGAGACATTTCTTGCCGACAAGGTGAATCTGCTGAGGTTGTTCGAGGAAGGGTTGCGCACCGGAATGTTGATCCACCCGGACGCAATGCGGCTGGTGACGGCAAACCTGGACCTGATCGACGAAGACATGCGCAATGACAAGGAGGCGCGCCGGATCTTCCTTGATCTCATGCTCAAACACGGAAACCCAGAACGCGCGCTTAGGCGCATGAACGAACTGGGTGTGCTTTCAGCGTTCATTCCCGAGTTCGAACCGATCGTGGCGATGATGCAGTTCAACATGTATCACAGCTATACTGTGGACGAGCACACGATCCAGTGCATCATCAATCTTGCCCAGATCGAAAAACGCGAACTGATAGAAGAACTGCCGCTGGCCTCGTCCATCCTCGAGGGCGGTGTGAACCGCAAGGTGCTCTACGTGGCGCTTCTGCTGCATGATCTCGGCAAAGGTCGGCCCGAAGACCATTCCATTCTCGGAGCCCGGATCGCGCGAAAGGTGGCCCCGCGGCTCGGTCTCAACAAGTCGGAAAGCGAAACGGTCGAATGGCTGGTACGCTATCACCTTCTGATGTCGGACATGGCTCAGAAGCGCGACATTTCCGATCCGCGCACGGTTCGGGATTTTGCCAAGGCTGTTCAAACGGTGAAACGGCTGGATCTGCTCACCGTATTGACCGTGTGCGATATACGTGGCGTCGGCCCGGACACGTGGAACAATTGGAAGGCAACGCTGCTGAGGGGGCTGCATGCCTCGACAAAGGCCGCCTTGGAGACCGGTCTGGAAGCCATCAACCGCGAAGGTCGTGGCAACGAGGCCAAGAAGGCCCTGCGCGAAAAGCTAAACGATTGGTCCAAACCGGCACTCAAGGTCGAGACCGGCCGACATTATGACCCCTACTGGCAGGGGCTGAACGTGGACACGCATGTCGAGTTCGCCGAAATGCTACGGGAGCTGACCGAGACCGACGACCCCGGCTCTGTTCAGGTCCGGTTGCATCCCGACGAAGAGCGTGATGCCACACGGGCCTGTTTCGCCATGGAGGACCATCCCGGCATCTTCGCACGCGTAGCCGGTGCGCTCGCTTTGGTCGGCGCCAATGTCGTCGATGCCCGCAGCTATACGACCAAGGACGGCTATGTGACCGATGCGTTCTGGATACAGGACGCCGAGGGCCGCCCATTCGAGGTCTCGCGTCTGCCGCGGTTGAGCCAGATGCTGCACAAGACCCTCAAAGGCGAAGTCGTCGCCCGTGATGCCCTGAAATCCCGCGACAAGATCAAGAAACGCGAGCGAGCGTTCAACGTGCCAACTCATATCACTTTCGACAACGAAGGTTCCGAGATCTATACCATTATCGAGGTCGACACCCGCGACCGGCCCGGCCTTCTTTACGATCTCGCCCGCACACTTGCCGGGGCCAATGTTTATGTCGCCAACGCGGTGATCGCGACCTATGGCGAACAGGTCGTAGACAGTTTTTATGTAAAGGATATGTTCGGGCTGAAATACCATTCGGAAGCCAAACGCAACGCTCTTGAAGCCAAGCTGCGAAAGGCAATCACCGAAGGGGCCGAGCGCGCGCACGCATGAAACCGATCCGACTGATCTCAGGCTTTCTGACGGTGGGCATGTGGACGATGCTCAGCCGAATTCTCGGATTTGCCCGCGACATACTGATCGCCGGCTTCCTCGGAGCCGGTCCGGTGGCCGAAGCGTTTCTCGTCGCGTTCAGCCTGCCAAACATGTTTCGCCGCTTCTTTGCCGAAGGGGCATTCAACACTGCCTTCATCCCACTGTTTTCAAAGAAGCTGGAAACCGGAGACGAACCCGAGCAGTTCGCCCGAGACGCCTTCTCCGGCCTCGCGACCCTTCTCATCGGATTCTCGCTGTTGGCGCAGCTGTTCATGCCTTTTCTGGTGCTGGCAATGGCCAGCGGCTTTGCCGGGGATGAACGGTTCGATCTGGCCGTTACCTTTGGGCGGATTGCATTCGGCTATATCCTCTTTATCTCGCTGGCGGCCTTGCTGTCAGGAGTTCTGAATGCCGCCGGACGGTTTGCGGCAGCAGCGGCAGCTCCGGTTCTGCTGAACGTCATCCTGATCATGACATTGGCACTTGCGGAATCCGGGGTGCTGGAAGGGGTCGTAACGATCGGGGCGCTGGCGGCCCTGAACATCGACGGCGTGCATCACGGAACCATGCTGGTGTGGGGAACGCTTTTTGCCGGGATCGCGCAGATGGTTCTGGTCTGGATTGCCGCCAAACGTGCCGGATTTCATATCTCTCCGACCTGGCCGCGGCTGACACCGGACCTGAAGCGGCTGGCGGTGATCGCGGCACCTGCCATGCTGGCCGGTGGCGTCGTTCAGATCAATTTGCTGGTGGGCCGTCAGGTTGCCAGTTTCTTCGACGGCGCAATCGCATGGCTGTCCTATGCAGACAGGCTATATCAACTCCCATTGGGTGTGGTCGGTATCGCGGTCGGCGTTGTTCTGTTACCCGACCTGTCACGCCGGCTGGCCGCACAGGACGACGATGGCGCCCGGCACGCCCTGAACCGGGCTGGCGAGGTCTCGCTGGCCCTGACCATCCCGTCAGCGGTTGCATTGATCGTGATCCCGTTGCCGCTGGTGTCGGTCCTGTTCGAACGCGGAGCCTTTGGACCGGATGATAGCGCCGCGACGGCGCTCGCGGTGGCCATCTATGGCGCGGGGCTACCGGCCTTCGTGCTACAAAAGGTGCTTCAGCCTCTCTACTTTGCACGCGAAGACACCCGCACGCCCTTCCGGTTCGCTGTTGTTTCAATGGTGGTGAACGCCGTTGTGGCCGTGGGCGGTGCGCTTGTGTTGGGATATATCGGCGCGGCACTGGGAACGACTGTTGCCGCATGGGGCATGGTTGCTCTCTTGTCACGGGGTACCGCATCGATGGGCGAAGTCGCGCAATTCGACGACAGGTTCCATCGGCGGATCTGGCGCATTACAGGTGCGGCCTGCGGAATGGGAGTAGTGTTGCTGTTCGCGGGCTGGTTGCTGGCGCCTTGGCTCTACGCGCCAACCATTCGCTATGTCGCACTGGCCGCACTCGTCGGCATTGGTATCTTCAGCTATTTTGGCATCGGCCATGCCATCGGGGCATTTCGTCTGGCCGAATTCAAACAGGCGATGCGACGCGGGGGATAACGGCCAGCGCCGGGTTAGTCATGCTGCATCCGGCGTCGGATTCGCTGCCATCCACCGGGAGCGACAAAGAAGGACAGACCAAACCCGGTTGCAAACCCCGCAAGATCTGCCACCCAGTCTTTCTGCCCGCCGAACAAAAGTCCGAACAGCAATTGCACGCCCATCAGGAACGCGATCAGCGTGAAGGCACGGGACTGGTTGGCCCCGACAAGAGACAGGTTGTGCCATAGCAGATAGGTGAATGCGCCGATCAGCCCATAGACAGCCGGAAAGCCACCTATCAGCGGAAAAGGCTCATTCAAGAGCACTGCATAGGCCAGTGCGCCACCGATGCCTGATGCCACAAAGATCAGCATCATCGCGGCTCCGCCAAAGACTTCGCCGACCATCTTGCCCATTGCCAACACGAATACGCTGACAAACAGAGCCTGCGTGAAACTGACATGCACAAAGGGATAGGTCACGAACCGCATCAGGTGTTCGAACGGCCAGTGGTTGTTCGTCCACATCCAGTCAAAGATATCGCCGGAAAAGGCGTATGTCTGGATAGCCGAGAGCCGCCATCCGACCGCCTCGGGTCCGCCGACTATTCCCCTGGCGCCAAGTGAAAATGCCAGCTCAATCCCCATGATGATGAGAAACAGCGCAACCACAGCAGGCGGTAGCGGGTTGACGGCTGATGGATTGTCGGGGCTGCTCATGACCCGGGCCTCCTGTGCGAATGAACGCGGTTTGTTTGGCGCCTGTTGACGTCTTCTCACCTCATGGGTAAGCGACACAGGTCGATTTTTCCAGACGGGAGTTGCCCTCCATGACCGAAACACGTTTCACCCCGCGGGTGTTTTCCGGCATTCAGCCGTCCGGCGGACTGACTCTGGGCAATTATCTAGGCGCAATGAAGCGCTTTGTGGATATGCAGGGATCGGATTTCGAAACCATTTTCTGCATGGTCGACCTGCATGCCATTACAGTCTGGCAGGACCCTGCGGACCTGACCCGCAACACCCGCGAACTTTGCGCCGGGTTCATCGCGGCCGGGATCGACCCAGAACAGTCTATCCTGTTCAACCAAAGCCAGGTGCCTGAACATGCTCAACTGGCATGGATCTTCAACTGCGTCGCCCGGATGGGATGGATGCAGCGGATGACCCAGTGGAAGGACAAGGCGGGTAAGAACCAGCAGAATGCATCACTGGGCCTGTTTGCCTACCCCGCGCTGATGGCTGCCGACATTCTGATTTACCACGCCACGCATGTTCCGGTGGGTGAGGACCAGAAGCAGCATCTGGAGCTGACGCGGGATATTGCAATCAAGTTCAACCACGATTTCGGGGTCAACTTCTTCCCGGAAACCGAGCCGGTGATAGAAGGGGCCGCCACGCGGGTGATGAGCCTTCGGGACGGATCCAAGAAAATGTCAAAATCCGATCCCTCGGATATGAGCCGGATCAACATGACCGACGATGCAGACGCCATCGCCAAGAAGATCCGCAAGGCCAAAACTGACCCGGATGCACTGCCCTCCGAAGCCAAGGGGCTGGATGACCGGCCCGAGGCGCGGAATCTGGTCAACATCTATGCGGCACTCAGCGACAGCTCGGTCGAGAATGTGCTGGCGGATGTCGGCGGAAAGCAATTCGGGGAATTCAAACCGATGCTGGCGGAACTGGCCGTAGAAAAGCTTTCGCCGATATCCACCGAAATGGCTCGGCTGATGAACGACCAATCCGAGATTGACCGGATCTTGGCACGCGGCGCCGAACGCGCCCGCGGCATTGCTGCACCGATTTTGCGGCGGGCTTATGAAATCGTTGGGATGGTGGGCGCAGGTTGACTGCCAAAGGGCAATGCCAATTGCCAACCAAGATATACCCCCAAAAAAAATGAGCCGCCCTTGAGGGCGGCTTAGTCTTTTTGGGGCACCGCTTCTCAGGCGGCTTTGGGATGCAGGATTTCTCTCACGATATCTTCGGCCACCTGATTGGGGCTGACATTCATTGCACTGGCTCGCGACAGGATGCGGTCCATGGTCTGATCCAGAGCCTCCAACCGAGATGCCACCCAAGCTTCGCCGTTGCTGATTTGCAGAATCTCTGTCGCGACATTGATGATGCCCCCTCCATTGGCAACAAAATCCGGCGCGAAGAGGATGCCCCGGTCGTGCAAGCGCTGGCCATCTTGATCCGTTGCGAGCTGATTGTTGGCACCTCCGACGACCACACCTGTCTTGAGCATTGGTATTGTCGTTTCGTTCAGAATTGCCCCGATTGCACAGGGTGCAAAAATGTCCGCCTCGACCGCAAAAATCTCGTCCGGGCCAAAGGCCCGAGCAGAAAACTCGCGGGCTATTCGAGCGACATGTTCAGGGTCGATATCGGTGACGATCAGCTTTGCTCCTGCAGCCGTCAACAGGCTGCACAGGTGGTAGCCGACATGGCCGAGCCCCTGCACAGACACGGTTGCCTTCCTAAGGTCCTTCCAACCGAACCGGTGGCGCGCTGTCGTCACGATCGCATTGAAAATTCCACGGGCTGTAATCGGTGACGGATCGCCGCTTGCGAACGCGCCATTTGCCAAACCTGCCACATAGCGGGTTTCGGTTCCGATCTCGGCCATGTCGCCCGGGGTCATGCCCATGTCCTCGGCAGTCCAGTATTGCCCGTTCAGGCTGTCAACGGCGCGCCCGAAGGCCCGCAGCAATTCGGGCGACTTGTCTTTGGCAGGATCGGCAATGATGACGGCCTTGCCGCCGCCCAGAGGGAGCCCGGCCGCCGCGTTCTTGTAGGTCATGCCGCGCGAAAGGCGCAGCGCGTCATCCAGCGCCGCGGTTTCATTGTCATAGCGCCGCATCCGCACCCCGCCAGCTGCAGGACCAAGCTGGGTTGAATGAACCGCGATGAAGCCAAGCAGACCACTGGGAGCGTCTGCAACACGCACAACCTGCGCGTGTTCGGGGGCATCAACGGCTGTGATCTTCATCTCGGTCCTCCTAACATGGTCTATCTGTCTTCCCACGATTCAAAGAGGGAATGTCACCAAGATTGCCTTATGATCGAAAATTTCTTAGGGTATTTCACTATAGATCGTGAACAAAATAGGTAATTTCCCCAAGTGGACGGGATCGATTACAAAATCGTACGCACTCTGCAACGTGACGGGCGAATGACGGTAACGGATCTGGCGGATGCGGTTGGGCTTTCGCCCACCCCATGCGCTCGTCGGCTCGAACGCCTGCAAAATGACGGTGTAATCACCGGTTACTCTGCACAGGTCGACATGGAAAAGCTCGGTCTGAGTGTTTCGATTTTTGTTTCGGTCGAGCTCGACAAACAGGACCGCGCTGCAATCAATGCGTTCGAAAAGGAGATCCGCAACTGCGACGAAGTGATGGAATGTTACCTGATGACCGGGTCACGGGATATTTTGCTGCGCGTAGTCGCTGCCGATCTTGCTGCTTTTGACGCTTTTCTAGAAAATCGGCTGATGCAAATATCGGGCATACGCAACCTGCGTTCCAACTTTGCACTGCGAACGATGGTCAAGCGCGAAACCCTGCCCGTCCGGCGTTAGCCTTGGGTTTGGGCCTGAAAAGGTCTGGACCCCTGACCCAACGCCCCCTACCATCCGCTCCGAGTCAGGGCCGGGCCGCTTGTGTTTTTCCGGCCGCATCTGGGGGCAAGTCAGGGGGAGAGACATGGCGACCGGAACCAATATTCGTACCTATTTCAATGGCACGTGGCATGATGGCGATGTCGCCGTAATCCGCGCCGCCGACCACGGCGCTTGGCTGGGGTCGGGGGTATTCGACGGGGCACGATTCTTTGATGGCGTCATCCCGGACCTAGAAGCCCACTGTGCCCGAACCAACCGCTCGGCCGAGGCGATGATGCTTAGCCCGACGGTATCAACCGAGGACATGGTCGAGATTGCGCTCGAAGGGCTCAAGGCATTCTCGCCGGGTCAGGCCATCTATATCCGCCCCATGTATTGGGGCATCGACGGCGACGTAACAGCAATTGTTCCGTCCACAGACAGCACGGGCTTTGCGCTTTGTCTGGAAGAGATCCCCATGGCGCCACCAACCGCCTCGGTCACGCTGACAACCACCCGTTTTCGTCGCCCCGTTCTCGAGGACGCCATCGTCAACGCCAAAGCGGGGTGTCTATATCCCAATAATGCAAGGATGCTGCGCGAGGCCCGTGCCAAGGGATTCTCGAACGCCCTTGTAGCGGATGTCATGGGCAATGTGGCCGAGACCGCCACGGCCAACATCTTTTTGGTCAAAGATGGCGAGGTTTTTACCCCGATCGCCAATGGAACCTTTTTGTCGGGTATTACCCGTGCACGACACATCGCAAACCTGCAAGCTGATGGTGTGACCGTTCATGAAGCAGTTCTGGGATTTGACGATTTCCACGATGCCGACGAGGTCTTCATGTCAGGTAACATGAACAAGGTCACGCCCGTCACAGCGTTGGACGACACCAGTTACCAGGTGGGTCCGGTGACTCGAAAGGTACGCGAACTTTATTGGGACTGGGCAACCAGCGCGACGTGAGATCGGCAGGTCCGACCGTCAGAGTTGCCTCACAACGGGCCTTGGGGCATGATCGCGCGGAAGGGAGCTGACCATGCGCAAGTTTCTTGTCGTTCTCGACGACAGCCGGGAATGTCTGAACGCGATGCGGTTCGCGGCGATGCGCGCCGCCCATACCGGAGGTGGCGTCGCCATTCTTTCCATCATCCCGCCGGATGAATTTAACCACTGGATTGGGGTCGGAGAGGTCATGCGGGAAGAGTCCCGTGAACGCATCCATGCGCATTTCGAGGTTTTCGCAAAATGGATGCGGGACAAGCAGGGGGTGGACCCGGAATTGGTTATCCGCGAAGGCGACGCCGTCCCGGAGATCATCGCACAGATCAAGGCCGACCCTGAGATTGGTGTGCTGGTGTTGGGTGCGGGAACGGACAAGAAAGGACCGGGCCCTCTTGTTTCACAACTCAGCCGGTCTTCGGGATCGCTTCCAATTCCGATCACGGTGGTGCCGGGTGACCTGAGCAAGGAAAAGCTCGAAGCGATTACCTGAAAACGACAGCAAAACGTCCGGAACCCACTACTTAGAATCATTCCAATCCTTGACTTGGAGCGGCAAGGCCCGCATATCCAAGTCATCTGTTACGGAGACCGCCATGTTCATCCAGACCGAATCCACGCCGAACCCCGCAACCCTTAAATTCCTGCCCGGACAAACGGTTCTGGAAGCAGGAACTGCGGACTTCCCAAATGCCGACGCAGCCGCACCCTCCCCGCTGGCGCGCCGGATTTTTGGCGTATCTGGGGTGACCGGCGTTTTCTTCGGAAATGACTTTGTTACCGTGACAAAGGCCGAGAACGTGGAATGGGATCATATCAAGCCGGCAATTCTCGGTGCGGTCATGGAACATTACCAATCCGGCCAACCGGTAGTGGAAGGCGATGGATCGGCGGCCTCGGGCCATGCCGAGCATTCCGGGGAAGACGGTGAAATCGTCGACCAGATCAAAGAATTGCTGGACAGCCGTGTGCGGCCGGCGGTTGCTCAGGATGGCGGCGACATTACCTTCCACGGCTTCGATCGCGGCGTTGTCTACCTGCATATGCAAGGGGCATGCGCCGGCTGCCCGTCTTCGACACTGACGCTGAAGATGGGTATCGAGAACCTGCTCCGGCACTACATCCCCGAAGTGACAGAGGTTCGGCCGGTCGCAGTCTGACCGACGTTCCAATCGATGGCATCTGAACCGCTCATATTGGGCTTTGACACGTCGGCCGCGCATTGCGCGGCCGCCCTATTACGCGGCACAAAGATTCTTGAAAGCCGATCCGAGGAGATGGGCAGGGGTCAGGCAGAACGTCTGATGCCATTCCTTCAGGAAATCCTTGACGATCATGGCGTCACGTGGCGCAATCTGGATGCGATCGGTGTCGGGATTGGCCCGGGCAATTTCACGGGAATCCGGATTTCGGTTTCGGCAGCACGCGGACTGGCGCTGGGACTCGGCGTTCCGGCGGTCGGCGTTTCGGGCTTTGACGCCCGCCAGGCTTCGGCGCCGGAAGGTCACCTGCCGGCAGTTCCGGCGCCCCGCGATCAGGTATATCTCCATCGCGCGGACCACGCGCCTGAAATACTACCGCAGACGGAAGCAGAACGGATCGCACCGCTGCATATCGACGTCCCTCCCGAAAAACAGGCCGAAGCCATTGCCCTTGCAGCGGCCCAACGCTGGAGCGTTCCGGAGCCGGCACCGGCGCCGCTTTATGTGAAATCTGCCGATGCGGCCCCGTCGCGGGATGTGCCGCCCGTGCTACTGGACGAATGAGCGACATCCCGGTCTCACCCGATCTGCTTGCCGAAACACACAAGGCGGCATTCACCCAATCACGAGGGTGGTCGTCGGCAGAAATCGAGGATCTGCTCACAAACAGGTTCACACATTTTTTCGGCGACGCGCGGTGTTTCGCGCTGGTTCAGGTAATCTCTGACGAAGCCGAGCTGCTAACCATCGCGACCCATCCCGATTTCCAAAAGCAGGGACTGGCTCAAAGATGCATGTCCGACTGGCTGGAAAGCGTTGCCCGCCGGGGCGTAACCCGGGCATTTCTTGACGTGGCCGAAGACAACTTACCGGCTGCCGCTCTTTATGAAGCCTGCGGGTTCGCGGCCTGTGGTAGACGGCAAGGGTATTACCGCCGGTCGGGCGGAAAACAGATTGATGCGATCCTGATGGAGCGGCAATTGCCCTAACGGCAGGGCCGAATAATTGGACCATCTGGTCAAAATTCTTGGCGGCCCTGCCAAAAAAGCGGTTGACCCTGCAAGCTGCAACCGGCCTTAATTGCCTTTATCACAGCAATTCAACTCGCTGGATCGGGGCAGCCAACGTATGCCCGCCCCGGACAAGAACATAAACAACGGGAGTACCAATATGACCCTGATGAAAACCCTGATGGGGGCTGCGGCCGCCATGGCGCTGAGTGCTGGAGCCGCATTGGCTGAGCCGGCACTGATCTTCGATCTGGGCGGAAAGTTCGACAAGTCGTTCAACGAAGCGGCACATAACGGCGCGCAGCGTTGGGCAGACGAGACCGGCGGATCCTACCGTGAGATCGAACTGCAGTCCGAAGCCCAGCGCGAGCAAGCTTTGCGCCGCTTTGCAGAAGCCGGAGCCAACCCCGTCATCACCATGGGTTTCGCGATGGCCGATCCTCTGAGCGCGGTTGCTGCCGACTATCCGGACACCAAGTTCGTGGCGGTCGACGTGACATGGCTGGATATCCCCAACATTCGCCAGATCGGCTTTGCCGAGCATGAGGGCTCGTATCTTGTCGGCATGCTGGCCGCGATGGCCTCCAAGTCCGGGACAGTCGGCTTTGTGGGCGGTATGGACATCCCGCTGATCCGCCACTTTGGCTGCGGCTATGCGCAAGGTGCCAAGGCGGTGAACCCGGATGTGAATATTGTTGCCAACATGACTGGCACCACCCCGGCGGCATGGAACGACCCGGTCAAAGGATCGGAGCTGACCAAGGCGCAGATCAGCCAGGGCGCCGACGTGATCTATGCTGCTGCAGGTGGCACCGGTGTGGGCGTGCTGCAGACCGCAGCCGACGAGGGAATCCTGTCGATCGGCGTGGACAGCAACCAGAACCACCTGCACCCGGGCAAGGTGCTGACTTCGATGCTGAAACGCGTAGACGTGGCCGTCTATGACGCGATGAAGGCCGGCGAAAATCTTGAAACCGGCGTCTTCAACATGGGTCTCGCCGAAGAGGGTGTTGGCTATGCGCTGGATGACAACAATGCCGCGTTGATCTCAGACGACATGAAGGCCGCTGTTGACGGCGCCCGTCAGGACATCATCGACGGCAAGATCAACGTTGTCAGCTACTACGACAATGACAGCTGCCCGGCTGTGAACTTCTGATTTGATCGCGGGCCGGTTCAGCCGGCCCGCACTTCTTCGCTCGTTCCCCCAAACAGGTAATCTTCGCAGGAGGATGCCAAGCGGTGGACGATCGCCCTCTTCGGCCATCGAGGAAAAGACATGACCGCCCCCGCAATCGAACTCAAAGGCATCTCCAAGGCCTTTGGACCTGTTCAGGCGAACAAGGATATCTCGATCAGCGTCGCCCCCGGCACGATCCACGGTATCATTGGTGAAAACGGCGCGGGAAAATCCACGCTGATGAGCATTCTTTACGGCTTTTACAAAGCCGACAAAGGTGAAATCTGGATCCACGGCAAGAAGACCGAGATCCCCGACAGCCAGGCGGCCATTGCCGCTGGAATTGGCATGGTGTTTCAGCATTTCAAGCTGGTAGAAAATTTCACCGTGCTGGAGAATATTATTCTGGGGGCCGAGGACGGCGGCCTGTTGCGCCCTTCCCTCACCAAGGCCCGCAAAACGCTTGTCGAACTGGAACGCGAGTACGGCCTCAACGTTGATCCCGACGCGGTGATCGAAGAACTCGGCGTGGGCATGCAGCAGCGTGTCGAAATCCTGAAGGCGCTGTACCGTCAGGCCGACATTCTCATTCTGGACGAACCGACCGGCGTTCTTACCCCCGCCGAAGCCGACCAGCTGTTTCGCATCCTTCACCGCCTCAAGGACGAAGGCAAAACGATCATCCTGATCACCCACAAACTGCGCGAGATCATGGAAGCGACCGATACCGTTTCGGTCATGCGACGGGGCGAGATGACAGCGACCGTGAAAACGTCAGAAACCAACCCCGAACATCTTGCCGAACTGATGGTTGGTCGCAAAGTGTTGCTGCGGGTGGACAAGACACCTGCCCAGCCGGGCAAACCGGTTCTGGAGATCGAGAACCTGCGGGTGGTGGACGACAAGGGTGTCGAACGGGTCAAGGGTATCGACCTGTCCGTGCGCGCCGGGGAAATCCTCGGGATTGCCGGTGTCGCCGGAAACGGTCAGTCGGAACTGCTCGAAGTTCTGGGGGGAATGCGTTCCGGAAGTGGAACCATACGTTTGAACGGCGAGCCAATGGCGTTGAGCGGACCGGGTTCGGACGGTCAGGCCCGGCGTGCGCAACGGATTGCGCATGTTCCCGAAGATCGTCAGCGCGAAGGCCTGATCATGGATTTCCATGCCTGGGAGAATGTCGCTTTCGGATATCATCGAGACCCGGCATATCAATCCGGGATCTTTATGAACAATGCGGCCTTGCGTGCGGATACCGACGCCAAGATCGAAAAGTTCGACGTCCGACCCGCGGACGGCTGGCTGTCTGCCAAGAACTTTTCGGGAGGCAACCAGCAGAAGATCGTTGTTGCCCGCGAGATCGAGCGCAACCCGGACCTACTGCTTGTCGGGCAGCCGACGCGCGGTGTCGATATCGGCGCGATCGAATTCATTCACAAGCAGATTGTCGCCCTGCGTGATCAGGGCAAGGCCGTCTTGCTTGTCTCTGTGGAGCTGGAGGAAATATTCGGCCTCGCTGACCGGATCGCGGTGATGTTTGACGGGCATATCATGGGTGAACGGATGCCGCAGGACACCGACGAAAAAGAGCTTGGTCTTCTGATGGCTGGCGTCAACGGGGAGGCCGCCTGATGGAAAAGATGCCGAAATGGGCAGACGTGATCCTGATCCCGCTAATCAGCCTGATCCTCGCGGCTATCTTGTCTGCACTGGTAATCCTGGGCATTGGTGAAAACCCGGTCGAGGCCGTCAAATTGATGGTGACCGGGGCGCTCGGGTCCACCTACGGCTGGGGCTATACGCTCTACTACGCCACCAACTTCATGTTTACAGGCCTCGCGGTTGCCGTGGCCTTTCACGCCCGCATGTTCAACATCGGAGGCGAAGGCCAGGCCATGCTGGGTGGTCTCGGCGTTGCCATGGTGTGCCTTTACATACCTTGGCCACACTGGTCCATTGCCTTACTGGCAGCCTGTGCAGGGTCGATGCTGTTCGGCGCAGCCTGGGCAGCTATACCGGCCTATTTGCAGGCCAAGCGCGGCAGCCACATCGTGATCACTACGATCATGTTCAATTTCATCGCTGCGGCCGTCCTGAACTATATGCTGGTCAACGTGATGCGACCCGAGGGGTCGATGGACCCGGCCACTGCCCGGTTCCCCGAGGCCGTTCATCTGCCTACCTTCCAATCGATGTTCTCGACCGCCGAGAATGTGCTGTTTCGGGGTGCCCCGGCAAACATTTCATTCTTTGTTGCCATTCTCGCCTGCGTGGTGGTCTGGGCTCTGATCTGGCGCACACGGTTGGGTTACGAGATCCGGGCTTATGGCCATTCGGAAACAGGTGCTCTTTATGCCGGCATTTCCCCCATCAGGATCACCATCATCGCCATGTTGATCTCAGGCGCCTTGGCTGGCCTTATGGCGATCAACAACGTCATGGGCGAAGCGGAACGACTGGTACTTAATTCGACCGAAGGCGCGGGTTTCATCGGAATCGCGGTGGCGCTTATGGGCCGGTCACATCCGTTCGGTGTGTTTCTGGCCGCAATACTGTTCGGCTTCCTCTATCAGGGCGGCGCAGAGCTGGCCCTGTGGACGTCGATCCCGCGCGAATTGATCGTGGTGATCCAGGCTCTGGTCATTCTGTTCACGGGCGCACTGGACAACATGGTGCGGATCCCCCTTGAAAAGCTGTTCCTTGCCATGCGGAAGGGGAAGGCGTGATGGACTTTCTGACAATCATCCAGGTGCTCGACAGCACCGTTCGCCTTGCCACACCACTTCTGCTCGCCTGTCTTGCCGGTCTTTATTCGGAACGGGCTGGCATTTTCGATATCGGGCTTGAGGGCAAGATGCTGATGGCGGCCTTTTTCTCGGCGGCGGTTGCGGCTGTCACCGGTTCGGTCTGGCTGGGGCTTCTGGCAGGTGTGGCGTCGTCGCTTGTGCTAGCGGCGCTGCACGGCTTGGCCTCGATCACGTTCCGGGGCAATCAGCTGATCTCGGGTGTTGCGATCAATTTCCTAGCCGCAGGCATGACGGTTCTGATTGCGCAGGATTGGTTCAAGCAAGGCGGGCGAACGCCTTCTCTGATGGGCGGTGGACGGTTCGAGCCGATCACGTTGCCATTTGCCGATGCGCTGAGCGGAATTCCATTTCTGGGACCGATCTACTCCGAGCTGCTGTCCGGACATTCGATCCTTGTCTACATTGCCTTTCTCGCTGTTCCGGCAACTTGGTGGGTGCTGTTTCAGACACGGTTTGGCCTGCGGCTTCGAGCCGTGGGCGAGAACCCGGCTGCCGTCGACACGGCGGGCGTATCCGTCGTGGGATTGCGTTATGCCGCAGTTATGATCTGCGGCGTCCTTTGCGGGATTGCCGGCGCCTATCTGGCAACCGCACTGCAAGCCGGGTTCGTCAAGGACATGACTGCTGGCCGTGGGTTTATTGCCCTGGCGGCGCTGATTTTCGCCAAATGGCGGCCTTGGCAGGCGATGGGAGCATGCCTGCTTTTCGGCCTACTGCAAGCGATTGCTCTGCGGTTCCAAAACATCGACCTCGGTGGCGTAGTTATTCCGGTACAGGTCATGGATGCCCTGCCCTACGTCCTGACCGTTGTTATTCTCGCTGGTTTCGTTGGCAAGGCAATCCCTCCGCGCGCCGGCGGCGAACCCTACGTGAAAGAGCGGTGATATAGGTCCAGTTTGACACCGCCGGTCGGTCCTGTTGGCTAACCGGCGGTGCAGCCTGTTGATTTCACTCAAATCCGCAGGCTAACAAGGGTTATGCAAATCTACCTCCCGATTGCCGAAGTTTCCGTCAACGCCTTTCTTTTGTTTGGCCTTGGCGGAATGGTAGGCATTCTTTCGGGGATGTTCGGCGTTGGCGGCGGATTTCTGATGACGCCGCTGTTGTTTTTCATAGGCATTCCGCCTGCGGTGGCAGTGGCCACCGAGGCCAACCAGATTGTCGCCTCTTCCTTCTCCGGAGTTCTGGCGCATTTCCGACGAAAAACCGTAGACCTAAAAATGGGCTGCGTACTGCTGGTCGGTGGCCTGATCGGAGCCGCACTGGGCGTGGTGGTCTTCAACTATTTGAAGAGCCTTGGTCAGGTCGATTTGCTGGTGCGGCTTTGCTATGTCGTCTTTCTCGGCGTGGTTGGCGGGCTGATGTTCATCGAAAGCCTGAATGCGCTGCGACGCAGCCGCGGTAAGGGGCAGACTTCGCCACCGAAGCGCCGACAGCGCGGCTGGGTTCATGCCCTGCCGTTCAAAATGAGATTTCGGACATCGGGGCTCTATATATCAGTGATCCCTCCGGTACTCGTCGGTATCGTCGTCGGTATTCTTGCGGCTATCATGGGTGTGGGCGGCGGGTTCATCATGGTCCCGGCGATGATCTACATTCTGGGCATGCCCACAAAGGTCGTGGTGGGCACTTCGCTGTTCCAGATCATTTTCGTGACCGCCTTTACCACGATGCTTCATGCCACGACCAACTACACGGTGGATGTCGTGCTGGCGGTTCTGCTGCTGGTCGGTGGCGTGATTGGCGCCCAGATTGGCACCCAGATCGGAGTTAGGATGAAGGCCGAGCAGTTGCGCATCCTGCTGGCCGGGCTCGTCCTCGTGGTCTGTGGCAAGCTGGCCCTGGATTTGCTGCTGCAACCCAGCGAATTGTTCACACTCGGCGATGTGGGGGGGCACTGATGGTGTATCGGATCCTGTCCCTGCTGTTGTTGCTGGTCCCTCTGCAACTGTCTGCCGAGGAGGTCGTTCTGGGCCTCAGCGATGACCGGGTTGATATCACCACCAGTTTTGACGGGTCCGAGATCCTGATCTTTGGGGCGGTCAAGCGCGAGCAGCCGATTCCGACCGAAGCACCGCTGGAGGTCGTGATCACCGTGGCCGGCCCTTCGGAGCCCGTGATCGTTCGCCGCAAGGAGAACAGGTTCGGCATCTGGGTAAACACGGATGCGATCGAGGTAGATTCCGCTCCGAGCTACTATGCCGTGGCGACTACCGGGCCCTTGGACACTGTGCTGTCGAGCACCGAAGATCTCAGGCACAAGATTTCCATTGATCGCGCCATCCGATCCGTTGGTGCCCCCGCTACGGTCGAAGATGCCGCGGAATTCACCGAGGCTGTTATCCGTATTCGGAGCAACGAGGATCTCTATCAGATGCTCGAAGGTCAGGTTGCACTAGATCAGCAGACGCTGTTCCGAACCGCCCTGAAACTGCCGGCCAACCTGACGGAAGGCGACTATGCCACTCGCATCTTCCTGACCCGCTCGGGCAAGATCATTTCGCAATACGAAACCAGCATTGACGTCCGCAAGGTCGGACTGGAACGCTGGCTCTACAGCCTCTCTCGCGAGAAACCCATGTGGTACGGATTGATGTCATTGGCAATTGCTATCGCCGCTGGCTGGGGCGCATCAGCGGCCTTTACCGTTCTCAGGAACAGCTGATTTCCAGTCAGGTATATGCAAGGCTTAGTGCCCTATCCCCTACCGATATAGGGCATGGTCGTGGCCATCACGGTCATGAACTGGACATTGGCCTCCAGAGGCAGATCCGCCATGTGCAGGATCGAACGCGCCGCATCCATCACATCCATGCTGGGATCGGGCTCTTCTCCGCGGGCCTGCTTGGCTGCGTTCAGGTCTTCGACCATTGGTGTTCGGGCATTGCCAATGTCGATCTGACCGCAGGCGATGGAATAGGGTCGTCCGTCGAGTGACAGGCTGCGGGTCAGCCCGGTTATCGCCGATTTCGTCGCCGCGTAGGGGGCGGAATGAGGGCGTGGCACATGGGCGGCAATCGAACCGTTGTTGATGATCCTGCCGCCCTGCGGGTCCTGATGCCGCATGATCCCGAACGCAGCACGGGCCGCCATGAACATCCCGTTGAGATTGACGTTTACCGCGTGAAACCAGTCGTCGAGCGCGATCTCGTCAACCGTTCCACCGGGCACAAAAACGCCTGCATTGTTGAACAGGACATCAAGACGCCCGGCCTTGCGCACAAAGCTGTCGAATGCCTGCGAAACCGCGTCGGGATCCGTGATATCAGCAGGAAGGGACATGGCGGCTTCGCGACCAGCGGCTATCTCATCCAACACCTCTGCGCGACGGGCCAACATACCGACCGTCCAGCCCTTGTCCAAAAACAGCTCGGCGGTGGCGCGTCCGATACCGGAACTTGCTCCGGTTATCAAAATGCTCTTCATGTCTGCTCCTCCAATGTCAGTGTAGGCGCTGCGGCGGCACGCAGGTCATCAATACCCAGGGGCTGCTGCGGCTTGGCCAAACGATTGCGAACAACCCAGATCAACCGCCCCTGTGCCCGGGTTATTGCCACATAAGCCAGCCGCTTCCAAAGTGGTTGTCCGGCCTCGCTGCGCCCCATTCTTGCAGCGGCATAAATGTCTGGGGCAAAAACTTGAACAGTCTCCCATTGAGACCCCTGCGCCTTGTGGATCGTCACTGCCGCTCCGTGCAGAAATGTGGCTCCCATGCGGGCGGCATAGGGAATGAACGGTTCTTCTTCCTCAGGTTTTTCAATCTTCACGATCGAAGCGGCCGAAACCTGCGGGTCTTCGGCCCCCACCACGTGAAGACGTGAAAACCCCGGCTTGCGACCAGGGCCCAGATACACGACCTGCGCACCCTTGATGAGCCCCCTTGCTTCAAGATCCAGCCGTTTCTTGCGGTGCTTCAGCGGAAGCTCAATCCCGTCGCAAATCAGCGGCTCACCCGGAAGCAGCTCGTCCTCGGGAGCGGCATGCACAGTTCGGAACGCATTGATCAGGCGAATTCGCGTCGCATTGCGCCAGACAAGAACCGGGCTGCGTGCCATCAGATCTACTTCGACCCGCTGGCCCCATTGCACGCGATCATCACGGCGGGCGGTTTCTTCTATCATGCGCTCGAAATCTTCGAACCCAATCAGCGGGTCGGCAAGCGCATGGGCCAAGTCCAGAATAGGATTGTCGGCGGTTTGCCGGTGCACGCGATGCAATTCCAGCTTACGTGGCTCTGGCAGCTTTTCGAACACCATGGTGCCGGATTGGTTCACCGGGGCCAGCTGGGCGGGATCTCCGAACAGCAGTAGCGTTGGAAAAATCTCCTGCAGATCCTCGAACTGTCGGTCATCCAGCATCGACGCTTCATCGATGAAGCCGATATCCAGCGGTTCGTCCCGCCGCTTCCAACCCGTGATGAAATCGGAACCGCGCAGGCCTGCGGCGGCCAGCGCTCCGGGGATGGATTTGTTGCGATCATAGAAACCTCGGGCGCGTTCGAGCGCTTCATCCGTCAGGCCTTCGATTTCAGGTCTTTCACCATCCCCGGCCAACCATTCGGCGATGCGCTCGTATTCGGGATCGTATACCGGCGTGTAAAGGATCCGGTGGATGGTCGTTGCCGGAACCCCGCGCAATCGGAGCACACTGGCCGCCTTGTTGGTTGGAGCAAGGATCGCCAGCGTTCGGCGATCTGCTTTCCGACGACCTTCGTAGTCACCGGACACGACTTTGACACCGGCCGTTTCCAGTGCTTTGTAAAGCTCCGCCAACAGCAAGGTCTTACCGGAACCCGCCTTTCCCATCACCGCCATGACGCTGCTGGCCTTGCTTTGAGGCGGCCGTAAAAGGCTGTCGTCAAGGTCAATTCCGGCAAGGCGCAGCATCTCAGTAACTGCGTCGTAAGCCTGTGCCTGATCTTCCGAGAAGGTGATGGCAACGGAAACGTCTGATCGCGGGTTCTCGGGGGCGTCTGTCATGGCGCGACCCTACAGGGCCGAACCGGGCTTCGCCAGCCGAAGAACCCACTTTTCCTTACCCTGTCAGGGCGAACCGGTTCCGGGCGCTGCCTCCGATGTCACGGGCAAACCAAAGGCGGGACAGCTCGGCGGAAACACCAGCTCTGCTGGCGACGCGCGCCTGTGCCTGCGATGAGTATTCCCACAATCCTACAGAGATCCTGTCGCGCCCCTCGCCTTCGGAACCGAGGATCTCAGGTGATGATCCAATAGCCTTGTAAATCCGTACCATTCGTTCATCAAAAACTCCGGCGAAATGCTGGATGCCGAAACCCGTCATGATCTCGCCGCCGCCAAGCATCAGAGCTGCGGCCACATTGGAGGAAGTGCCGCGGGCGAGGCAGAACCGAGTACACTCCCAGATCAGCGGGCTGCATATCGGGCTGCCACCTGTCAGGTGGCCAAAGATGTCGTTGACCATCACCGGTCCGGTGGTCGGCAGAAATCGCATTGAACCGCCGTGCCCGCCATTGGGCTCTTCCCAGATGACGTAGAGTGGGTTCAATTCATCGTATTGATCCTGTTCTTCACCATTCTGGTTGACGGAAACATCCCAACCCAGACGCGTTTGAAACTGGTCTGCCCGATCGCGAAACATCGCGTGGGCCAGTTCTGGGTGGTGATGGAGTTGATCTGCATAGAGATAGCGCAGCATAATCATGTCCCCTTGTCGTCCTGACTGACAACAGGGCTAAAGGGGGAATGGTTAACATCCGGTCAGCGCTCCGAACGGTAGCGGCAGGTCAACACCCGTCAAAATCAGACGACAATCAGACCGCAACTCATGGCCCTTGCTATCGCATGAGTTGTATTCATTGCGCCGAGTTTGAACCGGGCGCTTTCGATGTAGACCCGCAATGTATGCTCGGAAATCGACAGGTTGTTGGCGGCTTGAGCCCTGTTGAGGCCCTGCGCCAGCAAGGTCATCGCATCGACCTCGCGCGGAGACAGAGCGCGTGCCAGTTCCGGTTGGCGACCCGCTTCAAACTCCAGCGCTTTCCGGTTGAAGTAATGGGCAAACAGGATCAGATCCCGACCGTTTTCTTCCGTGAACTCCTCCCAACATTCGTCGTTGCAGGTATGGTTCGCAGTGAACAGTGCAAACTGGCCATTGGGTCCGCGGATCGGGATCGTGTAGCCCTGATTGCCAACCCCGTACGAGGCAGCGTCTGCAAGGAAGGCTTTCGCAGCCTTTCCCGACCAGTCGAGCCGCTTCCAGTCGACAGGATGAAACTTTTGAAAACAGCCTGCTACGACGGGATCGATCCTCAGGTAGTTTCTTTCTACATATCGATCCGCCCATTCAAGGGGATAGGTCCCGCAGCCATATTGATCGCCCGAACTGTCGACCCAGTGATAAATGATGTGATCGATACCGAATGCGTCCCTCAATTCCTCGGAAACCGCTTGCATCCCCTCAAGCTTGTTGGTGTCGATCAAGGCATCGAGTATTGGTACCAGTTTTTGCGTTGTCCCCATTCGCCAGAACTAGAGCCTCTTTCCGTTTGGACGCAATCTCGCCAGCGGCTATCAGCATGGTGTCATCAAGGTGTTCCGCAAGAGCGTTGAGCCCATTCGATGACGCAAATGCATTTAGATCGGCCAGCACGTCCAGTATCCAGTCATTTTGCGTCATCAGAATCTCCCCGGAACAGTTAACGAATGATTAACACAACCATAGCATGTGTTAATATCTCGAAGAAACTCACTGGTTTCCACTCCCCAAAAATAGTGAGGGGGGATTTACCTAGTTACTCAACACAGGAATCTGGCCTCCGAAAACGATACACCCGCGAATTGCCGGGGCGATTCGCGGGTGCAAATTGTCGTTTGGAATGGCGCCAGTTTACTGGCCGGCTTCCAGAACCTCTTCGAATGTGCGCAGGCCGGTCTTGGGCGACTGGACCAAAACGGCCATGTTGCCGGGCTTGTGTTCGTTGCGAAGCATCTTCATGTGCGCGTCAGGGATCTCGTTCCAAGTGAACACTTCGGACATGCACGGATCAAGACGCCGCTCGCACATCAGACGGTTGGCGCTCGCAGCCTGCTTTAGGTTTGCAAAATGCGAACCCTGAAGACGCTTTTGATGCATCCACATGTAACGGACGTCAAAGGTGGTATTGAACCCAGAGGTCCCGGCACAGATGACAACGATTCCGCCCTTCTTCACCACCAATGTCGAGACCGGGAAGGTCGCCTCGCCCGGGTGTTCGAACACCATGTCGACATTGACGCCCTTGCCTGTGATGTCCCAGATTGCCTTGCCGAACTTGCGCGCCTCTTTGAGCCATTCATTGTATTCCGGCGAGTTCACGGTGGGCAGCTGCCCCCAGCACTTGAAATCCTTCCGGTTGATTACGCCCTTGGCGCCCTGATCCAGAACGAATTGGCGTTTGCTTTCGTCCGAAATCACACCGATCGCGTTGGCGCCCGCAGTGTTGGCCAGCTGGATCGCATAGGATCCCAGACCGCCCGACGCCCCCCAGACCAACACGTTCTGACCGGGCCGCAGCTCGTGCGGGTGGTGGCCAAACAACATCCGGTAGGCTGTGGCAAGGGTCAGCGTGTAACAAGCCGCTTCTTCCCAAGTCAGATGCTTGGGACGTGGCATCAACTGCTGTGCCTGAACCTTGGTGAACTGGGCGAAAGACCCATCGCCGGTTTCATAGCCCCAGATCCGCTGTGTCGGAGAAAACATCGGGTCGCCGCCGTTGCACTCCTCGTCGTCACCATCGTCCTGGTTACAGTGGATCACGACCTCGTCGCCCACTTTCCAGTTCTTCACCTTGTCTCCGACTTTCCAAACGATCCCCGAAGCATCCGACCCGGCAATGTGGTAGTCCTGACCGTGAACGTCGAACGGAGAAATCGGCTGGCCAAGCCCGGCCCAGACACCGTTGTAGTTAACACCGGCAGCCATTACGAGCACCAACACCTCGTGGCTATCAATCTCCCAGGTGTCGACGACTTCAACCTCGAACGATTTATCCGGCTCGCCGTGGCGTTCCCTGCGGATGGCCCATGCATACATTTTCTTGGGCACATAGCCCAGCGGGGGCATTTCGCCCAACTCGTAGAGGTCTTTTTCAGGCGCTTCGTACGGTGCGATACCGCCGTTGGTGTCCAAAGCCATAATGGCCTCCTTATGATGAATTGCGCCGCAATGCAGAATCGCGGGACTAAAGATGGAATAAGAACAGCCGCGCAATAATGCAATAGCCTCACGGCATCATTTTGTAATTTTATGACCCTGCAATCGCAGAAATTTCTGATGCAGTTGCAGAATTCTGCGGGGAAACGCGGGCCTCATCCGGCTGTTGCACCAGATGGTTGATCGAGTTTGCATAGAATTCCAGCAGGTTCCGGCGCTCCGCAGATGGCTCCAGATGTCCGTTCGTTTCCACGACGATCCGCCGTTCCAGCAACTGCCTCAGCCCAACCTCAAGTCCATAAGCACGATCATGTCTCGGCATATGAACGTAAGCATCAGGGTGCCTTTCCAGAAACTTGTCCACCTCGTGAAGCAGCGCCGTGCGCGACATTGATCCGTGCCGCAGCAACAGAAATGCGACCAAAGGCACCGGCAATACAGGGACCAAAGCTCCGATCCGGCGCATCAGGTGACGGGAAAGTTCAACGGTCGCTTCTCTGGTGGTCTCTGCCTGAAACTGCTTTAGAGAAATCGGTGCCCCAAAGCTCACTGCGGCGTATCCAAACCGATGCGCCCGCCCGGTCATGCGCAGCCACCCATGCTTGATCATCCATCCTGCAATCACGCCGATGCGGGCATTGAACCTTCGCTCGGCCTTGCCCGACGCTGCGGTCAAGACGGTATCTTCCAGCACTCTGTCGTAGTTGAGTGCGACCGGAACAAACACCACGTCGCGTTCAGACTGCTGGTGCGTGTCAACAATGTATTTCAGAAGCCCCAGTTTCGGGCGGCCAAGCTCTCCGTTCAAGCTCAACCCGCCCTCGGGAAAGATCGCTTGTGTCACACCTGCTTCGGTCGCGTGCCTGACATAGCAGGCAAGAACCGAACGATAGAGATCGCTTCTGGACTTGCGGCGAATAAAGTAGGCGCCCATGGCACGTATCAATCGGCTCAGAGGCCACACCCGCGCCCATTCTCCGACCGCATATGAGAGGGCTGACTGGTCGGCCGCGAGGTAGGTCACCAACACGTAGTCCATGTTCGAGCGGTGGTTCATTACAAAAACCACCGTGGCCTCAGGGTCGATCTGGCGCAGGGCCTCTTCGTCCACGTGACCAAGCCGGACCCGATAAACAGCGTTGCTGAGAAACCGGGCTGCACGGATCGCGAACCCGAAATAGGCGAAGGCAGAAAACGACGGCACGATCTCGCGCGCATATCGGGTTGCCTCCTGAAAGACCACATTTTCGGGAACACCAGTTTCACGCGAACTGGCCTGCACAGCTGCTGTTACCTCGGGATCGTAGATGAGCCGCTGGATCATGTCATGCCGTCTGGCCAGCTTGAACGGCTGGATCGGGCGTTCCAGTCGCGTGTTCAGGCGGGCCACAGCCCGTTCAAGCCGCCGGCGGAAATACCAGCGAACCGAAGGGATCATCACCTTGTCCAAAGCTGCGACCACGGCAAGAACCAGGATCAGCAGCAGAAGCCAAAGCGGCATTTCCACCATCTGCATCATTGGCGCACAGTGCCACTGAACAGAACCGGCGACAATCGGCTGCGGAAACTGTGTCGCGCCGCGTTGCAGCGAATTGACAACTTCCGAAAATTGCGATTTAGAGGCTGGAAGTGAAATATTATTGCCCACAACGACTCGAGAGACGCTGATGACGCAGACGCAGAAAGACCGCCAATCCGATCGGCCGTGGCTGATCCGCACCTATGCAGGTCACTCCACCGCCAAGGCATCGAATGCGCTCTACCGAGCCAATCTGGCCAAAGGGCAAACGGGCCTCAGCGTGGCGTTCGATCTCCCCACTCAAACGGGGTATGACAGCGATCACGTCCTGTCGCGCGGCGAAGTCGGAAAGGTCGGGGTTCCGGTCTGCCATCTGGGTGACATGCGAATGTTGTTCGACCAGATACCCCTTGAACAGATGAACACGTCGATGACGATCAATGCGACTGCACCATGGCTGCTGGCGCTTTATATCGCAGTCGCCGAAGAACAGGGTGCAGATGTCTCGCAGCTTCAGGGCACGGTCCAGAACGACCTGATCAAGGAATACCTGAGCCGGGGCACCTATGTTTGCCCGCCAAAGCCGTCGCTGAAGATGATCGCCGATGTGGCCGAGTACTGCTATACTAACGTGCCCAAATGGAACCCGATGAACGTGTGTTCCTATCACCTGCAAGAGGCCGGCGCGACGCCCGAACAGGAACTGGCCTTTGCATTGGCAACAGCCATTGCGGTTCTGGACGAGCTCAAGCCACGGGTTCCGGCGGAAGATTTCCCGGCGCTGTGCGGGCGCATCTCGTTCTTCGTCAATGCCGGGATCCGGTTTGTCACCGAGATGTGCAAAATGCGGGCATTTGTCGATCTGTGGGACGAAATCCTTGAACAGCGTTATGGGGTTGAAAACCCAAAATTCCGCCGCTTCCGCTACGGAGTTCAGGTCAACTCGCTGGGCCTGACCGAGCAGCAGCCCGAAAACAACGTCTACCGTATTCTTATCGAGATGCTCGCGGTGACCCTGTCCAAGAAAGCACGCGCACGCGCCGTTCAACTGCCGGCCTGGAACGAGGCATTGGGCCTTCCCCGCCCATGGGATCAGCAGTGGTCAATGCGGATGCAGCAGATCCTCGCCTTCGAAACCGATCTTCTCGAATATGGCGACCTGTTCGATGGAAACCCGGTCGTGGACGCCAAAGTGGAAGAGCTGAAACAAGGGGCACGCGCCGAACTGGCCAATCTCGACCAGATGGGGGGTGCGGTCGCTTCGATCGAATACATGAAATCGCGGCTGGTCGACTCCAATGCCGAGCGGTTGAATCGGATCGAACGCAACGAAACCGTTGTGGTCGGCGTGAACCGCTGGACCGAAGGTGAGCCATCGCCTCTGCAAACGGAAGATGGCGGGATCATGGTTGTTGATCCGGCCGTCGAGATTGAACAGATCTCACGTCTGGAGGAGTGGCGCACCGAACGGGACGATGCCGCTGTGAAATCGGCACTGGCTGACCTGAGCGAAGCCGCAAGAAACGGTGCAAACGTTATGGTTCCCTCCATTGCCGCGGCCAAGGCCGGTGTGACCACCGGTGAATGGGCCGAGGAAATGCGCAAGGTGTATGGGACCTACCGCGGACCCACCGGCGTATCCGGTTCGGTTTCGAACAAGACCGAGGGGCTGGATGATATCCGGGCTGCGGTGGATGCCGTCAGCGACCGGCTTGGCCGCCGGATGAAATTCCTGGTCGGAAAACCGGGCCTCGATGGGCATTCCAATGGAGCCGAGCAGATTGCATTCCGGGCGCGGGATTGCGGCATGGATATCTCCTATGACGGAATTCGCCTCACGCCCGAGGAACTGGTGGAAAAGGCGATCGAAGATCAGGCCCATGTGGTTGGGCTTTCGATCCTGTCCGGCAGCCACTTGCCACTGGTCGAAGATGTCATGCAGCGAATGGCAGATGCGGGGGTTAGCCACATTCCGGTTATCGTCGGTGGCATCATTCCCGATGATGATGCGGTTCGTCTGAAAGAAATGGGCGTTTCCCGCGTGTACACGCCTAAGGATTTTGAACTCAATACGATAATGACGGATATTGTCGAACTCGTTGATCCGCAAAAAATCGCCGCCGAATAAAAAAGATGCTGAAAAGCGTCTGAATTCCGGACTACCAATCATTGCACGTGCCATTATATGTGGCACGTGCATTTTTTTGGGGAGGACCACAATGGCCATCGATCTATCTACCATGTCGAAAAAAGAACTCGTAAAACTGAAATCCGACGTTGAAAAAGAAATAATCGCGGCAGAAAACCGTGAGCGTACGGCGGCACTTGAAGCTGCACGAAAGGCGGCCGCCGAATACGGATTCACACTTCAGGAACTGAATGTTACTTCGGGAGCCGCACGAAAAGGTGCCAAGACTGCAGCCAAATACAAAAACCCTGCCAATCCGGGCGAAACCTGGAGCGGCCGCGGTCGCAAGCCGAAATGGGTGCATGACGCACTTGCCAAGGGAACCGATATGTCTGAATTGGAAATCTGACACGATCATCAATAAGAAGGTTCTAAATGACAATTCATATTGGCGCCAAAGCCGGCGAAATTGCGGAAACCGTTCTTCTGCCAGGTGATCCCTATCGCGCGAAATGGGCTGCCGAGAATTTCCTGACCGATGTTCAACAGGTGAACAATGTCAGGGGGATGCTCGGTTTTACAGGCACGTGGAAAAGGAATAGGGTTACTATTCAGGGCAGCGGGATGGGGATGCCATCGCTGTCGATCTACGTGAACGAACTGATCCGGGACTATGGCGCAAAAACACTGATCCGGATCGGGTCGTGCGGAGCGATGCAGGAGAGTGTAGCGGTTCGAGATATCGTTATCGCAATGACGGCCAGCACGCTCAGCACTCCGTCGCGAGGTATCTTCCGCGAGCTGAACTTTGCGCCATCCGCGGATTGGTCATTGCTGAATGCCGCAGTGAAGGCGGCATCGAGCAAAGATGCGAAAACGCATGTCGGCGGCATTTATTCTTCGGATGTCTTCTATGATGAGCGTCCCGACCTGAACGAACAGATGGTTCGCCACGGCATTCTGGGCGTCGAGATGGAAGCCGCTGAGCTCTATATTCTTGCTGCCCGCCACAAATGCCGCGCACTGGCTGTCCTGACCGTATCGGATCACCTTCTGACTGGCGATGCCCTGCCCAGCTCCGAAAGGGAAACCAGCTTTGGAGACATGGTTGAAATCGCGCTCGAGTCTGCCTTTAGCTAAGTCAACGTCGGCTGCGCGCCAAAGGGCGCGCCGTCGTGACCCGCCTTCCCCAAAAACTGAGCTGTCGCCGCCCTGTCGTCCGATCCTATAATCGACCCGCGGTTGTTACCCCATGCGATCGGTCATATGCGTTTTGGGCAGGCGGTTTCCATCCCTCCAAGGCCCCATCGGCAGGTGTAAAAACTTCGACCAGAAGGGGATAGCAGGCCGCTGTGTCAGAGGAATGCTCTGACGAACAATCACCTCCCGGACAGGCGCTCAGATTGCCCAACAGTGGAATTTCGGCAAAGAATTCAAGATAATCTCCCGGTCGGACAGGGGAAGCTTTCATGAAGTACTGCCCGGTCTCGCGTGTAAACCCAGTGCACATGAACACGTTCAGCACATCATGAACCATTCTTTCCGCGACCATCAGATCAAGCCCCGTGTGATCTGCCAGAGCGCGTGTCAGGTTCGAATGACAGCAATGGTGATATTGAGTTCCCGACAACAGGTTTCCGGTATATGGGTCGCAACGCGTGCCGATGACGTCGTGGACCGATCCGCCATACTCGTCGATACCATACCAGCCCAACGAGTCCGCCACGATTGTCGTCATCGGGCGCAAAAAGGGGAAACTGGACCAGAGCCGCTCACCCGTCGTCACATGCGTGCCATGCAGCGCACGGGTTTTACCCGAATAAAACCGCTCGTTCAGGTCGTTCAGATTCCAAAGGTTGAGATCGCCGACCTGCGGCCCGTCGATCGAAGAGATACGAAAAAAGCTGCCTGCGGGCACTTCGAAACACCGTGCCTCCCTCGGTGGCACGATGACTTGGCCGGTTTTTCGGGCCGTTTCCCGTGCAGACGAGTAAAGCGCCAGATCCGGCGTGGGCAGTGTCTCGGGCGGGTAGCAGACGACAGGGGCGACTGCACGGCGGGCATCGGCATCAGGTGGTGGGACAGGCAAGGGCAGACTCCTTTAGGATTCTCTGCCATCACCTTCTTCAACGGGCTCGAACGTGTAAAGCCTCAGGCCGCGCGGGGTTTACCGCGACCGCGACGCTGAGGACGTCGATGCTTGTTACCCGGAGCGCCGGCGCCGCCACGATTGCCCCGATTGTTTCGCTGGTTTGAAGGTGGCGTAACACCTTCCCATGGCCGGCCGCTGGCAACGGGGATATCCATTTTCATCACTTTCTGGATCGCCCGCAATTCGCTGGCCTCGTCCGGCGCGCAGAATGCAACGGCCCGACCGTCGGCACCAGCCCGCGCGGTGCGGCCGATCCGATGCACGTAGTTGTCCGGCACGTTCGGAAGGTCGTAGTTGTAGACATGGCGAACATCAGGAATGTCGATGCCACGCGCAGCGACATCAGTTGCCACGAGAATACGGGCTTTGCCGTCCCGGAACGATTTGAGGGCCCTGTCGCGTTGGCCTTGCGACTTGTTGCCGTGGATGGATTCCGCCGCAAACCCCGCTGCCTCCAGTGATTTCCGCAGACGTTCCGCACCGTGCTTGGTGCGTGAAAACACCAGAGCGAGTTCTTCGCGGTGCTCGTCCAGCAACTCTTTCAAGAGCGAAGTTTTTTCCGCCTTGGCGATGAAATGCACGGATTGGGTGATCTTGTCCGCGGCCTTGCCCGGAGGCGAAACCTCCACCCGGATGGGGCCAGTCAGATATTTCTGCGCCACCTCGTTCATCTGTTTCGACATGGTTGCAGAGAACAGCATGGTCTGACGATTCTCGGGCAGCAGGTCTGAAATCTTTCGCAGGGCATGAATGAAGCCCAGATCCAGCATCTGATCTGCCTCGTCCAGAACAAGGAATCCGGTCGCCTCCAGAGTGACGGCACCACGATCCAGCAGATCGATTAAACGGCCCGGAGTGGCCACGAGGATATCCGTGCCGCGCGCCAGACGGTTCGCTTGCGCCGAAAGGGATTGACCGCCAACCACGATCCCGGTTTTGAGGTGACTCTTGCCCAGATAGGCGCGAAGGTTTTCATGAATCTGCTTGGCCAGTTCCCGGGTCGGAGCCAGCACAAGCCCGCGCACGGATTTCGGGGCAGGTTTTCCGCGCTCGGCCAGCATGATCTGTGCAAGCGGCAAACCGAAGGCCGCCGTCTTGCCAGTGCCGGTTTGCGCCAGGCCAAGGATATCCCGGCCCTGAAGTGCAAGCGGAATGGCCCGCAATTGAATCGGGGTTGGATCAACGATCCCCATTTCAGTAAGGCGCAGTACAAGACGCTCGGACAAGCCGAGTTCGGAGAATGTAGTCAAATCGTTTCCTTTTCGGCCCGTTTGCGGCGGGCACGTTTGGTGGCTCTGATTGAGCGAATTCCAGTATGGGCTGCCGCCCCGACATCCCGGACATTAAGCCGGATCTGCATCTAAGTGCGCGTCGGAGGGGTCTGGCTGGTACTCAACCAATCAAGCCAAAGAGGACCCATCTCGCGCCAATCCGGCGCAATTGGACCCTTCGGCAACGAAAGTCAATCGGAATCGCTGTCTGGCAACCGTTTTTTGCGCAGACAGTTGCGCGGTGTTTCGCTGCCCTTCCGGGTTGCACCGCAAAAGGCACAAGACCAAGTGCCCGCAGCCCGGTTCTGTCGCCATCGGCAATCGCGGGTCAGCCTGCTGGTGCGCGACCGCCAGAACAGATAGGCGAACACACCGAGTGCAAGTACGAGCAACAGGACAGGCATGGGCCGAGTTTGATCCTTGGCAATTTTGCAAGTAACCGGCCTGATATCGCCGGAAAGAATGGGAAAGGCCACGAACCCTACAGCTTGGGATCCGTGGCCTTCCAAGAAATCAGGGCGCTCGCTCAGACGGTTCGTTCGAGCATCATCTTCTTGATTTCGGCGATTGCCTTGGCGGGGTTCAACCCCTTTGGACAGGTCTTGGAACAGTTCATAATCGTGTGGCAGCGGTAGAGCTTGAAAGGATCTTCAAGCTCGTCCAGCCGCTCGCCGGTTGCCTCGTCCCGTGAGTCGATGATCCAGCGATAAGCATGCAGCAGGGCTGCCGGCCCAAGATAGCGATCACCGTTCCACCAATAGCTGGGGCAAGAGGTCGAGCAAGAGGCACACATCACACACTCATAGAGACCGTCCAGTTTCCTGCGGTCCTCGATCGACTGCCGCCACTCCTTGGCGGGGCGATTGGTCTTGGTTTCGAGCCAAGGCATGATCGATGCATGTTGCGCATAGAAATGCGTCAGGTCCGGGATCAGGTCCTTGACCACGGGCATGTGCGGAAGCGGATAGATCTTCACATCGCCCTTGATCTCATCCATTCCGTAGATGCAGGCCAGCGTGTTGATACCGTCAATGTTCATCGCGCAAGAGCCACAGATCCCTTCGCGACAAGAACGGCGGAATGTCAATGTCGGGTCGATCTCGTTCTTGATCTTGATCAGCGCATCCAAAATCATCGGACCGCAATCATCCATGTCCACAAAATACGTGTCCACACGCGGGTTCTGGCCGTCATCCGGGTTCCAGCGATAAATCTGGAACTTGCGCACGTTCCTTGCGCCTTCCGGCTTGGGCCATGTCTTGCCCGTGGTGATCTTGGAGTTTTTAGGCAGGGTCAGTTCGACCATGGGTAAGCCTCCTCAGGGATTTGGGCCTCTGAGCGCAGAGACCATGCGGTTTCGACAGGCGCGGGAGGCGCCGAATTTGTATTGAGGCCACGCATCACAACAGCACCTCTTTTGGCAAAGGCGCGTGATCCAGCAGCCGTGACAGGCGCATGGCGTCCTCAGGGAAGTGCCGTTTCAGACGTTCAGCAAGGAGTGTATCCCGAGCAGCCAGATGCAGCAGGGCCTGATACTCGGGATCGTCGGCCTGTTGCTGCCAGCGACGGTCGGTGGAAAGCTTGGCCGGATCCTCTGCATCGGCCTGAAAGGACGAGCCGCCGCCATAGCCCTGCACCTTTCCAAGCGTGTTGTCCCGTTCCGGCAGGCCGAGACGCCGAAGAACCTCGCCGCGAAAGCTCTCGGAAGATCGCCACGTGTCATAGGGGATACAGACGCGACGCTCCGTTTCCGCTGCATCCAGCAAGCTGAGCAGCCGGGAATAGATCGCCATTGCCCGCAGCATGACAACAGTGCGTTGAATGGCTGTGTATCCCGGATTGCGCTGCAATTTCCGAAGCAGGGACGCACTCCAGTTCAGGAAACCACGGCAGATGATCAAATCGCAGTTTATCAAGGCTTCGTCAAACGAACCCGAGGGCCGGGTCGCATGGGTGAATTCTGCGGGCGAAGTATCTTCATAAGACACCAACAGCATTGCCCCCTGCCCTGCGGTTGCGGTTGCTTGCGGCAAGTCCGAGACCGCCCGGCGCGGCGGGAGGGTTTCGCCGTTCACCTCAATGGCGCTGAAACTGGTCAAAGGGTTCTTGCCGGGGCGGCAGTTGTTCAGAAAGACCGATTTTTCCCCGGGGGCATTGCGCAATAGCCAATCGAGAATGGCGTGGTTGCCTGACCTCCTCATCCCGAAGGCCCTGAACATCAGCCCGGGTTCAAACCCAAGCTGCTGCCATGCCGGGGCAATCACCGTAGTATCGAGCGCCCGGTTCATTCGGAGACCTCCTCGGGCAGCGTCTTCACCCAATCGATATCATGCTCGTACCCCAGACGGATCAGTGCCTCACCAAAGCGATCTGCGTATACGGCACCCACGGCCCGCGGCAGCTCGGTCTGCCAGCGTTTGATTTTTCCGTACGAGGCGATGTGGTCATTCAGCCGGCCGGTACGGTTGGAGCTATCTGCCAGACCTCCAAAAAGCGAGTTGTCGCGAAAGATCTGCGTCGCGGTCTGCAACTCCTGCCCATCGAGGCCAAGTCTGCGAAACGCTTTGACGGCCAGTTCGCACGATGTATCGCGGATCAGATCCTCGTATCGCAATTCTGCCACCCGCTGATCGCCCCAAGGCCAGTCCAGCATCTGCTGAACTGTTTCGGCGTGCTTGTTGTCCATCTCGAACAGGAGTTTTTCGTCTCGCGTCTCGAGGGCATTGAGATGCTGCTGATACGTCAGCCCACCAAGGTCCGACCTCGGTTCATGCAGGAAACGCTCACCCTTCACCGGCGCGGTGTGGTGATAGGCACAGCCCGAAAGCAGAATGTCGCGCGGATCCCGGATCAGGTGAAGGAATACAACATCCTCGCGGACCCAGATCTGTTCCGGAAAATTGCCTTCCCAGTTTACCAGAATTGCGCGATCGGTCGCGGGAACCTTTGGCAAATGGCGGTCTGACCAGAGACCGACCATTGGCAGATCAAGCGCATTGGCTATCCCGCGCATAACCCGCTTGATCCAGACCGTGCCGGCCTTGTGGTGCGTAGCAACACACATCAGGCGAGGAGACCCGGTGTGAACCACACCGGGCGTTCCGCCCCTGCTGTCTGCCGCCAGGCGCATGGTTCGCGCCTCAGAAAGTCCGCGCCTTGGGCGCGATCTTCTTCAGGTTTATTCCGCCTTCGGTCTCGGTGGTCAGCGGATCCGTGATGACCGGCCGATAGCTAAGGTCAACCTTGTTGCCCTCAACCCGGGATACGGTGTGCACCCGCCATTCCTTGTCGTCGCGCTCCGAGAAATCCTCATGCGCATGCGCGCCCCGGCTTTCCTTGCGCGCTTCGGCGCCGACGATGGTCGCGAGCGCGTTGGGCATCAGGTTTGTGAGTTCCAGCGTCTCCATCAGGTCAGAGTTCCAGACCAGCGAACGGTCGGTCACTTTGATGTCATCGAGCTTGGCGGCGATTGCGGTCATCTTGTCGACCCCTTCGGCCATGGTCTTGGCGGTCCGGAACACGGCAGCATCGGCCTGCATGGTCTTCTGCATCTCAAGCCGCAGTTCTGCCGTTCCGACGGTTCCTTTGGCATTACGCAGCCCGTCAAACCGCTCAAATGCCCTGTCGACGGAAGCGTGATTGAGCATCGGGTTCGGTGCCTCAGCGTCCACAACCTTGCCGGCACGAATTGCTGACGCGCGGCCAAAAACCACAAGGTCGATCAGCGAGTTCGAGCCGAGGCGGTTGGCGCCATGGACCGACGCGCAGCCCGCTTCGCCCACGGCCATCAGCCCGGGAACAATTGCAGTGGGATCCTTCTTGCGCGGATTCAGCACTTCGCCCCAGTAGTTGGTCGGAATACCGCCCATGTTGTAGTGAACCGTCGGCAAGACCGGGATCGGTTCCTTGGTGACGTCGACACCTGCAAAGATCTTGGCGCTTTCCGAAATTCCGGGCAGGCGTTCTGCCAGTGCTTCGGCCGGAAGGTGGTTCAGGTTCAGGTGGATATGATCCCCGTCTTTGCCCACACCGCGGCCTTCGCGGATTTCCATGGTCATCGAACGGCTGACATAGTCTCGCGGCGCCAAATCCTTGTACTGCGGGGCATAGCGTTCCATGAAACGCTCGCCTTCGGAATTGGTCAGGTATCCGCCTTCACCGCGTGCGCCTTCTGTGATCAGGCAACCGGAACCATAGATCCCGGTGGGGTGGAACTGCACGAACTCCATGTCCTGCAAGGCCAGCCCGGCCCGAGCCACCATGCCTCCGCCGTCGCCGGTACAGGTATGTGCCGAGGTCGCCGAGAAATAGGCACGGCCGTAACCACCGGTGGCCAACACGACCATCTTGGCATTGAAAACATGCATGGTGCCGTCGTCCAGTTTCCAGCACACGACGCCTTGGCATTGACCGTCTTCGGACATGATCAGGTCGATGGCAAAATATTCGATGTAGAACTCGGCATTGTTCTTCAACGATTGCCCATACAGCGTGTGCAGGATCGCGTGGCCGGTGCGGTCGGCGGCCGCGCAGGTTCGCTGCACCGGGGGCCCTTCTCCGAATTCCGTGGTATGACCGCCAAAGGGTCGCTGGTAGATCTTACCTTCTTCGGTGCGCGAAAACGGAACGCCATAATGCTCCAGCTCATACACCGCCTTTGGCGCTTCTCGGGCAAGATACTCCATGGCGTCGGTGTCACCCAGCCAGTCAGAGCCCTTCACCGTGTCGTACATGTGCCACTGCCAGTTGTCCGGCCCCATATTCGACAGCGAGGCAGCGATCCCGCCCTGCGCCGCAACCGTGTGCGAACGTGTCGGGAAAACCTTGGTCACACAGGCGGTTCGAAGACCTTGCTCTGCCATGCCCAATGTTGCGCGCAGACCGGCACCGCCGGCGCCGACAACGACCACGTCATATTCGTGGGTTTCGTATTCGTAAGCAGCCATTTCTAGAAAGCTCCGGTCATTAAAGCGCGATGCGCGCGATGGCGAATAGGCCGGTCGCGGCCGCGGCATAGCTCAGGCAGATAACACCGATAATCAGGATCTTTTGTGCCAACCCGTGCACGTAGTCCTCGATCAGCACCTGGGCGCCGCTCTTGAAATGCATGAACCCCACGGAGAGGGTCAGGGCTGCGACGATCGCCGGGAACGGGCGCGAATAATACGCAACGACAGCCTCGTGCGGCTCGCCGAGCATTGGGCCAAAGGTGAAAACGAAAAGCGGCACCAGAAGCAGAAGAGCAGCGGAACTGACTTTCATTTCCCAGAAGTGATGTGTCCCGGATTTTGCCGATCCCATCCCGGCTGCACGTTTGCGGTCTGTGAGATAACGCATCTTGCTTCTCCCCTACGCCACTGCGAGCAGCGTAACCGCTGTCAATATGAAGGATCCGACGACAACAGCCCAACCCATTGCCTCGGCAGTGGGCAGATCCAGCCCAATGGCGTAGTCCCAGATCAGGTGACGGATGCCCGCCAGCGAGTGATACCACAGCGCCCAAAGCGAAAGCGCCATTATGATATCGCCAAGCAACGAAGTGATCACACCGTCCGCCACGGCAAAGCTTCCGGCCGACGTTGCAGCGGCGAGAAACCACCAGACGATCAGCAACGCGGCCAGGATCATAGCATTTCCGGTGATCCGGGTCAGGATCGATGTCACCGACGTCAGCTGCGGCCGGTAGATGGTCAAATGCGGCGAAAGCGGGCGGTTGCCCCGATTTACATCGGCCATGGTGGCTCCTTTCAGATTAGCTGCGCACGGTTTTACCGGATTTTCGAGTTCTGTCACGCATGCCAAAGGTCAAAAAGCGCGGTTTTTTGGCGCGGTCGGGCAGATAGTTCGCCTTTGTGATCACGCTAGTCAAAACCGTGATCACGAAATTTCGTGAGCCGGGTCAGTTCGCTTTCCGGCATAAAAAAACGATTCCCCCTCGTGTCGTCGTTTGCCGTCTGCTGTGTCACCTCGCGCAGCAGCTTTTTCCGTATTCGTTCAGGGTAATCTTCGAACCCTGAGGCCGATACGACAAAAGCCCCCTCGCCCACGATGACGTTCTCGAAGAAATAGGCCGTCAAATCAGGTTCGCTTTCTTCGATCGCTATGGAGTTCACCACAATCCCGGCGGCTTTCAGTCTCGGGTGGAGAGCAGTGGGCTCCACGCCTTCGTTAGATACTCCGTCGCCGGACAGGTCGATCAATCGCCTTTTGCAGTGTGACACCTCGCCAAACTGGTCCAAAGCGGCAAGCAAGGCCTCACCGATGGCAGTGGAATAGTTCCTCCAGACCCTTCTGTCCTGCTCCACCACTTCGGCAAAGCGCTCCAGTGCTTCGAAACTGTCAATCTCGGTCCAAGGCACAGTGATCTGCTGTCGGGATGCGCCGGTCCATTGAACCAGCATCAAACGGGCGTTCGCACGGACAAGCGCTTCGGAGACTATCGGGTCCCGCAGCCCCTGGGCCAGACCTTGCATCTGGATTTCATATTCTCGGGCATCCACCGACCCCGACACATCGACCGCCAGCGCCAAAGCAAGGTCGCAAGACAACGCCGCCGCTGGCATACAACTAGAAACGCTCAGCAATATGGTCCGAAAAACCTTCATGGGACGACCCTAGCAAGCAAACCTGCCAGGGCCGATCACTTTCGCGACATGCCGTATCCGAACAGGCCCGCATCAACGACAGAAGTGCCGGTTACTTGGGCATGAGGGCCCAGTAATCGAGATCCAGCAAGACCTCCGGCCGGTATTTTCCGTCTTCGTTTTTCAACTGGAACGGCTCGCCCCCTTTGGTCGCGACCAGCCTCAGCCGAATTGCGCCAACGCCCGGCGCCTCCGTATCGGCCTTGTCGAGAACTTCGGTCCAGGCCTTGACCGTATCGCCAGCAAAACAGGGGTTAGCGTGGGCGCCGCCGTTGAGGCCGACGATCATCTGGGCATTGGCCAATCCGTTGAAGCTGAGCGCGCGTGCCATCGAAATCACGTGCCCGCCATAGATCAACCGCCCCTCAGGACGGAAAGTCAGGTCGAAATGCACTTTGGCGGTGTTCTGCCAAAGGCGGGTTGCGATCATGTGCTCGGCTTCCTCAATGGTGACCCCATCGACATGATCGATGGTTTCGCCAATGTCATAGTCCCCCCAGCGATGGGGTTCACCGGCAAGAGCGAAATCGTAGTTGGAGAAGTCTAGACCGTCGGGGATGACAAGCTGATCGGCCGGAACCGTCTTCTGCAGGTCCGGCAGCACGGTTTCAGGCGCGGGTGCATCAAGGTCGGATTTACGCACCATCACCCAGCGCACATATTCCATCACGGTTTCGTCTCGCTGATTGAGACCTCGGGTTCGCACATAGACAACACCCGTCTTTCCGTTGGAATTCTGTTTCAGACCGATCACTTCGGATTCCGACCGCAGGGTGTCCCCGGCATAGACTGGCTTCAGCCAACGCCCTTCAGCATACCCGAGATTTGCCACCGCATTCAGCGATACATCGGGAACTGTCTTGCCGAAGACCACGTGAAACGAAACCAGATCGTCGATCGGGCTTTGCGGCAAACCGCACGTCTGGGCAAAACTGTCCGATGAATACAGCGCGTGCCGAGCAGGATAGAGAGCATGGTACAACGCGCGTTCACCACCTGACACAGTGCGCGGCACCGCGTGTTTGAGAATCTGGCCTACAGAGTAGTCCTCAAAAAAGCGACCGGGATTGGTTTTTACCATCATTGGGCTCCCAATTTCATGTCGGGTGAATAGTCAGCCTGAACCTCTTTGGTCACAGCCTGCGCGCAACGCATGACGCTGCTGGTCTGGTCAAACGCATATGACGGGTTGCCATACAACTCCCAACCTTTTGCCAGTGCATCCGAAACCTTGTGACAGAAGGCTGACGTGTCCTCCTCGGTGAGAAGGCGATAGAGTTTTGCCATTTTCGTGATCCTTATGAAGGGAAAGGCCAGTAGCCAAGCCAACCATGGACGTAGCCGATCACCGCCAACAGCACGACCGATCCCGCCATGAACATGGCGTCCTTGCCCAATGTGCCTGGTTCGCCCGGCGTCCAATCCGGTTCGTCCTTGTTGATTACCGATACTTCGACCAGCGCCCACACAAGTAGACCGCCAAACAGAATGATCGATGCCATATCGCCGTTGACCAATAGGTGTGCAATTGCCCAGACGCCAAAACCAGCAAGCATTGGATGCCGCATCTTGTTAAGGATCAGACCCTTTTCTCCTGCCGGGCTCATCATCCAGATGGCGATCAGGACCAACAGGTTGTTGAGATGAATCATGAAGGATGGTGGCGACCAGACATGAATGAACGGCGTCATACGGAAGCCAATCACCATCAGCACGATCCCGGCAACGATCCCGAGAGCGACCGCTCCGCGCCCGCCGTCACCCATAGCGGCGCGGCGTTCAGGAGCGACCCGCTTGAAAAGATGTGCGCCCCACCAAAATGCCACCCCCAAGATAAGAAGAATGAAACCCATGACCCGTCTACCCCTCTTGCAAAGCCGATATCGCCTCGGCTTTTGCCAGAATTTCACGTGCTGTGGCAACGTGCAGGTTCTCGACAATCTTGCCATCTACAACGGCAACGCCTTGCCCCCGTGCCTCAGCTTCTTCAAACGCGGCGATCTGACGGCCGGCGAGATCTATTTCGGCTTCTGAAGGCGCGAATGCGGTGTTGGTAATCTCTACCTGGGCCGGATGGATCAGCGTTTTTCCGTCAAACCCGAGGTCGCGCCCCTGTTCACATTCATAAATGAGGCCTTCGTCATCCTTGAAGGCATTATAAACACCATCGACGATGATCAGCCCCTCTGCCTTTGCTGCCAACAGACACAGCCCCAGCGACGTCTGCATCGGTAGGCGATCCGGGCGGAAGCGTGTCTGCAATTCCTTGGCGAGATCGTTTGTCCCCATTACAAAACCGGTCATCAGCGGGTGCGCGGCGATCTCTGCTGCATTCAGCATTCCGCGGGGGGTTTCCATCATTGCCCAGACAGGTATGTCGCCGGTGATGGCGGCAAGGGCATCCACATCAGCGGCTGAGCTGACCTTGGGCAGCAACAAGACATCGGCGTCCATATCCTTCACCGCTTCGGCATCCGCATGCCCCCACGGCGTGTCCAACCCGTTGATCCGCACGATCCGAACCCGCGCACCATATCCACCTTGGGACAAGGCCGCCTTTAGCGTCTCGCGTGCGTTCTCCTTCTCATCTGCAGATACAGCATCTTCTAGGTCAAAGATGATCGCGTCGACCGGCAGGTTTCTGGCCTTGTCCAATGCACGTTCTTTGGATGCCGGGATATAGAGAACAGAACGATAAGGGCGCAGGCGGGGGTCCATGAGTCTCTCCTGAGTAATTTTGTTGCGCAGAAGGGGGCATTTTTTACCGGAAAGTTCAAGGGGAAATCGCCGCAATGCAGCATGTGCCGTTGCCACACCCCCGACCGGAGGGTTAACGGCACCTAAGTCAGTCCCTGCCAACCTCAGAACCGGTCAAAAACCCGCAGCCCTGCGGCAAGCCACCGGGACATAGAGATACAGGGAGGAGACAGCTCATGGTGAAAACCGTGTTCAAGATGACGATGGGGTTGGGGCTGATGGTCCTTGCTGCCCAGCAGGTCAATGCACAGTCCGGACGCAACTGCACCGCGCGCGACACCGTGCTCAGCAAGTTGGCCAAAGACTACGGGGAAACCAGACAGGGCATCGGCCTGGGTACACAGGGATCGGTCGTAGAAATCTTTGCCTCTTTGCAAACGGGCTCTTGGACAATCACAGTCACTCTGCCGTCGGGCGTCACGTGTCTGATAGCCGCCGGTCAATCGTACGAGGCTCTGTCGGAAGCGCTTCCGGCCACCGGGAGAGACACCTGAGGCTTCAACTCCGGACCGCGCGGCTGCTCGCCCGGCTGGCGGCGACACTCAACTCAGCGCATCCCAGATCAGTTTGCTGCCAGTCAGGCTGAGCAAAATATAAGCCGCACCAAAGAACATCCGTTCAGACATCATCCAATGTGCACGTACCCCCAGCCACGCCCCCAGCACGGCAAAGGGTGCCAGCAACAAATCAGCCCACATCGTCTGAACCGAAAACATCCCCAAAAAGGCATAAGGCACAAATTTCGCGATGTTGATGACCCAGAAGGTCAGCACGGTGGTTGCCTGAAACTCGGTTTTCGTAAGCCGCTGTGACAGCAGGTAGACTGCGGCGGGCGGCCCGCCAGCGTGACTGACGAAACTCGTGAACCCGGTGACAACCCCGGCAAACAACCCGGCCCAAGGCGGCAGGCGCTTGGAAAACCCGTGCAACCAACCCCTCGACTGCGACAGGTGCCAGACCACGAAAGCGATTGAGATCCCTCCGATCAACAATCTCAGCAGATCTGCATCAGTTGCCTGATACAGCCATGCGCCCAGCGCGACGCCCGGCACCCCTCCCGAAAGAAGCAGCCGTGCATCGGGCCAGCTCCATCGCCGCCAGAACGGACCGAGCGTTGCCAGATCGATCACCATCAGGATCGGCAACATCAACGCAAGTGCCTGTCCCGGCTCCAAAATCAAAGCCAGAATCGATGACGAAGCAAAAGCGACGCCGGAACCGAACCCACCTTTGGAGACGCCAGCGAATATGACTGCGGGTATGGCCACTGCAAAAAACGTCAGATCCAGATTCGGCACAGGTTGAGCCCCACAAAAGCCAATTCTTCAAACGGTTTAGCGCAAACTGGTCCGGACGAACACTGATGATGCGATGCCATGCCGCGTAGTGGGACACTTGCACAGAAGGCCATTAGCGACTAGCAAACCGGCGATTTAAACCGGACCGGAGAAATTCCAATGGCCAGACCCAAGATCGCGCTAATCGGCGCAGGTCAGATCGGCGGCACGCTCGCCCACCTTGTTGCCCTCAAAGAACTCGGTGACGTCGTTCTCTTCGACATCGCAGAAGGTATTCCTGAAGGCAAGGCGCTCGACATCGCTGAATCCGGCCCCGCTGAAGGGTTTGATGCCAAGCTGAAGGGCACACAGTCCTATGCCGATATCGCAGGTGCCGATGTCTGCATCGTGACCGCTGGCGTCCCGCGCAAACCGGGCATGAGCCGTGATGACCTGCTGGGGATCAACCTGAAGGTCATGAAATCGGTCGGCGAAGGTATCCGCGATCACGCACCGAATGCGTTCGTTATCTGCATCACCAACCCGCTCGACGCGATGGTCTGGGCATTGCAGCAGTTCTCGGGCCTGCCCGCGAACAAGGTCTGTGGTATGGCCGGGGTTCTGGACTCCGCTCGCTTCCGCCATTTCCTTGCCGAAGAGTTCGACGTTTCGATGAAAGACGTTACTGCCTTTGTGCTGGGCGGCCACGGAGACACCATGGTTCCGTCTGTCCGCTACTCGACAGTTGGCGGCATTCCGCTGCCCGATCTGATCGACATGGGCTGGACCACTCAGGAGAAAATGGACGCCATCGTTCAGCGTACCCGTGATGGTGGCGCAGAGATCGTCGGCCTGCTGAAAACCGGTTCCGCTTTCTACGCACCGGCAACCTCGGCCATCGAAATGGCCGAAGCCTACCTGAAAGATCAAAAGCGTGTTCTGCCCTGTGCCGCATATTGCGATGGCGATCTTGGAGTGAAGGACATGTATGTGGGTGTGCCCACGGTGATCGGAGCCGGCGGCATCGAGCGCATTGTGAACATCAAGCTCAACAAGGCCGAGCAGGAAATGTTCGATACCTCGGTCAAAGCCGTAAAGGGCTTGGTGGACGCCTGCAAATCCATCGACAGTTCGCTGGGCTGATCCAGCAGCTTTGAAATGAACAAGGCCGTGCGCTGACAAAAGGCGCGCGGCTTTTTTTGTTGTCTGGGCTCGGGACAGCGATACACTCCGAAGCATGTTCCGATCTTTTATCCTTGCCGTTGTTCTGTCAGCGTCCGGTGCGCTGGCTCAAACGAGCACTCAGGTTTCGGACCTAATTGCGGCCAACGGGCTCGAGGCGACAGCCTTGCAACTGAATGGCGCGACTTCGGCCGAAGATCGGTTCGCCCTTGGCGGCGTGTTGTTTTTGAGGGCTATCGAGGAATCTCTGCAAACCCGGTGGCAACATGGAATGTCCCGAACCGGTGGGATGCTTCCCGTTCTTCGTCTTCCCGTGGCAGAAAATCCCGACCCTGACCCATTCAGACCGGAACTGATCGTAGAAATGTTCGCTGCGCTGATCAGCAATATGGAAGCTGCCCGCGCACAGCTCGACCTGATCGGGGATGGTGACGAGGTCAGTATCCCGCTGTCCCTCGGTGATGTCTGGTTCGACGTGAACATGGATGGCCAACGCAGCCCGCAGGAGGGGTTGCTTTCGATCGCCGGGACTACTCTGGGTATTCGTGGAGGAACGCCGCCGACAATCCAGTTTGACACAGCCGATGCAGCCTGGCTTTCGGCTTACACCCATCTGCTTGCCGCTGTGGGAGACCTTGTGCTGGCATTCAACCCAACGCCCCAGATCGATAGAATTCTGCAGGCGGATCGGGAGATGGAGAGCATGGGCGGCTCTACACCCTATACCAATGCCTATGACATGATGCTGAGCACCGAGATTGATCTGCTCGCAATCGCCTATTTCTCTCTTGGGCAGCAACCTGATCCAGTCCGCACGCGTGCAGCGCGTGAAAACCTGTTGGCGATGATCCGCAAAAACCGAGTCTTCTGGGCAAGAGTGGAGGCCGAGACCGACAATTTCGCGGAATGGATCCCGAACTCTCAGCAGGTTTCGGCACTCGGCATTCCGGTTCCTCCGGAAACCGGGGAGCGGTGGCTCAATCTGCTGTCAGATGGCGAGGATCTGTTGGAGGGGCGTAAGCTTATCCCGTTCTGGCGCCTCCGCAGCGGAGCTGGACTTAACCTTCTTCGCCTCATGGAAGAGCCTCCCCCGGTTGATATTGCAGCATGGGCGCATGGGATCGGGTTGTTGCCCTATTTCGAAGACGGCGAGCGTATCAGCACTGAAAACTGGTGGCTGTTCCAAGATCTGGTCAGCGGCGATGCCGCCCTTTTTGCAGTATGGTTGAATTGACGGCTGAGGCTCCGAATCACTTTCCGGCCTGACCCTTCCGTTCTGTGATCACACCTGGAAAAAGCGTGATCACAAATTGCCCCAATATCCGCCAAAAAACCGCTCTGCGTCAAAAAATCCTTTAAGGAATGGGGGTAGAAGAGCCTATATCGGCTCAATCGCAGTCAGACGGGACAGTTTCAATGAACATCCACGAATATCAGGCCAAAGCCCTTCTTCGCAGCTACGGCGCGCCCGTGTCCGATGGACGTGTGGTTCTGAAGGCCGAAGATGCAAAAACCGCCGCAGGCGAATTGGACGGCCCGTTGTGGGTGGTCAAAGCCCAGATTCATGCCGGCGGCCGCGGCAAAGGCTCCTTCAAGGAGGCCGATGCTGGGGAAAAGGGCGGCGTGCGCTTGGCAAAATCGGTCGAAGAAGCGGCTGAAGAAGCCAAAAAGATGCTGGGGCGCACCCTTGTGACCCACCAGACTGGCCCAGCCGGCAAACAGGTCAACCGCATCTACATCGAAGACGGGTCGGACATTGCCCGCGAACTGTACCTTGCGCTTCTGGTGGATCGCCAAACCTCGCGTGTGTCCTTTGTCTGCTCGACCGAAGGCGGCATGGATATTGAGGAAGTTGCGGCCTCGACCCCCGAAAAGATCCTGAGCTTTTCGGTCGATCCGGCCACCGGCTACATGCCGTATCACGGCCGCCGGATTGCCTTTGCGCTTGGGCTCGAGGGCGCGCAGGTCAAGGAATGCGTCAAGCTGATGGGGATCCTCTACTCGGCCTTCATCGAAAAAGACATGGAGATGCTCGAGATCAACCCGCTGGTGGTTATGCAGGACGGAAAGCTCAAGGTTCTGGATGCCAAGCTCGGGTTCGACGGCAACGCGATCTACCGCCACCCCGACATCGCCGAATTGCGCGACACTACCGAGGAAGATCCCAAGGAGCTCGAAGCCTCCAAGTATGACCTGAACTACATCGCTCTCGATGGCGAGATCGGCTGCATGGTGAACGGTGCCGGCCTTGCGATGGCGACAATGGACATCATCAAGCTCTATGGTGCTGAGCCGGCCAACTTCCTCGATGTCGGCGGCGGCGCCACGAAAGAGAAAGTGACGGAGGCGTTCAAGATCATCACCAGCGACCCGCAGGTCAAAGGCATTCTGGTCAACATCTTCGGTGGCATCATGCGCTGTGACGTGATTGCCGAGGGTGTTGTTGCCGCAGTGAAGGAAGTTGGGCTGCAGGTTCCGCTGGTCGTGCGCCTCGAAGGCACCAATGTCGAAAAAGGCAAGGAGATCATCAACACCTCCGGCCTGAACGTGATCGCTGCCGACAACCTGAGCGACGGCGCCGAAAAGATCGTCAAGGCCGTGAAGGGCTGATCCCAAATCCGCAGGGCGGGGGCCTCCCCGCCTAACCGAACAGATTTGGCGGGCCATGCCCGCCCCACAAAGGAGAATGCCACCATGGCTATCCTCGTCGACGAAAATACCAAGGTCATCTGCCAGGGCTTCACCGGCTCTCAGGGGACATTCCACTCCGAACAGGCTATCGCCTATGGCACCAAGATGGTCGGCGGGGTCACCCCCGGAAAAGGCGGACAGGATCACCTCGGCCTGCCGGTCTTCAACTCGGTCCACGAGGCCAAAGCCACAACCGAGGCCAATGCATCCGTGATCTATGTGCCGCCGCCCTTCGCAGCCGACTCGATCCTCGAGGCAATTGACGCAGAAATGGAATTGATCGTCTGCATCACCGAAGGTATCCCGGTTCTGGACATGATGAAGGTGCAGCGCGCGCTGGAAGGTTCCTCTAGCCGCCTGATCGGCCCCAACTGCCCCGGCATCATCACGCCCGATGCTTGCAAAATCGGCATCATGCCCGGCCATATTCACAAGCGTGGGTCGGTCGGTGTTGTCTCACGTTCGGGCACGCTGACCTATGAGGCGGTGAAGCAGACCGCCGATATCGGCCTTGGCCAATCCACCGCCGTGGGTATCGGTGGCGACCCCATCAAGGGGACCGAACATATCGACGTGTTGGACATGTTCCTTGACGACGATGAAACCCAGTCAATGATTATGATTGGTGAAATCGGTGGATCCGCCGAAGAAGAAGCTGCGGAATTCCTTGCCGAACAAAAGAAAAAAGGGCGCTGGAAACCGGTTGCTGGCTTCATTGCCGGTCGTACCGCTCCTCCGGGCCGTCGCATGGGCCATGCCGGCGCGATTGTCGCTGGTGGCAAAGGTGGTGCCGAGGACAAGATCGAAGCGATGAAATCGGCGGGGATCGTCGTTGCCGAAAGCCCTGCCGGACTCGGCGAAGCCGTACTGAAGGCGATCGGCTGAGCCCAAGCCAATACCAGCCCCGGTCAACCAAGGCCGGGGCCGGATCATGCAAGGGAGAACGACCATGACATTCGGAACCGCAGTGCGCACCTGCTTCTCCAAGTTTGTCACTTTCTCGGGCCGTGCTTCGCGCGCGGAATACTGGTACTTTTTTCTCTTTATCGTGATCTGGAACACGATAGCCGGGATCATTGACTGGCAACTGTTCACCCAGGTCAGCGAAACCGAAGTGGATGGCGTCAAAACCGTCGTTGCAACTTCTTCGCAACCGGTCCAGACCATCGCAGGCCTGATCGTTTTCCTGCCGCATCTCGCTGTCGCATGGCGACGCATGCAGGACACCGGCCGCAGCGGGCTTTATGCTCTGCTGCCGATCCTTCTTATGCTGGGCGCGTTCGGTGTGCTGATCTTTGGCATTGGCTTTGCCTCGGTGTTTGATCCGGGTGGGTCGATGGACATTCTTTTCACCCGCGCAACGGGACTAATCCTGCTTCCGACACTTCTTGTGCTTTTTGTTTCTCCTCTTTTGGTGCTTTGGTGGCTGACCCGCCCCAGCCAGCCCGGCACCAACCAATACGGTCCCAACCCACATGAGGCAGCCCAATGACCGATCAATCGCCCAACGACCTCTTTCATGCTTCCAGCTTCATGCAGGGGCACAATGCCGCGTATCTGGAACAGCTCTATGCCCAGTATGCCAATGATCCCAGCGCGGTTGATGCGGCCTGGGCCGAATTTTTCCGGCAGATGGGTGACGCGGAACTTGACGTGAAAGCCGAAGCCGCCGGACCAAGCTGGGCGCGCAGCGACTGGCCTCCGATGCCGGGCGATGATCTGACCGGTGCCCTGACCGGAGAATGGGCCGATACGGACGCAAAGGCGGCCGGTAAAAAGATTAAGGAAAAAGCCGTCGCCGCCGGTGTCGAGGTGAGCGACGACCAGATCAAGCGGGCGGTGCTGGATTCCATCCGTGCGCTGATGATCATCCGCGCCTACAGGATCCGGGGGCATCTGGTTGCAGAACTGGATCCGCTCGGCATGCGCAGCCAGACCCCTCATCCAGAACTTGAGCCCAAGACCTATGGCTTCACCGATGCGGACATGGATCGCCCGATCTTCATCGACAATGTTCTGGGGCTGCAAGTGGCCTCGATGCGGCAGATTGTCGAGATTGTGAAACGCACGTATTGCGGCACTTTCGCGCTCCAGTACATGCATATTTCCGATCCCGAACAAGCGGCTTGGCTGAAGGAACGGATCGAAGGGTTCGGTAAGGAAATCGCCTTTACCCGCGAAGGACGCAAAGCCATCCTCAACAAGATGGTCGAGGCGGAGGGCTTCGAAAAGTTTCTGCATGTCAAATACATGGGAACCAAACGGTTTGGTCTGGATGGCGGAGAATCCCTGATCCCGGCGATGGAACAGATCATCAAGCGCGGCGGCGCACTGGGTCTGAAAGAGATCGTTATCGGCATGCCTCACCGCGGCCGCCTCAACATTCTCGCCAACGTGATGGCCAAACCTTATCGCGCCATATTCAACGAGTTCCAGGGCGGCAGCTTTAAACCCGAGGATGTGGATGGATCAGGCGATGTGAAATATCACCTCGGCGCGTCTTCAGATCGTGAGTTTGACGGCAACTCTGTTCACCTGTCGCTCACCGCCAACCCCTCACACCTTGAGGCCGTGAACCCGGTGGTGCTGGGCAAGGTCCGCGCCAAGCAGGATCAGCTGAACGATGCCGAACGTACCCAGGTCATGGGCGTTCTTTTGCACGGCGATGCTGCATTTGCCGGTCAGGGTGTTGTGGCCGAGGGTTTCGGTCTGTCCGGCCTCAAGGGCCACAAGACCGGCGGCACGATGCATATTGTGGTGAACAACCAGATCGGCTTCACTACCGCGCCGCATTTCTCGCGCTCGAGCCCCTACCCGACAGACATTGCCCTGATGGTCGAAGCGCCGATCTTCCATGTGAACGGCGACGATCCCGAAGCGGTTGTTCATGCGGCCAAGGTCGCAACCGAGTTCCGCCAGAAATTCCACAAGGATGTGGTCATCGACATCTTCTGCTATCGCCGCTTCGGTCACAACGAAGGCGATGAGCCAATGTTCACCAATCCGATCATGTACAAGCGGATCAAGGGCCATAAGACCACGCTGGCTCTTTACACCGAGCGCCTTGTGAAGGACGGCCTCATCCCCGAGGGTGAAATCGAAGACATGAAAGCCGCGTTTCAGGCCTACCTGAACGAGGAGTTCGAGTCCGGGAAAGACTACAAACCCAACAAGGCCGATTGGCTTGATGGTCGGTGGAAGCATCTGGATCGCGAAAAGGGCGAGTATGTGCGTGGCGATACGGCAATCTCGCCGGACACCCTTGCCGAAGTCGGCGCGGCTCTGTCCCGAGTGCCGGACGATTTTGCCCTGCATAAGACTGTGGGCCGACTTCTCGACACCAAGGCAAAAATGCTCGAAACCGGCGAGGGCTACGACTGGGCAACAGGCGAAGCGCTTGCCTTCGGTTCGTTGCTGACCGAAGGTTTCCCGGTGCGTCTGTCAGGTCAGGATGCCACCCGCGGGACCTTCTCGCAGCGCCACTCGGGTTTCATTCATCAGGAAACTGAGGAACGCTATTACCCGCTCAATCATATCCGTGCCGGTCAGTCCCAGTATGACGTGATTGACTCGATGCTCAGCGAATATGCAGTGCTTGGGTTCGAATACGGCTATTCGCTTGCAGAGCCCAACGCGCTCGTCGCGTGGGAAGCGCAGTTCGGCGATTTCGCCAATGGTGCGCAGATCATGTTTGACCAGTTCATCTCATCGGGTGAATCGAAATGGTTGCGGATGTCGGGACTCGTGGTGCTGCTGCCGCATGGTTTCGAAGGTCAGGGCCCCGAGCACAGCTCCGCGCGCCTTGAACGGTTCCTGCAAATGTGCGGGCAAGACAACTGGATCGTCGCCAATTGCACGACCCCGGCCAACTACTTCCACATCCTGCGGCGCCAGTTGCACCGATCTTTCCGCAAGCCCTTGATTCTTGTCACACCCAAATCCCTGCTGCGTCACAAGCTTGCAGTCAGCCGGGCCGAGGATTTCACTACCGGATCCAGTTTCCACAGGGTTCTGTGGGACGACGCTCAAAAGGGCAACTCGACCACCAAGCTGGTAAAAGACGACAAGATCAAGCGCGTGGTGATGTGTTCGGGCAAGGTCTACTTTGATCTCCTGGAAGAACGGGATGCCCGCGGTATCGATGACATCTACCTGATGCGGATCGAACAGTTCTATCCGTTCCCGGCCCATTCGCTGATCAACGAGCTGCAGCGTTTCAAGGGGGCCGAGATGGTCTGGTGTCAGGAGGAACCTAAAAACCAGGGTGCCTGGTCGTTCATCGAACCCAACATTGAATGGGCGCTGACCCGGATCGGCGCCAAGAACACCCGGCCGCGCTATGCCGGTCGCGCCACCTCGGCCTCGCCCGCCACAGGTCTGGCCAGCCAACACAAAGCCCAACAAGAGGCGCTCGTGAACGAAGCGCTGAGCATCGAAGGATAACAGAAGATGGCAATCGAAGTTCGAGTCCCCACACTGGGCGAATCCGTTACCGAAGCCACGGTAGCCACCTGGTTCAAAAAGCCCGGCGATCCTGTCGCCGTTGACGAGATGCTGTGCGAGCTGGAAACCGACAAAGTAACCGTTGAGGTCCCCTCACCCGCCGCTGGCGTCATGGGTGAAGTGGTTGCCGCCGAAGGTGACACTGTCGGAGTTGATGCTCTGCTGGCAATGATCACGGAGGGCGGAGCTGCGTCTGCCGGAGCCGGAGATGCGCCGAAACCGGCCGAGGCCCCTGCTGCATCCGGCAGCACCGCCGACCGCATTGACGTGATGGTGCCGACGCTAGGCGAGAGCGTAACCGAAGCCACCGTTTCAACATGGTTCAAGCAGGTCGGCGACTCGGTCGCGCAAGACGAAATGCTCTGCGAGCTGGAAACAGACAAGGTCTCGGTCGAAGTCCCTGCCCCAGCGGCCGGTGTTCTTGCCGAGATCGTGGCCCCCGAAGGAACAACCGTAGACGCCACCGCCAAGCTCGCGGTTCTGTCCGGATCCGGCGCAGGTGTCGGTGCATCACCAGCTCCGGCAGCTCCTGCCGCTGCTGTGACACCCGCCGTTGCCACCGGCGGCGCCAAGGATGTAGCCAACGCGCCGTCAGCCGAAAAGGCTATGGCACAGGCTGGAATCAGTGCAGATGCCGTCACCGGGACTGGCCGTGACGGCCGCATCATGAAAGAGGATGTCGCCCGAGCGGTAGCCGCTGCTGCCAGCGCCCCGGCTGCAGCTTCTGCACCTGCGGCCCCCCGGGCACCGGTGGCCGCTGACGATGCCGCACGCGAGGAGCGGGTGAAAATGACCCGTCTGCGCCAAACCATCGCCAAGCGCCTGAAGGATGCCCAGAACACCGCCGCGATCCTGACCACCTTCAATGAGGTGGACATGACCGAGGTGATGGCGCTGCGAAATCAGTACAAGGACCAGTTCGAAAAAAAGCATGGCGTGCGCCTCGGCTTCATGTCCTTCTTCACCAAAGCCTGCTGCCACGCGCTGAAAGAAGTTCCTGAGGTCAATGCCGAAATCGACGGCAACGACATCGTCTATAAGAACTTCGTGCATATGGGCGTTGCCGCCGGTACGCCGCAGGGTCTGGTTGTTCCGGTCATCCGCGATGCCGACAGCATGTCCTTTGCCGCGATCGAGAAAGCCATTGCCGAGAAAGGCAAGCGCGCGCGCGACGGCAAGCTGAGCATGGCTGAAATGCAGGGCGGGACCTTCACTATCTCGAATGGCGGTGTCTACGGCTCGCTGATGTCCTCGCCGATCCTGAATCCCCCGCAGTCCGGTATTCTTGGCATGCACAAGATTCAGGATCGCCCGATGGTCATCAACGGAGAGATCAAGATCCGTCCGATGATGTATCTGGCGCTTAGCTATGACCACCGGATCGTTGACGGCAAAGGCGCTGTGACCTTCCTTGTTCGTGTAAAAGAGGCGCTGGAAGATCCGCGCCGCCTGTTGATGGATCTGTAATCATGGCAACTCATGCAATCTGGCAGGCCGATGTGGCCGATTTCGACGCTTGGTTCGGTGTTTTCAAACAGGACAAACTGAATCGAAAAGCCGTGGGTATCCGCACTTTGCATGTCTGGCGGGACCCCGATCAGGACAACCACGCGGTTGCCCTGTTCGAGATCCTCGATCCGGACAAGGCGCGCGCCTTTTTTGAATCCGAGGAACTCGCAGTTCACATGGAACGCGATGGTGTCATCAACGTTTCAGTGAAACTACTGACCCCGGCCTGAACCTAGTCCGCGTGGCTCTTTCTGCGGGGCCGCGACACATTCTTTCGGCCACCTTCGGCCACCAAGCGCATCTTGCCCTCGTGGGTAATCCGGTGCGCCACAGGAGAAAACAATGGCAAATTATGACGTCATCGTAATCGGCGCCGGGCCCGGCGGCTATGTCTGCGCTATCCGCTGCGCCCAACTGGGTCTGAAAACCGCCGTGGTCGAAGGCCGTGAAACTCTGGGCGGGACCTGCCTGAACGTGGGCTGCATTCCCTCCAAGGCGCTGCTGCATGCGTCGCACAGCCTGCACGAAGCGCAGCACAATTTCGCCAAGATGGGTCTCAAGGGCAAGTCTCCGTCGGTCGACTGGAAGCAGATGCTGGCCTATAAGGACGACGTGATCGGCCAGAACACCAAGGGCATAGAGTTCCTGTTCAAGAAGAACAAGATCGACTGGCTGAAAGGCTGGGGGTCGATCCCGGCTGCGGGCAAGGTGCAGGTCGGTGATGAAGTCCACGAGGCAAAGAACATCATTATCGCCTCGGGTTCCGAGCCTTCCTCGTTGCCAGGTGTGGACGTGGACGAAAAAGTCGTCGTGACGTCAACGGGCGCTCTGGAACTGGGCAAGATCCCCAAAAAAATGGTCGTGATCGGGGCCGGTGTGATTGGGCTGGAACTGGGCTCTGTCTACTCCCGTCTGGGCGCTGAGGTCACGGTGATCGAGTTTCTCGACGCAATCACTCCGGGAATGGATGCAGAAGTGCAGAAGACCTTCCAGCGCATTTTGAAGAAGCAGGGCATGAGCTTTGTAATGGGAGCCGCCGTTCAGAAGACCGAAGCCACAAAGACCAAGGCTAAGGTGACTTACAAGCTACGCAAGGATGACACCGAACATGTCATCGAGGCAGATACCGTTCTGGTCGCCACTGGCCGCCGCCCGTTCGTCGACGGCCTGGGACTCGAAAAACTTGGCATCGAAATGACGCAGCGCGGTCAGATCAAGGTGGGTTCTGACTGGCAGACCAACATTGCCGGCATCTATGCTATCGGTGACGTTATCGAAGGTCCGATGCTTGCTCACAAAGCAGAAGACGAAGGAATGGCCGCCGCCGAACAGGTTGCCGGCAAGCATGGTCACGTCAACTACGGCGTCATTCCCGGTGTGATCTATACGACACCCGAAGTGGCCAATGTTGGTGAAACAGAGCAGACCCTGAAAGAGGCCGGCCGGCCCTACAAGGTTGGCAAGTTTTCATTCATGGGAAATGGCCGGGCCAAGGCCAATTTCCAGGGGGAAGGTTTCGTCAAGATCCTTGCCGACAAGGACACTGATCGGATTCTCGGGGCGCATATCATCGGCCCGGCAGCCGGCGAACTGATTCACGAAATCTGCGTTGCCATGGAGTTTGGCGCTGCGGCTGAGGACCTGGCGCTGACCTGCCACGCGCACCCAACCTACTCCGAGGCCGTGCGCGAGGCCGCGCTGGCATGTGGCGACGGGCCTATTCACGCCTGAAGATTTCCGATGCGCCCGGCGGCCTTCATACCGCCGGGCGTAGCCATGCGGTCAGATAGGTTTCCAACCGCTCGGCAAAATTTGTTTCCCCGTGCAATGCGCAAAACTGCAAGGACATGGCCTGTATAGCAAAGGCCATAACTCCTTCGGCCAGCAATTCGGCAGACACATCCCTGCGCAGGTTCGCCGTTTCAAGCCAGGCTGCAACGATCTCAACATAGCGAACGAAGCAATGTGCAATCGGTCCGATTTCCGCGATTGCAGTTGCCCCAGAGTACCGCAGGATCAGGTCAAAAACATACCGCTCCGAGGTCATGAAGCTGTGTATGCCGTCTAGTGCGGCAACCAGTTCCGGAACTGAACCGGGTGACGGAGCAGCTGCGGCCTCGTCGAATTTGCGGCCAAATTCCTCACCGATCAGAATCTCCATCAGGGCGTCTTTGTCCTTGAAATGCGCAAAAAATGTGCCCTTCGCCACTCCAGCCGCCCTGACAACTTCCTCTACCCTCAGCGCCTCGTATCCGTGTTTCCGGACAAGGATATGAGACTCGGACAGCAGGCGGGCACGGGTTTTCAGAGTGCGTTTCTGGATCGTCTTTTGCATAGGCTCATGTTGCACGAAATCTGACCATGGTCAAATTTTTATTGACCGCGGTCAATTTTTGAGCCATTTAATTGACCATGGTCAATATTAGGAGATTCTCATGCGACCCCGAAAGATCTTCATACTTGATGGTCATCCCGGCCATGACAGCCTGTCCCGCACATTTGCGGAAACCTATGGCGACGCAGCCCGAAAGAATGGTCACGACGTTCGTATCGTGCACCTGAGCGATCTGGAGTTCGACGACGATTTTGGACAGGGCAATTACACGGATTACAAACCTCTGGAGCCTGCCTTGGAAAACGTGCTGCAGGATATCGAGTGGAGCGATCACCTCGTTCTGACCACACCGATGTGGTGGGGCGGCCTGCCAGCGAGACTCAAGGGCCTGATCGACAGGGCGTTCCTGCCCGGTCGGACCTTTGACACTAGAACGACAACAAAGTTGGGCCTACCGGCTCCTTTGCTGACGGGCCGAACCGCCCGGGTCATTATGACTTCGGATACGCCGGGATGGTTCATGCGCCTGTTTTACAAGCAGGCGATGATCCGCCAACTGCGCGATCAGATCCTTGGCTTTGTCGGTTTCAAGCCGACACGCTTCACCTATTTCTCCGGCGCCAGCCAACCGAAACCCGGTCATGTGGATCGCTGGCTCGCAACGGTCGAACGGATCGGAGCAGCAGCGGTGTGAACGTCCCGTTCGCTAGCGCACCTACCACATGGTGCGGGCGGCGCGCTCTGCCCATTCGGCATCATAGTTCGCGCCGCCTTCTTCTCCCTCAGATGCTTCTGCAAGGATCTGACCGACAGTGGGCAAGGTCTCGCTTTCGTCCTGTCCCGACCAGGTCTTTGCCCTCATAAATGCCCGGGCGCATTGTGTGTAGATTTCAGTGATTTCGATGACGATGACCGTCGCCGGCACCTTTCCCCGCTTTTCGAACCGCGCCCGAAGGGATTTGTCGGTCGTCACTCCGGCCGTCCCGTTGAGCCGCACCACGTTATTGCTGCCCGGAACCAGAAACATAAGCGAAACGCGTGGGTCTCTGACAATGTTGCGCAAGGAATCCAACCGGTTGTTTCCGCGCCAATCCGGCATCGCCAGTCTGCCGGGATCAAGTTCCAGAACAACCGGCCCGTCATCACCGCGAGGACTCACATCGGTTCCTTCGGGGCCCACGGTGCCAAGAACGGCCAATCGCGATGCCATGATCCACTTGCGATAGAGAGGTGTCATTTTGCGGGCAACCTTGCGCAGCGACGGAGCGCCGGGCGTACCATAGAGCCCCTCAAGCTCTTCGACTGTATCCAGCCATGTCACGCGTCAAATCCAGCTTCGCGCATCAACGCGTCGGACCGTTCTTCGACAACCTTTTCCAGTTGTTCCATGAACTCCAAACGGGACAACCCGGGTTCGATCGGGTCGAGAAACTCAACCACGGCAGTGCCGGGCCGGCGCATGAACCCGCGTCTGGGCCAAAGCACACCAACATTGGTCGCTACTGGCACGCATGTCTGGCTCAATTGCTCGTAGAGCACCCCGGTCCCTACTTTGTATTCCGCCTTGATGCCCGGAGCGACACGCGTTCCCTGCGAATAGATGATCAGTTGTCCAGCCTCCTGCCGGCCTTCGTGCACCTCCTGCACCATCTTTTCGATGGCGGCGCCGCGTTTGCCCCGGTCAACGGCCACGCAATCCAGCAGCTTCGCGTACTGCCCGATAACCGGCATTCGCAGAATTTCCTTCTTCATGACGAACTTGGCGGTCGGCAGAGCCGTGAAGATCATCATGATATCAAGAAACGACTGATGCTTGGCCGCAATGAGCGCTTCACCCGTAGGCGGTGTTCCTCGCACTTCGCAACGGATACCCACCATCCATTTTGCGGTCCAGAAAACCCAACGCGAGTAGGTCTTGCAACACATGCGCGCGCCGTGCTTGCTGAACAGCGCCCAAGGCGCAAAGACCAGCCCAACCAAGGGCATCATCAAATACATCTGGCCAATAAACAGGACAGAACGCAGTAATTGTATCAGGTCCCGCATCAGCGAAGTTCCTTCAGTCTGCGGCGCGCGGCTGCGAGAGTTGCCGCAAAGGCCACCATAGCTCCCAATGGGGGCACCACCAATGGCAACAGCCAGCCCAAACCTTGAAACCCGAGGCCGGTCAGGAAACCGCCCTCGTCCGAAGCCTCGGGCAGCAACAGCACGCCGACCAGTCCAAGCAGAACCCCAACAGAGGTTCCGATCAGCGCCCGCAAGGTAAATCGGCGCACAAAGGCACTGGCAATGTAACGGTCACGGGCACCGACAAGCCGCAACACCTCGATAACCTGTGAGTTCGCGGCAAGCGCAGCATTCGCAGCCAGTGTAATCATCGCAGCCGTGGCGCCTCCGATCAGCAGGATTGAAACCCAGCCAAGCCTGCGAAGGCTGTTGGCAGCCTGCACCAGCGGCTTGCGCCAACGTGTATGGTCGTCCAGAACGGCACCGGGCACTTCGGCCCCAAGCCGCAGACGCAGACCTGTTTGGTCGTAACCCGGTGTTCCTTCGGTTACTTCGATCAGCTGCGGCATGGGAAGAGTATCCAGCGGCAGTCCCGCGCCGAACCACGGGGTGAGCAATGCCGCCTGCTCTTCGGCAGAAAGTGCGCGGGCACTGGCCACGCCCGGCGTCTGGCGCAAGATGCGCAGCGCTGCCTCGGTTTGCGCCGCCCGCTGGTCGGCAGGGGCGTTGATCCGCAAGGTTGCGCTTCGGGCCAGTTCCTCGGACCAGCGGTCGGCTAGGCGACCGGAAGCCAGCGACAGTGCCATGGCAAACACCACCAGAAACGCCATCGCGCCCGAAACAAACAGCGTAAGATGCGCTGTGAAACCGCTGGGGGGGACAACCCGCCCAGCCTGCGCGTCACCCAACAGATAGCTTCGGATCGTTCCCTTGCTCATAGGTCCGCCCCCGCGAGTTGCAGTTGCCGGTTCGAGATTCGCAGGACACGGGCCTGAATCTGGCTCTTGGTTGTGCGGATCAGGCCCATGTCATGGGTCGCGATCAAAACCGTCTTGCCCATGCGGTTCAGTTCAACCAGCAAGGCCATCAGCCGTTGTGACATTTCCCAGTCCACATTGCCGGTGGGTTCATCGGCCAGAACGACATCCGGCGACATGATCACGGCTCGGGCCAGTGCCGCGCGCTGACGCTCGCCGCCCGACAGCTCGGGCGGTGTTGCATCAGCGCGGTTCGACAATCCGACCCATTTCATCAACTCGGTCAGGTTTTCGGTTTCGTCTGCCATATCTCTGCCAGAAACCAGCAAAGGCAGCGCAATATTGTCGGCCACCGGCAAATGATCGAGAAACCGGCAATCCTGATGCACCACACCGATCCGGCGACGCAGCAGTGCCATCTGGTCCCGGTCGAGCTTGCGCATGTCAGAATCGAACGCACGGACCTGACCATGCGTGGCCAGCAAGGCACCATAGCAGAGCTTGAGCAGCGTCGTCTTGCCAGACCCCGATGGCCCGGTCAGAAAATGAAAGGATCCCGGTGACAAGGTGATACTGACATCGCTCAACAGCTCTCCGCCGCCATAGCTGTAGCCCACATTTTCCAGCTCGATCACGTCTGCCCCCTGACGGTTGTTGACGCCTTGTGCCTCAGCCGCACGGAGGTTTCAATGCCACGAACCGAGTCTGAATGGTGACACCTTACATGCAGAATTGGAAATCTCTCTTTTCCGAAGCTGGTTAACGTCCTATCCTGCACCGAAAAACCGTCTTGCAGATGGTAAAACCAGGAGAGGCAGTATGAGACTGACATGCCCAAATTGCGGTGCCCAATACGAGGTTCCCGACGAGGTGATCCCGCCGGAAGGACGGGATGTCCAGTGCTCAAATTGCGGCGACACCTGGTACCACGCTCATCCTGACCACCCCGAACTGGCTCTCAATCAGGCCGAACCGGCTGACGCAGAACCGACCGAGTTCGAAGAGGAATACGATTCCGACTTCGAGGATCAGCTTGATGCAGAGCTGGCTGCGGACTTTGACGAAGAGCAGGACGAGCCTCCAGCGGCTCCGCCCCAGCGCGATCTCGACAGTTCGGTGTCGGACATACTGCGCGAAGAAGCGGAACGCGAATCCCGACTGCGTGCGGAAGAGGGCAGTTCGCTGGAAAGTCAGCCGGACCTCGGACTGGAGGAAAGCCGTTCGGAAGAAGGTGAGCGACGCGCGCGCGAAGCACAGGACCGGATGGCGCGTATCCGTGGTGAGAACCCGCAACGGCCTGATCCGATGGGCGAAACCGGCGGGCGGCGTGATTTGCTCCCGGATATCGAAGAGATCAATTCGACCCTGAGATCGGGTGGAGAGCGGACAGGATCCGTGGCGACAGTCACACCTGCCGCACAAGTCACGGCCGAGGCCGCACCCAAACGCAAACGCAGCGGTTTCAGTCGCGGGATCGCAATCATGCTGATCCTCGGGGCCATATTGTTCCTGATTTACAGCAACGCGCCAAGGATTGCCGAAAGCGTGCCGCAGGCGGATCCGATGTTGTCGGCCTATGTCGCCCTTGTCGATCAGGGGCGGGTCTGGCTGGCCGTCCAGTTCGAAAGCCTGCAACAATAGGTCAGCACTGACTGCGGTTCAGAAGCGCTCCATCAATCGCTTCAGATAATCCAGCTCAAGAAGCGAACGCCCGGTCTCGCCCGAGCGGCGGCGAAGCTCGTCCAGCAACTCGAATGCCCGGCCATATTCGTCCAGATCTGACGGAAGCCGTCCCTGATCGGCAAAACCGCCGCTGCTGCGATCTCCGTTCAGCGGTTCGCGTCCCAGCGGATCCCGATTGGCACCCTGCATGTTGCCCTGACCGTCCTGCTGCCCTTGCTGTTGTGCCATAGCTTCGCCAAGTTCGCGCATGCCTTCGCGCAAGGCTTCCATGGCATCAGACTGGTTGTCGATCGCCTCGGCAAGATCGTTGTTTCGCAATGCCTCTTCGGCCTGCTCCATTGACCGGCCGGCACGACCAAGCGATTCTCGGGCGGCATCGCCCTCCGGGGTACCGGCACCGGGAAGGTTGCCCTGCTGCCGCCGGAGCTCGTTTCGCAGAGCCTGTTGTCGGTCGGCAAGCGATCCGGCCTGCCCTTGTTCATCTCCGCCTGGACCCTGTTGCTGACCGCGACCTTCGGCGCTTTGCCCACCACCTTGTTCGCCCTCTTGCTCGCCTTCACCGCCTTGGGACCGGCCACTCCCCTGCCCGCCTTCATGGCTTTGTCCACGCCCGAGACCACCGCTACGGCCTTCGTTACCTTCGCTTTCGCCAGACTGGGCGCCCGGGTTGAACTGTTCCTGCAGATCACGGAACGCCTGATCGCTCAAACCCTGCTGGTCACGCAGTGTTTCGGCCAGCCCTTCCATGGCGCGATCGCCTTCGGTCTGACCGCCCTGACCGCGCTGCGCCTGTGTCATACGCATGTTTTCCATCATCTGCTGGAATTCCTGAAGCGCCTGCTCGGCCTCGGCCATGCGACCTTGTTCCATCAGTTCCTGAATTCGATCCATCATCTGCTGCAGGTCATCCTGCGACAGAACCGTCGAGTTCTCGGGGATCTCACCATTCTGCCCCTGTTGGCTCGGATCCGACTGCGCCTGACGCTGCAACTGTCGCAGGTAATCTTCTGTGGCCTCGCGCAGCTCCTGCATCAGTTCGGCGATCTCCTGATCAGACGCTCCGTTTTTCATTGCCTCCGACAACCGCTCCTGTGCCTGCCGCATTCGCTCCAGCGCATCACCGATATCGCCTTCTTCCAGCAGAATGGCCAAATCCCAGAGCGCCTCTGCGATTTCATCCTGCTGCTCGGGTTTCAGTCCGTATCTTGTGAATGTCTCCAACCGGCGCAAAATCACCCGCAGGCGCAAGTAGGCAGTTTCCGAACGGAACGCGCTCTCGGGCCGATGCGAGACTGCCCGCAAAACCTGTGCCACCCGTGGCGCATTGCTACGCGCCCAGAGCAGATCGCGACGCATTTCAACGATCGCACCAGCCATGGGATCAAAGAACCTGCGCGCTGGAAGAAGCGTCCCGAAAGGCGTTGTCATACCCTGATTCCCGGCTGCGTCTTCGGCCGTTAGGGTGACGGTTACAGGCAAATGGGCCCACGGGTGCTGCGAAAGATCCTCAATCAGCTTTTCTTCGAACTCACGCCTATCACCTGCGATGGGGAGCGGCAGGTCGAGCTCGACCGGATCGCGCGGATCGGGATCCGCTCGCAAGCCGTGACGGCGATTCAATGCGGCCAAATCAAGCCGGATGACAGCGTTGCCGCCTGTAACGCCATAGTCGTCCGAGGCGATGAACGGCAAGGCCATCTGGCCTGTGATTTCGGCCTCGGCGGGTCCGGCAACGCTGATGCCGGGCGGGTTGTCCGGAAGCAGTTCGACCACCCATTCACGCCCGCCAGAACCGTCGATTCGCAGCTGGCCGCTTCGGGCGATGTCGAAACTCTGTTCAGGCGCGGCAGGATCACCGGTATCCCGGTTCGACACGGTTTCGGTCACGCTGAGCGACCCAACCTCGCCAAACAGCCGCAATGTCAGGCGACTGCCCTGTGGCAACGATAGCGACTTGGCCTTTTGATCGTTCAGGTAGAGTGTCGGCAACCCGGTGTAACGGGGCGGCTCGATCCAGCCTTCCCATGATGGGCCTGTCGCGGCAGCAGCTGCCCCTGGAGCCATGTCGGCCACCGAGCTTACCCGCCACACGGATCCGAATAGCAGCGCAACCAGCAACGCCAGCGTGGCCATGTAACGCAGTCCGAACGGATCACTTCGGGCCAGACGCAGATTTGGAGGAACAGCACGGGCATCTGCTGCACGTTCCGCCATCCGCTTCTGATGCGCCCGCCACAAGGCGCGTGACGCAGCATCGGTCTCGCCGATGACCTGAGCATCCAGAACAGCCTGAATTGGTCGACCCGGAAGGGTTTCGTCCAACCTGTCCAGAGCTTCGGCGCGACCGGGCCATCGAAACCGGCGGATGCCGTAAACCGCCGCCCATAACGCGACTGCAGTCGCAATGGCGCCGGCAACCCAAACTGCTTCGACTGCGACAAGATCCTGCAACCCCAGCATCAGGGCAGCCAAAACAGCCATCAGGATCGACAGGAGCGGCCAGAATGCACGCAGCGTTCGCTCAGCCAGCAGGCCCGCCCGGGTCAGGGTCAAGGTCAAAAACGGCACCACTTTTGGTCGCTGGGGCTGGGACGTCACCCGTGATCTCCTCAAGAGGCTGACGCGGAATGCGTCAGAGCCACTCGGGAATGGTATCGCGATTTATGATCTCGTCAAAGCTTGGGCGTGCGCGAATAACCGCGAATTGATCCCCATGCACCAAAACTTCGGGGATCAGTGGGCGGGTGTTGTATTCGCTCGCCATCACCGCGCCATAGGCACCGGCGCTGCGGAACGCGATCAGATCGCCTGACGCGACCGGCGGCATGTCACGCTGCTGGGCAAAGGTATCACCGGTTTCGCAAACCGGGCCAACGATGTCATAGGGGCGTGCCTCGAGAGCGGGGGCCGGCTCTACGATGGGCACAATATCATGATGCGCCTCGTACATGGCCGGACGGATCAGATCGTTCATCGCACCATCGAGGATCAGGAAATTACGCCCCTCTCCGGATTTTACGTATATCACCTTGCTGACCATCAACCCGGCATTCCCCGCGATCAGACGGCCCGGCTCGATTTCGATTTCGCAACCCAGATGCCCCAGCGTGTCCTTGATCAACTGGCCATATTCGACCGGCAAAGGAGGTGCCTCGTTAGAACGGGTATAGGGGATGCCCAACCCGCCACCGAGGTCCAACCTGCGGATGTCATGGCCTTCGCCGCGCAGTTGCTCGGTCAGCTCTGCGACCTTTTCATAGGCCAGCCGGAACGGTTCCAGTTCTGTCAGCTGAGAGCCGATATGGACGTCGATGCCGATCACGTCCAACCCGGGCAGGCTGGCTGCGTGGGCATAGACCGCACTGGCACGTGCAATCGGGATGCCAAACTTGTTTTCGGATTTGCCGGTCGCAATCTTGGCATGTGTCTTGGCATCCACGTCCGGGTTCACACGCACTGTAATCGGTGCAACCTTTCCCAGCTCGAGCGCAACACGGTTGATGACTTCCATCTCAGGCTCAGATTCCACGTTGAACTGGCGGATCCCGCCGGACAGAGCCGTGCGTATTTCCTCTTCGGTTTTGCCGACGCCGGAGAACACGATCCGCTCTCCCGGAACACCCGCTGCCTTGGCGCGCAGGTATTCTCCCTGGCTGACGACATCCATTCCGGCACCGGCCTGCGCCAATGTCCGCAGGATCGCCTGGTTCGATGCTGCCTTCATCGCGTAACACACCAGATGGTCAACATCGGTCAGCGCCTCGTCAAACAGGGTGAAATGGCGCAATAGGGTTGCGGTTGAATAGACATAGAACGGAGTGCCTACGGCCGCAGCGATCTCGGCAACAGGGACGTTTTCGGCATGCAGGTGGCCGTCACGGTAGAGAAAATGGTCCATGAGCGGGGATTAGCCAGAAAACCCCGTCAGGATCAATGCGTTTTGCTTATCGAACCGGGCGCGTCCGCAGGAACAGGTATAACGGCAACCCGCAGCTGACCCCGATCAGGAAGGTGGCCGGGATTGCGACTAGCGACAACCAGTTCCGCCGAACGGCAACCTCTGCAACGATCCAAATCGTGAGGGCCACGGCTGAAATCACCAGATCCCAATAAAGCCCTGTTGTGGCTGCGTTGATCTTCCAGGCAGCCACCATTGTAGGCAGATCCGGTCCGTGTTCCGCAATCCATGTTGCGAAGTAAGTCATGGGGTGCACGGCACCCCATATCGCCAGCCCGAGGTAAACCATTCTCAAAGGAGACATGCTGCTCTCACTCCGCACCTGTTTCCCGGGATGATAAGGGCGCTGCGTTGTTTGGCCAGTGATTCAGCGTGTGCTGCCTCTTGATCCGGTTCGGGCAGCACAGCCGCGTGTCTCAGAACCCCATGTAGAGGCTCACCGGCCCCTGATGCAGCCCGATCCCGCCGCTCACATAGGCCCCACCAGAGGAAAGGCCGACATGCGCGTTCAGAGAGGGCTGCACTGGTTCTCCATCCGCCCCGCAGCCCGACAAAACGGCTGAAAAAGCCAAAATCAGGGCAGCGCGGATCAGGGTCATGGCAGGCTCGCTTTCCAACGTTCAATCTGGGCGCGCACCTGAGTCGGCGCGGTCCCCCCGTAAGACTGACGCGAGTTTACCGAGTTTTCCACGCCAAGAACAGAATAGACGTCTTCGGTAATCGCCGAATGGGCCGACTGCATATCTGCCAAGGACAGATCCGGCAGATCGCATCCTTTGTTTTCAGCGCGTGCGACCAAGGCTCCGGTGACGTGATGTGCATCGCGGAAAGGCAAGCCCAGCACCCGAACCAGCCAGTCGGCAAGATCGGTGGCCGTCGAGAACCCCGACCCGGCAGCAGCGGCCAGCGACTCGCGATTGGCGCTCATGTCGCGCACCATGCCCTCCATCGCCGCCAGTGCCAGCATGAGGTTGTCGGCGGCGTCGAACACCTGCTCCTTGTCCTCCTGCATGTCCTTGGAATAGGCCAGAGGCAGGCCCTTCATCACCATCATCAACGCGGTGTTGGCACCAAAGATCCGCCCGACCTTGGCCCGGATCAGCTCGGCCGCATCAGGGTTCTTCTTCTGCGGCATGATCGAGGATCCGGTAGAAAACCGATCACTGAGCGTCACGAAGCGGAACTGTGCCGAGGACCAGATGACCAGCTCTTCGGCAAAGCGGCTGAGATGAACGGCGCAGATAGAAGCCGTGGACAGAAACTCCAGCGCGAAATCACGGTCGGACACGGCATCCAGAGAGTTGGCGGCAGGGCGATCAAACCCCAGTGCCGAAGCCGTCATCTCCCGATCGATCGGGAACGACGTACCTGCGAGCGCAGCTGCGCCCAAAGGAGATTCGTTCATCCTTGCCCGCGCATCGCGCACGCGCGACAGATCGCGGCCGAACATCTCGACATAGGCCATCATGTGATGCCCCCAAGTCACCGGCTGCGCTGTTTGCAGATGCGTGAACCCGGGCATCACCCAGTCCGCCCCGGCTTCGGCCTGCGCAAGCAACGCCCGGATCAGGGCAATCAACCCGGCATCTGCAGCGTCCAGTTGATCCCGCACCCACAGCTTGAAGTCGGTTGCGACCTGATCATTTCGGGACCGCCCTGTATGCAGGCGTCCGGCAGGTTCGCCAATGATCTCCTTGAGGCGAGCCTCAACATTCATGTGAATGTCCTCGAGCGCGGTCGAAAACGAAAACTTTCCGCCCTCAATCTCTGACAAAACAGTGAGAAGCCCTTCCCGAATGGCTTCGGCATCGCTATCGCTGATCACGCCCGTGGCAGCAAGCATTGCCGCGTGGGCCCGCGAACCGGAAATGTCCTGTGCGGCCATCCGCTGATCGTACCCGATCGAGGCGTTGATCGCCTCCATGATTGCGTCCGGTCCGGCGGCAAAGCGGCCGCCCCACATCTGGTTCGAGGTTTTGTCGGTCATTTGGGAACCCTTCGGAGGGGGAAATGAAGAAACTTTTGCTTGCCCTCGTCTATACCGCCCTCGCAGCAGGTGCAAATGCGGCAGAACCGGACATTCCGGCACTCGAAGCGCTGCGCGAAGGATCTATGAAAAAGCTGGTCTTTTTCCCTGATCCCAAAGAGACATCCCCGAACGCCTTCCAGATAGAGGACGGGGGCGGCGAGGCGACTTTGGCAGACTACCAAGGCAAATACGTGTTGTTGAATTTCTGGGCGACATGGTGTGCGCCCTGTCGCAAAGAAATGCCGCAGCTGTCCGAATTGCAGGACATGTTCGGCGGCGACCGGTTTGAGGTTCTGACCCTCGCGACCGGGCGCAACAATCCCAAGGGGATCAAAAAATTCTTTGACGAAATCGGCGTATCGAACCTGCCACGTCATCAGGACCAAAGCATGGCGCTGTCACGGGACATGGCGGTTCTTGGGCTTCCGGTCACAGTATTGCTGAACCCCGAAGGCAAAGAGATCGCCCGAATGCTGGGCGATGCCGAATGGAATTCGGACAGCGCCAAGGCCATAATTTCGGAACTCTTGCGAGACTAGATCTGCACCACTATTTTGTGACGCTGCAAAACAGTGGTAAACTCCAGCACAGGGGCGGTGTTGATTTTGCCGGATCCCTTTTCTTTTAGATTGCTGTTGGAGATTTTCAATGTTTGCCAAACTCGCATTACCCGCAATTCTGGCTTCGGCCTTTCTTGCAACCGCCGCGCTGGCCGACTTCAAGCAAGTGAAATCCGAAGACGCCCTTCGAGCGACACTTGTTGGTAAGAAAGCCTATGACAAACACGGCAATTGGTTCCGCTGGAATGCCGACGGTTCGATGAGCGGCAAGCTGAAAAGCGGCAAAAGCTTCGCCGGTGCGTGGAAATGGAGTGGCAAGTATCTGTGCCGGAATGTTGCCGTTGGCGGTGAGGAACTAGGCACCGATTGTCAGAAAATCGAGGTGGACGGAAATCAGGTGCGCTACACCCGCAAGAAGGGAAAGGGCGAAAGCGCCGTTCTCACCATCAAGTAACCGGCTTAACGCCACGGCCGCCTTGACAGGCAGAACTCTCTCCATTGCACTGACGTGGCTTTGGAGGAGGACCTATGCCGCTATACGTGTTGCTGGCGCTCGTGATTGGCGGAATTGCCGCGATCACCGGATTGCTGCATCTGACCGGCAAGTCGCGGCGGCGGATTCTGATGCCCGAAGACGCACGCGGCGAATGGCACCGGCACTTTCCGGATGACAACATAATCGACGTGACCGTCAGTCGCGACGGTCATGCCGCGCTCATCCGCGCCGAAGAGGGGCCAGGGCTGCTCTGGGCGCTTGGCGCGGACACAGTGGCTCGGCGGCTGATCGACTATGATATGGTAGAATATCCTGACGGCCTGCGCGTGATGTTTCACGACTTTTCGGCCCCGCATGTCGCTCTCAACCTGAGCGAAGAAGAGCGGGACACATGGCAATCACTGATCGAGAACGGATGACAGACACTTTGACCTATCCCGACGTGGTGCAATGGGCTGTGCCCGTTTTCATCGCGGCCATACTCGCCGAATTTCTCTGGATCGCGATCAAGGGGCGCGGCGGACGTTATGAAACCCGCGACGCGTTGACCTCGCTCATCATGGGAGCGGGCAACGTCGCTTCGGGGCTGTTGTTGGGGTTCATCGCCTGGGGCTTTTTCATGTGGCTCTGGCAACTGACCCCGCTGGATCTGGGCAGCTCGGTCGCGGTTGTGGCGTTGTGTTTCGTGCTTGACGATCTCCGGTATTACTGGGTTCACAGGTTCGGGCACCGTGTCCGGTGGGTCTGGGCCAGCCATGTGAACCATCACAGTTCCCAGCACTACAACCTGACCACGGCGCTGCGACAGACGTGGACCTATACATTTACCTTTATGATGGTGGTGCGTGCGCCGCTGATCCTGTTGGGGTTTCACCCCGCGATGGTGCTGTTCTGCGGTGGGTTGAACCTGATCTATCAGTTTTGGATTCACACCGAAGCCATCGGCAAAATGCCGAAGTGGTTCGAAGCCATCATGAATACACCCAGTCATCATAGGGTTCATCACGGCAGGAACGCCCGCTATCTCGACTGCAACTATGCCGGTGTTTTCATCATCTGGGACAAGCTGTTTGGAACGTTCGTTCCCGAACAGGAAAGCGAACGGGTGGACTATGGCCTTGTGAACAATCTGGGCACGTTTAACCCGCTTCGGGTCGCGTTCCATGAATGGGTCGCCATCTGGAAAGATATCACGCATTCCGGGATCACAGTCCGCGAACGGCTGGGCTATGCGTTCGGACCGCCCGGCTATAGCCATGACGGAAGCCGGGACACTTCGGACGAGATCAAGGCCAAGCATCTGGCGCATAACCCGCAGAAGCGTGGGACGCCCGGCTTCGGCTGACCGGTTTTCCGGCCAAACGGTTCAAATTGGTTCTGCATTTTAGCTTTAACCGGCAGTTCAGGGTTTTTGGCGAATTCTTGCGGTCACAAATGGGCCTTTGGCTGATGAGAGACCGTTCATGAAGCAGCGTCATAGGAACAAACCCGAAATTCCTGCAGGCCGGGAAAGCCCGCTCAACGCGGCGGTTGCCGGACGCGACCGGGAAGTTCTGGAAATGGTGGATCAGGCAATCCGCCAAAATCAGTGCAGACTGGCCTATCAACCTGTCATGCAGGCCCGGCCGCCGCATGGGGCAGCCTTTCACGAAGGGTTCATCCGGGTTCTTGACGCAACAGGACGGGTCATTCCGGCACGCGATTTCATGCCCGCTGTCGAAAACGACGAATTGGGCCGCGAACTGGATTGCAACGCCTTGCGGATGGGTCTTCGCACCTTGGCCCGCCATCCCGAGATACGGCTGGCCATCAACATGTCCGCTCGGTCCATCGGATATCGCCGCTGGGCGAAGTTGCTTCAAAGATCTCTGAAAAACGATCCAAGTATCGGAGAGCGCCTGATTCTCGAGATCGGCGAGAGCTCAGCCATGCTGGTTCCGGAGCTTGTGATCGACATTATGGACCAGTTGCAGAAATCCGGTGTCGCATTCACGCTGGACGACTTCGGCGCCGGCAACATGGCCTTTCGTCATCTTCGCGAGTTCTTTTTTGACGCCGAAAAGATCGACGGACAGTTCGTCCGGGGAGTCAGCCGAAACCCCGACAATCAATCTGTCGCGCGAGCTCTGGTCGCCGTGGCCAAAGAATTCGACATGTTCGTGATCGCCGAATCCGTCGAGACCCAGGAAGATGCCGAATTCCTTGTTTCCATCGGAGTGGACTGCTTGCAGGGCTTCTTGTTTGGTGCTCCGGCGATCAACCCAACATGGTCGGAAACAGCCCAATTGCGAAAGCAGTCGCGGTCAACTTGATAATTCCGACCTGAGACACACTGTCCGTTGTTGCTGACGCAACGTTACGATAAGACGGGGGCCACTTCAGCGGGAATTGCCGGAATCGGGGTCTCAAAAATGACCCGGCAACGGTGTTTTGCGTTGTGACATGATGGCAGAGGACCCAATCACCATGACCAATGTTGTAATTGCATCCGCCGCACGCACAGGCGTCGGCAGCTTCGGCGGCTCGTTCGCCAACACTCCGGCCCACGATCTGGGGGCGGCCGTTCTCGAAGCCGTGGTGGAGCGCGCCGGCATCGACAAGAGCGAAGTTTCTGAGACCATCCTTGGTCAGGTCCTGACCGCCGCTCAGGGTCAGAACCCTGCCCGTCAGGCCCACATCAACGCCGGCCTGCCGCAGGAAAGCGCCGCTTGGGGCATCAACCAGGTTTGCGGTTCGGGTCTTCGCGCCGTCGCACTGGGTGCACAGCACATCCAGCTGGGCGATGCAGACATCGTTGCCGCCGGCGGCCAGGAAAACATGACCCTGTCGCCCCATGCCGCCTGCCTGCGCGCCGGCCACAAGATGGGTGACATGAAGTACATCGACACCATGATCCGGGACGGTCTGTGGGACGCCTTCAACGGCTACCACATGGGCCAGACAGCCGAGAACGTTGCCGAGAAATGGCAGATCTCGCGCGACATGCAGGACGAATTCGCCGTTGCATCGCAGAACAAGGCCGAAGCCGCCCAGAAAGCCGGCAAGTTTGCCGACGAAATCACCCCCTTCACCATCAAGACCCGCAAGGGCGACATCGTGATGGACAAGGATGAGTACATCCGCCACGGCGCGACCATGGACGCCATGCAGAAACTGCGCCCGGCCTTCACCAAGGACGGTTCGGTCACTGCGGCAAACGCTTCGGGCCTGAACGACGGCGCGGCCGCGACCCTTCTGATGTCGGCAGAGAATGCCGAGAAACGCGGCATCGAGCCACTCGCGCGGATCGCATCCTATGCAACCGCCGGTCTTGACCCCCAGATCATGGGCGTTGGCCCGATTTACGCCTCGCGTAAAGCCTTGGAAAAGGCAGGCTGGAGCGTCGACGATCTGGATCTGGTCGAAGCCAACGAAGCCTTTGCCGCGCAGGCCTGCGCCGTGAACAAGGACATGGGTTGGGATCCGTCGATCGTCAACGTGAACGGCGGTGCCATTGCCATCGGTCACCCCATCGGTGCATCGGGCTGCCGGGTTCTCAACACCCTTCTGTTCGAAATGAAGCGCCGCGACGCCAAGAAGGGTCTTGCAACCCTTTGCATCGGTGGCGGCATGGGTGTTGCGCTCTGCTTGGAGCGGGACTGAACCTGCCTCCATACGAAATAACAAAGGGCGCCACTGGGGCCCTTTTTCAATTCAGGAAACAAGACTTTACCCGGGATGCGACAATAGGGACCAGCTGCACACTGGAATCCGTCGCGAAACATTATTGCGTACGTAGTGCGCAATGGGTAACAGGATTACCAAGCTAATTCAGATCTGGAGGATCCCACAAAATGGCAAGAACAGCACTCGTCACCGGCGGCAGCCGCGGAATCGGCGCGGCAATCTCCAAGGCACTCAAGGCAGATGGCTACAATGTCGCCGCAACCTATGCCGGCAATGACGAAGCCGCCGCCGCTTTCACTGCGGAAACCGGCATCAAGACTTACAAGTGGAACGTTGGAGACTACGAAGATTCGGCCGCAGGCATCGCCAAGGTCGAAGCCGAAGTCGGGCCTGTTGACGTGGTCGTCGCCAATGCCGGCATCACGCGTGACGCCCCCTTCCACCGGATGACACCGGAACAGTGGCAGCAGGTGATCGACACCAATCTGACCGGCGTGTTCAACACGGTACACCCCATCTGGCCCGGCATGCGCGAGCGTGGCTTTGGCCGCATCATCGTGATCAGTTCGATCAACGGCCAGAAAGGCCAGTTCGGTCAGGTCAACTATGCCGCTACCAAGGCCGGTGACCTCGGCATCGTGAAATCCCTTGCGCAGGAAGGTGCTGCCAAAGGGATCACAGCAAACGCAATCTGCCCCGGCTACATCGCCACCGAAATGGTGATGGCCGTCCCGGAGAAGGTGCGCGAAGCGATCATTGGTCAGATCCCTGCTGGTCGCCTGGGTGAACCCGAAGAGATCGCCCGCTGCGTCGCTTTCCTTGCTTCGGATGACGCTCAGTTCATCAATGGCTCAACTATCTCGGCCAACGGCGCTCAGTTCTTCGCCTGACCGAACAGCAAGCTGCAAATGATCGGGGCCGGTCCTTAAGGACCGGCCCCGATTGCATCCCGTAAGAACACGCGCGCCGTGCTCAGCGGGAAGTTTTTTGTCCGAACAACCAGTTCCAGACATTTTGAACCGCCTCACCGCGCGCTTTTCGCGCGTCACAGATGGCGTTTTTGACACGAGCACTACCAGATATCGCAACCATTTCAGCCTCCTTCGGATCAGCTTTGTTGAGTTGCGGTGAATATGTAGCCAAAGATAACAGGTCACAAACGAGTCTTTTCATGTATTCAGTTAAGATTTACTAACGTGGCATGAAACAACGACTTCCTCCCCTGACCGCATTGCGCGCCTTTGATGCAGCTGCCCGGCATATGTCTTTTGCCAAGGCCGCCGAAGAACTCCACGTCACGCCTGCAGCGCTTTCGTTTCAGATCAAATCTCTCGAAGAGCACCTCGGGCAACCGTTGTTTCGCCGACTCAATCGCGCGGTAGACCTGACCGAAGCCGGACGGATTCTGGCACCGGGAGCGGCAGAGGGGTTCGCCATATTGCATTCCGCATGGGCGACCACGCGGCGATTGCAGGACACCCGTACGCTGACTGTCACCGCCGGCCCTGCCCTGACCGCAAAGTGGCTGGCCCCGCGGCTCTATGACTTTGCACGCGTTCATCCTGAAATCGACCTGAGGTTTTCGGCCACTCTGCGCATCGTGGACCTTGAGCGGGACGACGTGGATGTAGCCATCCGTTTTGGCTACGGGCAAGACGACGGGCTTTTTTCGGTCCCGGTGCGCAAGGAGTGGCTGACCCCGGTCATGACCCCCGAACTTGCCCGCAAGTTCCCAACCCCGGAAAGCCTGAAGAAAGCCCCGCTGATTCACGACGATTCGATCGACTTCCTGCGACCCGCCTGCGATTGGCCAGCATGGTTTCGCGCGGTAGGCATCAGCTTTGCACCAACCCACGGCCCTCGGTTTTCAAACGCCGATCACGCGGTTGATGCTGCCGTTGCCGGTGTCGGTGTTGCCCTGGCCCGGCGCCCCATGTTTATCAAGGATATGGCCGAGGGGCGGCTTGTGGCGCCCTTTAAGACCGCGATCGAGACTAAGGCCCGTTTTCGATTTCTTTGCCTTCAGGGCGCAGAAAATCGCCCGCAGATCGCGGCTTTCCGCGAATGGTTTCTTGCCGAAATCGAAAAGACCGCGCATATCTCGGACGAGTTCACCATTGTTCCAGTAGAGGATATCCCGCCTGCATGACCCGATCCCGCGCAACGATGGTCGGCTTTGTGGCTGTGCTGCTTTGGTCTCTTCTCGCTCTGCTCACCGTTGGCTCTGAGCCGACGCCTCCCCTGCTCTTGAATGCGATCTGCTTTTCGATCGGCGGCACCTTGGGGCTGATCTGGACGGCCGCCAGTGGCGGTCTCAGGCAGCTGCGTAACGTCTCGTGGCGCGTTTACGCCTTTGGTACGGTTGGGCTGTTCGGCTACCACGCGCTTTACTTCTCTGCGCTTCGCCTTGCCCCAGCGGCCGAAGCCGGGCTGATCGCCTATCTCTGGCCGCTTTTGATCGTCCTGTTCTCGGGCCTCCTGCCAGGCGAACAACTGCGTCCGGGTCATTTGATCGGCGCCTTTCTGGGGTTTTCAGGTGCGGCGCTGATCATCGCAGGCGGCGGCGGTGGTTTTCAGACCCAGTATCTGCCCGGCTACGGTCTGGCCCTTCTCTGCGCGCTGACCTGGTCGGGATATTCGGTTCTATCGCGGAAGGTAGGGGACGCGCCAACTGCCTCGGTCGCCGTGTTCTGCGTCGCGACGGCCGTTGCCTCATGGATCCTGCATCTTGCGGTCGAGGATACTGTCTGGCCGCAGGGGGCATTGGGCTGGGCGTCGACGATTGGACTGGGCCTCGGACCGGTCGGCCTGGCCTTTTATGTATGGGATATCGGGGTCAAGCAGGGGGACATCCAGATGCTTGGGACCAGTTCTTACGCGGCCCCGCTGCTGTCCACACTGATCCTTGTGGGTGCCGGGATCGCCGCCCCTTCGTGGGGTCTGGCGATCGCGGCTGCGTTGATTACCGGCGGCGCGGTATTGGCGGCGCGCGCCAGTCTTTCATCCTAACTCGAGAGTCGCTCGATCTCTTCTTTCAGCTTCAACTTCTGTTTCTTGAGCTGGGCGATATGTAGGTCGTCGATACCAGGAGACCGTTGCGCTTCTTCTACCTCGATACTGAGAGTATGGTGCTTCTTCTTCAGTTCCGTCAGGTGCGAGCTCAGGCTCATGGCGATCCTCCTGTGAATTAGATGCTCAACGAGTTGACCATAAGTAAAATGCGCTGTCACGCCTTCATCACACAATTTCTGTCAGGAATCCGACATTTTTAGGCTGAACGCCGCTCATTTGGTCCCGGAAAAGGCGAGCGCGGCCCCGTCCCGCAGCACCGCAACGATTTCGGGGCGATAGTCATCTCCGTCGCGTTCATGTCTTGAACCTTCATGCAGGATGACCGGGGCGTGCAGCCGAAATGGGGCCTTTCCCTCTTTTCGAGCTCTCAGAACAATAAGCTCGGGCGCACGTCCCTGCCGGGCAGCCAACGGCAGAACTTCCAGCGATCCCAGCCTGCCGGAGCACGCCGACAGCATTTCAGGCAGCCGCTCGGCCCGCTGGATCATATGCAGATACCCTTTGGGAAGCAGCCGGCGCGCAGCGACCTCGATCCACGCGGAAAGTGGGGTCTCGAATTCCCCCAAGGCAATCTGCCGTCCACCGTCACGGGCTCGGCTGTGACGGCCCGAGGGGTAATACGGTGGATTGGCGATGACATGGTCGAACCGCCTTTGCCGCAGGTCCACCGGAAGCGCGGTTAGATTTGTCTGAAACACTTCGAGTTCAAAACCGCTTTCGGCACTGTTGCGTCGCGCAAGATCGGCATAAAGCGCCTGAAGCTCCACTCCGGCCAAGTCGAGGCCCGGAACCCGTGTCGCCAAGCTCAGGATGGCTACCCCTGCCCCGCATCCCAGTTCAAGCACTCTCTGCCCTTTGCTGGCCGGAACACAGGCCGCCAGAACGACCGGATCAATTCCCGCACGGTATCCGTCGATTGGTTGCCAGAGGTGCAGCCGCCCGCCCAGAAAGGCGTTATGCGTTAGCTTGACCGGATCAGAAATGCTCATTTTCCCAGCGGAATCTCGTTGTCGGTGACGACCCGCAAGGCGCGGTCATAGTCTTCCTCCCGCACCATCATCCGGCGCGGGAAAATCCCGATCCCACCTTCGAGGATGCTCATATTTACGTCCATCTGAAAGCAGTCTATACCCTCGCCCTCAAGAAGGGCGGACGCAAAGGCCATGATGGTCGGATCTGTGCTACGCAGAAGTTCCTTCATGACTGGGGATGTAAGGGCAAGGCGCGGCAGATGTCGAGCCTTGTAGCAGGAGACTGATGGACACCGGCACGATCGCGAAACCGCATGAGCGCCTTGCGGAACTGTTGACGGATGACATGGCAGCGGTGAACACGCTGATCCGCACCCGCATGACCTCGGAACATGCCCCACGCATTCCCGAAGTGACCGCCCATCTGGTCGAGGCCGGCGGCAAACGGCTACGGCCGATGCTGACTTTGGCGGCAGCACGGATGTGCGGCTATGAAAGTGGTCAGAACCATGTACGGCTGGCCGCCACCGTTGAATTCATCCATACTGCCACCCTGCTGCATGACGACGTAGTCGACGAAAGCGGACAAAGACGTGGGCGCCCTACCGCCAACCTGCTGTGGGACAACAAAAGCTCGGTCCTTGTCGGGGATTACCTGTTCTCGCGCAGTTTCCAACTGATGGTCGAAACCGGTTCGCTTCGCGTTCTGGACATTCTGGCCAATGCATCAGCAACGATCGCCGAAGGCGAAGTTCTGCAAATGACGGCTGCACAGGATCTGGCCACGGACGAGAGCGTCTATCTGCAGGTCGTTCGCGGCAAGACCGCTGCGCTGTTCTCGGCAGCGACGCAAGTGGGCGGGGTGATCGCAGGCGTGCCCGAACCTCAGGAAAAGGCCCTGTTCGATTACGGTGACTGCCTTGGAATCGCTTTCCAGATCGCAGACGACCTGTTGGACTACCAGGGAGACAGCCAAGCAACCGGCAAGAATGTCGGCGACGATTTCCGCGAACGGAAACTGACCCTTCCGGTGATTAAGGCGATTGCCCAAGCCACGCCCGAAGAACGCGGTTTCTGGCAGCGGACCATCGAAAAGGGCCGGCAAGAGGACGGCGATCTGACTGAAGCGCTCCGCCTGATGGACAAATACGGCACGCTTGAAGCGACTCGCACTGATGCGCTTGGCTGGGCAACTAAGGCCAAGGCTGCTCTTTCAACCTTGCCCGACCATCATATTCGCGACCTCTTGACTGAACTGGCGGATTACGTGGTTTCGCGATTGAACTGATCTCTGCATAGCGCGCTGCCGTTGGAATCAGGGCAATGCCTTACAGGGCATCACCCACCAATCCGGGTGCAAACGGCGCAGTGCCCGAACCGCCCGCGCCTGCGTCCCGGCGTCGTCCATGATGGCAAAACAGGTTGCCCCGGAGCCTGACATGCGGCTCAGGCGGCACCCCGGTTGAGCTTGCAGCGCCTCCATGACTTCACCGATCACTGGAGCCGCTGAACAGGCCGGCGCCTGCAGGTCATTGCGCTGCGCGGCAAGCCAAGACAACCACGCTTCCTTTCCCGCGGGCATCGGCCAATTCTGCGGCGGGTTGGTTTTTGACGAGAGTGCGCGAAACACCTGCGGTGTCGGCACCGATACACCCGGGTTTGCAAGAATCAGATACAGGTCAGGCACAGGTTGGGCCGGGGTCAGCACCTCTCCGATACCCTGCATCCGTTGAGGCCCTTCGCGCAGACACAGGGGGATATCCGCCCCAAGCCCCAGAACTTCGTCATCGCTCGGCAATGGCCTGCCCGTAAGCCGCGCAAGCCCTGTGAGGGTCGCCGCAGCGTCCGAGGAACCACCACCGATACCGGCCGCAGCAGGAAGATGTTTTTCGACATGGATATTCGCGGCAACGCCCATCGCCTCAGCCGCGCGCACCACCAGGTTGCTTCGGTCCGTCGGCACGCCTTGTGCTCTGGGTCCATCTATAGAAACCCGGATGTCGGCTGTTGGCGGCCTGACACAATCCAAAGTGATCCGATCCCCGACATCCGCGAAGACAACCAGCGAATCCAACAGATGAAAGCCATCGTCACGCTGGCCGGTCACATGCAGGGTCAGGTTGATCTTGGCAGGAGCAAAGACCTCAATCGCCATTGGCGACAGTCAGAGGTTCTGCACCCTCCTCGGCCAGCACCGTATCCAGGCCCACCTCCAGTTTGCGCCGGATCCGGTTCGGGTCAGCTTCGCCATCGACATCGTCCGGATCGATAAACGAGAGCGCCCGTTTCCACTGGAATTCTGCCTCGCGGAGTCTGTCAACGGCCCAATAGACATCGCCAAGGTGATCATTGACCACGGGATCTACTGGCATCAGCTCCACGGCACGTTCCATATGCTGAACCGCTTCGTCATAGCGCCCAAGGCGAAACAAGACCCACCCCAAACTGTCGACGATGTATCCGCTGTCCGGACGCGCCGCCACGGCACGTTCAATCATCGACAGGGCTTCGTCCAGCTTGGTCTCCTTTTCCACCAGTGAATAACCGAGATAGTTGAGAACCTGAGGTTGGTCTGGGTTCAGTTTCAATGCCTCGCGAAAATCAGCCTCGGCCAGTTCCCATTGCTTGAGGCGTTCATGGCTGATGCCCCGAGCATAAAGAACGAACCATTTGGAAGGATCGCCTTCCTCTGTCAGCTCCAATGCCCGGTCATAGGATATGGCTGCCGCAGCATAGTTTTCCTGCTGCCGATGTAGGTCACCCAGCGCGCTGTGAGCCAGTGAAAGGTCCGGGTAGTCGTTTGCAAGCTGCTCCAGAACCTCGATTGCGGCGTCTGGTTTTGCGGCCCGCCGCAGGGATTCCGCACGCCCCAGTTCGGCAGCGTGGTGATCCGGAGTGCCAGCCGGAACCTGTTTGTAGGTGGCAACCGCGAGCTCATACTGGCCCAGTGTTTCCAGCAGGTTGGCGGTCAGCAACAGGGAATCGATATGATCCGGGCGCAAGTAATTGGCAACACGTGCATAGAGCAGAACATAATCATCTGCAGCTTCACCATTGAGCGCAGCACCAATGGTGAAGAAAACCTCTGCTATGCCGTCTGAAACACTGCGTACATGAGTGAAGGGTATGGTCTGCCCGTCCGCGAGGCGGCTTGCGACATCGCCGAGCCCCGGATCGATCCGCGCGCCAAACACCTCTTCGAGCATCGTCAGAGCATCCTGATTCCGCTCAAGCTGAGACAGGATTTCAGCACGCGCCAGTGCTGCTCTGCGAGACACGGTTGTGAGGGCGCCCTCATCTTCCGCAAAGATCGCCTCGGCTCCTTCGAAATCACCAACCGAGGCCAGTGCCATCGCTTTGTGGTACATCGCAAAGCCACGCAGGCCGTTTTCGTTGGCAACAGCGTCAAATGCGGCCATAGCCTCGGAAACCTGCCCCGCCCCCATACGGGACCAGGCATCGATCAGCCCGTCCATCAGAGGGCCGATGCCAAGCTCTTCGCGGGGACGCTCCAGCAAGGGGTCGTATTCCTTGTCACGCACAAGACGCGCGACAGTTACCATGTGGGCGACTTGGCTGCGAAGCTGCAGTTGCTCCATGCGCGTGGCCACCGGATGAGCGCGGTCGATCTGCCCAAGCGCCAATTGCGAATGGACCACGTTCTCCATGAGGGCCGGGTTGTCCCTGTCTTCGGCCAGCGCCTGCACATAGTAGCGCGCAGCAGTTTCAAAGTCGCTGTCGAACGACGCCTGGCGCCCGGCCAGGTAGGCGCCCGGATTGGATTCTGCTTGGGCAGAACCGGGCACTGCAATGCCGAGGGCCAATACAATGGCTGCGGACTGTCTGAGAATGGATTTCACCGGGAACCTGCTATGCTCGTGTGTTTCCAAACAAGCTAGGCCGTTCCAACGGGGGAGGCAATGGCACAGGTATTAACCAAGCGCCATTGCTCGGATGTTTGCTTACATGTTCGGGTAATTTGGCCCGTCACCGCCCTGCGGCGTCACCCATGTGATGTTCTGGCTGGGATCCTTGATGTCGCAAGTCTTGCAATGCACGCAGTTCTGGAAGTTGATTACAAATCGCGGTTGTTTGCCTTCTTCTTCGACCACTTCGTAAACCCCCGCAGGACAATACCGTTGAGCCGGTTCCGCATAAGTGTGGAGATTCACCACTGTCGGGACGTTCGTATCCTTCAGTTGCAGATGGCAGGGTTGGCTTTCCTCGTGGTTGGTCATCGCAAAGGATACATTGGTCAGCCGGTCAAATGACAGGACGCCATCAGGCTTTGGATATTCGATAGGCTCGTTTGACGCGGCCATACCAGTGGCCTCGGCGTCAGTCTTACCGTGCTTCAGGGTGCCAAACAGCGAGAAGCCAAGCGTGTTGGTCCACATGTCAAAACCACCAAAGGCCAGCGAGGCTGTCAGCCCCCATTTCGACCACATCGGCTTGACGTTACGAACCTTTTTGAGATCGGTGCCAATTGCACCTTCGCGCACTTCGATTTCGTAGTCGGATAGTTCGTCGGCGCTCCGGCCGGCCTGAAGGGCTTCGTAAGCGGCTTCGGCGGCTGCCTTGCCGCTCAGCATCGCATTGTGGTTCCCCTTGATGCGCGGCACGTTGACCATACCCACCGAACATCCCAGCAGCGCAACTCCGGGCGCCACCATCTTGGGCATCGACTGATAGCCACCCTCGGAAATCGCCCGCGCGCCATAGGCCACACGCTTACCGCCTTCGAGCAGCTTGGCAACCATCGGATGATGCTTGAACCGCTGGAACTCCATGTAGGGGAACAGATACGGATTCTTGTAGTTCAGATGGACCACGAAACCCACATAAACCTGATTGTTCTCAATGTGGTAAATGAAGGAGCCGCCACCGGCATTGGAGCCAAGCGGCCACCCCATCGTATGCGTGACTTCGCCTTCGTTGTGCTTGGCTGGATCGATTTCCCAGATCTCTTTCATGCCAATACCGAACTTCTGCGGTTCCTTACCGATCTGAAGGTCGTATTTCTCAATGACTTCCTTGGCCAGCGATCCGCGGACACCTTCAGAGATAAAGACGTACTTGCCGTGCAGCTCCATTCCGGGTTCGTATCCCGGACCCGGAGTACCATCGGGGTTCTTGCCGAATTCACCGGCGACGACGCCCTTTACTTCTCCTTTGTCGCCATAGACGACTTCGGAGCAGGCCATGCCCGGGAAGATTTCGACGCCAAGTTCCTCCGCCTGCTCAGCCATCCAGCGGCAGACATTGCCCATCGACACGATGTAGTTGCCGTGATTGTTCATCAGGGGCGGCATCGGCCAGTTTGGCACGCGCAGCTTGCCCGCTTCGCCCAGCATGTAGAAATTGTCTTCCTTGACCGGAACGTTAAGAGGTGCGCCCTTTTCCTTCCAGTCGGGGATCAGCGCTTCAAGCCCGCAGGGGTCCAGAACCGCGCCAGACAGAATATGTGCTCCGACTTCCGAGCCCTTCTCCAGCACCACCACATTCAGTTCTGCATCGAGCTGCTTGAGACGGATCGCGGCGGACAAACCCGCGGGACCCGCACCGACGATCACAACATCGTATTCCATCGCTTCGCGTTCAATCTCGGCCATTGCGGGCTCCTTCGCTGACTTACCGATTCGGCTCTCAAACAGGTGTTTGGGCGCAATAATCTTTCGGCGTGATTACCCTTTGAACAGGACAGAGGTCAAATAAAACCGAGCGTCGCGCTGCTGCGTCGCAGCGTCATTGCTCTGGCCGGTCGCCCATTAGGTATCGCGGCCCTTTTCCCAGCCTCTTAGCCCGATCTTCCGGATTGTAGAGCGCACAGTTTGGCAAACTGAGGCACCCGCAGCCGATACATCCATCCAGATTGTCTCGCAGTCGCAGCAACGCATCGATTCGCTGATCGAGATGGGTCCGCAACCGCTCGGAAATCCGGGTCCAGTCCTTGGGAGTCGGCGTGCGCCCGCCAGGTAGGCCGGACAACACCTCGCGGATCTGGGGAAGCGACAGCCCGAATTGCTGTGCGATCATGATGAAGCTCAACCTTCTGATATCCGCGCGCTGGAATCTGCGCTGGCCACCGGAATTGCGCCACGGCTCGATCAGGCCCTGTTTCTCATAGTAGCGAATGGCTGAAACAGCCAACCCCGTCCGGTCCGCCAAAGCCCCGATGGACAATCCCGATTCTGGTTTCACGGCAAGCTCCCAAATTATCCTTGACCTAAAGTTAGGTTTAGAAATTACGATGAGCGGGATCAATCAAAATGAAATGAGGAACCGATATGACCGCCACGCTGGAACACGCCAACTTCACGGTTGCGGACCTAAGAACCACCTCTGGCTGGATGGCCGACGTCTTTGGCTGGAAAATCCGTTGGGAAGGTGACGCCATCGCCGGCGGGCGCACCGCGCATGTCGGCACCGATGATGCCTATCTGGCCCTGTACCAACCACCGGCACCACAGGCTTCTGGGGAAAGCAGCTACGACATTATCGGCGGGCTCAATCACATCGGAGTGGTCGTAGATGATCTAAATGCCGTCGAATCTCGTGTGAAGGCCGCAGGATTCACTCCGCGCAGTCATGCAGATTACGAACCGGGTCACCGTTTTTATTTCGACGACGAAAACGGCATCGAATTCGAAGTAGTTTCCTATAAGTAAGCCTGGAATTGCGTAACCGGCGCCTCGCTTCCTGAATTCCCTTGAAATCTGCCCTCTGTTTGAGTCAGTTAGTCCTCAACCCTACAAGTCGCCCCGGCGCATTGCGCGGCGGGGCGATGCAATTTGATGCATGGACCAAGACGACATGGACAAGATCCCGATGACCCCGGCGGGCTTTTCCGCACTGGAGACGGAGCTGAAGCAGCTTAAAAGCGAAGAACGCCCTGCAATCATCAAGGCGATTGCCGAGGCGCGCGAGCATGGCGACCTGTCAGAAAACGCCGAATACCATTCTGCCCGGGAAAAGCAGTCTTTCATCGAGGGCCGTATCAAAGAGCTCGAAGGCGTTTTGTCACTGGCGGACGTGATCGATCCTGCCCGGCTTTCGGGCGCGATCAAGTTCGGAGCCCGGGTCACGCTGGTCGATGAAGACACGGACGAGGAAAAGACCTGGCAGATCGTCGGTGAGCACGAGGCCAACATCGAAAAGGGCCTGCTCAATATCAAGTCCCCCATTGCGCGGGCATTGATTGGCAAGGACGAAGGTGACAGTGTCGAAGTCCGCACGCCCGGTGGCGAGCGTGCCTACGAGGTTCTGAAGATCGAGTATTCCTGACGGGTGCATACCCGGGAAGCGTTTCCAATGTCCGACCCCCTGCCCGAACCCGAAACAACACGTTCACCGCCTCTTGGAATCTACGACAAGCCCAAGCGTGAACCGATCACCGCGATAGAGGTCGTGGCCATCGCATTGAGCGGCTTGTGGCTACTTGGTGCGCTGATCTTTTTTGTTGCTTTGCCGTCCGAGGCGCAGGGCGGCTTTGATGGGCTGCGGTTCCTTATGACGATGCTGGCGATCTTCATGCCGGTCGCCATGATCTGGGTTGCTGCGACGGCCGCACGAGCCAGTCGCGTCATGCGCGAGGAAAGCCAAAGGCTGCAAGCCGCCATCGACGCAATCCGCCATGCCTATCTGGCGCAACAGCAACGTGGCGCGGTCACGTCGGAACCCTCGGTTGCCCGCAAGCTGGATGAGATCGCCGCCGCAGCAAGAAAGACCGAAACCGCTCTGGCAACGTTTTCAACAAAGCGCACCGACGGCATTCGGGCCGCAACGCCAGCGCCAACTCCGCCCGCCGATCCCCAAGCAGAAGATCAAGGGTTGCTGGAACTCGGCACACAAGCCGAAGAACTTGCCCCCCCTTTGACCACCGAAGACTTCATTTGCGCCCTCAATTTCCCGGAATCCGCCGAGGACGAGGCCGGTTTTACAGCCTTGCGCCGGGCCTTGCGGGATCGAAAGGCCGCGCAGCTGATTCAGGCCGCGCAGGACGTGCTGACCCTTCTCAGTCAGGACGGAATATACATGGACGACCTGCGGCCGGACATGGCTCGCCCGGAAATCTGGCGGCAGTTTGCCAACGGGACACGCGGCCGCGCTGTCGCATCCTTGGGCGGAGTGCGTGACCGGTCGTCGCTTGCGCTGACTGCCGGGCGGATGAAGCAGGACCCGATCTTCCGCGATGCCGCTCATCATTTCCTGCGCCGGTTCGATCAGACCTTTGCCGAATTCGAACAGATCGCCTCGGACGCGGAAATCTCAGCGCTAAGCGAAACCCGCACTGCCCGTGCATTCATGTTGCTTGGCCGTGTGGCCGGAACCTTCGACTGATACCGGCGTCAGAGCCCGAAACTGCCATAGGGAATGTAGCGCACCGGGTCTCCGGGTCGGATGTGGCATGCACCATCACCAATTTCGACCAGCCCTTCGGCCCAGCTCAGACCGCTGATCCGCCCCGACCCTTCGGAGGCAAAAACTTCAACCCGGCCATCGCGAACTCGGGCGCGCAGATACTCGCGCCGTCCCGGTTTCTTGCGCTTTTCGAACGCCGCCGGAAGGTCGAACCCTTGCGGCTTTGACCATTCGGCCCCGGCCAGTACTTCCATGGCGGGGCGGGCAAAAATCAGCGCGCAGACCAACGCCGCCACAGGGTTTCCCGGCAAACCGAAAACCGGGGTTCCCTGCCACATGGCCAGCGCCACGGGGCGCCCCGGTTTGAGGGCAATTCGCCATTCCTGCAAAGCGCCAGTTTCACCGAGCAGCGCAGAAACGTGATCTTCGTCACCAGCCGACGCCCCCCCGCTGGTCAGAATCACATCGGCCTCGTTTGCCGCCCGGTCCATCACCGACCGCAGAGTTTCCCGGTCATCGGCGACCCGACCCAGATCGACCGGCACAAATCCCATGCGCTGCGCCATTGTCAGAAGCATCGGGCGGTTGGCATCGAAAATTTGCCCGAGCCCAGCTTGGTGCCCCGGTTCAACAAGCTCATCACCGGTGGAAAGAACGGCAACCCGCAGTGATTTGCGAACCGGTATATGCGACAACCCAACCGCCGACATCAGGGCAAGATCGGCGGGGGTAATTTGCCTTCCGGCACGCAAGACCAATTGACCTGCCTCCACGTCTTCCCCTGCTTTTCGCGCATTTGCACCACGCTTGAGCGGCCCTCTGAACGAGACATACCCGTCAGAAACTGCCACATCTTCCTGCAAAACCACGGTCTCCACACCATCGGGCAATGCGGCCCCGGTCAGAACACGGATCGCCATGCCGCGAGGAACCGCACCCTCAAAAGGAACACCCGCTGCCGCCCTGCCATCGACAAGCGGCAATCTGTGGCTGCCATCAGTCACAGCCCCGGCAAAGCCATACCCATCGACAGCCGAGTTCGCCTGTGGCGGGTTTGGCCGGGCGGCCATTGCGTCCTCGGCCAGAACCCGGTTCAACGCCTGTTGCAACGGGATCGTTTCGACACCCGCCACCGGGGACAGCCGCGTGCGCAGCATCTCCAATGCGTCGTCCACAGGCGTCCAGTCGACCCCGGGTGGCAAAGCAAAACAATCATTGCGCAGCGGTGGTGGCGCAGAGGGCCCGCACTCTTCGACTTCAGCAGTCCCTTCGCTCGAAAGAGGCGATGACGGCGCAAGACCTACCTCTTGCAGTATGAAATCGGCAATCGTGACGGTGTCGTCTAGATCAAAAACCGGCCGGTCCAGATCAATCTGCACATCACTCGCCACGGCACGGATCAGGGGGTCTGTGGGGGCGATCAGCTCCGTTCCCGCCTCTGCCCGGTGGGCTTCGATCTTTGGGTGCCCTTCGCGCTTGTAGCCTTCCACCAGAACCAGATCTGCCGGGCTGAGCCGCAGCAACAGTTCATCAAGCGACGGCTCGGGATCTGCGCGCAATTCCTGCATCAGGGCCACCCGCTGCCGCGAGGCCAAGAGCACCTCGCTGGCACCGGCGATCCTGTGGCGATGGCTGTCGCGGCCGGGTTGGTCCACATCAAATGCGTGGTGGGCATGTTTAACGGTGGACACCCGTAACCCACGAGACGTGAGCTCGGCGACCAGACGCTCCATCAACCCGGTCTTACCGTTGTTTTTCCAACCTGTGACGCCATAGATCTTCATGCCTCGGCTCCGATCATCTGTCGCGCAAGCTGAAGGTCCTCGGGCGTGTTCACGTTGAAAAACGGGTCGAAATCTCCGACCGGGAAAAGGGCTTCGCGGCCATCATGTGCATCCGTCCAGAGAACGACCTTGCGCAACCCGTCCTGCAACGCATTCCGCAGGTCGTGGCGCAGTGCCACAGGCCAGAGACCGAATGTGGGATGGCGATTTCGATTGCGCTTTGGGTCGGGCGTGGCAGCAAGCGTCAAGGGGGCTTGCATCCCTTCTGCCGCCAGCAACAGTTGGGGGACGAGATCGGGCGGAAAAAACGGCGTATCGGCCGCAGCCGTCACGATGGTATCCGCCCCCTGTTCCGCGGCCCAGTCGAGCCCGGCCAACACACCTGCTAGAGGTCCGGCGTAACCGCCAATACTGTCCGCCAGAACAGGCAACCCGTATCCCGCAAACCGAGAGGGGTCGCCATTGGCGTTGAGGGCCAGACCGGCGACCTGAGGCTCCAGCCGCTCGATCACACGGGTCAGCAATGTTGTCCCGCCCAATCGGAGCAACCCTTTGTCGCCGCCGCCCATCCGGGTGGCCTGACCCCCGGCCAGTATGATGCCCAGCGGTTGTTTCATGGCTTGCCCTTCATTTTCGGCGCCTGTCGGCCCGCTCGGCCGGACAACTTCGTTGCACATCTCTCGAACCCATTTACAGCGACCCTGAGCGCGCAGCACTTTTGCGGCGATGTTTGCGATCCTCATCCGAGACCGAAGATGGGTCCACATCACGCAGCAGGCGCTGTTCACCTGCGAGGCAAACGAACCTTTGCCCGCGCATACGCCCGATCAGCGTCAGCCCCACCTCGCGGGCGATGTCGACACCCCACGCCGTGAAACCCGACCGGGACACCAGCACGGGAATGCCCATCAGAGCTGTTTTGATAACCATTTCCGACGTCAAACGACCGGTCGTATAAAGGATCTTGTCATCCGCCCTTTCGCCGGTGGACAGCATCCAGCCCGCGATCTTGTCAACGGCGTTGTGCCTGCCCACGTCCTCCATGTAGACCATCGGCCGATCTTCGCGACAGAGCACAGTGCCGTGTATCGCGCCCGCTTCGAGGTATAGCGACGGGGTGCGGTTGATCTTTGACGCGAGCGCGTACAGCCATGAGCTGCGGACCTGCGTGTCGGGAAGCTGTACGTCCTCGAGACCTTCCATCATGTCGCCGAAAACGGTGCCGACTGCACACCCACTTGTGCGGGTCTTTTTGCGCAGCTTTTCCTCGTAGGACGTCTGCCTTGCCGTGCGCACCACAACGGTTTCCAGATCCGCGTCGAAATCAACTCCGGTGATTTCGTCATCGTCGAGCAGCATCCCCTGATTTCGGAGAAAACCAAGCGCCAGATATTCGGGGTAGTCCCCGATGGTCATGGCGGTCACGATCTCTTGTGAGTTTAGAAAGATCGTCAGAGGACGTTCTTCGACCACCGAGATCTCGCTGACGGCGCCAGTGTGGTCTACCCCTTGCACCGTGCGTGTCAGCCCCTGACGTTCAGGGGCCGGGGCAATCAGATACTTGTCGACATCCCGATCCGTGGACAATTGCAACCCTCTCGATATGGCGCTAGGCCGGTTCGGGACAATCTAGGATCATCTCATGGCAATCACCACAGCCGATTCCTACCTTTTCAAAGGTATCAAGGACAGCGCTCCGTTCGTATTCGTTGCGGGGCCATTCGGGCTCCTGTTTGGCGTTCTTGCCACCGAAGCCGGGTTGAGGATCATCGAATCCTTCACGTTCTCGCTGACCGTTTTTGCCGGGGCCGCGCAGCTGACCGCAATGCAGTTGATGCTGGAAGGGGCACCGATGATCGTCGTGTTGGTTTCGGCGCTGGCAGTGAACCTGCGGGTGGCCATGTATTCAGCCTCGCTGACCCCCTATCTGGGTGCGGCGCCCATGTGGCAGCGTGCCCTGGCTGCGATGTTCATCGTCGACCAGAGTTATGCGCTCTCGATCGTGCAGTTCGAAACGGATCGAGAAATGACCCTGCCGCAGCGAATGGCGTATTTCGCCGGCACCAACGTGATCGTTGCCCCAGCCTGGGTTCTGTGCACGCTGACCGGCGCTTTGCTCGGCGCGCGGATTCCCGACAGCTGGGCGTTGGATTTCGTGCTTCCAATCGCCTTTTTGGCCATGATTTGCCCGATGCTCCGAACAAAGGCGCATGTCGTGGCTGCGCTGGTGGCCGTGGTGACTGCTCTGCTCGCAGCCGGCCTTCCTTATAACCTTGGCCTGATGGTCGCCGGTCTGGCAGGGATGCTCGCCGGCGCGCAGGCCGAGCTCTACTTCGAACGAAAGGCGGCCCGGTCATGAACGGAATCGATCAAACCACCCTCTGGACCGTCATCATCGGATTGGCCGTCGGCAGCTTCGCCATGCGTTTCGCATTCATTGGGTTTGTCGGTGGTCGGGAGATCCCGCCTTGGCTGATGCGCCACCTTCGGTATACCGCCGTTGCCATCATTCCGGCATTGGTGGCACCGCTTGTCGTATGGCCGCCTGCGACAGGGGGAACCCCGGATATGCCACGCCTGCTGGCCGCTCTGATTACGATCACCGTCGGATTGCTAACCAAGAATGTTCTGATGGCAATCTTTTCAGGCGCCGGGTCGCTTTGGACGTTGCTGGCCCTGATGGGCTAATAGACGGGAACTGACGGGTGCAGAACATCGGCTGAAATCGTCGTAAAATGCGTCAGCCGCCTGCGGTTGCGTTCAGTGCGACGTTGCCGTCAACCAGACCTTGTTGCAGGTCTTCATCGTCGTTTTCGTAGTACTTTTCCGTTTTGACACCCGGGATCTGTTCAAGCTGCTCTTGCAGTTTGACAGGATAATACGTTGTCTGGATCTGTTCGAACCCGGGGATCTGCCGCAATACCGAACTCGTCGCGTTGGCGCAGAAAGCACCCGCGACCGGTCCATTCTGGCGGACGAGATTATAGGCGAGATTCGCCTGTTCCGGCGTCACTTCGATGGTCTGGGAAACCACGTGATAAGTGCTGCGCGCATGAGCGCTGCGATAGGCCTTTTCGACAGAAGGCGTGATTCCGTAAAGAACGTCGTTCTTTTCCGGCACCACGTCTGCATAGAAGGATCCCGCCGGATCGAACAGGACCCGTTCGGGACCATTTACCATCAACGAGGAGTGTCCGCCGCCACCGGTCCGGTTGTTGACCACCGTGTAGAGGGTCAGGCTGGAAGGGCCGGGATCACGGTAAGATACGGCAGCGATTTCAGCATCGTCGTCATCCGGATGGCGCGGCGCACAGGCGGCCACCGAAATGATCAGAGCACTACAGCAAATCAACCGGAACACGACCCAACACTCCGCAGGTGTCTAAAGGCAAGCAGCCTGCAGATCAGGATGCGAAAACGGCCAGGAACAAGAGCACCGCCAGAATAACAATCACCGCCCATGTGGTGAATTTCACGAAACCATCAAAGGTTTCGGTCTGAGTGGTAATGTCCATTTCGCCGTGCTTATGGTCTGCCATGGGTCTCTTCCTATTCGCGTTTAAAGGCTTGGATAACGGATTCTCGCAGCAGTGTCACCACGTCAATCACGCACATTGTTCATTCATTGGCCGGGCCAGTTGTCGCATCCAGTATGGAGCAGGCCTCGAACCCGTATCCCCAACGCCATGGCAGGCCCGAACAAGGACCGCCTCCGAAACGCACGGCAAGATACATCGCACCGGCGATCGTGTCATAGGCGTCCCGCACCAGATCTTCTGAAACGTCGTAGAAAAGGGCCAGATCGGTGATGCGTGGTTCCCCTGTTTCGTTGACACAGGTTTCCAATTCCATATCTGCGGTCAGGCGCGCCTCATAGCTGTCTTCGGCGGTCTCCGATCCGCCTGCGTTGTGATAGGCCCGGTCATGGGTCACACAACAGCTTTCCCACGGTGGCTGGCCCTGATGCGCGGCGGCAAAATCCGGGAACTGGTCTGCCACCAATTGCCAGCCTGCCGACAATCCGCCACTGCACCCGTCTGTCGTGAATGGCGCGAGCTCGCCCTTTACCGACATCAGCGCACGGTGGGACGGCAGTTCGAAACTGCGGGTCAATCGATTGTCCTGTGCGGCAACCGGCGAGGCGATCAGGAAAATGACACTAAGGGCTCTGATCACGATACTCTCCAGTCGGAATGGAAAGGCCCAGTGCTTCGGTCAGCAGCAAAAGCAATCGCTGTGGCGGACTAAGCTCGGCCCGGATTCGCAACACTTCGCGAACCAATGCAGGTTCGTCGGTGATCAGCCCGTCAACACCCAGCGAGATCATTCGTGACATGTCGAGCGGATCGTTCACCGTCCAGACATAGAAATCTTTTCCCGTGGCCTGAACAGAACGGATCAGCCCGGGTCGGGCCATGCCCATATTGACCGCAAGGAAATCGCCATCGAGCCCGGCAAGATCCCCAACGGCGGTTGCCGCCAGCACACCAGCCCGCCAGTCAGGTCGCAGAGTCTGCATTTTCTGGACCGCCGGATATTTCAGAGACATCGTCGCAATCTGATCGGCCATTCCCAGTTCTTCTACGATCGCGATGGTGCGGTTTTCCAGGTCCACGTCATGGCCGTAATACTTCAGTTCGATCAGAACCTTGGCTTTGCCCTTGGCGGTTTGCAGGACATCACGCAGGGTCGGCGCACGCTGATCCGAATATGTCGGGTCAAACCAGCTTCCGATATCGATTCCGGCAAGGTCTTCCATTGTCGCATCCCAGATCGTCAGGTTCACGCCGGAGAGCTTCATGAAATCGCTGTCATGCATGACAACGACCTCGCCGTCCGCTGTTTCCTGCACGTCGATCTCAACCCAATCCGTGCCATCCTCGATGGCTTTCTCGACCGAGGCCATGGTGTTTTCGGGTCGGCTTCCCGCCGCGCCTCTGTGGGCAATCACAGTTACATTGTCCTCGGCCTGCACGGATTCGAGCAATTCGCCCGATGACCATAAGCCGATCACCAAGGCTCCGATCACCAGCATCGCAAGGCCGGTCGCCCCGCCCACACTTGTCGAAACGGCGGATGGCTGCAGACGCCGTCCCTCGAACAGCCCATCAAGCAGGATTGCCAGCGCACCCAGAGCGATGGCCGCCAGCACCAGATTGAGCAGCGACCAGATCCCCGCCACTGCCAACGACAACACAAGTGCCCGACGCAGACTTGCTCCGTCGCCCAACGGGACCATTTGAATCGCCAGCCCGGCCAGAAAGGCGAGTACCGCGCCCATTGCAAGGCGCGCCACCAACCAGAACACCAGCTGCAGTTTGAGCCGGTTGCGCTTTCCTTCCATCCGGCGTGCGCTTTCTGCAAAGCTTTCGGACGGTTTCACCCCGTCGAACAACACGAGATGCAGAGCCTGCGCCCAGGAAGAAAGGCGCAAAATCAACACGACCGCCAGCACCGCCAGAACCAGACCAATCAACAGGGCAGATACGATGAAACTCGGAGGCTTGAACGTAAGATAGTAGTTGATGTCGAATTCGGTCAGCCCCCACCACGCGATCAGCCCGGCCACGGCAACAAAGGGGGCTGCGATCAGCAGGATCCTCAGGATCAAATGTGCGGAAAAGACAAACAAAGTCCGCGACTTTGCCAACACAGCCCGAAACGCGCCCCACCCAGTTGCCCAACGATCTGCGCCATCGATCCGCAGCATCGCCGTCATCACCGCGAAACCAAGCACCTCGACGACCAGCAGCACGGCCAGCACGCCCAGCGTGAGAAGGAAACCGAACGGAGACAGGATAAAGAACGCAATATCCTGATCGGTGAGCGCCGACTGGTCCGACAGGGAAACCGCCACGTTGACAAGTGCTGCAAAGCCCGGCGCTATCAGGGCAACCGCCAATAGCCGCAGCGCGAAATAAGTCGGGACAAACGCCCCCCTGCGGCCCCATGCGCGCGAGTAAGCCTCTAATACACTTGAAGTATCGGACATCTGCGTCCTCCTGCAATACACAGGAATTTAGACGCGATCAGACAGGCTTTCGCAAGGTTTCAGTTGTTCTCGAGGTCGGCGGCAAGGCGAAAGCCGATCCGCGTGGCCTGATCCCTCTCCTGAGGTTTCGGCAAGGCCCGAAGCATTACGCTCAACTGGCTGACGTGCTGAACCAACTGGGTGCGCGCGCCGCCGCCATCGGTGCCGTAGAAGGTGATCATGTCGGGATCGAAATACCCCATACCTTCAATCCGCAGCACGCCGGCATCGCCGCCGGTGAACCCCATCGCCACTTCGTGTTCGGCGTCCAGCTGTTCTTCGAAATTGCGGATGTAAAGGATCAGCCGTTCATAGGCCCACTGCGCCGGGCTCTTGGCTTCAACGGGTTTTTGCAACGGCTGCGGAACCCCGTCCAACTTGGCGTTGCTGTTCGGATCGGCGTGCACCTCGTGGCAGCGCGGCAGGGCAGCTTCCTCTTGATGTTCAGCTGCTGTTTCGATCTTTTCGCCCATTGGTTTTCCTTTACCTTTTACGCTGATAGAGCCAGGCGCCGTCCTCGCGACGGGTTCGGGTCACATCACCGATATGGTAAAGATGGTTCAAATGGGCCACCGCTTCAACCAGCGCGAGGCCATATTCTCCCTCACCGATCGATCGCTTGAACAGAGGCGCAAAACACTCCGAAGTGGATTTGGGTCGATCGAGGTGGTCCAGCAACCGGGCCAGAGCACCATGGTGGTTCTCGATCAGTTGCCGCATGCGCGTGGGCAAACCGGTGAAGGGCAGCTTATGCCCCCCCAATGCCAGATGGTCCGCCCGGGCTAGCGGCGCCAGCCGTTCACAGCTTTCCAACCAATCCGCCACTGGGTCGGCCATTGGCTCGGTCGCGTAAACCCCGATATTCGGGCTGATCGAGCTGAGGATCTGGTCGCCTGTAATCACGAGATTATCGTCCCGGCTCCAGAACGTGGCGTGTTCGGGCGCGTGTCCGTTGCCCATGTGCACGTCCCAGTCGCGCCCACCCATGCGGAACACGTCACCCTGCTTGATCCGGGTAAAGCCCAGCGGCATCGGATAGACCATGTCGGCAAAGTTGAACGGACGCTCTGACATACGTTTGGCCAGAACGTCGGGGTCCATCCCGGCGCTGCGATAATAGTCCAGCGTTTCGCTGGGCCAGCTGTCCTGTACGTCCAGCGTCAGCATGCGCGCAAACAGCCATGCTGTGCGTGTCGTGACAAGTTCGGCCCCATGCTCAGACTGAAACCAGCCAACATTGCCGACATGGTCCGGGTGATGGTGGGTGGCGATAACCCGGGTCACAGGCTTACCCGCAAGCGGGCCGGACATCAGGGTTTCCCAGATACCGCGGGTCTTCTTTGACGAGAACCCGGTGTCGATCACCGTCCAGCTACCGCCATCATCGAGGGCATAGACATTGACGTGATCAAGCTTCATCGGCAATGGAAGCCGCATCCAGAGAACGCCCTCCGCGACCTCGATGGCAGCGCCTGCAGCAGGGGGTTCGGCCCATGGGTAGCGCATGACCGCTGCCTCCTGGCTATTCAATGCTCCATCCATCACGAGGCGAGTTCGTCAAGCGACAATGCAAACAGGTCTTCGGCACCGGTCTGAACCTGATCCAGCAAGCCGGAATGCAATGGAAGCTGCCGGTTGATGTAGAAGCGCGCCAGTTTTTCGCGTGCTCCGCCCGGCTCAGCGATCGCAGCAGACAGATGATAATGCGCACCCAGAACCCGTGCAAAGGCAAGAAGATAGGGAAATGCCCCTGCGAACCGCTGGTTCATGTCACTTTGCGCAACCAGCCACTCGGTGGTCTCTCGCAGGCTTTCGGTGGCTTCCCAGACGGCTTCGGCCATGTTCGGAAACTGCGACCGGGCATTTTCAGCCTGCGCCTCGATTTCGTCCAAAAGACGTGTGGCGGCCTCACCACCATCCATCATCTTGCGGCCCACAAGGTCCATCGACTGAATGCCATTCGTGCCTTCGTAAATCGAGGTTACACGAACATCGCGATAGAATTGCGCAGCACCGGTTTCCTCGATGAAACCCATTCCACCGTGAACCTGCACGCCGGTTTCCGACACCCGGATCCCGGTTTCGGTTCCGAAGGCTTTGGCAATCGGCGTCAGCAGTGCGGCACGCGCGGCCCAATTCGGTTCCCCGGTGGCTGTCTGCATATCGATGGCCGCAGCACAGGCCAACAGGATCGCGCGCGACGCAAACACGTCGGCCTTCATCTCCATCAGCATCCGTCGCACATCGGCATGGTCGACAATCGTGCCAGACTCTGTTCGCCCCTGCCGCCGTTCCATCGCATAGGCCATCGCATGCTGATACGCGCCTTCAGCCTGACCGACTCCTTGTCCTCCGACCCCGAGACGAGCGTTGTTCATCATTGTGAACATTGCCGCCATACCGCCGTTTTCCTTACCGACAAGCCATCCCTTGGCTCCGTCATATTGCATCACGCAGGTGGGAGATCCGTGGAGACCCATCTTGTGCTCCAGCGATACCACCTTGAGGCTGTTTCCAACCCCCGGTGCCCCGTTCTCATCGGGCAGGAACTTGGGCACGAGAAACAGGCTGATCCCCTTTGTTCCGGGCACACCGTCCGGAAGGCGGGCCAGCACGAGATGGCAGATATTCCCGGCAAAATCATTGTCGCCCCAAGAGATGAAGATCTTTTGCCCGGTGATCGCGTAGGTTCCGTCCCCATTTGGCTCGGCACGAGAGCTCAGCGCACCCACGTCCGACCCCGCCTGTGGTTCGGTCAGGTTCATGGTGCCGGCCCATTCACCCGATATCAACTTCGGTAGATACAATTCCTTGAGTGCATCGTCGGCATGATGTTCCAGTGCTTCGATCTGCCCCTGACTCATCAACGGGGCCAATTGCAGCGACAGACAAGCTGCGCTCATCATTTCGTTCACCGCTGTGGTCAGGGTCATGGGCAGGCCCATCCCGCCAAACTCCGGGTTTGCACTCATCCCGATCCAGCCGCCTTCGCTGATGGCTTCCCATCCCCCGGAATACCCCGGCGACGTCCGGACAACGCCGTTTTCCAGCTTGGCCGGGTGCAGATCGCCATTCCGCTGCAGCGGAGACATGACTTCTTCGCACAGCTTGCCCGCTTCGATCAGAATGGCCGAGGCCACGTCCGCACTGGCTTCCTCGAACCTTTCAGTGGCGGATACGTCCTGATAGCCGATGACTTTATGCATCAGGAATTCATAGTCGTTGACGGGAGCACGATAAGGCATCTCAGCCTCCTTCAGTTGCGGGGCTGGCCGGGCAGTCTTGGAATCTGCATCCAGCAGGGATAAGGATCAGGGCTTGGAAGATTACCTACCTTCTGCCTGCCTTCAAGCAACCAAAACGCCGCGTCACCGAAATGGAACCAGTCCAAACCGAGATTCTGAAAGCCGATAGCCTTGGCCTCGACCGCGCTGCTGCGTTGCTGGCGCAGGGTGCGCTCGTCGCATTTCCAACCGAAACCGTTTACGGGCTGGGCGGCGATGCCCGCAACGGTGCGGCCGTCGCAGCGATATACCAAGCCAAGGGCCGGCCGAGTTTCAACCCTCTGATCGCTCACGTCGCCTCGGCAGAAGTCGCCCGCCGTTATGTCCAGTGGTCCGAGACAGCCGAGAAACTTGCACGGGCTTTCTGGCCGGGCCCGCTCACGATGGTTCTGCCGCTTCGCAACGATGGCGGCGTGTCCGAACTGGTTACCGCCGGGCTCGACACTCTGGCGGTTCGCGTGCCGGCTCATCCCGCCGCGCAGGCGATTCTCACACGGCTCGATGCGCCGGTCGCGGCCCCTTCGGCAAACCCGTCCGGCCGTATCAGCCCGACAACTGCCCAGCATGTGCTGAATGGACTGCAAGGCCGGATCGCCGCCGTGCTTGACGACGGACCGTGCGGTGTCGGCGTCGAATCCACAATTGTCGGGGTCACAGAACAACCCACCCTGCTGCGTCCGGGCGGTCTGGCTTGCGAGGAGATCGAAACAGTTCTTGGGCGGAAACTGAACCGTCGTGAACAGGACGAACCGTTGAATGCGCCCGGGCAACTGCTGTCGCACTATGCCCCCCGGGCACAGGTTCGCCTGAACGCAGATCACGCCGAACCCGGGGAGTTGCTGCTGGGCTTCGGAGACATGGAATGTGACCTGAACCTTTCGGAACGCGGCGATCTCGTAGAAGCGGCCGCCCGCCTGTTCGGACACCTGCACAAACTGGACGCGCAGGGCAAACCTATTGCCATCGCTCCGGTCCCCATGAACGGGCTGGGTCTGGCAATAAACGATCGGTTACGCCGCGCCGCAGCGCCCCGCCCAAAACTGGCACCCGAAATAATCCGAAGGTCGGGGATCGGGCTGCTCTGAGGCGATCAGGCGTGGCCGGCGCTTGCCGACAGAGTCAAAGGATCGACACCAAGAGTTGCCAGCGCCGCGCTCCACCTTTCGTCGTGGGCAAGATCGAACACCAGCGACAGATCCGTATCTGTCGTGAGCCAGCCGTTTGTTGCGATCTCGCTTTCCAGCTGCCCCGGACCCCATCCGGAATACCCCAATGTCAACAGCTTTTGCCGAGGTCCGCGACCGTGGGCAATGTCTTCGAGAATGTCGAGCGTGGCGGTCATGCTGATTTCGTCAGATACCGACATCGAATGCAGATTTGCTTCGTAGTCGCTTGAATGCAGTACGAAACCGCGCGTGGTCTCCACCGGTCCTCCGAAATGAACCGGGGGATGTCCGTTCGCGTCGTCCGTAACCTCGATTTCAAGCTGCGAAAACAGGTCGGACAGCGACAACTGTGGCACCGGCTTGTTGATAATCAGCCCCATGGCACCATCTTCGCCATGGCTACACATGAAGACCACTGAATGTTCGAATCTAGGATCACCCATTCCGGGCATGGCAATCAGCAGCTTTCCGGTGAGATCGATCATATGGCTGTGCGCCTCCTTTCTTCCAAGATGGCTGCGCCCTGCGCCCTGCGCAAGGCCGGATCCCCACAGTTTCCAAAAAACTGATGTTTTGAACGGAACGTGACTTGGCATTTACCGGCCAAGGGCGCATCTATGATCCATGATCAAATCGTTACTGTCCGTGCTGGCATTAGCCGTGCCCGCTGCCGTTTCAGAGGCCAACTCCGCTTTTGCCGGAGGGATGGGCGACCTTGTCCGTGTCGAAGTTCTTGACGGAGGGCAGACCAGTCGCGGAACCCATCTGGCCGCCCTTCGGCTGACCCTGTCCGATGGCTGGAAGACCTATTGGCGCGCACCCGGTGACGCTGGCATTCCGCCGCGCTTCGATTGGAGCCGATCACGCAATGTCGGCGAACTGTCGATCACATGGCCGGCCCCGCATGTTTTCGAACAAAACGGCCTGAGATCCATCGGCTACCAGAACGAACTGGTGTTGCCTGTGGAAATCACCCCGTCCCGCGCAGGCGATCCTGTCCGCTTGCGTGGAAGCGTTGAGCTGGGGGTCTGCAACGAGGTTTGCGTTCCCGGAACTCTGCGCTTCGACCACGACCTGGACGCAAAAGCCGGGCGCAACCCGACAATCGTGGCGGCGATGGCTCAGCGCCCCTATTCAGCACGCGAGGCTGGAGTTCGTGCGACCACCTGCGCGCTGTCTCCCACCGCCGATGGAATGCGCATCGAAGCCCATATCCGCATGCCCTCTGCCGGTGGAGAAGAATTCGCTGTCATTGAACCCGGCAATCCGGGCTTGTGGGCATCGGAAACAGAGACCCGCCGAAAGGGCGATACTCTGATTGCAACTGCCGAGGTCGCAAACGACTCCGGGACTGCCTTTGCGCTTGACCGATCCGCAATCCGCATCACCGTGCTTGGCAAAAAACACTCGGTGGATATTCGGGGCTGCACACCCAGCTGAACATGACGCAGATACCTCTTCTCGGCGCTCTGGCCGTCTTGATCCATGATGACCATGTCCTGCTTGCCCAACGCGGCAAGGATCCCGGTCGTGGCCTATGGGGGTTTCCCGGCGGGCATGTGGAGTGGGGCGAAACCGTCAGGCAAGCCGCCGTGCGAGAGTTGATGGAAGAGACCGGAATCGAAGCCCGACCATCGCGATACCTGCACCAGTTCGACCTTTTGCGGCGGGACGCCGACGGTGAAACCACAACCCACTACTTTCTTGTGGCTGTCGCCTGCACCTATGTCCGCGGAACGCCCTATGCCAACGATGATGCGATGGATGCCCGCTGGATTCCGACCGATGAACTGGCGGATAGCGGACTGCCGTTATTGTCGGGCGTGACCGATCTGCTGGAACGGGCGCTCAGACCCGTCTGATCCCGCGCCCGCGCAGCAGCGCTGTCAGGATCAGGGTTGCAATCAGCAAAACCAGTGCCCCGCAACAAAAAAGCAGCAGCCCGGCCCGCGCGGCAGGCATATCCCCCAGTACCGGCACTGCATCGGAGACAAACACCGGCATGGCACCAGTTAGCGCCGGTTGCACCACCACGAACCCTAGCCAGACCAACAGCAAAGCCCCGTAACCCAGAACCCAGCTCCGCAAAATCGGGCTGGGTGCCCGCACGGCCCGCCGCAGCGCACGGATCGGACGCGCGAAATCCCGTTGCATCGCAACAAGTGACGGCACCAACAGCAACACGAGGAACATCCCAAAGCCCAAACCATAAACAAGCGTGATCACCGTGGGTTTCAGGAATTGCGCCTGTTGCGAGCTTTCGTAGAGAAGCGGCGTCAGGCCCAGAACAGTGGTCAGAGTTGTCAGCATCACCGGCCGCAATCGGTCTGACGTCGCTTCGATGATCGAAGGTATCAGGCCACGATCCTCTGCGTATTCGTCAATGGTTGTCACCAAAACGATCGAGTCGTTGATGATAATCCCCGTCATTCCCAGCATGCCGACGACGGTGAACATCGAGAGGGGCACATCCCAGATGTAGTGCCCCCAGATCGTGCCCACGAGGCCGAACGGAATGACTGCCATCACCACCAGTGGCCGTGTCCAGCTGGCAAAGATCCAGGCCAGAACCAGATAAATTCCGGTCAGACAGAGGGTCAGCCCGGTCCGAGCGTCGCTCAGAAACTCGTCTTCCTGTTCGCTGAGTCCTGACAGACGCCACTCGACTTGCCGCTCGCTTGCGATCTTCGGCAGAACCTCTGTTTCAAGTGCGTCGCCGATGGCCTCGGCGCGGGCTGGATCGTCTTCCGAGATATCCCCGGTAACCGAGATCGTCCGCACCCCGTTCTCACGCCGTACCGTCGAAAACCCGGTCCGCTGTTCCACGCTGACAATATCGGCGAGAGGCACGTAGGCGCCATTGGGTGCCCGCATCAGTGTTCGTTCAAGGAAATCGGCGGTGAGTTCGCCGGCAGGCAGTTCCACCCGGATCTCGGCACTTCGAGGTCCGTCGGGATAGGTCGCCGCCTCAATCCCGTTCAGCCGATGCCGCAGAACCCGCCCCAACCCGCCAATGGTGAACCCGAGCGCCTGCCCCTGCGGCGTGAGGTCCAGAACGATCTCTTCCTTATCGTAGGCCAGATCATCTTCGACCGCAGAGACTTCACCATAGGGCAGCAAGGCGGTTTTCAGATCCTCAGACGCCCCCTTGAGCGATGTCACCTCTGCCCCGAAGAACTGCACATCGAGCGCGTCACCGCCGGGCCCCGAGCGCCAGCCGCGGAAACTGACAGTCTCGGCCAAAGGATGATTTTGAACGGTTTCCTGCAATTCCGCCACGAACGCAAAGCTGGAATACGGGCGCAGATCCGCGTCAATCAACTCGATCGAGATACCGCCCAGAAGATCGGTGTCCTTCGTCTCGACACCGGACAGGCCGCGTCCGGCATTGCCGCCGACTTCGGCCATCACGTAGTCGATCGGATTAAGGCCATACCGGTCCTCATAGATCTTGCCCAGCTCTTCGGTGGCCCTTTGCATCTCGCGCATCATGGCCAGCGTGTCCTCGCGGGTGGCCCCTTCAGTCATTGCAAAATTGCCGGTAACTGACCCACGCTCGGGCGCGTTGAAGAACCGCCATTTGACATCACCGCCAATGAAGAGGGCCAGCTGGCTGGCAAGGATCACGATGGCCCCTGCAAGGACCACGTAACGCGCCCACACGACCCAGGCGATCAGCCGTCTGAACAGATGATCCCGCACCCAGCGGAACCCTCGATTGACGATGCGGTTCGGCAGATCATACCAGTGTTGCTTGCTGGAATGCGCGATGGCATGAGCCATGTGGTTTGGCAGGATCAGAAAGCATTCAACCAACGACGCGAGCAGGACCGCGATCACCGTGAACGGAATATCCCGGATCAGATCGCCAAACCGTCCCCCGATGGCAACGAGCCCAAAGAACGCAATCACAGTCGTAAGAGTCGCGGCAAAGACTGGCATTGCCATCCTTCGGGCGGCGTTTTCGGCGGCAACGACCGGGTGTTCTCCCAACCTGCGCGCCCGGAAATCAGCGTGTTCGCCAACAACGATTGCGTCGTCCACCACGATCCCCAGAGTGATAATCAGCCCGAACAGCGACACCATGTTAATGGTCAGCCCACCGACATACATCAGAGCCACAGCAGCAAACATCGCAGCGGGGATCCCGGCCGCCACCCAGAAGGCAATCCGCGCATTCAGGAACAAAAACAGCAGGCAGACCACCAGAGCCAGCCCCATCAGCCCGTTGTCCACAAGAATGTCGAGCCGGTTGGTGATGGCTTCGGCACGGGTGCGGATCAGCTGTATCGTGACACCTTCGGGCAGGCTGAGCTGCATGGTGTCGGCAACTTCGGCCACGAGATGCTGAATGCGGATTGCATCTCCGGCATCCGATCGATCCACCCGGATCGACATGGCCGGATGCTCCCCTACGTAGTAGCTGCGGTTGCGATCCACCCCTTCAACCCGAAGGCTGGCCAGATCGCCGATCCGAAGCTTGGACCCGTCCGGGTTGGACCGCAACACGATGCGCTCAATCTGTTCGGGGCTGCGTTTTTCGACACCGGTTCTCACCCGGGCATTGGCTCCGGTAACATCGCCGGCAGGGTTGGCCGTCGCCTCGGCCGCAATGGCCTCGGCTATCTCTGCCATGGTGATGTTGTTGGCGATCAGCTGGTTGGAAGGCACCTCGATAATCGTGCGCGGCGCGGCCACGCCCCGAATGGTGGTCCGTGTAACACCTGCCTCAAACAGTCGGGTGACAAACTCGTCAGCCAACAGGCCAAGCTGTTCAGCACCCAAATCTCCTGTGATCACAACATCGGTCACCCGATCACGCCATGCTCCACGCCTGACAGTGGGATCATCGGCATCATCCGGCAGGGTCGTGATCGCATCGACTGCAGATTGCACGTCATCCGCGGCGCGGGACATGTCCCAGCCAGGTTCAAACTCAAGCCGGATCGAGGCCCGGCCCTCGCGGGAACTGGCTTCCGAGCTTTCTACGCCGTCGACAGACAGCAATCCCGGCTCCAGCACCTGAACAATGGCATTGTCCACGTCTTCCGGACCGGCGCCTTCCCATGTCACCTCGACACGAACATTTTCAACGATCACATCGGGAAAGAACTGAGCCCGCATGTTGGGCATCGCCGCTGCGCCCAGAACCAGAAGAACAAGCAACAAAAGGTTGGCCGCTGTGCGGTGACGGGTAAAGTAGCTCAGTATGCCTTTTGCGGCGCTGGGGATTTCGCGGATCATGGCCGATCAGCCCCCCATCCGCGACTCGATCCGCTCGACCAGCCGGGCCGGAACTTTGGTCTTGGCAAGCTGGTTCAGGACACGGGCCTTGGCCTCGGCGGGCAAACGGTCGCTGGCCTCAACGAAGGCCACGAGCCGTGCCCGGCGTTCGTCGGACAGGTCCAGCATCGCGGCTTCGGGTTCAGCCCTTGCCTCCTTGCGCAAGGGGCGAACACGGATCCCCTGCCCCAGAAGCGGTGTCCGGCCGACAACAACCTCGCGCCCTTCCAGTCCAGACCCGCGAACCAGAATGTCGTCACCCTGGCGACGGATCAGCCGCACTGGCAATGCCTCAAGCCGGTCATCCGGGCCAATCACCAGTACGGTGCCGGACGCATCAAGCGACGAAGCTGGCAGACGGGCAACGCCCTCGAGGGGCGGCTCTTCGACAAGAACCGTCACGAAATCACCCGGCTTGAACCCCGGCGCCAGATCAAGTCGGGCATAAATCAGCCTGCCTGACTGGCCATCGCCCGCTGCTGCGCTGTCTCGGCTGATGATCCCGCCTGTCTGCAATGCGGCTCCGCTGCTGTCGAGTGAGACCACAACCGAGGCCGGGATGAGCTGCCCGGCCGCATCAAGCAGCCGCGCATACTGCGCCGTCGATACGCGAAACGCCACCTCCAACGCCGACGGGTCCACCAGCTCGGCCAACTTTTCGTTGGCCGACACAAGCCGTCCCTCGACAAGATTTACACCGCTCAGCGTGCCATCAAATCCTGCAGTTACTGTGGTATCGCGCAGATCCCGACGGGCCGCGTCGAGCGTGATCTGAGCCCGCGCCAACCGGGTCACAGTCTGGTCGACTCGAGATTCCGCCTGTGCGACCGACAACCGGCGGGCCAGTACGGCCTGACGCGCCGAAGCCGCGGACAGTTCGGCGGTTTCTACAGCTGCTGCCGTTCCCACGCCACGATCCTGAAGATCCTGTTGCCGTTTTTGGGCACGCTCTCGCAATTCGGCCTGATCGACTGCGGCTTGTAGTTCGTCGCGGGCCAGAGCCAGAGCACGCTCGGCGTCCCGCTCTTCGGCCTGAGCGTCGAGAAGATCCGAATTGGCCCGGTCCAACGCGGATTGCGCATCTGCCGGATCGATTCTTACCAGCACATCGCCGGACTGCACAGAACCACCCTCTTCGAACTGTTCGGCCAATTCGATCACCCGCCCTCCTGCGGCGGCGCGCAATTCAAGCGTGCGACGACTCTGGATCTGGCCGAATGCTTCGAGAATGGGCGTGATGCGGTCCAGTTCAGCCGTGACCACATTAACGGCAAACACCCGTTCGCGGGCCTGCGGCGGGTTCTTGTCCGCGTTCATGCGTTCCTGAACGGCCCCGAACACCAATTGACCGGCATAGATCAAAAGGGCCAGAGTCACCGAGGCCAGAAAAACGCCTACAAGGCTTTGCCGCAAAAATCGCATTCTTGTCTCACCTGTCGGGTCGTTTGAGGCCGCCAAGTCCAAAGGTAGCTGGACATTGAAAAATGCCAAGCCTCACGGCGGTCACACAGACGTAAAACGTGCTGCCAGCCTACTTCCGTCGCTGGTGTTCGTCCAATCTCGGCAGAATTTCCACAAAGTTGCAGGGTCGGTGACGATAATCGAGCTGTTTCTCCAGAATCCCGTCCCATGCATCCTTGCAAGCGCCCGGACTGCCCGGCAGTGCAAAGAGATACGTTCCGCCCGCTACCCCTCCGGTAGCGCGGGATTGAACCGCCGATGTGCCTATTTTCTCCATCGAAATGGTCGTGAAGACTGTGCCAAAGGCCTCGATCTCTTTTTCATACACGTCCCTGTGCGCCTCGACAGTGACATCCCGGCCCGTCAGACCCGTGCCTCCGGTCGAAATCACAACGTCAACCGTCGGATCCGCGATCCACACGCGCAACTGGTCGGCGATCTCGGTTCGCTCATCCCGAAGAATTCTGCGATCGGCAATCTCGTGACCTGCCCGCGCTATCCGGTCCACCAAAGTCTGGCCCGAGCGGTCTTCCTCAATCGAGCGGGTGTCGGAAACGGTCAACACGGCGATACGAATCGGAATGAATTCCTTTGCTTCGTCAATTCGGGACATGAGATGTCAGGCCCTTTCCAATATGGCCAGCCGCACAGCAAGCGCGGCAAAAATGCTTCCGGTAATCCAGCCCAATATCCTGCTGGAGCGCGGATTGTCGGTCAGGCGGCGGCTGGCGCTGCCGGCAAACACACCAACCAGCCCGTTCACCACGAACCCGCCAAGCGCGAGCATCGCCCCGAGTATCAGGAACTGAGCGAGGATCGAGCCGGTCGACGGGTCTACGAATTGCGGTACAAAGGCGAGCACGAACAGGATCACCTTGGGGTTGGTCAGGTTCACGACCATTCCGGTCAGAAAGGCGTTGCTCACTGGTTGCCCCGGCCCCTGTGCCGGCAAGGCGCCGTTCCGAATCGCGCCATAGGCCAGAAACAGAAGATACCCAACCCCGGCCCAGCGGATCACGTCAAATAGCCAGGGTTGAGCCGCAACGGCGGCGCCGACACCAAGGCCGGCCAGCAGAACATGGACCATCGCGCCGCAGGAAATCCCGGCACTTGCTGCCAGCGACGCCCTGGGACCGACCCGCACCCCCTGCGCAAGGCAGAACATCATATCCGCGCCCGGCGTGAAGTTCAGCGCCAGTGCGGCCGGAAGAAATGCCAACAGGATCACCGGATCAATCATTCAACTCACCTCGAACCAGTTGACGGTCGGACCAAGATTTGCCACGTCGGTTACTCCGATTTTTTCGCGTACGCCCCAACTGTCGTGGATATGACCGCAAAGCGCCAGCTTTGGCTGAATCCGATCGATGGCGGAATAGACAGCCTCTGACCCCACCGACACACCCTGAGATGTCACATCCGCAACGCCCTGGGGCGGCGAATGGGTTATGAGGATATCGGCCGCTTCACAATGCAGCAGCATGACCGTCGCTGCGGCCTCTGTCAGATCACAAGACCACGATCCGAAAGGGGTGACCGGCACGCCATATCCAAGCCCGAACAGCTGCAACCCGCCGATTTCCACTCCCGATCCGTGCAGAACATGAACCCCATTCGGGACTGCCTGCGTCAGTTCATCGACGCTCTCGGCATTGCCGGGCACAACCACGAAAGGTGCGCTGATACCGGACAACATGTCCATCGCCTGATCCAATCCCTGCCGCATGTTGCAGAAATCCCCTGCGCCGATCACCAGATCCGCATCTGCGCTGGCCGCGACCAAATCGGCGGCACGGGCGCGGGCCAAGTGGAGATCAGAGAAAGCGAGAATCTTCATGTCAGATCCCGGAGTTGCGCCTGCAGTTCAAGAAGGTCCGCCCAGGCCTGTCGTTTCATCTGCGGCTGGCGAAGAAGATAGGCCGGATGGAACATCGGCATAACCGGCAAGCCCATCGCTTGTTCCCACTGGCCACGAAGCCGGGTTATCCCCCGCTTGCCCAACACCGCCTGACAACTGATATTGCCCATCAGAACCAGCATGTCGGGCTTTGCCAATGCGACATGCCTCTCAAGAAACGGGACCATCGTTCCGATTTCGTCTGGCCGCGGGTCGCGGTTTTGTGGCGGCCGCCACGGTAGAACATTGGTGATATACACGCTTTCGGTTCGGTCGAGCCCGATCGCTGCCAGCATCTTGTCCAGCAATTGACCAGCCCGCCCGACAAAGGGCAGCCCTTCGCGGTCTTCCTCTCGTCCTGGTGCCTCTCCGATGATCATGACCGAGGCCCCGGCCACACCGTCCGAAAAGACAAGGTTGCGGGCGCCCTTTTTCAAATCACAATGCTCAAATCCTGCCAACGCGGATTTCAGCTCGGACAGAGAGGTCGCGGACTGCGCGACCTGACGTGCAAGCTGCACTGGATCTGCGGCATTCGTGTGCAAAGCAGGCTGAACACTATCTGAGACCGCGGCGGGTTTCGCCTTTTTTCGCGTCTCGGCTCGGGTGTCGGGCAGCGCATACCTGTCCACCGGCAGATCGCCGATAGCATCCAGTGCGCCAAGCTCAATCTGCCACTCCAGCAATGCACGAGCTTCGTGATAATCCAAGGCCGATTCCATGTGTCCCACTCTACCCGCCCAATCGGCGAGGGAAAGCGGATTGAGCTTGCGCGACAACCGACTGCAAGACAGCATGGGGCGATGTTTCGAGTTCTTGCCTGCCTTGTTGCCCTGTGGCTCTCATTTCCTGCAGATGCTCAGGGGTTGCGAGATGATTGCGCGGCAGGCCAGCGGCGATGCGGAACAATCTGCTGCCCCGCTTCACACAGATGCAGCTGGGACGGACACTGCATACCACCTGGCGGAAATTATTGCGGCGGTGGAGTCAGTTGCCCACCCGGGCAAATCTGCACTGGCGCCGGAACCAGCTGCGCGCCGCATGGGTCGACCCGGTGCCGGGACGGAACGATCTGCCGCCCTGGTACAGTTTGCGCCATCAACGGAGGTTGCACCAAGCCCGGAGGACTTCAGGGCCTTGATCTGACTCGCCCGGATCCGCAGACAGGGTGTTTGCCAGGCGGAGGGTGCTCTGAACCGGGGTGGTTCCAATGTGAGGAAACGGACTCGGAATGCCGCCCGGGTTTCAAGTGCTCCAAGGGCCGTGGCTGTGTTCCGGTCAAGGCCGTGGATTGCGGGTTCGGTAAATGGTGCCGCCCCGGAGAGCAATGTGTCCAAGGTGGTGGCTGCACGCCGACAGAGAGGGACGGACTGAATTGACCATGTTTGCGGATATTGCCCCGGCACCGCCCCCTCCCTATAAGCACTTTCGACCTGCCAGATCGGAGCCCTCGCCATGAACGCTACGCGTTTTGCCCACCGTCATCTTCTTGGCATCGAACATCTTTCCCAACTCGACATCACGGCAATTCTCGATTTGGCCGAAACCTATGTTGATCTGAACCGGCAATCGGCAAAGCACTCGGACGTTTTGTCCGGCCTGACGCAGATCAATATGTTCTTCGAGAATTCGACGCGCACGCAAGCCAGTTTCGAACTTGCAGGCAAGCGTCTGGGTGCGGACGTGATGAACATGGCGATGCAGGCAAGCTCTATCAAAAAGGGCGAGACCCTGATCGACACCGCGATGACCTTGAACGCGATGCACCCCGATCTGTTGGTGGTTCGGCATCCGCATTCCGGCGCGGTGGACCTGCTGGCTGAAAAAGTGAACTGCGCCGTTCTCAACGCCGGAGATGGACGGCATGAACACCCGACGCAGGCGCTGCTTGATGCATTGACCATTCGCCGCGCAAAGGGGCGGCTGCATCGGCTCAATATCGCAATCTGTGGCGATATTGCCCATAGCCGTGTGGCTCGGTCCAACTTGATCCTACTGGGCAAGATGGAAAACCGCATTCGACTGATTGGCCCGCCGACCCTGGTGCCCGGCCATTTCGCCGAATTCGGAGCCGAGGTGTATGACGACATGCGCAAAGGGTTGAAAGACGTGGACGTGGTGATGATGCTGCGGCTCCAGCGCGAACGGATGGACGGTGGTTTCATTCCGTCGGAGCGCGAGTATTACCACCGGTACGGGCTGGACGCCGACAAGCTGTCGCTGGCCAAGCCGGATGCCATTGTCATGCATCCCGGCCCGATGAACCGAGGCGTTGAGATCGACGGCACGCTGGCCGACGACATCAATCGCTCGGTGATTCAGGAACAGGTCGAGATGGGTGTCGCAGTGCGGATGGCGGCAATGGAGCTGCTGGCTCGCAATCTGGAGGTATCCAAATGAGCGATATCCTGACCGTGGACACCGGCGAACGCCGCCTGTTGCGCCTTTTCGCGCTGGACCTTGCCCCAGAACATGCCCGGTTCCTTCGCGAACCCGGAGCCGCGGCCCAGCTTTTGGGGGTCGAGGGGCTCGACGATCGCCATGTCGAAGTCTTTCCGGTCTGGGATCTCGAAGAGCTCGGACTCTTTGGCTACCTCACCGAAGGATGCGGGATATCCGAAGACCAGATCGACCGGGAACAACTGGAAAAGATACAGGGGTGGGTGATGCTGGTCCGCAGTTCCGCCTTCAACGGAACCGCAGCCGAACTTGACCCCGATCAGCGCGTTATCCCGGTCGAGATCTATCGCGAAGCCGGGGTGGACTGGTCGGCAAAACCAATTGAGGCGGAGAGTGCAAAACCCTATTCCGCGCCTCGACCTTCGCCCCGAGAAACACGCGCGCGGGCCCGTTGGATCGGGTTTTCCCTGTTTGCCTTTGTGATGACGATAATCATCGGAGGCCTTCTGTGGTTGGTGCTGTGACCCACTTTCCCGCCGACCGCCAAGCCTATATCCGCAGCCATGCATGGCTGGCAGCGCTTGGTATGGCGGGCGCGATGGCAGTGCTGTGGCTGATCGGCAACCCGCATGTCTGGACAGGGGCAGTCGCAGGACTTGCCGCAGTCGCCGTGCGCGGCTGGTATCTTGCGTCAGATGAGCTCGCCGTGGTCTGGGAAATTGATGGCGGCACCCTCCGGGGAGCCGGTCGAAACGTGCCGCTGAACCAGATCGAAAAAGTTCGTTCAATGGGAAGCTTTGTGCAGATCATCACCGGCAGCGGGGACAAGCACCTCATCAAATATCAGGCGGACCCGGCCGCCACCGTGCAAGCCATCGAAAGGGCGCGCCCATGACCGAAATCCTGTTTCAGAACGCTCGGCTTATCGATCCCGAAGCCGGAACGGATGCACCGGGAAGCCTGCTGGTTTCGGGCGGCCGCATCCGGGAGGCGGGTCAGGAAATTGGTGTACCCGAGGGCGTAGAAGTCGTCGATTGTGGCGGCCACTGCCTGGCGCCGGGCATCGTCGATACCGGTGTCAAGGTCTGCGAACCCGGCGAGCGCCACAAAGAAAGCTACAAATCTGCCGGTCAGGCTGCCGCCGCCGGCGGTGTTACCACCATCGTCACCCGGCCTGACACGCTGCCGGCCACAGACACACCAGAGTCGCTGGAATTTGTCACCCGCCGCGCACAGGCCGACGCGCCGGTCAATGTGTTGCCCATGGCGGCACTGACAAAGGGGCGCGAAGGGCGCGAAATGACCGAAATCGGCTTCCTGCTGGATGCCGGGGCCGCGGCCTTCACCGATTGCGATCATGTCGTCACAAATACCAAGGTTTTCACTCGCGCCCTGACCTATGCCCGGTCCTGCAATGCGCTGGTTATCGCCCACCCGCAGGAACCGGGCTTGAGCTCTGGCGCGGCAGCGACAAGCGGTAAATTCGCGACGCTATATGGTTTGCCTTCCGTGTCCCCGATGGCCGAGCGTATGGGGTTGGACCGGGATATCGCGCTACTGGAAATGACCGGGGCCGCCTACCACGCCGACCAGATCACAACTGCCCGCGCCCTGCCCGCCCTCGAACGGGCAAAGAACAACGGGCTGAACATCACCGCTGGAACGTCGATCCACCACCTGACTCTGAACGAGCTGGACGTTGCCGGTTACCGGACGTTCTTCAAGGTCAAACCCCCGCTCAGGTCCGAAGAGGACCGGCTCGCCGTGGTCGAAGCCGTGCGAACGGGCCTGATCGACATCATCAGTTCGATGCACACGCCGCAAGATGAAGAAAGCAAACGCCTGCCCTTCGAAGAGGCCGCATCGGGCGCTGTGGCGCTGGAAACGCTGCTGCCTGCGGCTCTGCGCCTTTATCATTCCGAACAGCTGACCCTGCCGCAATTGTTCCGGGCCATGTCGCTCAATCCGGCGAAACGTCTTGGCCTCGAAAGCGGGCGCCTGAGCGCCGGCGCACCTGCGGATCTCGTGCTGTTCGATGCTGATGTTCCTTTTGTGCTGGACCGGTTCACCCTGAAATCAAAATCCCAGAACACGCCCTTTGACGGTCAGAGGATGCAAGGTAGGGTTCTCGCAACCTACCTGGCAGGACAAGAGATCTATCGGAAAGCCTGATGCCCCAAATTGACAGCAGTACACTTCAGCTCATCCTCTGGGCCGTGATCGGCTACGGGCTGGGATCGATCCCTTTCGGCATGGTTCTGGCCCGCCTGATGAATCTCGGCAACCTACGGGAGATCGGTTCGGGCAATATCGGGGCCACCAATGTGCTACGCACCGGCAACAAAATGGCCGCAGCCCTGACCCTACTGCTTGATGGTGGCAAGGGCGCCGCGGCGGTTCTGCTCGCCCGTGCGCTTGCGGCCGAGGATGCCGTTCAGATCGCCGCCCTGGCCGCATTCATCGGGCATTGCTATCCGGTCTGGTTGGGCTTCAGGGGGGGCAAGGGTGTCGCCACATTCCTCGGGATCTGGCTGGCACTTGCGTGGCCCGTCGGAATTGCCTGCTGTCTGACATGGCTAGCGGCGGCCGCTGCAACTCGGATCTCGTCGATGGGGGCGCTAGCCGCGGCTTCTCTATCGACGCTGTGGGCCGTGGTCCTTGGTTTTGGAACGACCCTCATTCTGGGTATCCTTCTGACACTTTTGCTCTTCTGGCGGCACCGGTCCAACATCATGCGGATCCGGGCCGGGGAAGAGCCCCGGATCGGTCAGAAATGATCTTTCGAAAGCCGCCCTGCGCGCGAAACTGACAAAGCAGATCCACGCAAGACAGAGTGAACCTGTTCGAAATCAATCTCTCGGTCAGATCAATAGCTGAATTCGCCGTAGATCCGCGTCAGGTCGCCCTGCCATTCACCGCTGTAACGGTCGAGCAGCTCGTCGGCGGGCACCTTGCCGCTGTCCAGCGAATCCTTGAGAGCATTGAGGAAATGGGTCTCGTCCGGCACCAGCCCACCGGCGCCGGGACAGGCGCGTGAACGGAGCCCCGCTTCGGCGATGGCAACAACTTCGCGGGCCAGATCTTGCATGTCGATACTGCCCACCTTTGCCTGCAGACCCTGCTGGCTGGCCGCCACACGCAAAGCCTCGCGGGTTTCGGCATCCCAGCCCTTGACCAGACCCCACGCCGCATCCAGCGCAGCCTGATCATATGTCAGCCCGACCCAGAAAGCGGGCAGAGCGCAGAGCCGCCGCCACGGGCCGCCATCCGCGCCACGCATCTCGATGAATTTCTTGATCCGCGCCTCGGGAAAGATCGTTGTCAGGTGATCCGCCCAATCGCTCAACGTCGGAGTTTCCCCCGGCAGGGCAGGCAATTGTCCCTTGAGGAAATCTCTAAAGGATTGCCCCAGCGCGTCGACATATTTTCCGTCGCGATAGACAAAGTACATTGGCACATCGAGCGCGTATTCCACCCAGCGTTCGAAGCCGAAGCCGTCCTCGAACACAAATGGCAACATGCCGGTTCGATCCGCGTCCAGATCCCGCCAGACCCGCGACCGCCAAGACTTGTGGCCGTTCGGCTTGCCTTCGAGAAACGGAGAATTCGCAAACAGTGCGGTTGCAACCGGCTGCAATGCAAGCGCCACACGCAGTTTCTGCACCATGTCCGCTTCGGATGCGAAATCGAGATTCACCTGAACCGTGCATGTGCGGTACATCATGGTTTTTCCCATGGTTCCCACGCGGTCCATGTAGTCGGTCATCAGCTTGTAGCGCCCCTTGGGCATGACCGGCATTTCTTCGTGCGTCCAGATCGGAGCCGCCCCCAGGCCGATGAACCCGACACCGATCTTGTCCGAGATGTCCTTGACGTCACGCAGATGCGCGTTCACCTCGTCACAGGTCTCATGGATGGTTTCCAGCGGCGCTCCGGACAATTCGAGCTGCCCGCCCGGCTCAAGCGAGACATTGGCCCCGTCTTTTTCCAGGCCAATCAGCTTGCCGCCTTCCTCCAATGGCAACCAGCCGTGCAGATCGCGCAGCCCCTCGAGGACCGCCAGAATCGAGCGCTTCCCTTCATAGGGCAGCGGCTTGAGTGTGTCCTTGCAATAGCCGAACTTCTCGTGCTCGGTGCCAATCCGCCATTGATCCTTAGGCTTGCAGCCATCGGCCAGGTACTCAGCCAGCTGCTCGTGTCTCTCGATGGGGCCGCCACCAGATTGGGGAATGGACATGAGCGGTGCTCCGATCCTGATTGCTTTCGTTCAGATGGTCAGTCGTGGCCCCAAACGCAGAGACTGTCAATGCAACCGCGCCAGCGAAGGGCGTGTCGATTGCCGTTCCCAGATCACGACCGGGTGAACAGCTCCGCCATTGAGTTCCGCAAGCATCCGTTCCGTGCGCAGTCCCGGTAGGATTGCGAACGCGTCAAAGAGCCCGTCAGCCCCTTCTGCATTCACGGGCACCATCAGCGGCGGGTGCCCTGGCTGCTCCAGCACCCAGTGCGCGGGGCTGCCGGTTGGATCCAGCGTCAACCGCTGCATGTTGTCGATGGCAATCACGCCGCCGGTCAACGGACCCAGATAGGTGACTTCGCCTTCGTCGATCAAGACCACGCCCGGACCACCGCCACCCTTGCGAAAGCGAGCCCGCTGGACTCCGATCACCGCCAGAGCCACGCCTCCCAGCAGAACCGGCCAGCCGACCAGCCCCAACAATCCTCCCGGCCCGATGATCCAACTGATCCCCAGCAGCGTGATTGCAGCCCCGGTGAGCACCTCACGCCAGCGCCAGAGCGCTGCGCTGGCCTCGGGCCGAACGAAACTCATGTCCAATCTCCAAGGGCCTGCTGCCAAAGAGCCAACGCAGCCACGGCAGCGGTATCAGCGCGCAGGATTCTCGGCCCAAGACTAACGACATGTGATTGCGGTAGCGCTGCGAGGCGTTTGCGTTCGGCGTCCGAAAACCCGCCTTCGGGGCCAATCACGATTGCCCACGGCTTGCCTCTGCCCAGCTCCGAAAGCCGGAGTGCAGCGCCCACCTCGGCCTCGTCACAAAACATCAACTGCCGGTCTTCGGGCCATTGATCGAGAAGGCGCGACAGTTTCTGCAGATCCGCCACCTCGGGGACATAGGTTCCTCCGCACTGTTCGGCAGCTTCAACTGCATGAGCCTGCAGGCGATCCTGCCGGATCCGCTCAGAATTGGTATATTCGGTCTGCACCGGAACGATCCTTGACGCGCCCATTTCGGCCGCTTTTTCCACAATGAAATCGGTGCGAGTCTTCTTGATCGGGGCAAAAAGCAGCCAAAGGTCGGGTGGCAACTGCAGTGGTTTCGACTGCTCCGCGCAGGTCAACTCACCGCCGCGTTTGCCTGCGGTGGCCACTTCGGCCAGCCATTCCCCGTCGCGCCCGTTGAACAGGGCAACCCGGTCGCCGACACCCTGCCGCATCACCCCAAAAAGGTAATGTGCCTGATCGCGATCCAAAGGAACCGATTGCCCCGCCCCCAAAGGGTGCTCTACATACAGCCTGATCTTAGCATTCATGAAAGCCTACATATGCAAGGCAATGCCCCAACACCAGATGGTCAGGTCTCGGATGCCGTGAGCGGCAACTGGGTCGACCGCTATGCACCGGTTTCTGCCCGCCCCTATCTCAGGCTCAGCCGTGCCGACCGGCCCATCGGTACATGGCTGTTGCTGCTGCCCTGCTGGTGGGGTCTGGCGTTGGCGATGCTGTGGGACCAGACCCCGCGCTGGGAAGATCTGTGGATTGCTATCGGCTGTGCCGCTGGGGCATGGCTGATGCGTGGGGCGGGCTGCACATGGAACGACATCACCGACCGCAATTTCGACGGGCAGGTTGAGCGCACAAGATCGCGCCCGATTCCTTCCGGCCAGGTTTCGGTGAAACAGGCAATTGGCTGGATGGGCTTTCAGGCTCTTGTGGCCTTTGGCATTCTGCTCAGTTTCAACACCGCAGCGATCCTGATGGGTGTCATCTCATTGTTGCCTGTCGCAGTGTATCCTTTCGCCAAACGTTTTACGTGGTGGCCGCAGGTGTTTCTCGGCCTCGCCTTCAACTGGGGTGCGCTTCTGGCCTGGGTTGCCCATACCGGGACCTTGAACCAACCTGCGCTGCTTCTGTATGCCGCCGGCATCTCTTGGACCCTGTTCTACGACACGATCTATGCCCATCAGGATACCGAGGATGATGCACTGATCGGCGTCAAATCCACGGCGCGGCTGTTCGGCTCGGAAACGCCTGCCTGGCTGCGGCGCTTTCTGGTCGCCACGGTGGCTCTTATGGGGCTCGCGGTGATCGCCGCCGGGCTGCCACAGGCGTCGATATTGGCGCTTGTGATTGCCCTGATGGGGCCTTGGGCGATGGGTTGGCATATGGCATGGCAACTCAGCCGACTTGATATCGAAGATAACGGCCGACTGCTTGGCTTGTTCCGTTCCAATCGGGATACCGGCTTGATCCCGCTCATCTTCTTTCTTGCGGCCCTGCTGGCCTGATTGAACCCCGGCCACGTCCCCTGTAAGACAGCGGAATCACAATCGGACAACGCTACAATCCCGAGGCTAATGCGTATTTCCTCTCTGTTCGTGGTCATTGCGACCTTCCTATTGGCAGCCGTGCTGAGCACGGTCGCAGCCAGCTTTGCGGTTACCGCAATCGAGGACAGCACTGAAATATCGGTGCGCAGACAACTTGATCGCACAGGACATGGCTGGGCCGAGGTGCAGGCCGATGGGCTGCAGGTCGTCATGAGCGGAACCGCGCCCGACGAGGCCGCGCGCTTTACTGCAATCAGTCAGGTCGGGAGCGTTGTCGATGCCGCCCGGATCATCGACCAGATGGACGTCACCCCTACGGCAGATATCGTGCCGCCGCGCTTTCTGATCGAGATCCTGCGCAATGACAGCGGCATCTCTCTGATCGGGCTGATACCGGAAGTATCCGACCGCGATGCGCTGATAGACGAACTGTCCGACATCACCCGGGACGCACCGGTGATCGATTTGCTGGAAACCGCGGACTACCCTGTTCCGAACCGATGGCCGGAAGCGCTTCGATTTGCCAAAGCCGCACTGTCGATGCTGCCGCGTTCGAAAATCTCGGTCAGTTCCGAGCAGGTTTCGGTCACTGCGATCACCGACAGCGCACAGGAAAAGGAACGGATCGAGGCCCGACTGACGCGCCGCGCACCTGCTGGTGTGCGACTGGCGCTCAAGATCTCGGCCCCGCGCCCGGTAATCACCCCGTTCACGCTTCGCTACCTGATCGACGAAACCGGGGGGCGGTTCGACGCCTGTTCCGCCGAGAGCACGGCCTCCCGCGACCGGATTGTGAAAGCAGCCATATCGGCCGGTCTGACCGGTCCGTCGAACTGCGTGATTGGAATGGGTGTTCCGTCACCCAACTGGCCTCGTGCCGCGGAACAGAGCATTTCGGCTTTGGCCGAGCTGGGTGCAGGTTCGGTGACAATCGCAGATGCCGATATCACTCTGGTGGCCGCCCAGGGGACCGACCAAAGCCTTTTTGACAAGGTTGTGGGTGAACTCGAAACCTCGCTGCCCGATGTCTTTGCTTTGCATGCAGTGCTTCCGGAACCGGAAACTGTCACGCTGGCCGGACCGCCCGAATTCACCGCCACCCTCAGCCCCGAAGGGCTGGTTCAGCTGCGCGGCCGCGTCAATGACGAAACACTTCGGCAGATGGCCGACAGCTACGCAAAATCCCGGTTCGGATCGTCCAATGTTCATATGGCGGCTCGGGTGGATGAAACTCTGCCGTCTGGGTGGCCGGTGCGGGTTCTAGCGGGGCTCGAGGCTCTTTCGATTCTTTCCAACGGCGCCATAACCGTAACCCCGGATGAACTGCGCCTGCGCGGGTCCTCTTCGCAGGAAGACGCCAAGGCGATCATCTCCCGGCTCTTGTCTGAAAAACTTGGCCAAGCCCAAAGTTACGAGTTGGACGTAACCTATAGGCCGCCGCCGCCCCCCGAGGACCTCCCCCCGGATCCGGGCCAGTGCGAGGCGGATCTTGCGGCCGTTCAGGCCAACGCCAAAATCGCTTTCGAACCCGGGTCGGCGACTGTTGCCGCCGAGTCTTTGGAAACGCTCGACCGTCTTGCCGAGATCCTGACCGAATGTGCAGAAATCCGGATGGAGATTCAGGGCCATACCGATAGCCAGGGGCGTGAAGAGATGAACCTGCAACTTAGCCAGTCGCGCGCGCAATCGGTCCTGAACGAATTACGTTCCCGCAGGGTGCTGACCTCCAACTTTTCGGCAATCGGGTATGGCGAGAGCCGCCCCATCGCCGACAACGGCACCCCGGACGGCCGCGAGGAAAACCGCCGGATTGAATTCCACCTGATCCGGCCTGAACCAATTCCTGAAACGCCCACCACGTTGGAAGCCTCCGAACAGGAAACCGCGGCTGTTGGCGAAGGGTCTGAGGAAGCGACGCCAACTGAAGCCGAAGATCAGGGAACCGAAACCCAAGCGGACGAGGATCAATGACATGAACCGCACCGAGTTCATCATCACCACTGCCATCATCCTTTTCGTGGCCTTTGCAATGGGATGGTTTGCAAACTGGCTGGTGCATCGTTTTACCCGCGTCCGCCAAAGTGATGTCGCGGATCTCGACCGGATGAGTCAGGAGTTGCACGAGGCCGAGGAAACACGGGATCAGGCAATTACCTACCTTCAGCAACGTGAAGCAGAACTGACCAATCAACTGACCCAGACAGAGGCAGAACTCGCAGCGGCGATGGACGGTTTGCGGGCCGCACGCCACGAGGCAGAAGAGTTGCGCGCGCATATGGGGCGCACCTGAGGCCGCACGGCGCTACCACGCAAGCAGGCGTCAACAGAAAGGGCGAGGATGTTCACGTATGCCGTGGCGGGCTACCAGCGCGACAGAGCTTCTTCGTCTTCGTCTTTTGCGGCGACCCACTCGGTTCCGGCGGACGTGATTTCCTTCTTCCAGAACGGCGCGCGGGATTTCAGGTAATCCATCAGGTATTCCGCAGCTTCGAACGCATCCTTTCGATGCCGAGCAGCGGTTGCCACCATCATGATCCGCTCTCCGGGTGCGAGCCGCCCAAAGCGGTGAATGACCAGCACATCGCCCAGATTCCAGCGCGCCTGCGCCTCTTCGGCGATCTTCCGGATCGCGCTTTCGGTCATGCCGGGATAGTGTTCGATCTCCATCGCGTCCAAACCGCCCGCGATATCACGCACAACCCCGGTAAAGGTCACGACGGCACCATCGGCGGTGCTGCCGGCAGCGAAGGTTTCGGCCTCCTGCCCCAAATCGAACGGTGCATCCTGAACCGAAATCCGCATTGGCTCAACCGCCGGTCATGGGCGGAAAGAACGCCACTTCGCGGACGCCGGCAAGCGAGGCCTCAAAATCACTCAACTCCTGATCCAGTGCCACACGCAAGGCCGACAGGTCGGCAAAGGCGGCCTGATACCGGTCTTCACGCGCCTTAAGCTCTTCGACCAGTTGCGACACGGTCTGAGCCGAGGTCTCGATCTTTTCCTTTGGAAGCCCAATTCGTTCCCGGACCCATGCAAAATACAGAACGTCCATCACGCCCCCTCCTTCAGATGTGGCATGGCTTTACGTAGATAGTCCGCGCCGGTGATCAATGTCAGCGCCGCTGCAATCCAGATCAGCCAGAGCCCGATCCGGCCGGACCAGAACATGGCCTCAACCTTCCAGCGCAGACCCTGAAGATCTTCGACCTCTCCCGTCAGAACCTGATCGATTAGCGCGTTGTCCATACCCCACGACGACATCACATAGTAATGTTCAAAGATGCCCTGCGAAAACAGTATGGCGATTGCCACCATCTGGGCTGTTGTCTTCCATTTCGCCAGCTTGGTCACCTTGAGGGTCCCGGCGGTGTCGCCCAGATACTCCCGCAGGCCAGAGACAAATACTTCGCGAAACAGGATAACGGTGGCAGGAAGCACTAGCCACGGCGTCCAGTGTTCGTTGGAATACCCCACAAGGATCATCAGGGCGATCACCACCATTGCCTTATCCGCAATCGGATCAAGCATCGCCCCGATCTTGGTTTCCTGTTTCCAAGCCCGCGCAAGATAGCCGTCGAACCAATCGGTTATCGCTGCGGATATGAACAGCAGCAATGCAAACCAATCCGCGTAGGGACGGGTGAAATACAGAAACATGACAGCCAGCCCAGGAGCCGCCAGCAGACGCAACAAGGTCAGGATATTCGGGAGGTTCCACTTCATGCGGCGGAACTTACATCGCGGCAGAAAAACATGAAAGGCGGCGCGAGCGGAAATCGCATGTGCGATCCGCCCAGAGCCCGACGCATAGGCCAAGGCGCGCGTCGATAACGCCCGGATTGCCGGCGTCAGCCCTTTTCATGAAAATAGTCATAGATGGTTTCCGCCAGTGTAGCTGAAATCCCCTCTACAGCCTTCAGGTCGGCAAGGTTGGCGCGGCTCACCGCCTTGGCGCTGCCGAAATGGGCGAGCAACGCCCGTTTTCGGGTTGCCCCGACACCCGGAACATCATCCAGTGGCGTTGCCCCGACCGATTTGGCCCGTTTTGCGCGGTGGGTGCCAATCGCAAAACGATGCGCTTCATCCCGCATACGTTGAATGAAGTAGAGCACCGGATCATTGCGTTGTAATGCAAATGGGCGCTGTCCCTTGCGGTGAAACTCTTCTTTGCCGTGGTCGCGGTCGACGCCTTTTGCCACTCCGACCATCGGGATGTCCTCAACCCCGTGCGTTTGCATGATTTCGGCCACCGCGCTGACTTGCCCGGCACCGCCGTCGATCAACAACAGATCCGGCCAAAGTCCCTTGTCCCGATCCGGATCCTCTTTCAGAAGCCGGGCAAAGCGACGCGTCAGGACCTCCTTCATCATTCCAAAATCATCACCCGGGGTCAGATCATCACCCCGAATGTTGAACTTACGGTACTGGTTCTTGTCGAAACCGTCCGGCCCCGCGACGATCATGGCCCCGACGGCATTGGCTCCCTGAATATGAGAGTTGTCGTAGACTTCGATTCGGCTTGGCGGGCCGTCGAGGTCCAAGGCTTCGGCAAGTCCGCGCAACAGTTTTGCCTGAGTGGCACTCTCTGCCATCCGACGGGCAAGAGATTCACGAGCATTGCGCAGCGCTCCCGAGACAAGCTCGGCCTTTTCCCCCCGCTGCGGAACGATGATCTCGACCTTGCGTCCGGCTTTCTCAGACAGGGCTTCGGTCATCAGGTCGGCATTCTCGATATCGTCGGACAAGATCAATTGTCGGGGCGGTTCCTTGTTGTCGTAGAACTGGCCGAGAAACGCCTCCACCACTTCGGCTGGCGAAACATCGGCCCCGACACGCGGATAGAAATCCCGGTTGCCCCAGTTCTGGTTGGCCCGGATGAAAAATACCTGAACACAGGCCTGTCCACTTTCGAGATGCAGCGCGATCACGTCCGCTTCGGAAACACCACGCGGGTTGATGCCCTGGCTGGTCTGAACAGCGGTCAACGCCCGAATCCTGTCTCGCAGAGCGGCGGCGCGCTCGAACTCCATCGCTTCGGAGGCCGCCATCATCTGAGCGGCCAGTTCTTCCTGTATCCTGGTCGACCGGCCCGACAGGAACCGTTCGGCGTCTTTTACGCTGGCGGCGTAGTCCTGCTCGGAAATCAGCCCGACACAGGGGCCAGAACATCTTTTGATCTGGTAAAGCAAGCAGGGGCGCGTCCGGCTGTCGAACATCGGGCCAGAGCAGTTGCGCAACAGGAACGCCTTTTGCAACTGGTTCAGGGTCCGGTTCACTGCGCCGGCACTGGCAAACGGTCCGAAATAGGCGCCCTTCTCCTTTTTGGCACCTCGGTGCTTCTTGATCTGGGGAAAAGAGTGACCCTTGGCTACGAGGATGTTGGGGAAGCTTTTGTCATCCCGGAGCAGCACGTTGTATTTCGGCTTGAGTTGCTTGATCAGGTTCTGCTCAAGCAGCAATGCCTCGGTTTCCGTGCGGGTCGTCAGGAACATCATCGAGGCCGTCTCGCGGATCATCCGCTCGATACGCGGAGAATGACCGGGACGGGAATAGCTCGACACGCGCGCCTTAAGGTTTCGGGCTTTTCCCACGTAAAGAACGCGAGCCTGAGCATCCAGCATTCGATAGACACCGGGAGACCCATCCAACGTGCGAAGATGCGCTTGGATGACGGCATAACCGGTCGGGGGCATGTCGGATTGGTCGGTCATGTTACGGAAATATGATTCTCCGGTCCGGGCTGCAATCTTGACGTGCCGGTTTCAAGCAAAAACAAATCCACGCCTTTTGTGGATAAGTCTGAAGATATCTTTGGGTGTCGGGAAGATTTCCCTTGAAAAATGGGCGCTTCGTTGAATTGCACAAAAAATAGGCAATGCTTTAACATGTTGATTCTGTTGCGAAAAAAAATGTTCACGCAGCAAGCTCATGAAATCAAAGGCAATTTTGTAACGCCTTTTTCACCCGGCCGTGAGCGGTGCAAAACTTGCGGGGAACATGGATATTTACGCCTATTCCACCCCTAGCACGTCTGGCGTCTTCCAACCGAGGTGCTGTCCGCCATCCACGCAAATCAACTGCCCGGTTACCGCTACGGCATCCATGAAAAACCCCAAAGCCCCGACAACGTCCGATGGGCTCGCCCCGCGTTCCAGAATCGTATTCCTGCGCTGACCCGCAAAGTGTTCGGCGCTTTGCCGGTGCCCCTGAACGGTCGGCCCGGGACCAATTGCGTTGACGCGTATGGCCGGGCTGAGCGCTTGGGCGGCAGTTTGCGTGAGCGTCCAAAGACCGGCCTTGGCCAGAGTGTAGGACATAAACTCCGGGGTCAGTTTGCGCACGCGCTGATCGAGCATGTTGACGATCAGGCCGGCTGCCTCCGGCTCTCCGTTGTCGTCGCGGGTCGGCTGCAAACCCTGTTCAGCCATGGCCTGTGTCAGTACGAAGGGCGCGCGCAGGTTGCTTTCCATGTGGCGGTCCCACGACACCCGGCTGGCTATCGAGATATTGTCATACTCGAAGATCGAAGCGTTGTTCACGAGACAGGTTATTGGCCCACCGAGGGCCTCTGCAGCGCGTGGAAGAAGAGCCTGCGTCTGGTCCTCACTTAGGAGATCAGCCTGCACTGCCACAGCACGGCGCCCGATTGCTTCGATTTCCGCCACGACCTCGTGCGCCGGGCCTTCGGAACTGGCGAAATGGACAGCAACGTCATAGCCGCGCCGCGCCAGATAAAGCGCCATTGCACGACCAATGCGTATTCCCGCCCCGGTAACCAGACAGCGTGTCATATGAGCTCCCCTTTGCCAGCCTTCGCGATTGAAGTGATCAAACCAGCACAGCGATCAGATAGACCGCATATAGCAGCGTCAAGGCCACACCCCAGGTTCGTGTGATGTCCCTTTTAAAAAACACGAAGGGGATCAGCAGAAGCGAAGCCCCCAGCATGACCCACAGGTCGAACTCAAGGAACTCGGGATCCACCGGGATAGGTCCAACGAGCGTGGCGATGCCGACGATGGCCAAAAGGTTGAACATGTTCGACCCGATAACGTTGCCCAGCGCCACATCGGCCTGCCGACGCAGCGCAGCCATCACGGTGGTGGCCAATTCAGGCAACGATGTTCCAATGGCAACAAGCGTCAGTCCGATCACGGTTTCGCTGACCCCGTAGGTACGGGCAATGATCGTTGCATTGTCCACCAGCAGATGCGCCCCCATCGGCAAGCCGATCAAGCCGAGCACGAGGTATATTCCTATCCTCCAATACGGCATGTCGGGATCTGCGTCTTCCAGCCCGTCCAGCTCTTCCAGATCGTCGTCTTCGTCCGCCTTCCCGCATAACTTGCGATGGGCGCGGGCCTGACGAAAGGCGTTGAACAGCACTAACGACAAGGCAGCAAGGAGGATCAGGCCGCTGACCCATGTGAACGTCCCACAAAAGGCAAGTCCGATAAACAATAAAGAAGCCAGCAACATGAATACGTAATTCCGCCGGCTGTTGCACTCACTGGTGTGCAGAGTGGCCAATAGAGCCGGCACACCGAGAACCAGCAGGATATTGGCCGTATTAGACCCGACAACGTTGCCCAGCGCGATGCCCGGCGCATTCTCCTGCACCGCCTTGATGGAAATCAGCAACTCTGGTGCCGACGTTCCGAATGCTACAATTGTCAGGCTGACGATCAGTGCAGGAACGCCAAGACGCAGGCTTAAGTTCACAGCACCACGCACCAATGCATCCCCAGCCAGCAGCAGGATGAACAGGCCCAGACCTGATAGCAACCACGCCGTCATGTTCCGGATCCTCCGTGCCCGCAGGCACATGGCCCCTTACCGATCCGAAACCGACCACATCGGGGGCAACGTGCGGATGCCAGCCTTTTGCTGCCGGGAACCTTGAGCTTGCCGAACATGGCCAGCACCGCCATGACCACCAGAAACAGGGAAACGATTTTCAGGATCACGTCACAACCCAAAACGCGCATAGGCTGCGCGTTCCTCGATCCCGGCGATCGCATCCTGAGATATCTCCGCCCCCAAACGGCTCCAGAAAGGACGTTTCATCCCGTAACGGCGAAACTGAACCTTGTCTCCGAAAAGCTCTTTCATTTTTGGCTTCAGATGCCCGACGCCTTCGATCAACCCAAGTTCGGTCGCGCGCCGGGCGAGCCAGATCTCACCAGTGAACAGGTCGGCGGTCTCGTCCAGCTTGCCGGACCTGCGGGATTTGACATGAGCAATGAAATTCTCGTGGATATCGCCCAAGAGCCCCTTGAGGCGTTTCACATCCTCTTTCTTTTCCGGGCGGAAGGGATCCAGCATCGATTTGGAATCTCCGGCTGTATGCACCCGCCGCTCCAAGCCCTGACGCGCCAGAAATACATGTGCCCCAAAGCCCGAGGAGATCACGCCGATCGAACCAAGGACCGAGCTTTCGTCTGCCCAGATCTCGTCAGCCGCGGCCGCCAGCCAGTATCCGCCCGACGCCGCCACATCTTCGACAAAGGCATAAACCGGAACTTCCAACTCGTCGGACAGGCGCCGGATACGGGCTCCGATCAGAGAACTCTGGACAGGGGAGCCACCCGGCGAATTGATCTCCAACGCGACCGCATCGGGCTTTCCACGGCGAAACGCTTTTTCCAGCACCGGTGTCAGCCCGACGTCACTGAGAGAGGCACGGCCGGCCATTCCAATAGCTCCGGAGAGGCGAACCACCGAAACGAGAGGCGGGTTCTTAATAAACGGGAGACGCAGCTTCATGACGCCCGATGTAGATTGCCGATAGGGGTGAAACAAGACGCCGAGGGCCACAGAAACGTCACGGCTGCAAATTTCTCACATTCGACCGGCAAATTTGCAACGCCACACGACCGCATCAGCTACGGATCCGCCACCCGGTTTTGAAAATCCAGCCGATCACGCACAGGCAAAGTGTTGTAAACGCGCAAATCGCCAGCAGGCTCAACCCTACGGGCACGTCGGACATACCAAAAAAGGCCCATCGGAACCCTGAGATCAAATAAACAACCGGATTGAACAAGGTGATTGTTTGCCAGATCGGCGGCAGCATCGAGATCGAATAGAACGCTCCGCCCAGAAAGATCAGCGGCGTGACAACAAGCAAAGGCACCAGTTGCAGCTGTTCAAAATTCCCCGCCCAGATGCCGATGATAAACCCAAGCAGCGCAAAACTCAGGCAGGTCAGAACAAGAAATGACACCATCGCCAGTGGGTGCCGAATCTCGAGATCCACAAAAAAAGTTGAAGTGATCAGAATGACCGTGCCGATGAACAACGCCTTGGTGGCTGCCGCCCCGACATAGCCCATCACGATCTCCAGAAAGTTGACAGGCGCCGAAAGCAGTTCATAGACCGTCCCGATGAACTTGGGGAAGTAGATCCCAAAGGATGCGCTTGAAATCGACTGGGTAATCACGCTCAGCATCACGAGCCCGGGCACGATGAAGGACCCGTAGTCCACGCCTTCTACCTGATCGATGCGGCTGCCTATCGCGGCTCCGAACACCACAAAGTAGAGCGAGGTGGACAACACCGGGGATACGAAACTCTGTAAGAGAGTTCGGAAAAATCGTGCCATCTCATAGCGGTAGATTGCGGCGATCGCGGTCCAATTCATGTGCGCTCTCCCGAAACCAACGTCACGAAAATCTCCTCAAGGCTACTCTGCCGGGTCTGCACGTCGCACAATACCAGCCCGGCCTCAGCCACGTCACGCAACAGCGTCGTGATCCCGGTCCGGGGCGCTCGGGTGTCATAGGTGTAGGTCAGAACCTCGCCATCCTCTGACAGTTCCAGTTCGTGTTCCGCAAGCGATTCCGGGATTTTCAGGATCGGGCTGCTCAGTTGCACGTCCAGTTGCTTTCGACCCATCTGTGCCATCAGAGCGTCTTTTTCCTCGACCAGCAGAAGCTCACCCTTGTTGATCACGCCGACTCTGTCGGCAATCGCTTCGGCTTCTTCAATGTAATGGGTGGTGAGAATTATCGTAACGCCATCCGCCTTGAGCTCGGCTACGATGTCCCACATGTCTTTTCGCAACTCCACATCTACGCCGGCTGTGGGTTCATCCAGAAACAGCACCCTTGGCTCATGCGCCAGAGCCTTGGCGATCAACACTCGACGCTTCATGCCACCGGAAAGTTCTTTGGTGGCATTGTTGCGCTTGTCCCAGAGAGAGAGCTTACGCAGGATTTCCTCGATCAGGGCGTCATTACGGGGCTGACCGAACAATCCGCGCGAAAACCGGACCGTGTTCCAGACTTTCTCGAATGGCTCCAGATTAAGTTCTTGCGGCACCAGCCCGATCATCTCGCGCGCAGCCCGAAAATCACGCTCGATATCGTGTCCGCCCACCGTTACTGAACCCGCGCTGGGAATGGTGATACCGCAAATCGTCGATATCAGAGTGGTCTTTCCGGCCCCATTGGGTCCCAACAGGGCAAGAATCTCTCCCTGATTGATGTCGAGAGAGACACCCTTCAACGCTTCGAACCCGTCCGCATAAGACTTGCGCAGGTTCTTGATGGACAGGATCGAGGACATGGAGACTCCGGTGTGATTCTGCGTGCCATCCTAGCGGCCTGAACGCGAGGAAACAGGGGGGGGTGCACGAACAGACTGGTGTGCAAGGGTGCAGTGTTTACTGCGCCTGCCATTTGGGGAATGGGCCGCCCTTCGGACATTCTCGTTTTCGGCAATGTCGCAAATCGGCAAATCCCCGGCTGCAAATCGTGATAGCTCTGTTTCGGTAGGGCAGTTGTTCTTCTCTGCCTCCCTCTGGAGCGCTCGAATTGACGGAAATCACCCGAAACCGGTCTTCGACCGGAATTGCTTTCATTCTGCTTGGCATGTTGGCGATTTCGGTCAACGACATGCTGATCAAGAAACTGTCAGGTGGTTATCCCTTGCACCAGATCGTGTTTACACGATCGGCCATCGGACTGGCGATCCTGTCGCCAATGGTCTGGTATGAAGGAGGCCTGTCTATCCTGAAAACCCGGCAACCGTTGCTGCATGTGATCCGCGGCCTCTTGGTGGTTGTCTCGAACATGACCTTTTTCGTGGCGCTGGCCGTGGCACCGCTGGCCGATGTCACAGCGCTGTTCTTCGTGGCCCCGTTGTTCATCACGCTGCTGTCCATTCCAATTCTCGGCGAAAAGGTCGGCGCCATGCGGATCAGCGCAGTTGCGGTCGGGTTTGCCGGTGTCATTATCATGCAACGCCCGTGGGAGGGCAGCGAAACACTGGAAGTCGACCGAGTCGTGCTGTTGTTGCCGGTCTTTTCCGCGTTTGCCTATGCCTTGATGCAACTGATGACCCGCAAACTGGGCGCCACTACCAAGGCCTCTGCCTTGGCGGTCTACATTCAAAGCATGTTTGTTGTCGTGTCCGTCTGCTTTTTCGTGGTGGCCGGAGATGGCCGGTTCGCCGAAGAATCTGGAAATCCCAGTCGCTATTTCCTGCTGCGGCCGTGGATCTGGCCCGCGCAGGAGGATTGGCCTTATCTGATCGGACTTGGCGTGAATTCTGCCGCCGTCGGATACTGCCTCAGCCAAGCCTATCGCGTTGCCGACGCTGCCACCGTCGCTCCATTTGAGTATGCCATGCTCCCTATGGCGGTTTTTTGGGGCTGGCTGATCTGGAATGAACTACCGCAGCCAGAGATCTGGGTGGGTATGACCCTGATCATGGGCGCCGGTCTGTTCGTGTTCCTGCGTGAACAGCAGAAATCCAAACAAATTGCCCGAACCGAGGTGAAAGGCCGGTATTGAGGCCCCGCCGACACAAGGCAGCCGAACCGGACAGGCACAACAAAACGAACAATCGCAGAGCAGTCTATCCCGCCTGATCGTTTCGCCGCATGCGATACATGTCGGCTATGCGCTTCTGGACAAGCTCCAGATGAAGTCGAGCATCGTACTGGACCTGACGATAGGCAGGTGGCAGTCGCAGCCCGGCCAGCCTTTCATCCAGCTCGTCCAGACGCGTCCGCATGGTTTCAAGCTCCTCGACGCTCGGGGCCTGCATCAATTCATCCTCAATTAGGCGGATCTCGGGGTAATGCTGCCAGACGCGCCAGCGCATTAGGTAGGTATAAATGGACGGCACCGCCCGAAGCAGCGGCACGGCAATGAAGAAGAACGGAAGAAACAGCAGCAGAACCCGGTTGATCTGAGCCGCCATCCAATATGGGAGCCAGTCGTGCCATGTGGTCGGGCCGTTCTGGATCAGCTGCCGAGCCGTCTTGTTGACCGGCAAACCAGTCGCTTCGATCGACGGGAAGGTGCCCGGATCTGTGATGATCCCCCTGCCACGGTGAAGTTCGATCGCCGCCATGGTCAGGCGATTAACCAGCGCGGGATGCAGATTTTCATCCACGACCAGACGCGCGGACAGAGCGACAAGCTGGCGTGGTTCGGCCGGGAGGACCGGATCCAGTGACATTCCACCAGTCGGCACGGTGACCACCCCCGCATATTCCATCCGGCGCGAGATCGCCTCGGCATGATCAAGTGCAAGGGTATGCAGGCCGGGCGTATGATAGGCCTCAACCAGATACGGTGCATCGATCGGCGCCACGAAGGCCGCAATATCAAGGTCCCCGTTCAAAAGAGCCGACACGGCTTCATCATAGGGGAACTCCAGATGCTCGTTGTCTTCTCGCGACAGTTCGACCGCAGCTTCAAAATCCCGGAAGGCGGCTTCTGTTCCCGATCCGGGTGCCCCGCTGTTGATCCGCAGGCCTTTCCACTGCGAAGGATTGTCTGGCAAAATCCCATCGTCACGGGCGAGCAATACGATTGGTTCGTAAAAGATATTGCCAACAGCCTCTGCCGCCATCCCGCGGGCGTTGATGCCACCTTGCAGAAATGCGGCGTCAACCTTGCCTTCTCTCAACAGGGCTGCATTTTCGGCCGACCCGGCAGTTTCAACAATCCTCAGACGAATTCCGTCACGGGCCAGAACCTCGGCATAATCATCTGCAACCTGAACATAAGCGCCACCGCCCGGACCAGCCGCAAGACGCAGCTCATTCGGAGGGTGCAGCTGGGCGAGGATAACCGCCAGAAGGGCCAGAACGGCACAAAAGCAAATGACAATCCAGGCCCGCATGACTCCGCCCCACTTTGGATAACGCGTCCGACGCTATGCAAGCCGCACCGGCGTGGCAAGACAACTATCTGTTTCGTTTTGGGATCTCTTGGTTGTCCGTCCAGTCGAAAGTTCCCTGATCACGCTCGGTCACGGCCTGTTTCCAGCCGACGTCCTCGGCCCGTGTCTTGAAATTGATCCCTTCGGGTGAGTGCCTAGTGATGCCGTCGAATATCGTCGCGAGCCTCTGCGTCTGCATCATCCCCGTCTGCTCGATCGCCTGGTTGATCACCATCTTCTGCATCGCCAGCTGATTGATCGGCACCGTCGCCATGCGCGCCGCCATCTCCTCAACAGCATCATCCAGCTGGTCGGCCGGAACAGATTTCAAAACCAAGCCCATTTCCGCCGCTTCAATCCCCGAAATTCTGTCACCGGTGAACAACATCCGTTTGGCCCGTTCCGGTCCCAGCCGATAAACCCACATGGCCGTTGTCGGACACCCCCAAACCCGGGCGGGCATGTAACCGATCTGTGCATCCTCGGCCATGATCGTCAGATCGGCGCACAGGGCAATATCCGACCCGCCGGCCACCGCGAACCCATGCACCTTGCAGATCACGGGTTTCACTGCACGCCAAAGGGACATGAAATGCTGCGTGTTGGCCCACATGAACCGGTAATCCTTTACCGGATCCCAAGGCATTGGCTGGGTTGCATCCCCTGACCCGTTGCCTTCGGCATAATAGGTCAGGTCGTATCCAGCACAGAATGCTTTCCCGTTTCCGGACAACACCATGACATGAACGCCGGGATCTGCGTCGGCCAGGGCCACGGCATCAGCCAAAGCGGCGGGCAGTTCGTTGTTGATTGCGTTCAAGACGTCTGGCCGGTTCAGCGTGATCCGGCCGACACGGCCGTCCTTCTCGTAAGTGACAACTGACATGGTTGACCCTCCCTCGCCGTCAGTCGATCAGCTTGACGCGGCTCTGGAAACCCTCGGGCGCTTTGCAGTGACGCTACGTTTCATTCGGATTGGCAGCTTGTCGATTGCCCGTAGCAGGGACAGGTTGAGCTGAGATACAGGAGAACCAAAATGCTCGACGGCATCCGCATTATCGAAATCGAAGGGCTGGGCCCCGGCCCGTTCGCGGCAATGACCCTTGCCGATCTCGGAGCCGAAGTCATCGTGGTCCATCGCAAAGGGGGTGCGGTAACACCGGGCATGCCGGAGCGGTCGCTGCTCGATCGGGGCAAACGCTCAATCGCTCTGGATCTGAAGGACCCGGCTGATCTCGATACCTGCAAGGCGCTTATCGCCACGGCCGATGCGCTGATCGAAGGATTCCGCCCCGGTGTGATGGAAAAGCTTGGCCTCGGGCCCGAGATTTGCCACGCCATCAACCCGCGACTTGTCTTTGGCAGGATGACCGGGTGGGGACAGGACAGCCCGCTGTCACATGCTGCGGGGCATGATCTGAACTACATCTCGCTCTCGGGTGCGCTTTGGTATGGATCGGCACCCGGTGATCCACCGGTCACACCAGCCACGCTTGTCGGAGACATCGGAGGCGGGGCGATGTATCTGGTGGCTGGCCTGCTTTCGGGGATCCTGAGCGCCCAGAAAACCGGCAGTGGAACGGTGGTCGATGCGGCGATCTACGACGGGTCCGCACATATGATGAACCTGCTGATGTCCCTGCGCCAGACCGGCAACCTGAGCGGCACCCGGGGCCGCAGCCTGCTGGATGGCCCGCATTGGTCGCGATCGTACAGATGCGCAGATGGAGGCCATGTGTCGGTACAATGTCTCGAGCCGCAGTTCTATGCGGATTTTCTCGACCGAATGGGGCTGTCTGCCGATCCTGAGTTCCGCCAGCAATACAATTCGAAACTCTGGTCGGAACTCACCGCGCGGCTTGAGGAAAAATTCGCCGGGAAACCTCGCGATTTCTGGGCGGACCTATTCCTTGGCTCAGATGCCTGTGTCGCACCGGTTCTCAGCCCGGAAGAAGCGATGGCCCACGAGATGAATGCTGCCCGCCAAAGCTGGGTTGAAATCGACGATGTCATGCAAGCCGCGCCGGCACCGCGCTTTCAGGGGCAAGGATGGCAGCCGAAACCCAGCCCGTCGCGCGGTCAGCACAATGACGAAATCAGAGCCGAACTTAAGACTTCGCGCTGACGCCAGAAGCTTTTACGTTCCGCGCACCGTTTCGATCATCAGCTGCACATTCTCCGGATCCGCGTCCGGTGTGATCCCGTGACCGAGGTTGAAGATATGCGGACCCTTTGAGAACGCTTCGACAATCTTGCGGGTTTCATCCACCAGTGCCTGCCCGCCCGTCACCATATGTGACGAGGCAAGGTTCCCCTGCACGCAGCCATCGACCTGAACATTCGCCGCGGCCCACTCCGGATCCACAGCCGCATCCAGTGCCACGCAGTCAACACCCGTGGCCTTGGCAAAACCGATGTATTTTTCGCCGGCTTCACGCGGGAAACCGATCACCGGAGTACCCGGATGGCGCTTTTTTAGCTCCTGCGTGATCACCCGGCAGGGCTCCAGCGCATAACGTTCGAAAGCTTCGCCCTGCAGAGACCCTGCCCAGCTGTCGAAGATTTTCACCACTTCCGCGCCCGCTTCGATCTGCGCCGATAGATAGTCTATCGTGCCTTCGGTCAGACGCTCGATCAGACCGGCGAACACCGTTTCGTTTTCCTGACGCAAAGCGTGCGCCGGCCCCTGGTCGGGTGTGCCGCGCCCGGCAATCATGTATGTGGCCACGGTCCAAGGCGCGCCAGCAAACCCGATCAACGTGGTGTCTTCGGGCAGTTCGCGGCGCAGGATCCGCACGGTTTCATAAACCGGGTTCAGGGTCTCGTGGATATCGCCAACCGGTCGCAGCGCGGCCAGCTCGTCACCGGTGGTGATGGTTGACAAGCGCGGCCCTTCACCGGTCACGAACCACAGATCCGCGCCCAGCGCCTGCGGCAACAGGAGGATGTCGGCGAACAGGATCGCGGCGTCGAACCCATAGCGCCGGATCGGCTGCAATGTCACCTCAGCCGCCAGTTCGGAGTTGTAGCACAGCGACAGAAAATCACCCGCCTGCGCGCGCGTCGCCCGGTATTCCGGCAGATAGCGCCCGGCCTGCCGCATCATCCAGATCGGCGGAATATCCTGCGTTTCACCCGCCAGCGCCTTCAGAAGCTTCTTTGTCATGACCGGACCTCATTCGTCGTTCGGGTCACCGGTCACGCCAAAGCGGCAAATTGTCAAGAACCCCACGGGTTGTCAGGGCAATGTGACGCGACTAAAGCTGACGCCATGACCAATGCCCTTCCCTCTCCCGCTTCGCCGCTGAAAATTGGCACCCGTGGTTCTCCACTGGCGCTTGCGCAGGCCCACGAAACCCGCAATCGGCTGGCGACGGCTTTTGACCTGCCGCATGATGCGTTTGAAATCACAGTGATAGCTACCACTGGCGACAATCGCGCGATGATAGAAGCGGATCGACCGCTGAAAGAGATCGGCAACAAAGGCCTGTTCACCAAGGAAATTGAAGAAGCGATGCTGCGCGGCGATATCGACATCGCGGTGCACTCCACCAAGGACATGCCGGTTGAACAGCCCGACGGGTTGGTTCTCGACACGTTTCTGCCGCGCGAAGATGTTCGGGACGCATTCATTTCGCCCGTAACAACGTCCATTGCCGATCTGACTCAAGGGGCTGTCGTCGGGACGTCGTCCCTGAGGCGCAGGGCACAATTGTTGAACCGGCGGCCCGATCTGAAAGTGGTCGAATTTCGCGGAAACGTGCAGACCCGGCTAAAAAAACTCTCCGATGGCGTGGCCGAATGCACGTTCCTTGCCATGGCAGGGCTTCGCCGGCTTGGCAGAACCGATGTGCCGGCAACCGCCATTTCACCCGATGACATGTTGCCTGCCATCGCACAGGGCGCCATAAGCATCGAACGGCGCGCCGATGACAGCCGATCGGCTGATTTGCTAGCCGCAATCCACGATTCTGAAACCCAACAACGCCTTGCCGCCGAACGCGCGTTTCTGGCTGCGCTCGACGGATCGTGCGAGACCCCCATTGCCGGATTGGCGGAACTTGATGGTTCTACATTGCGCCTGCGCGGCGAAGTGCTGCGCCCTGACGGGTCCGAGGCGATCTCGGACGACCGGACTTGCCCGGTCGAGGATGGGGCCGCATTGGGCCGCGACATGGCCGAAAGCTTGTTGGCGCAGGCCGGGCAAGACTTTTTTGAGTGGCGGGCGTAACGTAACACCTCTGGTGACGCCGCGCCCGATTTGACAGATTACCCTCTTCTCTGAGACCCTTTCAGGCGGGAGGAGACACAGATGGCACCCGGAAAGGCATTTCTGAGTTCCGAAGAAATCCGCCCTCTGGCAGAGCGTTCTGATGCCAAGGGGGCTTGGCTGGTGCTCCATTGCTGGGGGGTCATTCTTCTTTCTGTGGCATTGTTCGGGTTGTGGCCCAACCCGCTGACCTTTCTGGTGGCCGTTGTGCTGATCGGGTCCCGGCAGCTTGGGCTCGCCATCCTGATGCACGAAGCTGCACACAATGCGTTGTTCAGGACACGCGAGATCAGCGACTTTGTCGGAGAGTGGCTCTGTGGTCGCCCGATCTTGGCCGAGCTTTCCGCATATCGCCACTATCACCTGACCCATCACCGTTTTACACAGACCGAAAAAGACCCTGATCTGGTTCTGTCGTCGAAATTCCCAACCTCGCACGCTTCGCTAAAACGGAAATTCACCCGCGATCTGACCGGCCAGACCGGTGCAAAACAACTGTTCGGCCAGATCATGATGTCGTTCCAGCTGGCGGGTGACGAAGACGCCATGAAGGCCGCGGCCTCGGATTTTGCTCAGAGTTTCAAGGCGCCCCATCTTTGGAAGTCCTTGCCGGTATTTCTGGGCATCATCCTCGCGATGGGGGTGATTGGTGACTGGTGGTGGGGACTGGCGTTCTGGCTGCTGCCGTATCTGACGTGGTTCCAATTTGTTCTCAGGGTGCGAAACATCGCCGAACACGGGGCGACAGAACAATCCGAGGATCCGCTTCGGAATGTACGCACTACTCATGCCGGGCCGATTGCGCGGACATTGGTTGCGCCATACTGGGTCAACTACCACCTTGAGCACCACATGATCATGCATGTGCCCTGCTATAATCTGCCAAAAATGCATCAGGCTTTGGTGGACAAAGGCATTGGACAGCAGATGAAAACGGCGGCCAATTACGGTCAGGCGCTGCGCGAAGCAGGATGGCGGTCAGCCCGGATCTGACCCGGCAGGCTTTCTGCGCCACCGTTTGGCTGGCTCAATTGTATTTTGAAATTCAGGGGCTTTAAGCTAGCCTCGCCATTTCAAGTCACACCACATTTTGTTGCCGCCATCCGATAAGGAGCATTCCCGATGATCAAAAGATCGATCCTGGCCTGCTTGATGCTGTCCACGCCTGTCGCCGCGCAGTTTGTCCCATCCCAGGAATCCCTCGAAGGGCTCTATCAGGGCAAAGCCTATTCCCCCTACGCTCAAAGGGGATTTCCCAGTCAGGTCTATTGGGGTGACACCCACCTGCACACCGGATACTCGATGGATGCCGGGCTTTTTGGCAATACGACCGGATTGGAAACTGCTTATGAATTTGCCCGCGGCGAAGAGGTGATGGCCGCGTCCGGACAGCCGGTCAAGCTGTCGCGCCCCCTCGACTGGCTGGTTCTGACCGAACACTCCGACGGTATGGGGCTGATCTTTGATCTCAAATCGGGAACGCCCAACGTGCTGGCCTCGGAGCAGGGAAAGCGCTGGCACGAGGCGATAAACGAAGGTGGTGAAGCGTCGGCAACTGCGGCGCTTGATCTGATCACCAACTTTTCGCAAGGCACCATGGATCCGGACCTGATCGCCGACTACTCACCGGGCGCCGCAAAATATGCCTCGGTCTGGAAAAACATCATCGAGGCCGCCGAGCATTACAACGAGCCGGGGCATTTTACCGCTTTCATCGGTTTTGAATGGACCTCGCTCTACAAAGGCAACAACCTCCATCGCAACGTGGTTTTGCGCGACGACGGTGCCCGGGCTTCGCTTGTGGAACCGATGGTGACGCAAGGCCCGACTGGCAGTGTCGATCCGATGGATCTGTACACGTGGCTTGAGAACTACGAATCCAAATCAGGCGGCCGTGCCTTTACGATTGCCCATAACGGCAATCTCTCGAACGGGATCATGTTCCCAACCGAGAAACGATTCACGGGCGATACCGTCGACGAGGAATATGTGACCAAACGCGCCAAGTGGGAGCCGCTCTACGAAATCACGCAGATCAAAGGTGATGGCGAAACCCATCCTAAACTGTCGCCCGATGATGAGTTCGCGGATTATGAAACGTGGGACGCCGGAAACCTCGATCTCACGGCGGCAAAAACCGATGAAATGCTGAAAGGCGAGTATGCGCGCGAAGCCTTGAAACAGGGTTTTCTGCTGGAGCAGTCGCTTGGTATCAATCCTTACAAGTTCGGCTTCTCCGGAGCGACCGACAGCCATACGTCTCTGACCACGGCGGACGAAGACAACTTTTTCGGCAAAGCCACCAATGCCGAGCCCTCCAAGACACGCATGTCCCACCCGTTTACAAAAACCGAGAACGGGGTTTTCGAGGGGTTTGAACTGGTTGCATCCGGCTACACTGGTGTTTGGGCCACGGACAACACACGCGACGCGCTGTGGGACGCCATGGTGCGGCGTGAAACTTACGCCACCACAGGGCCGCGAATGATGGTGCGGTTCTTTGGCGGCAGCGGGTACACCGAAAACGATCTGCGCGGACGGCAACCCGCGTTTGCAGGTTATGCCAAGGGCGTACCCATGGGAGGTGACCTGCCAGCTATGGACGAAGCGCCGGATTTCATGGTCTACGCGCTGCGCGACCCGATTGGCGCGAATCTGGATCGGATCCAGATCGTCAAGGGTTGGATGGACGCAGATGGTGCCCTTCATGAAAAAGTCTATGACGTCGCCTGGTCCGAAGGCCGTGAACCGGATGCGAACGGCAAGCTGCCACCGGTCGGGAACACGGTAGATCTCGAAGCGGCGGGTTACACCAACACCATCGGCGCGCCCGAGCTGCTTACCATCTGGACTGACCCGGATTTCGATCCGTTGCAGCATGCCTTCTATTATGCCCGCGTGCTGGAAATCCCGACACCGCGCTGGGTGGTGTATGACCGGCTGCGGCTTGGCGTTGACATCCCCGAGGGCGCAACGCTTGTCGGGCAGGAACGCGCCTATACGTCACCGATCTGGTACGCCCCCAAGGGGTGATCAACAGAGAACGCTTTGATCAACGTCCCGGCACTGCCTGCCCTGACCAGCGCAGCCAGACTTCGGGTGATGAGCGAAAGACGTTGATGTCCACCTTGCCATCGACACCGGGCACCAACCCGGTGCCGGTGTATTGCCAGAACGTCCAAAACGCACCGGGATAGGTTTTGCGTGGATGACCTGCCACTGAACGCAACCAGAACTCGGTGCCACGCAACCTGTCGATCCCGGTGTCGCGGAAGAAATCCACTGTTGTATAGAGTATCGGGCGTTTGCCGTAATGGGCTTCGAGCATGTCGAGGAACTTGTCCGCTTCGGCTCGCACCTTAGCCCCTTCGGGGCGGATGCGGCAGGTTCGCGAATAGGGCGTCCATTCCATGTCCAGTACATGAGGCAACGAAGCGGAATCGCGCGGAACATTGCGGATGAACCAGCGCGCCTGCTCTTCGGCCGGGCGACAGAAATAGTAATAATGATAGGCGCCCCACGGGACTCCTGCGGCCTTGGCCCCTGCCCTGTGGTCCCGGAATTTCGGATCCGCAAGATCGCCGCCTTCGGTCGCCTTGATGAATGCGAACGACACACCGGATGCCTTAGCCCTGCGCCAGTCTATGTCCCCCTGCCAGCGCGAGATATCGATACCGTGGACCGGATAGGTGCGCGGTGCGCGCCCTTTCCAGCTGTGAGGGTCGGCGTCACCGAACTTGGGATAAGTGACCAGATCAGCGGCGGACAGGCCCGCAGCCGCTTGTTCCGCTGCCAATGGATCTGGCGGCGGCGAAGAGCGCTGTCCGCACCCGGCTAGTCCGGCGACCAGACACACACAAAAAATCAGTAACCGCATCACCCGCTCCGTTTCTCGCCTTGGATCAAGGATGCGCTCCTAGCCCCGGAAGGCAAGTCGGGATTTTCTCTCTCGGCGCGGGTTGGCCTATGGCTCGGTTGATGGGAGTGCCGGTTTCCTGCGCTATTGAAGATAACGCATCGAAATTGTCGTTTTTCAGCCTTCGCCCGGCTCCGATCCGTGGCATCCAGAAAACGGGATCCGGACCAGGGAGAGAGCAATGAAAGTCGGGTTTATCGGTTTGGGAAATGTCGGCGGAAAACTCGCAGGCAGCCTTTTACGCAACGGTATCGATCTGACGGTTTGCGATCTCGACCGTGACAAAGTCGAGGCATTCGCACGCGAAGGCGCAAAGACCGGCACAAACCCGGCGCAGCTGATGCGGAATTGCGATGCGGTGATTACCTGCCTGCCCTCTCCTGCTGCGTCGGATGCTGTCATGCGCCAGATGTTGCCCGAGATTTCCCCAAAAAAAATCTGGATGGAGATGTCTACGACCGACGAGGCCGAGGTCAAACGCCTTGGCGCAATGGTAATCGAACGCGGCGGCGCTGCCGTTGACTGTCCGGTATCTGGCGGTTGCCACCGCGCGGCAACGGGTAACATCTCGATTTTTGTCGGCTGTGACCGCAACACGTTCGACCATATCCTGCCTTTCCTCACAACCATGGGACGGCGTGTCCTGCATACCGGTGAGCTAGGTTCTGCCTCGGTACTGAAGGTGCTCACGAATTATCTGGCGACGGCCAATCTTGTAACCTGTTGCGAGGCCTTGGTGGTTGCCAAGGCTGCCGGCATGGATCTGAACACTGCTTATGAGGCCATGAAAATCTCGTCCGGAACCTCATTCGTTCACGAGACCGAGAGCCAGGTGATCCTGAACGGATCGCGGGACATCTCGTTTACAATGGATCTGGTCAAAAAAGATATCGGCCTGTTTCAGGAGGTCGCGGACCGCGCCGGAGTTCCGCTGGAGATTAACCCGGTGCTGATCGACATCTTTCAGGATGGGATAGACCGCTTCGGCCCTCGCGAACTTTCTCCAAATATTATCAGGAGGTTGGAAGAAGCCACCGGGCTCGATATTCAGGCACCGGGTTTCCCCCCCGAGATGCTGGATGACGAACCCGAGGAACCGGGGTACGAAGTGATCCCGCAAGGACACCCACGAAAATCCGCTGCCGGGTAGGTTCACTTCCCGATCAAAAAACTTGGCCATCTGCCAACCCGATGTCGCCTCTGCCAACGGAGCGTCACAAATATGTTTTGGGTATGGGACTCGTCCGAAAAAGGACTATCTTACAGCGGACATCGAAACTGATTGCCCGGTCCGGAGGTCGGCATGAACGGAAAACGTATCTCTCTGGCAGTTGCTGCCACTTTGTTTCTCGCACCCAGCTCCGCTTTGGCGTGGTGGGCGTTCAACCGGCATCAGGTTGAACCTGTAGGCAATGGTGTATTTGAAGTCGTGGCCGAGGTTGGCTCGGCTCCAAAGGATTTCTGGTGCGGCGCTGGTGATTATGCGATCCGGGTGCTGCGCACGTCAGCCACGCAACGGATTTATATTTGGAAGGCCATCGCACCGTCGACGATCAGGCAAGGCCGCAAGGGCGTTCAGTTCGCGCTGCAACCGCCTCCGGGCGCTGACACTTCAACGGGCTATTCGCTGACTGTCAAACGTGAAGGAGACAACCTGAACGCTGCAATGGCGCAGGGCTACTGCTATGACCGCCGCGCCGAGGATCTCTGGCTTCCGACTTGAAACCGCTAGACCCACTTAGCCAGTGGGGGAAGTGACATGAGAACGGCATCGGGGTCGTGGCCGGTTTCCAGCCCGAACTTGGTGCCGCGATCATAGACCAGATTATACTCGGCATAGAGACCGCGGTGAACCAGCTGGGTGTTTTTGTCGGCTTCGGTGAAGCCCTGGGTGCGACGCTTTTTGACAAGCGGAACAAAGGCCGGCAGAAACGCCCGCCCGATATCTTGCGTCAAGGCAAAATCTGCCGACCAATCTCCGGTGCAGTAGTCGTCCATGAAGATGCCACCGACGCCCCGGGCGCGCTTGCGATGCGGGATGTAGAAATACTCGTCCGCCCAGTCCTTCAGGCGTGGATAATGTCCCGGTCCATGCGGATCCAGATGTGCCTTTTGCTGGCCGTGAAAATGCTCGATATCCTCTTGGTATTCGATACAGGGGTTCAGGTCTGACCCGCCGCCGAACCACCATGCGTGCGGGGTCCAGAACATACGGGTGTTCATGTGAACCGCAGGAACATGAGGGTTGCGCATATGCGCCACCAGAGAAATCCCAGAGGCCCAGAACCGGGGATCCTGCTTCATTCCGGGAATTCCCTTGCGCGCGGCCATCGCGCTCTGCGCCCTTTCCCCCAAAAACCCGTAGACGGTGGAGACATTTACACCGACCTTTTCAAACACCCGACCGCCGCGTAGGACCGACATCAAACCGCCACCGGCATCCGAGCTATCTTCGCTGGCCCGGCGGGTTTCGGTCACGTCGAACCGGCCTGCTGGCATGTCTGAAAACGGGCCAGCGTCGTGACTGTCCTCCAGGGCTTCAAAGGCCGCCACGATCTCGTCGCGCAATTGACGGAACCACTCGGAGGCAATTGTCTTTTCAGTTTCCATCTGTTTGGTCATCGGGTCTTCCTGACGAGTATTGAAATTAGTGCGCGGGGGCGGCCACCGGATCTAGTAGGGTTCGGCCACCATCAACGGTCAGGATCTGGCCGGTCATGAACCCGGACCCGTCACAAGCCAGAAACTGCGCTGTTTCGGCAAGCTCTGTCGGAGCGGCGATCCGCGACAGGGGCGTGTGATTTTCGATATCTTCCCGGAAACCGTGATTTTCTTTCAGGGTCGATTTCAGAGAGGCGCTCATGACCGACCCGAATGCAATCGAGTTCACGCGAATCCGGTGCGGAGCAAGAGTCACGGCAAGCGATCGGGTCATCTGATCCAGTGCCGCAGACGAGACCGAATAGGCCATCAGATCGGGGTGGGTCCTGCGCGCAGCGATCGACGAAAGGTTGATGATCGAGCCGGCGGGGCCTTCTTCTTGACCTTCAGATTGCTTGATCATTCGTTTCGACACGACCTGACTTAACCGTAACGCCGGCATGAGGTTTTGGTTCAGCAGCGTGGCCACGGACTCATCATCGGCATTTAGCGGCTCGGACCGGATGACCTGCCGGGCACCGTTTACGAGAACGTCCACCTGATCAAAGGCATCAAGCGTCGCTGACAACAGGTTGGCGATGGTCAGCCGTTCGCGAAGATCTCCGGCAAAATACCGAACATTGCCTTCGTCGGCCTGCTCGCCCAACTCTTCCACCAAACGCTTTTCATCCATGTCCGCGAACATGACGTTGGCACCTGCTTCGGCAAACTTTCGACCGATAGCCAGACCAATACCGTTGGCGGCACCGGTCACGATGGCGGTCTTTCCGGCGATGGAAAAGGACATGTCTCTCTCCTTGGCTGGACTTGGGGTCCCGCAATTCGACGCAGATTAGCGGGGATCACCGCCGGGCGCGAGTGGGTCGTGCAGCATGAAACACCTTGAACCGGTTGTCCCCGGCGATTTCCTGCACATTCACAAACTGGCTCTCCAACGTCGTCTCATAGGGCAGATGCCGGTTAGCTACCATCCAGAGCGACCCTGACGGAGACAAAAGTTTCGCCGCGTTTGCGATGAAAGCCTGACCTAATCCCGGATCACCGGCGCGGGAATTGTGAAAGGGCGGGTTCATTACGACTGCGTCCAGACGCTGCCCGGCCACCCACCCGGTTGCATCCGCCCAATGAAACCGAGCGCGCGGATCTGAGATATTGAGCTTTGCACACTCCAAAGCCGTGTGGTCCGCCTCGACCAGATCCAGACTCTGGACGGTTTCGTCCGTCAGAATTCGGGAAGAAAGATACCCCCACCCTGCCCCAAGGTCGGCGACATGGCGGCCGAGCTTTTTGGGCAGGCTGTCAGCAAGTAGTTTCGAGGCCGGATCAATCCCATCGGCCGAAAAAACGCCGGGCGCGGTTCGGAACTCATTGACTTGCTGCGCGTCAGGCGCGTTCCAGTCGGAAAAGGCATCGCCACCGGCTGAAAACCAGAAGATCTTGCCATGCGCCTTGGCGACAGGACCCTCGACCGGAACTCGTTTTCGGATCTCTTTCAACAGGCTGTCGACACCGTCAGTCTTGGCTCCATCAACCACGACCCAACCGCTGGACATCGCGCAAGCCAGTGCCACAAGCGCCTTGGCCTGCGCCTTCGCGCGAGGCAGGAACAGGATAACGTTTTCTGCTGATCCAGACGGTTCTGGCACACAGGAGTACCCCAATCGCTGAAAGTGATCGTGAAAGGGTTTGAACGGCTGAACCACCTGAACGTCGGACCCCAGCACGGTCAGGTCCTGCTCAGGGGTGGGAAGCAGAGCGGTAATCTGACCGGACAAGGGCAGCCCGGCTTCCAAGGCAAGTTCTATTCGCGGTGACATGGCGGGCTCTTTCTGAACTGGATCCCGACATCTACGTGCAAGATCCGAATCGCGGGATCAGTCTTCCCGCTCCATCGTGCATTGCAATGGATGCTGGTGACGACGGGCAAAATCCATGACCTGCCCGACTTTTGTTTCAGCTATTTCGTGACTGAACACGCCAACCACGGCCACGCCTTTCTTATGCACGGTCAGCATGATCTCGAAGGCCTGCGCATGCGTCATGGAAAAAAACCGTTCCAGAACATGCACGACAAACTCCATCGGAGTGTAGTCGTCGTTCAGCAGCAGCACCTTGTACAGCGGCGGACGCTTGGTCCGGCTGCGTGTTTCAAGCAGGACTGACGCGTCCTCGTCGCCGGTGGGCTGGTCCGACATCATCATGGGCTGTAACAGCATCGCGCGCAGAATTCCGAAATCTATGCGTTGTTTTGGTGTTCCTCGTTATATAACCTTCCCACGCCCTGTGGAAAGAGCCAGTGGACATCCCGATGAAACGTTCCCTAACGACAATCGGTTTCGATGCCGACGACACGCTCTGGCACAATGAGCGTTTTTTCCGGCTGACCCAAACCCGATTTACCGAACTTCTTGCCGATCACGCAGCCCCCGATCACCTGACCGAGCGCCTTCTGGCGGCCGAAAAGCGAAACATCGGCCACTATGGATTTGGTGTGAAGGGGTTTGTTCTGTCGATGATCGAGACCGCCATCGAGGTGACCGAAGACCAGGTGCCCGCGTCGGTGATCCGGGAACTGATCGAATCCGGGCAGGAAATGCTGGCCTATCCGATTGAGTTGCTGCCGCACGCGCGCGAAGCCGTCGAAGGCGTCGCGAACACCCACCGGGTGATCCTGATCACCAAGGGGGATCTGCTGGATCAGGAACGCAAGCTGGCCCAATCCGGCCTTGGCGACCTATTCGATGGCGTCGAGATCGTGTCCCAGAAAACACCCGACGTCTACGACACGATCTTCAGGCGGCACGGCACAGGCGCTGAGCAGGCGATGATGATCGGCAACTCTATGAAGTCCGACGTCCGCCCAGCTATCGAGGCTGGTAGTTGGGGTGTTTATGTTCCTCACGGGCTGGAATGGGAAATCGAGAAGGCCGCGCCGCCCCGACATTCCGCGCGGTACCGAGAGCTGCCGGATCTGGGGTCGCTGGCAGATCTGGTGCGAGACATCGACTGACTTGCACGTCTGGTCCGACAGGCCAAAATCTGCCCCAATCTGGCCGTATTCCCGCCACAATCGCCAGCCTAGGGGTCATAATTGCCCTGCCCCCAAGATCTGGGTTGCATCCCTGCCCCGCATTTAACAACGCGGTCCAAGCGGCGGGTTTATTTTGATGAATCGCTATGCTAGCCTGATCGCATAATTACAAATCAGCCAGTCGGAAAACCGGCGGCGAGAGGCAGACAGAGGCAAGCATCGTGCAGGTTCGGCTATATTTGCCGGCCCGTTTGGGCCTATTCATCGTCACCGCGCTGTTCGCGTGCGTGATGTCATTCACGTCATCCATGGCCGCCCCTTACGCCGCAATGGTGATTGATGCGCGCACCGGAGAGGTGCTGCATTCCAGAAATGCCGATACACGGCTGCATCCGGCTTCACTCACGAAGATGATGACGCTCTATATTGCGTTCGAAGCCGTTCGGAATGGTGAGATCGAGCTCGATACCAAGGTGCGGATTTCCCGAAATGCCGCCGCCGAGCCGCCTTCGAAACTGGGTTTGCGCTCAGGTCAGAAAATCGCGTTCCGCTATCTGATCCGCGCCGCCGCCGTGAAATCGGCCAATGATGCGGCCACGGCGATCGGCGAGGCGATCAGCGGTTCGGAAGCCGCGTTTGCTCGGCGCATGACCCGCACCGCCAAGGCGCTAGGAATGTCTCGCACCACATTCAAGAATGCTCATGGCCTGACCGAGTCCGGCCATCTCTCAACTGCGAGTGACATGACCAAGCTCGGTCGGCATTTGCTCTACGATTACCCGCAGTATTACAACCTGTTTTCCCGACGGGAGACGCATGCCGGTATCAAGACGGTCGCAAACACCAATCGTCGCCTTTTGGGCGCATATCGCGGCGCTGACGGCATCAAGACCGGCTACACCCGCGCGGCGGGCTTCAACCTTGTGGCCTCGGCCAAACGCGGCAACGAGCGGATCATCGCGACGGTCTTTGGTGGAAAATCAACGACATCCCGCAATGCCAAGGTCGCTGAACTCCTCGATCTGGGTTTCCGCCGGGCACCCTCGCGCGCGCCGATCCGCAAGCCGAACCGCCCCCGCTATGTCGGAAATCAGGGCATAATGGATGGAGCGGGCAAGACAATTCGCGTTGCCGGTTCAGTTCAGAAAAGCCTCCGCCCGAAATCGCGGCCAGCCAGCGTCGGATCGGTACTGATCGCAGAGGCTGAAACAACTGACGCCGACGCCGCGACGCTTCAAGCCGGGATCAATGCTGCCGTGGCGGCCGCCGCGGAAAGCAACGCACAGGTCAATGTCCAGGCCAGCACCGTGGCCACGCCGCGACCGGCAGCACGTCCGGCAGAGCTGGTTCTGGCATCAGTCAACCCGACGGCAAAGCCCGCCAAAGCTCCCGCACCGGAACCCGAACAGGAAGTTGTGACCCGGCTATCCACCTCCGGTGGCCGTCTCTGGGGGATCAATGTCGGTCGCTACACCAGCCGCTATCAGGCTGAAAAAGTGCTGCTACGCACGGCTCTTGCCGAAATGTCCACGCTGGACGGGACACTTCGCAAGGTGCAGTCAGGATCGACAGGTTATGATGCCACATTCCACGGCATGACCCGCGAAGGCGCCGACCTCGCCTGCCGTCGCCTTAAGGCACGGAACGTGACCTGCTTCATGATCGGGCCATCCTGACCCCCGGCCAAAGAGCGATCACAGGCACAATTGCCATCAAAAATAGGAAAAAGCCGCGCCAACGTCTGGCGCGGCTTTTTTGGGGGCCGATTTTCAGGGCTTGGGGTGATTGTCCCACTCGTCGCTCAGGATACGCCGGGCATCCCCTTCGGGATCGTCATACTGGTTCGAACGCACGGTGTAGATGAAGCCGACCAGACCAATGCCACCGAGGATCAGGGAAATGGGGATCAGGTAGGACAGAACAGACATCAGGTTACCTCAGGCGCAGCGCGTTGAGCGATACGGTAATGGACGATAGCGACATGGCCAATGCGGCAATCAGCGGCGTAGCCAGACCGGCAACGGCAAGGGGCACCGCGATGACATTGTATACGGTTGCGATCTGGAAATTTTCCCGAATGCGCTTGGTGGCGCGGATGGCTATATCGCAGCTGTCGGCGATCGGGGTCAGATCATTGCCCAAAAGAACGATATCCGAGGCCACGCGCGCCGCGTCCAGAGCCGAGGCGGGCGAGATCGAGACATGGGCTGCCGCAAGTGCGGCGGTATCGTTCAACCCGTCCCCAACCATCAGAACATGGCGCCCCTGCTCTGTCATGGCCTGAACCCTTCGGGCCTTGTCTTCGGGCAATGCTTCGGCCACCCATTTCGAGATCCCCAACCGACCGGCAAGATCCTCGACGGCAGCAGTCGTATCCCCCGATATCAAAAAGACCTCTTTGCCAGCTACTTTCAGCTGATTGACAACGTCTTCGGCACCCGGGCGTAGGGCATCGGTGAAACGGAATGCCAAAGGTTTCTGATCACCAACGGCGAGCCACGCGGAGGTCTGCTTGCTCTCCGGTGCCCCTGTCCAGGCCGCGCGACCAAGGCGAACAGGCAGTCCGCGCCACTGGCCTTGGGTACCAAATCCCGGAACCTCGGTGATATCGCTCACCGTCGCGGCTTTGATCCCCGCCTCGCGGGCAGCCGTCGCCAATGAAACGGAAAGGGGATGCGAAGACGCTTCGGCCAGCGCCAGAGCGACCTCAAGATCGGCCTGAGCATGATCGCCCAGATTGACCAGCACCGGGGCTCCTGCTGTCAATGTGCCCGTCTTGTCAAAAACCACAGTATCGACCTGAGCCAACCGTTCGAGCGCGGTCGCGTGCTTGATCAGCATCCCGCGTCGGAACAGCCGACCCGATGCCGCCGTGGTCACTGCCGGAACCGCCAGCCCAAGCGCGCAGGGGCAGGTGATGATCAAAACGGCGGCGGCGATGTTCAACGCAACCCGGACATCACCGGAATACAGGAACCAACCAAGAAAACTGAGAGCAGACAGGATGTGAACACCCGGCGCATAAAGCTTTGCTGCGCTGTCGGCCAACGACGTGTAACGCGAACGCCCCGATTCAGCGATGGCCACAAGATCGGCCATGCGATGCAGCGATGTGTCCTGCCCGACTGCAGATGCTTTCACCGTGAGCGGCCCGGTCAAGTTGACTTCGCCCGCACTGACTTTGAGGCCCGGTTCGGCGAACACGGGTACTGTCTCTCCGGTGAGCAGCGATCGGTCCAGTTCGGAACGGCCCTCCAGGATCTCGCCGTCTACAGGCATCCGGCCACCGGGACGAACCCGGATCAGATCGCCGACTGCCAGATGGGCAACCGACACTTCGTATTCGATTCCATCCTGAAGCAACAGCGCCCTAGGTACTTCGAGTGCGGCCAATTCCTCGGCTGCCGACCTTGCAACCGCCCGCGTTCGGTAATCAAGATAACGTCCGGCCAGCAAAAAGAACGTCAGCGCCAGAGCCGCATCGAAATAGGCATGCTCGCCGCTTAACGATGTTTCCCAAAGCGATGTCACCAGCGCCAGAACGATGGCAAGGACGATTGGCACATCCATATTCAGGCGGCGGACCCTCAGTGCACTCCAGGCATTTTCAAAGAACGGCTTGGCGGAAAAAGCGATGGCCGGAAGGGCAATCGCAGCCGAGATCCAGTGAAACATGTCGCGGGTTGCATTTTCTGCCCCGGACCAGACCGAAACCGACAGCAGCATCACGTTCATCGACGCGAAACCGGCCACTGCCAGTCGCATTAGCAGATCCCGCCCGGCCTTGTCGTTCTGGGTGGCTGACAACGCTCCGGCATCCAGTTCGTACGCCTCGTAGCCCGCATTTTCCAGAACCGGAATGAGCTCGGTCGCCGTCACGTTCGGCTCGGCTTCGACCATTGCGCGCTTCAATGTCAGGTTCACCCGAGCCGATTGAACGCCGGGATAGGCGTTCAGTTCGCGTTCGACCGACGAAATACAGGCCTGACAATGTATGGTAGGCAACGACAGAGCGATCTGCGCATCCTGCGGCGGCATCTCGGCCATGTCCTGCGGCGCAGCAAGGCACCCCGGACAAGCCGCAGCAAATGGAGGACGCAGCTCGGCTGTCATCCGATCAACCCCTTACGTGCAGAACCACGCGCTGCGAAAACTCTGTCCCATCTTCGGCGCGCGCCACCATGCGGATATTCCAATTGCCCTCATCCAGCTCGGCCTTGGCCACATAGGCATCGCCGTCAAAACGAAATTCGGGCGTGATATCGTCTTTTACATGGGTTGCGCGACCCACGGTTGCCCTCAGGTCCGCGACCTCGACCGGTTGGCCATTTACATCGGTGATTGCAAGGATTACCAACCCGCCTTTTGCATCGGCGCGCACCGACCAACCCAGCGTCTCCTGCGCCGTGCGGCGGTCATCGAACTTCTGCGAAGCGACATAGGAGTTCTTCACTTCCAGCCCCGGGAAGGTACGGACCGCGCTCACCGCAAGCAGAATGTTGACTGAGATGATGACAGCAAAGGAGCCGATGAACACTGCGGCCGCGTGCTTGCCGGTAAAACGACGTTCGGACATTGTCAGTTCCCTTTCCCGTTAAAGGTCGTGTCCTTGTAGGCGCGTTCGCCGTTGGTCAGATCCTCGACCCAGATCCGCACATCGCTCGCGTCGGTGTTGGATGGTTCCGACCCTTTTGGCGATACAATGTATACACGTTGCAGATAGGCCGTGTCAGCCGGCACTTCGACCGAATTGTACGGGGTGCCTTCCAACTGGATACGCAGGGAGGGATCGCCCTTGATCGAAAGCTGGAACGGACGCGCTTCGCCATGCTTGTTACGCAGTCGCACATCATAGGTATTGCGGATTGAGCCGTCCGACAGTGTCACAAAGGTAGGGTTCCGCACCGGCGCAACCGTCAGGTCGATATCGGGTCGAATGAACAACGCGATCAGGAGCCCGACACCGACCAGCGCCCAGAGTGTCGTGTAAAGGATCGTGCGCGGACGCAGAATGTGCTTCCAGATATTGCGCGGTGGCTGGCCGCCACGTTCCCGTTCTTCATCTGAAAGCGCCATGTAGTCGATCAAGCCGCGGGGCTTTCCGATCTTGGCCATCATGTCGTCACAGGCATCAATGCACAGCGCGCAGGTAATGCACTCCAGCTGCTGACCGTCCCGAATGTCGATCCCGACCGGGCAGACATTCACGCAAGCCATGCAGTCGATGCAATCGCCCAGTTCGCTGTCGGCCTTGCGTTTGCCCTTACCGCGCGGTTCCCCGCGCCATTCGCGATATCCAACGACCAGAGTATCCTCGTCCATCATTGCGGCCTGAATCCGTGGCCAGGGGCAGGCATAGATACAGATCTGTTCGCGGGCGAAACCGCCGAAAAAGAAAGTTGTGCCGGTCAGCACCAGCATGGTCGTATAGGCAATCGGATGCGCATTCCCGGTCACCAGATCCCGTGCGAGGGTCGGGGCGTCCGCAAAATAGAAGATCCAGGCTCCGCCAGTTGCCAGTCCGATCAGTAACCACGCAAACCACTTGGTCAGCCGCAGACGTGCCTTCCGAAAGTCCAGTTTTTTTTGCCGGTGCAGGCGCAGGCGCGCATTGCGATCCCCTTCGATCCATCGTTCCACGAGGATATAGAGATCGGTCCAGACCGTCTGAGGGCAGGCGTAACCGCACCAGACCCGGCCGAGTGCCGACGTGAACAGGAACAATCCAAGCCCGGCCATGATGAGCAGGCCCGCAACAAAGTAGAATTCATGTGGCCAAATCTCGATCCAGAAGAAATAGAACCGCCGATTGGCCATATCCAGCAGAACCGCCTGATCAGGCAACGACGGCCCACGGTCCCAGCGTATCCACGGCGTGACGTAGTAAATGCCCAGCGTGATCGCCATGATGATCCATTTCAAGTTCCGAAACGGTCCGGCAACTTTCTTCGGATAGATCGGCTCCCTGGCTACATACAAGCTGGGAGTGGGGTTGGAATCACTCACTGGTGCGCTCCGAATACTGGTAATTTTGAATGTGTTTGTTCCAGATCCTACCCCTCGCAACTTTGACATGGGTCAAAAAGAGCATCTGCGGGATAGGTTTTCCTGAGAAAAGATAGTAGCGTTTCGGTGGCGGTCGACCACGACCCGATGGTGGATGTGCAGATTGCTTGGTGGAATGTCAGTGGGCTCACCCCCAGGACATCTTTCAGTCACTGCAAAGACACGCCGGTCAAACTTAAAGACGCCGGCTTTTCAGGAAACGCGCGAACAGATCGAAAAGCCGGCGCCGACCTCCGGGCTGCGGCGACAGCCCGGAAGTTTCGTTGCGGCGTTACTCGCCGCCGCCCAACTGATGGACATAGACCGATACAGCCCGAACCTGCGCCTCGGTCAGACGCGTGTTCCATGCCGGCATCACGCCATAACGGCTGTTGTAGACCGTGTCTTTGAGCGTGTCGAAGTCGCCGCCATAGAGCCAGATTGCATCGGTCAGGTTCGGGGCGCCCTGATCGCGGTCGCCTGATCCGTCTTCCATGTGACAAGCGGCGCAATTGTCGGCGAAGACAACGGAACCGGCCTCGACCTGCGACGCGTCCTGTGCCTCGCCGGACAGCGACATGACAAAGTTCACGACCTGGTCGATCTCAGCCTCTTCCAGCAACTCATCGCGACCAAAGGCCGGCATTTCGGAATAGCGCGCTTCGTCGCTGTCCTCATTGCGAATACCGTGAGCAACAGTGAGATAGATGTTCTCAAGATCGCCGCCCCAGAGCCAGCTGTCATCCAGCAGGTTCGGGTACCCCTTGGCACCGGCCGCGCCCGAACCGTGGCACTGAGCGCACCATGTTTTGAACACCGCATCGCCCGCCGAAACGGCATAGGGGTTCAGTTCGGAATCACCCGGCACCGAGGCCAGCTCGGCCGTGGCGAGCTTTTCGTTGATGGCCGCGTTGGATTCCTCGACCGCTGCGATATCGGCAGCCACATCTCCTCGCGTAGACCAGCCCAGAACACCGCTGGTTGCCGCACTGACCATCGGCCAGGCCGGGTAGGCGATTGAATAGGCGATGCCCCAGATGATGGTCAGGTAGAAGGTCCAGACCCACCAGCGCGGCATAGGGTTGTCCCATTCCTCGATGCCGTCCCAGGAGTGGCCGGTCGTGCCATGCCCGTGTTCGTTCTTCTTGTCGGGTTCGTTGTTGCTCATTGCCGCGCCTCCTCGGATGTGGCGGGTTTGTCTTCATGCCGGAACGGTATGTTCGCGGTATCTCTGTGCCCTTTGCTGCTGCCGGGCCGGAGGACCCAAAGGATCACTCCGACGAAGAAGGCAAACAGGACGAGCAGCATCCAGCTGTCTGCGAACTGCCGCAGGATGGTATACTCTTCCATGAGTTTCCCCTTTCCCTTAGCGGCTCGCGTCCGGCGTGAAGGTCGAGAAATCGACCAGAGTACCCAGCATCTGTAGGTAGGCGATAAGTGCGTCGGCCTCGGTGACTGCCGGTTGGCCGTCAAAGTTGCGCACGTTCACTGAGCCTTCGCCATAGCGTTCCAGCAGCCCGTCATAGTCACTGTCCGGGTCAGCTTGGGCGAGGAAATCCGCCTGCGCGTTTTCGATCATCTCATCGGTGTAAGGCACACCGACCAGAGCGTTCGCGGCCATCAGATCCCCCATGTACTTGCCATCCAGCCGGGTGTTTTCGAGGAAGCCATATTTGGGCATCACCGATTCCGGCACCACGGACTGCGGGTCGCGCATGTGATCGACGTGCCATTCGTCCGAGTAACGGCCGCCGACGCGGGCCAGGTCAGGCCCGGTCCGCTTGGAACCCCACTGGAACGGATGGTCATACATCGACTCTGCCGCCAGCGAGTAGTGGCCATAGCGTTCGACCTCATCTCGCATCGGGCGGATCATCTGGCTGTGGCAGACATAGCAGCCTTCGCGAATGTAGATCTCACGCCCTGCCATCTCGAGAGGGGTGTAAGGACGCATACCCTCCACCTTTTCGATAGTGTTTTCGAGATAGAACAGCGGTGCGATCTGCACGATGCCGCCGATGGTTACGACCAGAAAGCTGAAGATCAGCAGGAGGGTCGCGTTGGTCTCGAGGATCTTGTGTTTGTCGAGAATTGCCATTGCTCCGGCCCTCCTTATTCAGCCGGGACCGCGACGGACAGGCTGGCTTCTTTAGCCGGGGCCTTCCGAACGGTCATCCACAGGTTGTAGCACATGATCACGGCACCAGCGAGGAACAGGGTTCCACCCAGAGCACGCACCACATACATCGGGAACTTGGCGGCAACGGTGTCAGCGAACGAGTTCACCAGGAAGCCGTTGGCATCCACTTCGCGCCACATCAGGCCTTCCATGATACCGGTCACCCACATCGAGGCGGCGTAGAGCACGATACCGATGGTGGCGAGCCAGAAGTGCCAGCTGACCAGTTGCAGCGAATAGAGGCGCTCACGCTTCCACAGAACCGGAACGAGGAAATAGAGAGCACCAAATGTGATCATCCCGTTCCAGCCCAGCGCGCCGGAGTGCACGTGACCAATCGTCCAGTCGGTGTAGTGCGACAGCGAGTTCACCGCGCGGATCGACATCATCGGCCCTTCGAAGGTCGACATGCCGTAGAAGCCGACCGAGATTACCATCATGCGGATCACAGGATCGGTGCGCAGTTTGTCCCATGCGCCCGAAAGGGTCATCAGGCCGTTGATCATACCACCCCAGGACGGCATCCACAGCACGACCGAGAACACCATGCCGAGCGTCGAGGCCCAGTCAGGCAACGCTGTATAGTGCAGGTGGTGCGGACCAGCCCAGATGTAGATGAAGATCAGCGCCCAGAAGTGGATGATCGACAGCTTGTATGAGAATACCGGCCGCTCGGCCTGCTTGGGGATGAAGTAATACATCATGCCCAGAAAGCCCGCAGTCAGGAAGAAGCCCACAGCGTTGTGCCCATACCACCACTGGATCATGGCGTCCTGCACCCCGGCCCAGACGATCACCGACTTGGACCCCCAGATACTGACAGGGATGGTCATGTTGTTAACCAGGTGCAGCATCGCCACCGTGACGATGAACGACAGGTAGAACCAGTTGGCCACATAGATATGCGGCTCCTTGCGTTTGATAACGGTGCCGAGGAACACGGCCAGGTAGGCGACCCATACAATGGTCAGCCACAGGTCAACGTGCCATTCCGGTTCAGCGTATTCCTTGGACTGGGTGCCGCCGAACAGATAGCCCAGCGCGGCCAGCACGATGAACAGCTGGTAACCCCAAAACACGAACCACGCGAGATTGCCGCCCCAAAGGCGCGCTGCGCTGGTGCGCTGCACCACGTAGAATGAGGTCGCGATCAGGGCGTTCCCGCCAAATGCAAAAATCACCGCCGAGGTGTGCAGCGGCCGCAGGCGCCCAAAATTGGCGTAACCCTGAGCCCAATCGAAGTTCAGTACCGGAAATGCGAGCTGGAAAGCGATGAACACACCGGCCAGAAAACCAACAACGCCCCAAAAGGCGGTGGCAATCACGCCGGCACGGACAACATTATCCATGTACTCGCCGCTCTGATCCACGAGCAGACCCGGATCGTCGGTATGACGGAGAGTCCAAATAAACAGCCCCACGGAAACGATCATTACGACGATCATTTGCACCATGTAAGCTGTATCACGCGCGTAGTTGATCGCTATCATCGTGAAGATGGCGACCAAACCAAGCGCAATAAGCTTGATATAATTCGACATTTTGCGTCCCTTTGCCATGTCCCACACGATTCTTATGTCGCGCCGAACGGAGTTTGACTAGCCGCTTCATGCAAAAGGGTGAGCAATGCTGCCTTGATCTGCATCAAGACAACGGGTCGAAATCTGTGACACGTCTCAAAACATGATGAAGCAGACGTAGGCGGCGAACGCCGTTTTCGACGAGGTGCAAATGTCTTACAAATCTCTTCTGACGGTACTGACCAACCCGCAGTTTGCCGGGCCCACCCTCAGTCAACTGGTGGCGCTGGCCTCGGCGCAGGACGCCCATGCCGAGGCGCTGTGTTTGGGGGTCGACCGAACGCAGACTGGTTACTACTACGCAGGTGCAAACGCGATGATTCTGCAGGAAACCCTGTCCCGGGCCAATGCCGAGGCCACCGAGATGCTTGAGGCTGCCAAGGATATTCTAGGCAAGTCGGGCGTGCGTTGGTCTGCCGAAGAAGGCGTGGCACAGATTGCCGACCTCGGGCGCCATGTTGCTCATCGGGCTCGGTTTTCCGATCTCGTCGTGCTGCCCCGCCCCTATGGCGAAACTCGCGGCGCCGAAGTGGAACCGATCGTCGAGGCTGCGATGTTCGAAGGACACGCACCTGTTCTGATCGTTCCGGATGACCGGCCACCGCTTGCCAAGCCGTCAACAATTCTGGTCGCCTGGAATGAAAGCGTAGAGGCCATGCGCGCCATTCGGATGGCGCTGCCATTCCTGAAGCAAGCAGAAACCGTTCGCATAGTCGTGATCGACCCTCCGCAACATGGACCGGACCGCTCCGATCCCGGTGGGCTATTGTCGCAAATGCTGTCCCGACACGGGGTGCGTTGCGAAATCGATGTTCTCAGCAAGACCATGCCACGGGTTTCGGAGATCCTGAACCGGCATGCCGTGGACACCAGCGCTGACATGATCGTGATGGGAGCCTACGGTCACTCCCGCTTCCGCGAAGCGATTCTCGGAGGAGCGACCCGCAACATGCTGGAACAGGCCGAAGTTCCGATCTTCATGGCTCATTGATAGCCAGCACATTTATAATGTGAACGCCCCATCCTTCGCGGCGGGGCGTTGTATCATCGGTTTCCAGAGTTAAACGCGGGCGCCTATGCGCTCTTTCGGATCAGGTTGATCAGAACCAGAAGAATGACCGCGCCAATCGTCGCGTGAAACACTGAGGCAAAAAAACCTCCTCCGACCGAAAAGCCCAGCGCAGGAAAGATCAAACCGGCGGCGAAGGCCCCTACAATCCCGACCACGATATTTCCGATCAGCCCAAATCCGCTGCCCTGCATCAGCTTGCCCGAAAGCCAGCCCGCGAGCGCGCCGACAATCACCATTGCAAAAACGCTGTTGAATTCCATTGAGCCTCCGCTGTTTTTGTTCCGGTGCGGACGCTCTGATGTTCAGACCAGAAATCCGCCGTCGCTGTCGTCCCCGGCTTCGTCCATCAGACGACGCATATCCGGGATAGTAACATGCCGCTTGCCTTCCAGCAGTATGACGCCGTCCTTCTTCAGCGCCGACATCTGCCGGCTCACCGTTTCCAGCGTCAGGCCAAGGTAGTCGGCCATCGCCTCGCGCGTCAGTGGAAGATCAAAGACCATCTTGCCGCGCCCGTTCTTGGACAACGACGCATCGCGACGCGCAATGATCGACAACAGGCTTGCGATCTTCTCGCGCGCGGTTTTGCGCCCCAGAACCAGCATCCATTCCCGGGCAGCATCCAGTTCGTCCAAGGTCATTTCCAGCAGCCGGTGCGCAATATGCGGAGTCCGGCTCATCAGATCTTCGAACGGAGCCTTGCGAAAACAGCACATGACCAGATCTGTGGTTGCCACCACATCATACGGTGAACTTTCGCGGCCCGGCCGCCCCACAAAGTCAGAGGGAAGAAGCATCCCGACCATCTGGGTTCTGCCATCTTCCATTGTTTGGGTCAGCGTGGCGATACCCGACACCACCGACCCGACAAAATTCATCTGGTCACCTGACCAGATGATCGTCTGGCCGGCTTCGATGTTGCGATAGTATTTGATCCCCTCAAGCTCATCGAGCTCATTGGGTTCGCAATGGGCACATACGGCCCGATGCCGGATTGGGCAGTCGGCACAGGTGTGCGGAATGGATTGACCAGGCGCGTTCATCAATTTGGTCCCAATTGATCTGGGTCAAAGCTTTGTCAGAGAGTCACTTATTACATACATCTCATGATAGCAAAATCCGATTTGTCCCGGCTGGGATTATTTGACGCGAAAGTGCCACGTTATACCAGCTACCCGACCGCGCCCCACTTCAGCAATGACGTGGGGCCTGACCGTTATGGAGAATGGATTTCGGAGTTGGAACCAAACGGTTCGATCTCTCTGTATATCCATGTTCCGTTCTGCCGCCGCTTGTGCTGGTTCTGCGCCTGCAGAACGCAGGGCACGCAGACTGATGCGCCTGTTGTCGCGTATGTCGAGGTCCTCAAGGCCGAGCTCAACCTGCTCAAGCGCAAGCTACCCGAAGGAATCACCCTATCGCGGTTGCACTGGGGCGGCGGAACTCCGACTCTTCTCTCGGCGGGGCTGATGGAAGATCTGGCCGCATCAATCTTCGAGGTCGCGCCTCTGGGCGATGGCGCCGAATTTTCGGTCGAAATCGACCCCAATGAGATCGACGGGGACCGGCTGGATGCCTTGTCGCGCGCGGGCATGAATCGGGCTTCGATCGGGGTTCAGGATTTCGACGAAGATATTCAGAAAACTATCGGTCGGCTTCAGGGCTATGACGTAACCCGCAAAGCGGTTGAAATGATCCGTGACCGCGGCATCGAGAGCTTGAACGCTGATATTCTCTTTGGCTTACCCCACCAGACCAAGGCCCGAATGACGGAAAGCGTGCAAAAGCTGCTGTCTCTCAACCCGGACCGGGTGGCGCTCTATGGGTATGCACACGTGCCTTGGATGGCCAAACGCCAGCAGCTGATCCCATCGGATGCGCTGCCCACGCCCGAAGAACGCCTGATGCTGTTCGAAACCGCACGGCAGTTGTTCCTGTGGGACAACTACGCTGAAATCGGCATCGATCATTTTGCCACGCAGGATGACGGTTTGACAAAGGCGCTCAGGGCCGGTCAGCTCAAACGCAATTTCCAGGGCTACACCGATGACCAAGCGCAGGCCCTGATCGGGGTTGGGGCGTCTTCGATTTCGCGGTTCCCAAAGGGATACGCCCAGAATGCACCGGCCACCTCGGCACATACATCGGCGATCCGCGACGGGCGATTCTCGACTTCGCGCGGTCATACATTCAAAGGCGAAGACCTTCTGCGCGCGCGCCTGATCGAGGCATTGATGTGCGACTTTTGCATTGATGTCGACGAGATCATGGGCAGTTTCGACATATCCCGCGGTGCGCTTTTCGAAATGTTCAGGGATGCGAATGACGCCTTTGACGGATTGCTGAAACTCTCGGACAACGGGCTTTTCATCCCGGAAGAGGCCCGGCCCCTGACCCGTATGATTGCGCGCAGCTTTGACGCGTATGACCTTTCCAAGGCGGGGCACAGCTCGGCCATCTGAGCGGTGGAGAAATGCGGGGCTTGACGTAACCCCAGTAAACTCCCGACACTCAATCTTGCCCGCGATGCATTCGGATCGCGGGTGAGGCAGGTCGAATCCCGATCAAGACGTGCGGAAATCTCCGCCCGGACCTTTCGTGCAGCCGCCCGGGGAAGGCGCCAGTTGATGGCGCCGGTGGATGGCAAGGTGCAAGGAAAGGAAGCTCTCATGCGTGTATTTACCGTTATCGGACCGTCTCAATCAGGCAAATCAACCCTTGTTCAGGCGTTGAGCGGTCTGGATGGGCGCGCGACCCGTTTCGATCTTGGCGGCGTTGTAGGGCTTTACGGCTTTGACTATCTCGGCGAACCGTGGATGGCCGTCGACGTGGATGGCGGCGGTGACGCACTGGCCTATGTCGGACCGGCAATGGCAATCTCGGATGCGGCGGTGGTGGTAGTGCCACCTGATCCCGATGCGGCGGTGCTTTGTGCCCCCTACCTGCGTTTGGTTGAAGAAGCGGGCATTCCCGCGGTTCTGTTCATCAACCGTATGGACCATCCCGGCGGTCGAATTCGCGATATCGTTGCAGCTCTCCAAACCTATTGCACCCATCACATTACGCTGCGCCAGGTTCCCATTCGTGAAGGCGATCAGGTCGTAGGTGCCGTTGACCTGATTTCGGAACGCGCATGGAAGTATCGCGAGGGCGAACCTTCGGCTCTGATCGAACTGCCGGATTCCACCGTGGAACGGGAACAGGAAGCCCGGACGGAACTTTTGGAGGCCCTGTCGGATTTCGACGACAACCTGCTTGAGCAATTGATCGAGGACAAGCAACCGCCAAGTGCCGAGATATTCGATCTTGCGGCTCAAGTTCTGCAACACCATCAACTGATACCGGCCTATCTGGGAGCGGCCAGCCACAGCAACGGCCTTACACGGCTGATGAAAGCACTGCGTCACGAAGCACCGGAATTCGACATTGCCCGAGACCGTGACGAGGCCGGCGGAGAGACCCTTGCCATTGCCGGATTTGCCGATGTGAAGAAGCATATTGGCAAGATTACTGTGTTACGCGGCCTCAAGGCCGGAGTGGCAGCGCATGAGCCGCTGGGCGGAGAGACAATCGGCAGTCTCACGGCGCTGGACGGCAAAACTCCAGTCGACAAGCTGGCCGCCGGCGAGATTGGTCTGGCGGTGAAATCCGATCACCTTGTTCCCGGCAGGCTCTATGACAAGACGGATGCCGAAGAGTTGCCGGGATGGGCCAAGGCTCGGTCGCCTTCTTATCGGCAAGTGGTAATGCCGACCCATGAGCGCGATGATGTGCGACTGTCCAATGCGTTGTCCAGAATGGCAGAGATCGATCCCGGGCTGTCTCTGTCACAAGACGAAAACAGCGGCCATGCAGTGCTTGGCGCGCAAGGCCCGCAACACCTGCGCCGGGTTTCCGAGAAGCTGGCCGCCGATTTCGGCATCGAAGTCACTACGGAACCGGTCGAAACAGCCTATCGCGAAACGATCCAGAAGCCGATCGAACATCACTATCGCCACCGCAAACAGTCTGGCGGTGCAGGTCAGTTCGCCGACGTGGTGATCCAGCTCGCCCCGCTGCCCCGTGGCAGCGGCTTTTCCTTTGACGAAGTGGTGAAAGGCGGTGCTGTTCCGCGCAACTATATTCCCGCCGTTGAACATGGTGCCAAAGATGCTTTGGTCGAAGGGCCGCAGGGATTTCCCGTGGTGGACGTTCAGGTGACGCTCAAGGATGGAAAGCACCATTCAGTCGACAGCTCGGACTTCGCGTTCCGCACCGCCGGAAAATCTGCGGTCCGCGAAGCCCTGCGAGAAGCCAAACCTGTCGTACTGCAACCTATCCTGAGGGCCGAAATCCACCTGCCCTCAGATTTCGTGGGTGATCTCGTTCCGGTAATTTCAAGCCTGCAGGGGCAGGTTCTGGGCTTTGAGGGAAATCCCGATTCGTCAGGCTGGGAGATTTTCAATGCCCTGCTGCCGGCGGTTGCCGAAGCTGAACTGAACCGATCCATCGCCAGCGCCACGCGCGGCACCGGCTGGGTGGACCTTAGCTTTGACCACTACGAGGAGTTACGCGGGCCGGTTCCAAAGACAAACAAGGAAAAGGAGGTGGTCGCCTGATCACCTCGGGGTCGTCGCAGCTGAGGCGGAGACCGCCACGATCTTTTGCGACGGGTGCGGCGGGTTTAGCCTGCCGCTGCGATCAGCGTTCTTGTGTAGTCGGTCCGGGCATTCTCAAACAGATCTTCGGCCGCACCCGTCTCGACGATATCGCCGTTGCGCATGACGACGACCTGATGGGACATCGCCCTCACGACTTTCAGATCGTGGCTGATGAACAGGTAAGCCAGCCCATACTTACGCTGGAGGTCTCTCAACAACTCCACAATCTGCACCTGAACCGTCATATCGAGCGCCGAGGTCGGCTCGTCCAGCACCAGCAGTTTCGGGCGCAGAACCATTGCTCTCGCAATGGCGATGCGTTGCCTCTGCCCGCCCGAAAACTCATGCGGATACCGGTCCATAGATTGAGGGTCCAGCCCTACCTCCGTCATAACCTCGGCGACCAGTTCACGCGGGGCGCGGTGCGGGTCAATCTTGTGGATCGCCAGCCCCTCGGAAATGATCTGCGCGCAGGTCATACGTGGCGACAGGGATCCGAACGGATCCTGAAACACGATCTGCATGTCCTTGCGCAACCGCCGCAATTCCCGCGTCGACCATTTGCGTACGTCTTCTTCGCGATAGGTGATACCACCCTCGGACGCGATCAAGCGCATCATGGCCAGTGCCAGCGTCGTCTTGCCTGAGCCGGATTCGCCCACGATGCCCAGCGTCTCACCGGCCCGCACCCGGATCGAAGCATCATTGACGGCCTTAACATATCCGACCGTTCGCTTCATCAACCCCTTTTGGATCGGAAACCAGACCTTGAGATGATCCGTTCGGGCGATCTCTTCCGAGGTCTCCGGAACCGGGTCGGGAGAGCCGGCAGGCTCCGCGCCCAACAGTCTGCGGGTATAGGCATGCTGGGGATTATCGAAGATCTCAGAGGTTGGCCCGGTCTCGACGATTTCTCCATCTTTCATCACGCAAACACGGTCGGCAATCCGACGGACAATGCCCAAATCGTGAGTGATAAAGAGGAGACCCATGTCTTCGGCCGATTTCAACTCGGCCAGCAGGTCCAGGATCTGCGCCTGAATGGTTACGTCCAGCGCCGTTGTCGGCTCGTCCGCGATCAGAACGTCGGGCTTGTTGGCGAGCGCCATGGCGATCATCACGCGCTGTCGTTGCCCACCGGAAAGCTGGTGCGGATAACTGCCAAGACGATCCTCGGGATCGCGGATACCCACCTTGTTCAGCAGTTCAAGAATGCGGGCACGCGCTGCGTCGCCGGCCAGAGCCTGATGCAACGCAAGGCTTTCGGCCATCTGTTTTTCGATGGTGTGCAGTGGGTTGAGAGACGTCATCGGCTCCTGAAAGATGAAGCTGATGTCGTTGCCGCGCACCTCCATGAGCTTCTGTTCGGACGCGCCGATCATTTCTTTGCCGTGATAGGTTACCGACCCGCTGACTTCGGCGCTGTCGCCCAGAAGCGATACAGTGGACAACGCAGAAACCGATTTGCCTGATCCGCTCTCACCAACCAGAGCCACCGTTTCTCCCCGGTCGACAGAAAAGGACACGCCCCTGACTGCTTCGGTCACCTGTCCGTCCTGCCGGAACGAGACCCTTAGGTTTTTCACATCGAGCAGGCTCATGAAAAGGTCTTTCTGGGATCGAACGCGTCGCGAATGCCTTCAAAAATGAAGACCAACAGAGACAACATAATGGCAAAGGTGAAGAAGGCGGTGAACGCCAGCCACGGGGCCTGCAGGTTCTGCTTGGCCTGAAGGGTCAATTCACCCAGCGAGGGCGCCGAAGCCGGCAAACCGAACCCGAGGAAATCGAGCGAAGCCAGTGCTGATATGGTTCCGGTTACAATGAACGGCAGCATGGTCAGGGTCGCAACCATTGCATTGGGCAGCATGTGTCGAAACATAATCGTGACGTTGCCGACACCCAGCGCCTTGGCCGCCCGGACATATTCGAGGTTCCGGGCCCGCAGGAACTCAGCCCGGACAACCCCCACCAGCGCGGTCCATGAAAACAAGACCATCAGGATTACCAGTAGCCAGAAACTGCGGCCAAGGATCGCGAACATGATGATGATCACGTATAGCGACGGCGTCGCCGACCAGATTTCGATAATCCGCTGGAATACCAGATCGAGCCACCCCCCGAAGTAGCCCTGCACCGCACCGGCAATTACGCCCACAATACTGGCCGCGGCAGTCACCATGAGAGTGAACAGGATGGATAGCCGAAAGCCGTGGATGACCCGTGCAAGCACGTCGCGTTTGGTGTCGTCTGTTCCTAGCCAGTTCTGGCCGTTGGGCGGCAACGGCGCCGCACCGGGGCGATCCACAGTGGTGTTGAACGAATAGGGGATCAACGGCCAGATCGCCCAACCCTTGACGAAATCATCCGCTTGGAAAGTCCCGGCATCGATGTCCTCGATGATGCCTTCAGGGTCGTCGAAACAGTCCTCGATTCCGCCAGATGCAATCAGGCACTGCACCTCCGGGTCGCGATAGATCGCCTCGGTCTGGAAATCGCCGCCAAAGGTGGTTTCGGGATAGAAATTGAAGACCGGAGTGAACAGATCACCACGATAGCTCACGAGGATCGGTTTGTCATTGGCCAGAAAGTCAGCCAGCAATGACAGACCGAACAACACCGAGAAAATGATCAGCGACCAGAATGCCCGGGAATTGCGCCGGAAATTGCGCCAGCGGCGCTGATTGAGTGGGGACAGCGCCATTTATCCCTCCCGGCTTTCGAAGTCGATACGGGGATCGACCAGCACATACATGATGTCACTGAGGATGCCGACGACGAGGCTCATCAGACCGAATATGAACAGCGTCCCGAAGATAACCGGGTAGTCCCGCGCGACGGCGGCTTCGAATCCAAGACGGCCAAGGCCATCGAGCGAAAAGATCGTCTCGATGATCAGCGAGCCGGAAAAGAACACCCCGATGAAAACCGCCGGGAAACCCGCGATTACGATCAGCATCGCGTTTCGGAACACATGGCCGTAAAGCACCTTGCGTTCTGACAACCCCTTGGCGCGGGCGGTCATGACATATTGCTTCTTGATCTCGTCCAGAAAGGAGTTCTTGGTCAACAGAGTCAGTGTTGCAAAAGCCGAGATCGTCGAGGCGATGACCGGCAGAGCAATATGCCAGAAATAGTCTCCGATCTTGCCCAGCAGGCTAAGATCCTGCCAATTGTCGGACGTCAAACCCCGCAGCGGGAAGATCTGCCAATACGAACCGCCTGCAAACAAAACCAGCAAGAGAATCGCAAAGAGAAAACCGGGTATGGCATAAGCCACGATGATCATGCCACTGGTCCAGGTGTCAAAACTGGATCCGTCCTTGACCGCCTTGCGTATCCCCAACGGGATCGACACGAGGTAGGCGATGATCGTCGACCAGAGCCCAAGCGAAATCGACACCGGCATTTTCTCCAGCACCAGATCAATCACACTGATCGAACGGAAGTAGCTCTCTCCGAAGTCCAGCGTCAGATAATTCCCCATCATTGACAGGAACCGCTCGAGCGGCGGTTTGTCGAATCCGAATTCCCGTTCAAGTTCTTCAATGAATTCCGGAGGCAACCCCCTGGCGCCGACATAGCGATCCGTTACAGAAGTAGACTCTGTCTCGATATCCGCGCCACCGGCAAAGCCCTCGAACACGTCGCCCCCACCCTCCATCTGGGCGATGATCTGTTCGACCGGGCCGCCGGGCACGAACTGCACGAGCGTGAAATTGATGATCATGATGCCTAGCAAGGTCGGTATGACCAAGAGCAGGCGTCTGAGGATATAGGCTCCCATGGGTGGCGCTTACCGCAACGCGCCCGAGGCTTTCAAGGCCGCCGATTTGTCAGCATTGATCCACCACAGATCCTCGACCCCCAATGCATAGGGCGGCAGATTGTCCGGATGTTCGTACATGTCCCAGTAGGCCACCCAGAATTTGCCCAGATACCAAGTCGGAACCATGAACCGCTTGGCCCGCAACACCCTGTCTAACGCCCGGACATTGGCAAACAGCTCTTCCTGTTCGGTCGCTGCCACGATGTTGTCGATCAGCGGTTCGATATCGGGACCGTGAATTCCCGATGGATTGAACACGGAAAACGCTGCCGCCTCAGAGCCATATTGCTGGTAGAGACCTGTCGAGGGCTGCAGAGACTTCCGATAGGCTCCCACAATCATGTCAAAATCCCGCTCGCGGCGCCGCAGGGTAAATTGCGCGTTGTCGATGCGGTTATAGGTGGCATCTATTCCAATCACCCCCAGATTGTCGATGAAGGGCTGGATCAGGCGGTCAAGCGTCGGCTGATCCGAGATGAATTCTACCTTCAGTGTTTCGCCTTTGTCGTTGCGCCGAACGCCATCGGACCCAACGGCCCATCCTGCTTCCTCCAGCAATTTTGACGCCTTGCGCAGGTTGCGCCGATCATTCTGCCGGTCGGGTTTCGAACTGTGCGCACTGACCGGTTCATCCGTGAGCACCGCCGGATCCAGAGCATCCCCCAGAGATTCCAGAACCACTTTCTCGCGGCCTTCCGGCACGCCCTTGGCCTCCAGATGGGTGCCTTGCCAGAAGGAATGGCGCTGCTGAAACAGACCGTATTGCAGGCTCTCGTTGGTCCACTCGAAATTGTAGGCCAGTTGAACGGCTTCGCGCACGCGCGGATCGGCGAATTGCGGGCGGTCCATGTTCATGACAAATCCGCTGGCATTGGGAACGTCCCCGTCACGCAGCTCTTCGCGAACAACATGACCGGAAGAGATGGCCGGAAAGTCATAGGCCGTGGCCCAGCTCTTTGAGTTGTTTTCCTGACGAAGGGTGAATTCGCCGGCCTTGAACCCCTCCATCGCGGCAATCGAGTCGCTGAAATACTCGATACGAATAGTCTCAAAGTTGTTGCGGCCGACATTCACGTTCACATTGTCGCCCCAGTAATCCGGGTTGCGCTTGTAGACCACGCGACGGTTGATATCGTAGCTGTCGAGCACATAGGGGCCCGAACCAATACCCGGCTCCAGCCTAGGTTTGTCGATGCGGCGGTTTTCCGGGTCTGCGTCGAACCACGCTTTGGAAAAAACCGGCGTTCCGCCGACCTGAGTGATCAAAGCCCGGCGCGGAATGTCCGGAGCGAAATAGAATTTCACACGGTGGGTATCCAACGCCTCGGCCTTGGGGATCCGTTTGCGCACGGCCTCGGCATAAGACTGCAACCCCTGATCCAGAAGGATCTCGTGGCTGAATACCACATCCTCGGCGGTAACCGGCGAGCCGTCGGAAAACCGGGCCTCCGGGCGAAGGTTGAAAATCACCCAATCCTGGCTCTCGGGATACTCCAGACTTTCTGCCAGCAACCCGTAATAGGCCGCCGGTTCGTCATAGGACGGAAAAAGAAGGGTTTCGTACTGATCGGCAGATCGCGCGCCGGCCCGGCCTTGCCGGGTGAAGGGATTGAAACTGTCAAAGGTTCCCTGTGCCGCGTAGGACAGTTCGCCCCCCCGCGACGCCTGCGGGTTCACATACTCAAAATGAGCGAATCCTTCAGGGTATTTCAGTTCGCCGAATTCCGAGAACCCGTGGCTTTTGGTGACGTTCTCTTCGGCTAGCACCTGCGTGGCCAAGATCAGCAGAGCCACCACTGTTCCCGAGAGCACAGCCGCAATCCTTGGCCTTAGATCCTCAGTTCGGGCTACGACTCGGCTCCGGTGCGGCAACCTGGCGCGGTGGGGGGTCATGGGGCTCTTCCTCCGGTTGGACCGACGCAATGGGTGCATCACTCAGCCAATCTATTTTGGGACAGCTAATGGTCCAGAGCCGGAAGATTCAAGTTTAGAATGCGTGAACGTGCGATGAAGTGACCGTGATCAGCGGTTCGCAAGGGTGAGGGGCGATTCGTCGACGCGCAAATCGCTTGACCCGATACAACCCTGCCCCAGCCAGGTATGGCCCGAGCAAATCAGTCAATCAAAAAAGAAAAAACCGCTGCCTTGGGCAACGGTTCTTTCGTTTGATTTTCCGGCTTGGATCGATCAGTCGTCGAGGCTGTCGAGATAAGCAATCAGGTTGATCCGGTCGCCCTGTTTCTTGAGGCCCGAGAAGCTCATCGAAGTGCCGGGAATATCGGCGCTCGGCTTGGCAAGAAACGCGTCCAGCGCCGCCGGGGTCCAATCGCCACCTTTCGAGGCCATCGCATCGGAGTAGCCAAAGCCCGCCGCGCCACCAATTGCCCGGCCCACAACGCCATACAGGAATGGTCCGGTGCCGTTCGCACCGTCTTCAAGCTTGTGGCAGGCTGAGCATTTCTTGAACACTTTCGCGCCCTTTGCCACATCGGCCGATGCCATCAGCTCGTCAAAATTAACTTCCGGTTCGGCATCGCCGCCATCTCCGGCATCTTCAACTTCAATCACGTAGGAGGCTTCGCCGTGCCCCCCGACGTGGAAGAGGCCTTCTGCGGCCCATTTGGCCAGAAGGAGCACCAGAAAAGCGCTCAAAAAGCCTGCTGCGGCTTTGGTAACTGTCATCGTGTCGAACATTGATCGCGTGTCCATTTCAACTGTCTGAGCGGCTGTCTAAGGCTTCCCCTTGCGAGAGGCAAGGTATAGACACCGCGACTAAACGCCCAATCTGCAAACTTGTTGCACGGAAACGACCCATGACCAATCGCATTGCCTTTCAGGGAGAGCCCGGTGCCTACAGCCACGAGGCCTGCCGCAAAGCCCGTCCCGATCTGAAGCCGCTACCCTGCCGGACCTTCGAAGACGCGATCGAAGCCGTTCAGTCCGGTGAGGCCGAGATGGCCATGCTCCCTGTCGAGAACTCGACCTATGGCCGGGTCGCCGACATACATCGGCTGCTGCCCGAAAGCGGCCTCAGGATCGTCGACGAAGCTTTCGTGCGGGTGCATATCAGTCTGATGGCCTTGCCGGGTGTCGAAATCGAACAGATCGAAAAAGTTCGGGCGCATCTCGTTTTGCTTCCTCAGGCTGAGGACTTTCTCAAACGTTACGGCATCCGGGGAGAAGCATCGGCCGACAGTGCCGGTGCTGCTGCAGAGATCGCCGCTGCGGCGGACCGAACCACGGGTGTTCTGGCATCGGATCTGGCAGCCGAGATCAACGGCCTGCACATCCTCGCACGCCATATCGAAGATCACGCCCACAACACGACCCGCTTTCTGCTGATGTCCCGCCAATCCGATACATCACGACGCGGCAAGGACGGGATGATGACAACTTTCGTGTTTCAGGTGCGCAACATTCCTGCCGCTCTCTACAAGGCAATGGGAGGTTTCGCGACCAATGGCGTGAACATGACCAAGCTCGAAAGCTACATGGTCGACGGCTCCTTCACCGCCACCCAGTTCTATGCCGATATTGAGGGGCACCCGGACGATCCCAACGTAAAGCTGGCGATGGACGAACTGAACTACTTTACCACCAATGTGGAAATTCTGGGCGTGTATCCCGCCGCGATCGAAAGGTTCTGAGGACTGTTTCAGGCACCCTTGGTCTTGCGGTTCAAGCGGTCCTCAAGTTCTTTTGCATACTCTGCCAGACGCAACCGGAACTTGCGGGTCAGATTGTTGCGGGCCAGTTTCAGCGACTGAACAAACAGACGCGCTGACAGGGTCTTGGGTTCGAGCGTCAGCGCAAGTGCAAGCCGCGTTCGACGAGGCGACAACGCCAGCAGGTCAATCTCGACTGTCCCATCCAGTCCTTTGCTATCGAAGGCCAAGGCCAACGAATCCGGCTGCCTGAGTTGGGTCAAAACAAGCCGCAGATCGCGCGGACGGCCGCGCAGGGAAAATCTAGTCTGCCAAGCAAGACCGGTCGCAACCGGGGCATGTTCGTCCACCCGGGAGACCTCGATTCCGCGCCGCATTGCAGCTCGTTCAAAGGTCTCGAAATCGGAAATGGCTGAAAAAACGGAGCCAATGGGGGCTTCGATATCTTCCTTGCTGGAGAACTGCATAACCTGCCTGCGCTATCCTGAACGGCTCTGTTTGGCGAAATAGTCGTCTTAATCGAGCGTATCCGCAAGCCAGTTTTGCAAAAGAAACTGTGCAATCGAACCTTTGCGAGCCGGCATCATCACCGGATGCTCTCCCGCAAATGCGGTCATCGCTTCGGAACGGTCAATCCAAACGGCATCCTCGATCTCATTCGGATCAATTGTCATCTCGCGTGACAACGCCTCGCCGGAGCAGCCGATCATAAGCGATGACGGGAAAGGCCAGGGCTGGCTCGATAAGTAGGTGACCGGTCCGACGGGAACACCCACTTCCTCCATGACTTCGCGACGCACGGCGGCTTCGAGTGTTTCGCCAGGCTCAACGAAACCGGCCAGCAGCGAATACATGCCTTCCGGCCACCCCGGAGAACGACCCAGTAGAACCGCGTCACCGTGGGTAATGAGCATGATGACCACCGGATCGGTTCGCGGAAAATGCTGACCGCCGCAGGCCGGGCAACTGCGCTGCCATCCTGCCTGAGAGATCTCGGTTTTCTCGCCGCAACGGGCACAAAACCCATGTGTTTCGTGCCAGCCCGTCACTGCCTTGGCTGTCGCGGCAAGTTCGGCGTCTCTTGGTGTCAGTCGGCTCATGACCCGCCGCAATTCGCCAAACACCTGCCCGGTTTCAAGGGCCGGATGCTGTTGTTCGGAACGGTCGACGAAATGCCCAAGGCTGGAAAGATCCTGACCCTCGGCAGTCCAACCTGAAATATCGAACGCGAACTGCGGGGTGCCGTCCCGTTCGCGCCCCAACAGGATGGGCGCCTCGTCCGCCTCCTCAAAAACGGGGTGCGTGACCGGAAGATTCACGAGATTTTCCAGCCTCTCGCCCTGTAGCAGGATCTTGCCTCGCCAGATCGGCGTCGCCCTTGCCCTGGGATCGGAAAGGGTTGCCGACAATGCCCCCGCGTCGCCTCTAATCTGAGCCGCACGATCAAGACCTGCCCCCCCGAATGTAACCTGTTCGGCCCGTTTCATTCCTGCTCTCCCGCTCGTTTTCCTGCAACTTGCCCTACCGCTGCCACGGACCCGCCCGCAGCGCAACGCCGTTGAGCCGAAATCTTGTCAGATTGGGCAGGCAAAAGAAAACCTGCCCTTGTCGGGACCGATCGGACGCACGCCCCTGTTCTTTCCCGGCGGGACGTGCTTTCAATCGCAGTTCCGGCACGGCAGACCGGCAAGAAAAACAAGGCAAGACATGACTTCCGCAACCCCGGCCCCATCTGAAGCATGAGCCGAAGCGAAACAACGCCCCCCAGCGCCGCATTGCGCATTCTGGGCACATCGGATCTGCACATGCATCTGGAGAGTTACGACTATTACTCCGGGCTGGAGGATGCGGGTGTGGGGCTGGTGCGCACGGGGCAACTCATTCGTACGGCCCGCGCAGAAGCCGAAAGTCAGGATTGCAGTGTTCTGCTGATCGACAACGGCGACTGCCTTCAGGGGACGCCACTGGGGGATTTCGCAGCCACAGAAACCAGCGTCAATCACCCCGCCATGGCGTGTTTTGCGGCACTTGGCTATGATGCGATCGGACTTGGCAACCATGATTTTGACATTGGCCTGCCGGAACTTGAAAGGGTTCTTTCGCAGTCGCCTTGCCCGGTTCTGTGTTCGAATCTCGACTTCCACGGCAAAGGCCCCGATGTCGCACCTCATCTGGTTCTGGACCGGGATGTGATCTGCACGGATGGCAGCACACGGAATCTCCGGATCGGAATGTTCTCGCTCCTCCCTCCGCAAACAACCAAGTGGGAGGCGCATGTCCTGAGTGGGTGTGTCGATGCGTTGGACATCGTTGATTGCGCCCGAAGTCAGGTAGAAAAACTGAAGGCCCGGGGCTGCGATGTGGTCGTTCTGCTGGCGCATACTGGGTTCGGAGCGCGCAAACATGTCCCCGGACAGGAGAATGCTTTGTATCCGCTCTGCCATTTGGATGGTATCGACGCGATCATCGCCGGGCACACGCACCAGATCTTTCCAGATCCTGATCAGAAAGGATTGGAAAGCTCCGGCAGGATCAATGGCATACCGGTGGCAATGCCAGGAACTGCCGGATCCCATCTGGCGGTGATCGACCTGAAACTGCTCTGGTGCTCGGAAGCCGGATGGCAGGTGGCCGAAAGCACGTCTTACCTAAAGGCCATAGCGCGGCGCTGCGTTCGGGGGAAATCCGAGCCACTCACTGAAATTGCCGAAGACCTTCGCCAACTGATTTCGGGGTCCCATCAGGAAACTGTGCGGCAATTGCAAACGCCGGTCGGCGAAACCAGTATGCCCCTGCACAGCTATTTCTCGTTTTTTGCCCCGGATCGCTCGCTGGCGTTGGTGGCCGCTGCCCAAGCGGCGGCTGTTCGTGCCAACCTGACCGATCCCGCTCTGAAGGCGATGCCGATTGTTTCGGCGGTTTCGCCCGGTAAGTTCGGTGGACGCGCGGGCCCGCATCATTACACGGACATTCCTTCCGGTCAGGTCAACCTGCGCCAAGTGGCCGACCTCTATGTCTTTCCGAACGAGCTGCGGGCAGTCGTGCTAACGGGAGCAAAAATCCGGGATTGGCTGGAAATGTCCGCCGCACAGTTTCGGCAGGTCGCCAAAGGCAGCCACCGAACACCCCTGAAAAACACGGACTTTCCCGGTCACAACTTTGATGTCCTGCACGGCTTGACCTACGAGATCGACCTGAGCAGACCGGCCACCTTCGATTGTGATGGGCGCCGCAAAACCACGAACACAAAGCGGATTCGCAATTTGTGCCTGAACGGCGCACCGCTCGCCGATGATGAAGTGCTGATAGTGACCACCAACAACTACCGGACAAATGGAGGCGGGAATTTTCTGGCGTTGGATGATGCTCGGTGTATCGATCTTCCTTCGGCACGGATCAGGGATATCCTGTGCCAATACCTGGCCGGTCAGCTGCCCCACGACCCCATCGCGGACCAGCCAGCCCCATGGCGGTTCACGCGCATGCCCGGTACGGACGTGACGGCACAGACTGGACCAGAGGCTCGTCGGCACGTTCGTGAGTTGATGGCCCGCGGAGCAACCGACCTCGGACTTACCGAAAACGGGTTTCTGATGCTGGCCATCCCGCTCTGAGCCTTTTGCCGGAATGACCCCTGCGTGCGGCTTGCGAATCCAGCTGAGTCGCCCTATATCGTGCCTTGAGAGGTTGGCGCGGGCGAGCGCCTCGCCAACCCGGTCAGGTCCGGAAGGAAGCAGCCGTAACGAGCCCCGCTTGGGTCGTTGTCCAGCCTCTCACCTTCTCCCACACACGTACCGTGTCTTTTCCGCAGGCCCTGCGCCACAAACCCTGCATCATCGACAGGCCAATTACGTTTGGGCTTAGGCGAGCCCACCCCGCAAACGCCCCTGTCCCGCCCAGGTCAACTGCGCCTCTGTCTCGACCGCACATGGGCGTATCACGCGCAAACGGGACAAGGCCGGACCGAGCGCTTCGCCACTTTCGATCATTAGTCGCAAAACGATCATTCCGGATCGCCCGCACCCACCCTTGCAATGCACCAGAACGCGCGCACCCTGATGCAAATGACGTCGGGCAGACTCGCCGAGGCCGCACCACTCTCTGTCCGCTGCCCCGATCGGGATCCCGTAATCCGGAACCGGAAAGTTCACCCACATGCAGTCTTTCAAATCTCTGGCAATCTGGCCGATCCCGGCATTGGTGTTCTCTGTCTCGGTGGTCATCGAGATCACCAGCGCAGGTCGCCATTTCAGGATTTTTTGCAGGTCCGCTGCGTAGTCGCCCGAACTGCCGGGCATTGCGGAGAAGGCAAGCGTTCCGCCACCCACAGGTAGCTCAAAGATCTTGAACTTGGTCATTGCCCTCCTCGCCGATTATGTTCGCCAGCCCGACTATGCGCGACCGATCCCGGTTCCCCAACAGGGTTTTCGTCGGGACCGCGGTGGACGCCGGGGGTCAGCCGCTCTACCCTGCCATCGACAACGAATCCGACAGAGCATAAATGACCGAAAGCAGCCCCGCCCCATATCAGGTTCTGGCCCGAAAGTATCGACCGGAAACCTTTGCCGATCTCGTGGGGCAGGACGCCATGGTCCGCACCCTCAAGAACGCCTTCGAAGCCGACAGAATAGCCCAGGCCTTCATAATGACCGGTATTCGCGGCACCGGAAAAACCACCACCGCCCGGATAATCGCCAAGGGGATGAACTGCATCGGCCCAGATGGCGAAGGAGGGCCGACGACAGAGCCTTGCGGGCAATGTGAACATTGCGTGGCGATCATGGAAGGCCGCCATGTTGACGTGATGGAGATGGATGCCGCCAGCCGGACAGGTGTGAACGACATCCGTGAGATCATCGATTCGGTCCGCTATCGGGCCGCCTCGGCCCGATACAAGATTTACATCATCGACGAGGTTCACATGCTGTCCACAAGCGCGTTCAACGCGCTTCTGAAGACGCTGGAAGAACCCCCCGAGCATGTGAAATTCATCTTTGCGACCACTGAAATCCGCAAGGTTCCGGTTACCGTTCTGTCGCGCTGCCAGCGCTTTGATCTGCGACGGATCGAGCCTGAAGACATGATTGGCATGCTCGAAAAGATTGCGGATGCCGAAGGCGCCCGGATCGCCGGTGACGCGCTGGCCCTGATCACCCGCGCGGCCGAAGGCTCGGCCCGGGATGCAACTTCGCTGCTGGATCAGGCGATCAGCCACGGTGCGGGTGAAACGACAGCGGATCAGGTCCGGGCAATGCTGGGGCTGGCCGATCGCGGGCGGGTGCTTGATCTGATGGATATGATTCTTCGGGGAGACGCGGCCGGAGCCCTGACCGAGCTGGGCGCTCAATACGCCGAAGGCGCAGACCCGCTTGCCGTTCTGCGCGATCTGGCCGAGATCACCCATTGGATCAGCGTGGTGAAAATCACACCCGACGCGGCCGAAGATCCGACCGTGTCTCCGGATGAACGGGCACGGGGCTCGCAGATGGCCAATGCCTTGCCAATGCGCGTGCTGACCCGGATGTGGCAGATGCTACTAAAGGCGCTGGACGAGGTGTCCTCGGCCCCGAACACTATGATGGCGGCCGAGATGGCAGTCATTCGCCTGACCCATGTTGCGGACCTGCCCTCGCCCGAGGAACTGGTCCGGCGCTTGCAGGATGCACCGCCACCACTGCCACCGGGGCCGGGTTCTGGTGGCGGTGGCGCTCTGCATTCCGGCGGTGTTGCCACACCGGTACAGACTCAGCCCGTTTCATCCGGCGGCCCGGCTCCGTCCGGAGGCCCGGTGATGGCCCTGGCACAGGACGTTGAGGCTGCTTTGGCGCGATTTCCCAGCTTTGAACATGTGGTCGAACTAATCCGCAACAAACGTGACGTGAAACTGCTGGTCGAAGTCGAAACGGGCGTGAGGCTGGTTTCCTATCAACCGGGGCGGATTGAATTCACGCCTTCGGAGCAGGCTCCGACAGATCTGGCGCAGCGTCTGGGTGCAAGGCTGCAAAGCTGGACCGGAAACCGGTGGGCGGTGATTGTCTCCTCTGATGGCGGGGCCGACACCATCTCCGAACTGCGTGACGCCGCCGACAATGCATTACGACAGGAAGCAGAGGCGCATCCCCTTGTCCAAGCGGTTCTGACGCAGTTTCCAAAGGCCCGGATTGCGCGCATCCAGACCCCACAAGAGCTGGAAGCCCAGGTCCAGACCGAAGCTTTGCCCGAGGTCGAAGACGAGTGGGATCCGTTCGAGGAAGACTGAAGACTTTTACAACCCGGCGCACCCGTGACGGTTCTTTGGCCTGTCGGCCTGCAGAGTAACATAGCGACAGATGCGGCCACTTCGGCCTGCGCTGGATGCGATATCGGAAACCGGTGCCACCCCTTGTGCTAACACCTTCGCACCCGTATCTAGACGCAAACCGCAATTCAGGAGACACCTCATGCTCAAAGGACTCGGCGGTCTTGGCGATATGGCCAAGATGATGAAATCCGCCCAGGAACTGCAGACCAAGATGGCTCAGCTGCAGGACGAAATGAACGAAATGCTCGTGACCGGCGAAGCCGGCGCAGGCCTGGTCAAGGCCACGGCCACCGCCAAGGGCGAGCTCAAGGGGCTGGATATCGACCCGTCGATCTTCAACGGCGACGACAAGGAAGTTGTCGAAGACCTGATCCTTGCCGCGGTCAAGGACGCACAGGCCAAGGCCGCCCAGCGCACGCAGGACGAGATGGCCAAGCTGACGGAAAGCATGGGTCTGCCAAAAGACATCAAGCTGCCCTTCTGATCCGGGCCCACCGACAGGCCGCACGTATGGGTGTGGCCTGCGACACCCAGAGAAAACACAACCCGATCAAATGCCGGGTGGCGCTTGCTTTTCCCTGCCTGCACCGCCCTAATGGCGCGACCAGACATGACCGGACGCGCTGTGCAAAATGACCGATAGCTCTACCCGCGACATCGACAATCTGATCGAGCTTATGGCTAAGCTGCCCGGACTGGGGCCGCGTTCGGCCAGGAGGGCGGTCTTGCATCTGATCCGAAAGCGGGCACTTCTACTCACCCCATTGGCCGATGCGATGCAACAGGTTGCCGAGACCGCGCGTGAATGTCTGAACTGTGGCAATGTCGGAACGTCAGAAATCTGCGGCATCTGCCAGTCCGAAGCCCGCGCGACGGGCGAGCTCTGCATCGTCGAAGACGTTGCCGATCTTTGGGCGATGGAACGCGCCGGGGTGTTCAAGGGCCGTTATCACGTACTCGGCGGCACATTGTCGGCATTAGATGCCGTTGGGCCGGAAGAACTGCGCATTCCCAGGCTGATTGACAGGGTCACGACCGAAGGAATATCCGAGGTAATTCTCGCCTTGAATGCCACCGTCGATGGCCAGACAACAGCCCACTACATCGCAGATCAGCTCGAGGGTCAGGTTCGCCTGACGTCACTGGCGCAGGGTGTTCCGATCGGAGGTGAGCTGGATTACCTCGATGACGGCACCATCAGTGCGGCCCTCAGCGCCCGTAAGGAAATCTGAGATCCCATGCCAGTTTCAGGGCGACTTGGGACGCTTTCAAACGCCTCACAGACCTGAAATGAAAAAACCCCCGGCCTTGTAGCGCGAGGGCTTTTGTCCTTTGCGGTTTCAGAAACTCAGAAACGCGGGTCGTCGCTTTCGTCTTCTTCTGAATCGTCACCCTTAGGCAGGTTGAAGAAGCTGTCGGCATCAACGACCTCCTCTTCTTTCTCCTTCTCTTCTGCATCATCGCGCAGCGAGAAGGTTTCCAGGCCTTCGATGGCAGTCGGAATCTTGGGTTCAGCATCCATTTCAAGCGACTGTTCCGTCGACACCAGTTTGCGGCGCTCATCATCGCTCATAACGCCACCCTCGGCGGCCTTCTTGGCAGCGGCTTTCTGAACAACCGCGTCCAACTCGGACTGTTTGCACAGCCCCAGAGCCACTGGATCAATCGGTTGCATGTTGGAGATATTCCAATGGGTGCGCTCGCGAATCGACTGGATCGTCGGCTTGGTGGTGCCCACCAGTTTGGCGATCTGGCCGTCACTCAGTTCGGGATGGAACTTGACCAACCACAGGATCGAGTTCGGACGGTCCTGCCGTTTTGACAATGGCGTATAGCGCGGACCGCGCCGTTTTTCTTCACCTGTGGCAGCCGGATTGAATTTCAGCTTCAGCTTGTGCAGCGGATTCGACTGAGCGGAATCGATTTCCTCCTGCGTCAGCTGGTTGTTGGCGATTGGGTCAAACCCTTTTACGCCGACCGCAACTTCGCCATCGGCGATGCCCTGAATTTCCAGTTCGTGCATGCCCACGAAATCTGCAATCTGCTTGAAGCTGATCGTGGTGTTGTCCACCAGCCACACGGCGGTAGCCTTGGCCATCAATGGTTTTGCCATGTGCGTATCTCCTTCGAATACATTTGTCCCGTCGCCTGGAATCGGCGGCCCTGATACACAGGGCGGGTTTCCGTTGTCGGGGAACTTGGCCCGTATATAGTCATCGCCAGCGAATAAGGAAAGAGGCGAATGCGCTGGCTCTTGATTTGGATGTTTTCTGCCCTGCCGGTTTTTGCCGATGGCAAAAAGGCTGGGGAATTCGACTACTACGTACTGGCCCTCAGCTGGTCCCCCAGCTGGTGCGAGCTGACCGGAGACGCACAAAAATCCGATCAATGCGATGACCGCCATGACCATGGCTGGATACTGCACGGTTTGTGGCCGCAGTTTCACCAGGGCTGGCCCGCTTTCTGCCGCACGCCCGAACCACCGCCTACCCGCCGAATGACCCGCGAAATGGCCGACATTCAGGGCAGCGCCGGGCTGGCGTGGCATCAGTGGAAGAAACACGGCACCTGTTCCGGACTAAGTGCTGCCGACTACTACACCCTGTCCCGGCACGCCTACGGAAAGGTCGTCCGCCCGCCGGTCTTTCGCAAGCTGGACCGGCAAGTGGCCCTGCCCGCCAAGATCGTGGAAGAGGCATTTCTCAAGGCCAACCCAGACCTAGATGCAGACATGTTGACGGTGACCTGCACCCAAGGGCGCATTCAGGAGGTTCGGATCTGCCTTTCCCGCGGTCTGGAGCCGGTGCCTTGCGGTCGGGACGTGATCCGAGATTGCACGTTGAAGGACGCGCTGTTTCCCCCGGTCCGCTAAGCGTTAACCCTGTTGTTTCTGACACTCGCGGGCGTATTCCAGCGCCTTTGCCGTGCCTTTCAGATCGATCGCCATAACCTGCTCACCGGTCTGGCCGTAGACCGTCATCACCTTGCGGCTTGCGATGGCATGCACGAAGTTGCGGTCATCAAACGCCACGATCGCGCCGGGGACGTTCTTCAGACGAACACCTGTAGCGACCCCGTTGAAACCCTCTCCATCAAGATCAAAGGTGATGTTGTATTGTTCGCCGGTCTTGATATCACCCCAAGCCTTGTTGAACACGACAAAGTAACCGCGATCGCTGTTGGCGTCATAACCGAGCCGAACAACGGAGAGATCCTCGTAAACCGTTTGGATCAGGCAACCATTTCCCATGGCGGGATCGACCATGAGGTTCCAGCCATGCACGAAACCCTTGTCGATCAATTCCTGCGCTGAAACCAGCGATGGCGCGGCGAGGCCAAAAGCAAGAGCGATGGCGCGGAGCGGGGTGCGGAACATGGTGTCTCCTTGGACAAATGGTTGACGCTTGACATGTCTAGCGGAATTGCAGCCAAGACCAACCCCCAGTTACCGCCATGGCACCGGAAAGGTGAGGATTCCCAGAATTTCCGCTGCCAATATGCCGTGCATCTGCGACTCAGGATGCCCAGATCCCGACACTGTGACCGGAACTCCGAAAATTCTGTGGTAAACTGAAGTGGGGAACGCGGATCGGCCCGCCCGGTCGCGTCCTGATTGCCGGGCCTTTTCCGCGGGGAAACTCCCCAGGAAAGGATACGGTTATGGCAAAAACAATTGGAAATCCATTAAGCTGGACAGCCGGAAGGGTCGGAGATGCCTCGGAGCATCTGTCGGATTCGGTGTCGCAACTTGGCGGGACCGCAGAGGCTTCGCCACCCATGGTGCTTGATCTCAACTTTGGTGACGTCCGGGCCGCGTTGTTTGCCGGTTACGAGGACTTCAAGGCGTGCCGGGCCGATGTGATCTTTATCGCTGTGGTTTACCCAATCGCCGGTCTGGTTCTCATGGGGCTCGGATTGCAGATGGAACTGCTGCCGCTGCTCGCCCCTCTGGTCGCCGGTTTCGCGATCCTCGGCCCGGTTGCAGCGGTCGGACTTTACGAGATGAGCCGGCGTCGGGAACAGGGAAAGGAAGTGCACTGGATCGACGCATTCGGAGTGTTTCGCTCACCATCCAGCGGTGCAATTCTGATCCTCGGCTTGTATCTGACGGGACTGTTCGTGACTTGGATGATGTGTGCACAGGCCATTTACGCCCAGACCCTGGGGCCGGAACCGCCCGCCTCGGCCGGGGCCTTTATGCAAGACATCTTCACCACCTCGTCAGGCTGGTCGATGATCGTCACTGGCCTTGTGATCGGGGCGCTGTTTGCGGTGGTGGCACTGGCCATCAGTGTGGTGTCGTTCCCACTGTTGCTCGACAAGTCGGTGGGTGTTCCTGTCGCCGTCGTGACATCGGTGCGCGTCCTGCGACGCAACCCGGTCGTCATCCTGAGTTGGGGATGCATCGTGGCCGGGGTGTTGGTTCTGGGCGCATTGCCGATGCTGCTTGGCCTGATCATCGTCGTCCCGATCCTTGGCCATGCGACATGGCATCTGTATCGCCGGGCCGTCGCCTGACGACCGAGTACCCGAAGGGCTCGGACCAACGGTCCCGAGCCGACCTGTTCCGCGGCCCGGGCAAAAGATCACAAAATTGAAATTGGCCAGATCAGCCTGAAACCTTCAGGACAATCTTGCCAATATGCCCAGAGCTTTCCATGCGCGCATGCGCCGCTGCGGCTTCGGACAAATCAAACTCGCTGTCCATGACCGGCGCTACCTTTCCCGCTTCGAGTAGGGGCCAGACGGCCTCGTGTAGGTCCTGTGCGATTCGAGCCTTGGCCAGATCGCTTTGCGGACGAAGGGTGCTGCCCGTTATTGTCAGGCGCTTGACCATCACCAGTGCGAAATTCAGTTTCTCTACCGGCCCTTGAAGAAACGCAATCTGAACCAGCCGGCCATCTTCGGCCAGTGCTTTGACATTGCGAGGGATATAGTCACCACCTACCATATCGAGGATCAGATCAGCTCCGCCTTCTCCGCGCATCACCGAAACGAAATCTTCTTCTCGATAGTTGATTGCCCGTTCTGCACCAAGATCGAGACATGCCTGGCACTTTTCTTCCGATCCGGCGGTGACAAAGACACGGGCACCGAATGCACTGGCCAGTTGGACGGCGGTCGTCCCGATACCGCTTGATCCCCCGTGAACAAGGAAGCGTTCACCGGCCTTCAGCCCGCCCCGGTTGAACACGTTGGACCAGACCGTAAAGAAGGTTTCGGGCAGGCAGGCGGCCTCTTTCATGCCCATACCGGCAGGCACCGGCAGGCAATGGGCTGCGGGCGTCGCCACATATTCAGCATATCCGCCGCCGGGCAGCAAGGCGCAGACCTTGTCCCCCTCCGAAATGCCTTCGACTCCGGGGCCGACAGAGACAACTTCGCCGGATGCTTCCAGCCCAGGCAGGTCGCTGGCACCGGGCGGGGGGTCATACGCGCCTGCCCGCTGGAGGGCATCTGGTCGGTTCACGCCGGCATAGGCCACTTTCAGAACCACCTGACCATGTCCCGCTTGAGGTACCGGACGATCGGTCAGCTTCAGTACGTCCGGCCCGCCGGGTTCGCAGATCTCAACGGCGCGCATCATCTCGGTCATCGGGCATCCTCTTTCATTTTCTGCCTGCCTAGCATCCGGACAAGGCGCTGCAAACCGGGCATTTATCCTGAAATGTCGTTACCGCCGGGGGGTCAGCGTCCCGGGCAGGTCCAGCTTGTCCAGTTTTGCCGGAGCCTTGATCTGACTGGCCAACCACTGAGGCCCCGCCATGAACGGTTTGAGCACGGGATTTTTGCGGATATCCGCTTTGAGCTTCTCGATCTGCATCACGTTTTCGATCCGCCGGTCAAGGAACTCCCATGTGGCCTGATGATCGGGGCTGTCGTCACCCAGCCAGTAGAGAACCGTTGCCGAGTAGACCCCCGACAGGGTCGCCCGCTTCGTGTACCAATTCAGATCATCCGATCCGTCACCGAGCTCGGTCCAGATCAAATCGCAGGTGTTCCAGATTGCCTTTGCCCCGTCGGGCGCGTTCTGTGGCAACGAAAACAGCGTTGCGCCTCTGCGCACTGCCTCTTTGTCATCCACAGCCTCGAGGCGGAACCGCACGGCAGCTGCAATCTTTTCGCGGAACTTCAGCGCCCCGAGATCTTCTGAGCGCAAGCGGTTCACCATGGCTGCGTCGCCGCGCGCATGATACGCCAGAGCCAGATCAAGTGCTCCGCGGGGGCAAACCGCCTGGGCAAACCCAATGTCCATCTCCGAATCATTGATGGCAGCCTGGAACGTGCTTTCCGACCAGCCATCAAAGGGAACATGGAGCAGTGCAGCATTCAAAAGGGTGTCTCTTGCGGTCTCATAAGCAGTGGTCATGATGTCTCTCCGATCCGAAAAGCGCGTGCTGGACAAGTTAGTCCTGCTTTGCTATACGGCCAACTCCTGCAATTTCCTTGCAACTCTTACTCTAGAAAGGTGGTGACAACCACATGCAGGTTAGTGTTCGCGACAACAATGTCGATCAGGCGCTCCGTGCCCTGAAGAAAAAGCTGCAGCGCGAAGGCGTGTTCCGTGAAATGAAGCTCAAGCAACATTTCGAGAAGCCGTCCGAGAAAAAAGCGCGCGAGAAAGCTGAAGCGATCCGCCGTGCCCGTAAACTGGCACGTAAGAAAGCACAGCGCGAAGGTCTTCTCTAAGATCTCCTCGCCGCAATCAGCACAGCTGGTTCTGACGCTAAAGTTGACGACCCCCGTGGCATCGCCCGGGGGTTTGTCGTTTTTCAGGGGCAAAAAAGAAAAGCGCGGCGGGGCTAACGCGTTGCTCTACCTGGCATTGGCCTGAATTCTCCCCCCGCAGCGCTTTTGTCTCAGTAGATTTTCGGGACGTATAGCTCGTCTGGAAGAACCTGCCGTTCGTAATCAGGATTGTAATGCCGTTCCGGCAAGGAAACCTTGTCGCTGGGTACATCCTCATACGGGATCTGCGACAGAAGATGTTCGATGCAGTTCAACCGTTCGCGTTTCTTGTCATTGCCTTCGACGATATACCACGGTGCCTCCGGAATGTTGGTGCGGGCGAACATCTCTTCCTTTGACTTGGTGTATTGCTCCCAGCGAATACGCGACTCCAGATCCATCGGGGACAGCTTCCATTGCTTCATCGGATCATGGATCCGCATGAGAAAGCGCAGTTGCTGTTCTTCGTCAGTGATTGAAAACCAGTATTTCAAAACGATGATGCCCGAGCGAACCAGCATCCGTTCAAATTCCGGAACGTCCTGAAAAAACTGCTCCACCTGATCTTCGGTGGCGAACCCCATCACTCGCTCGACCCCCGCGCGATTATACCATGATCTGTCGAACAGAACGATTTCACCACCCGACGGCAGATGCGGCACGTAACGCTGAAAATACCATTGGCTTTGTTCACGACGGCTGGGGGCCGGCAAAGCAACAACGCGGGCCACGCGCGGGTTTAGACGCTGGGTAATCCGCTTGATCACACCGCCCTTCCCGGCTGAATCCCGCCCCTCCATGATGATCAGAACTTTGGAATTGGTGTGCTGCACCCAGTCCTGCAATTTGATGAGTTCGGCCTGCAACCGCAGCAAGTTGCGGAAATAGACCTTGCGGTCGAGCATGTCAGGATGCTGGCCTCGATAGATCTTGCGGATCTCCATCGACAGCATTGGCTCGCTGAACTCGATTTCGAAATCCTCATCGAGAGAGTCTTCGAGCTCGGCTTCCAGCCAGTCTTTGCGTTGTGATTCCGACTCGTTAACCAATCTCTGTTCCTTTCGAAGTGCTTCTCTCGCGCCTTTCGACGCTAACCCAATCAATTCTTCCGCGTGTGACCCCCTACCACCTTAAAACAGGTGTACGGCCCGGCTCCAGACGATCGCATGAGCCGACTTGTCGCAACATGCGGAAACCAAATTCCATTCGATCCCCTGCCAACAAACAGATCAGCCCGGAATCCGATCCATATCAGGAAGGCCGACCTTTGACTGCGGCCGCGTGCTTGTCCTTACCAACGAGATAGTTCGGGGCATTAAGTGGATCAACTGCGACATCAGACCGGCAGTGCCGTTGTCTTGAACACGGTTCGCAGCGCGAATGAGCTCTGCATCTGCGCCACCCCGGGCAAACGCGCCAGATACTGCCGGTGAATACGGGCGAAATCTTCGGTGTCCTCTGCGACCACCTTCAGAATGTAATCCGCCGTTCCTGCCATGAGGTGACATTCCAGAACATCCGGGATCCGAGCGACCGCCTTTTCGAACGCATCCAGCAATTCATCCGCCTGACCCTGCAGGGTGATTTCTACAAAGACAGTGGATGGTACACCCATTTTACGCGCATCCAATAAAGCAACGTAATTTCGGATGTACCCGTCTGCCTCCAGTCGCTGCACCCGTCGATGGCAGGCCGACGCCGACAGGTTTATCCGTTCGGAGAGGTCCGCATTCGAAATCCGCCCCGATCTTTGCAGCACATCCAGAATCCGTCGATCCGTCGCATCAAGCCCCATTTCTGCAAGATCCTTCACAAAATTCGCAAGATGGTAAGAGAATATCCGAACCAGATGCCCATTTGCAGGGGGAAGTTTCAAAAACATTGCGGTCAAGGGCGCCTAAAATTGCGGCAACTTGCGAACAGGAGGATTCAAAATGAAAATCGGGTGCCCAAAAGAGATCAAGCCACAGGAATTCCGGGTCGGCATGACTCCGAACGCCGCGCAGGAAGCTGTTGCGCATGGCCACGAGGTCGTGATCGAAACCAACGCCGGCCATGGATCGGGTTTCGAGGACGCCGACTACATCGCCGCTGGCGCCAAGATTCTCGATACCGCTGAGGAGGTATTTGCCACAGCCGACATGATCGTGAAGGTGAAGGAACCGCAAGCCGTCGAACGCAAGATGCTTCGCGAAGGCCAGTTGCTGTTTACCTATCTGCACCTTGCCCCGGATCCTGAGCAGACCAAAGACCTGCTGGAAAGCGGCTGCACCGCCATTGCATATGAAACCGTGACCGACGATCGCGGCGGGCTGCCGCTGTTGGCGCCGATGTCCGAAGTTGCTGGCCGACTGGCCCCGCAGGTCGGTGCCTGGACCCTGCAGAAGGCCAATGGCGGACGTGGGGTTCTGATGGGCGGTGTGCCCGGTGTCGGTCCTGCTCGTGTCGTCGTGATCGGCGGTGGTGTCGTGGGTACGCACGCAGCCAAGATTGCAGCCGGTATGGGCGCCGAAGTCACCGTTCTTGACCGCTCGCTCCCCCGTTTGCGATATCTCGACGACGTCTATGGCAACCAGTTCCGCACCGGCTATTCCTCGGCAGGCCTGCTCGAAGAGCACCTGAGCGCAGCCGACATGATCATCGGTGCGGTTCTGATCCCCGGAGCGGAGGCCCCGAAACTGGTCCGTCGCGATCATTTTGCCGGCATGAAACCCGGTGCGGTGCTCGTAGATGTGGCGATCGATCAGGGCGGCTGCTTCGAAACCTCGAAGGCCACCACCCATGCCGATCCTATCTATGAGGTCGATGGCATCATGCACTATTGCGTTGCCAACATGCCGGGTGCCGTGGCGCGGACTTCGACGATCGCCCTTGGAAACGCCACGATGCCGTTCCTGCTGGCATTGGCCGACAAGGGATGGAAACAGGCCTGTGCAGACGATCCACACCTGCTGAACGGGCTTAACGTCCACGCCGGTCAACTGACCTACTTCGCGGTCGGCAAAGCGCTTGGCATCGACGTCGTGTCACCCAACCTGGTCATCAAGTAATCCAGATCTTCCAGATCGCCCCATAGCCCCGCGGCCTCAGTGGTTGCGGGGCTTTTTCGTTCCAGAAGCCCCTAATTTATCCGCATCCATTATTGGCAGATCAAAACCCGGCCGGATGCCACACAGTTTTGTGCCAACGCGCTGCATGCACCCAAATTTCAACCAGCAAACAGCCCGCAGGCTGGTCCTGTAGGTCGTCGCTCATACCGGCTGGGAAAAGTGAGTGTGGTAGCGTGAGGCGGACTTGAACCGCCGACCCCAGCATTATGAGTGCTGTGCTCTAACCAGCTGAGCTATCACGCCATACTCACCGGCGCGAAGTATCCAAGCTGGGCGGCGGTGTCAAACAGAAAAATGACATTTCAGACCGCCACCCAAAAATTTCCCGAGCGCCAATTTCGCTCAGGCAGATTTCTTGATTTCCACCGTATGTGGATAGGGGATCGACACACCCTTAGCGTCAAAGGCCTCTTTGATCGACTTGGTCAGTTCGAACTTCACGTCCCAGTAATCTGCAGCGTCGCACCACAGTCGCGCAGTCAGGTCTACCGAACTGTCACCAAGGTTGGTCACGCGCACCCAAGGCTCTGGATCGTCGTGAACACGAGAGTCAGCCTTTGCGATGTCCAGAATGATCTCCATCGCCGTATCGGCGCTGTCGTCGTAGTCGATACCGAAAACCAGATCGACCCTGCGGGTGTCATGGGCGGAATAGTTGGTAATGATCGACCCCCATGCCTGACCGTTGGGAACGATGATCTGAACATTGTCGGGCGTTACCAGTTCGGTGGTGAACAGGTTCAGATCCTTAACCGTCCCCGACGTTCCACCAATGTCGACAAACTGGCCCAGCTTGTAAGGCCGAAACACAACCAGCATGACACCGGCGGCCAGATCGCTGAGCGTGCCCTGCAAGGCAAGCCCGATCGCAAGAGAGGCCGCGCCCAGAATGGCAACGATACTGGTGGCCTGAATTCCGAAAATTCCGAGAACAGCCACCAGAACGATGGCCAGAACCGCCCATTTCACAAGGCTGGCAAAGAAGTTGCCCAGCGTTGGGTCAATATGCTCATTCGAGTTGACCCTCTTGCGAACAATTGCGCCCAATCGACCGGCAAGGATCCAGCCCACAATAAGGACCAGCAACGCCTTGCCAGCATTCATCAACACAGCGGAAAACGGCCCGCCTATTACCTCTTCCATTTCAATCTCCCTGCTGTGGCGTGGGAAATCCCGCCATCATGCAGCTACAGAAACGAAAAATGGCGGGCCGGTCCAGTTGCTTTAGCCGGGAATTTTCCCCGTCAGCACGTAGCGTAGGATTTCAACGACCTGCGCAGGTTGCTCGGCAACAGCCAACGCGGCGGCGTGAACTTCCTTGAGCGGGTGCTGATGCTCGGGCGGATTCAGAACGATGATCGACTTGCCCAGTGCTGAGGCATAGCCAGCATCGAACGCGGCGTTCCACTGTTTGTATTTCTCGCCAAAGCGCACCACGACGACGTCCGCATCGGCAATCCCCTTGCGGGTCCGGATCGCGTTGACCATGGCGCCCTTGTGGTCATGCCAATATTTGTTCGGTTCCTCGCCAAGGATGGCGACACCACAATCGTCCGAGGCATCGTGATCGGTTACGGGGCTGTTGAATTCTACGGCCAGATCGGCAGCGCCTTCGATGATCTGCTCGCGCCAGTCGGTGTGAATTTCGCCAGAAAGATAGACGTTCAGGGGCATGGGCCACTCCTAACATTTTGTGATTTCTTCGGGCATGCCATCGCCCGAAGACCGGCCGCCGCGCCGCGCTCTCCTACAGTGTTACTCCGGGGAAAGCAAACGAACGACTTCTTCATCGGATACCTGTCCGAACTGCCTGTAATGTACCCCGACGGCGATAAACGGGGTCGGTGTTTCGAGACAGATGACGCGGTCCGCCTCAGTTTCCAGAATCTCTCTGGCGTCTTTCGGAGCTACGGGCACGGCAACCCAGATCGCGCTAGGGCCTTGCTGACGCAGAGCCTTCACAGCAACCCGAACCGTGGCCCCTGTGGCGATCCCGTCATCGACAAGGATTGCCGTCCGACCTGCCACCGGTTGCTTCTGCCTTCCTTTCAGGTAGACATCCCGCCGTCTTTCGATTTCTGAAAGGAGTTTTGTGACTTGCCCCTTGAAATCAGCAGGCGACAGGCCTTGCGACGCAAGGCTCCGATCGTTGAAAAGCGTGATCGGCTCAGTGCCGCCCACTACGGCACCGGCTGCATATTCCGGGTTGCCCGGCATACCAATCTTGCGCACCAAAAGCAGATCTAGTGGCGCCCCCAGCCTCTCTGAGACCTTGACCGCAAGTGGGACACCACCGCGCGGCAGAGCCAGCACCAGCGGATTTTTCGGGGTCTGTTCAGCGACCGCGTCGGCAAGGCGAATTGCCGCCTGTTCCCGATCTTCGAACATGCCGGCCCTCCTGTCAGCACAAGCCAACTATGCCAGCTTGGCCAGCCTGCCGCCATAGCCCGGCCCATAAATGACGAAACCCCGGCACCAGACCGGGGTTTCAGATTTTCTGGGTAAGAGCGGTTTCAGCCGCGCAGCACGCCGCCCGTCGCCTTCGAAACCTTTTCGACAATCTTCGCTGCGACAGCTTCGATATCCTTGTCCTTCAGATTCTTTTCCACCGGCTGAAGACGCACAGTGATCGCGAGGGATTTCTTACCTTCGCCAACAGACCCGCCGATAAACTCGTCGAACACCCGGACCTCTTCGATCAGAGCCTTGTCGGCACCGGCCGCGGCATTGACCAGCGTTAGCGCCTCGACATCGACGTCCACCACAAAGGCGAAGTCACGCTCGACCGCCTGAAGGTCACGCAGTTCCAAGGCCGGGCGCGATGCGCCGGATTTACGCGGCATCGGCACTTCTTCCGGCCAGATGGTAAAGGCCATGGCCGGTCCTTTGACGTCCATTGCCTGCAGGACACGGGGGTGGAGTTCGCCGAAAACACCCAGAACTTTCTTTGGGCCAAGGCAAATCTTGCCATGCCGTCCCGGATGCCACCAGCTTTGCGCGCCCCGCAGGATCTGCACCTTGGACGGCGCACCGATAGAAGCCAGAACCGCCTCGACATCGGCCTTGACGTCAAAAACATCAACTGGGCGGGAAGCGCCCTGAACATCCTTTGGGCCGGTTCGGCCAACCAGAAGTCCGGAAATCAACGTGTGCTGTTCACCCGGCTCGCCGCCGTGAAAGGCCGGCCCGACCTCGAACAGCGCAAGATCCATGAAACCGCGAGCCTGATTTCGGGCCGCCGCCTGCAACAACCCCGGCAGCAGAGCCGGGCGCATGTGGCTCATTTCCGAAGAAATCGGGTTTTCCAGTTTTGTTGCGTCATCACCACCGCCAAACAGTGCCGCCGAGGCCTGATCGATGAACGTGTATGAAACGCACTCGTTGTATCCCAAGGAAGCACAGGTCCGGCGCGCCATCTGCTGACGCCGCTGGCCGGGCGTCATTACCGGTTTCGGGATGCCTTCACACAAGCGCGGCAAGGGTTTGCCCTGCAGTTTGGTCAGGGACGCAATCCGCGCAACTTCCTCGACCAGATCCGCCTCGCCCAGGATGTCGGGACGCCAGCTGGGAACATGCGCCATGTTGCCCTCTAGCTTGAAGCCCAGTCGGGTCAGGGTCTGGCGCTGATCGGCCTCGGGGATTTCCATCCCGACCAGAGACTGCACACGATCGGCATCCAGCTTGTAGGCGCGGGAGTGATCCGGCACCTTGCCGGCAACCACGACCTTGGACGCTTCGCCGCCACAGATATCGAGGATCATCTGTGTGGCGTGTTCCAGCCCCTCAATCGTGTATTCCGGGTCTACCCCGCGTTCAAACCGGTAGCGTGCGTCCGAATTGATCTTGAGCGCGCGACCGGTCAGAGCGATCTGCACGTGATCCCAGTATGCGCTCTCGAGAAATACGTCGACCGTGTCCTGGGTGCAGCCGGTTTCCTGTCCGCCCATGATTCCGGCGATGCTTTCAGGGCCGTTGTCGTCCGAGATAACCATCATGCCGGGCTGCAGGGAGTATTCCTTTTCGTCCAGCGCGATCAGTTTCTCTCCGCCCTTGGCGCGATGCACGATCAGGTTGCCCTTGACCTTGTCCACGTCAAAGACATGCAGCGGCCGATTGTGATCGAAAGTCATGTAGTTGGTGATGTCCACCAGCGCCGAAATCGGGCGCAATCCGATTGCCTTCAGCTGATCCTGCAGCCATTGCGGGCTGGGGCCGTTCTTGACGCCGCGAATGACCCGACCAGTGAACAACGGGCAGCCATCCAATGTGTCATCGGCAATCGTGACGTTGATAGGGCTTTTGAAATCACCCGGAACAGGCGCATAATCCCGCACCTTCAGAGTTCCCAGTCCGCGCGCCGCCAGATCGCGTGCGATGCCCTGAACGCCCAAGGCATCCGGGCGGTTTGGAGTGATCGCAATCTCGATGACGGGATCAACCTTGGAGGGTTCGTTCTCAGCCAGCCAGTCGACGAACCGGTCGCCGACCTTGCCGGTAGGCAGTTCGATGATACCGTCATGCTCGTCCGAAAGCTCAAGCTCGCGCTCCGAGGCCATCATGCCGTAGCTTTCGACGCCCCGGATCTTGCCGACACCGATGGTGATATCCAGCCCTGGCACATACATGCCCGGTTTGCAGACGACCACGGTGATGCCTTCGCGGGCATTGGGCGCGCCGCAGATGATCTGCATCTCGCCCTCATCGGTCTCGACCTTGCAGACCCGCAGCTTGTCGGCATCGGGGTGCTTCTCGGCATGTTTGACATACCCAAGAGTGAAATCCTTGAGCCGGTCGGCGGGGTTGGTGATCTCTTCGACCTCAAGGCCCAGATCGGTCAGAGCCTCGGCGATCTCGTCCACGCTTGCGGTGGTGTCGAGGTGGTCTTTCAGCCAGGAGAGGGTGAATTTCATATGCTCATTCCGTCTCGTTTGACAGGCAGATCCTGTCGGAAATCAGTGGTGATGGAATTGCTCCCACCGAAAGCTCACCGCGACAGGCCGCCATGCAGGTTTGGCATATCGAGGCTTGCAAACCCGTAGTGGCGCAGCCAGCGCAGGTCTGAATCGAAGAAGGCCCGCAGGTCGGGGATGCCGTATTTCAGCATCGCCAGACGGTCGATGCCGATGCCGAAGGCAAAGCCCTGATAGACCTCGGGGTCGATGCCGCCGGCGGCGATCACCTTGGGGTGGACCATGCCGGAGCCCAAAATCTCCATCCAGTCGTCGCCTTCGCCGATCTTCAGCGCGCCGCCCTGCCACGAGCAGCGGATATCGACCTCGGCCGAGGGTTCGGTGAACGGAAAATGCGAGGCGCGGAAGCGCAGTTCCACGTCGTCGATCTCGAAGAAGGCGCGGCAGAACTCCTCCAGCACCCATTTCAGGTTCGCCATCGAGATGTCCTTGTCCAGCGCCAGCCCTTCGACCTGGTGGAACATCGGCGTGTGGGTCTGGTCGTAATCGGCGCGGTAGACACCGCCGGGACAGATCACCCGGATCGGGGCGCCCTGCTTCTCCATCGACCGGATCTGCACCGGAGAGGTATGGGTGCGCAGCACATGCGGCGGGCGATTGTCGCCCTCGGCGCGGTGCATATAGAACGTGTCCATCTCGGCCCGCGCGGGGTGGTGGCCGGGGATGTTCAGGGCGTCGAAATTATACCAGTCGGTCTCGATCCGCGGGCCTTCGGCCACGGAAAACCCCAATTCGGCAAAGATCGCGGTTAGTTCTTCGCTGGCTTGGCTGATCGGGTGAATGGTGCCCTGCCGGCGCGGACGTGAGGACAGCGTCACATCGAGCCATTCGGTGCGCAGCCGTTCGTCCAGCGCCGCATCGGCAAGGGCGGCTTTCTTGGCTGCCAGCGCCGAGTTGATCTCATCCTTGAGCGCATTGAGTGCCGGGCCAGCCACCTGCCGCTCTTCCGGATTCATCTTGCCCAGTTCGCGCATCTTCAGCGCAATTTCGCCCTTCTTGCCAACTGCGGCCACCCGGATCGCTTCCAGTGCGGCTTCATCAACAGCCTCAGCGATCTGGCCGAGGTATTTTCCCTTAAGATCGTCCATGACGGTCCTCTGAATTTTGTCGTGAACCTGCTATCACAGCAGGGTGTGAACGCAAGGGGTTGGAGAGATCCGACAATTCATCTGACCTCGGGGCAACAGGTCCCGTCACTCACCATCCGTGGCCTTTGTCCGCATGGCAAACTGGTTGGCCGCCAGATTTTCGAGCGCCTGTGGGTCTAGCGCTCCGGGCTCTGCGAACGGGTTCGACAGCGAAACGATCAAAAAGAAGACAATCCCGGTGTAGCCGCCAAAAATCGTGATTAGCGCCACGTTGATGGCGGTCGGTGTGAAGGCGAAATAGGCGATTGCGACCAGAACAATGCCCGAGACCCCGGCAAACCAGAAAGCCGACAGGTTTGTGGCAAATGAGAAGCTTTCGCGCTTGTCCCTCAGATCGGCAATTGTCGCCAGATCATCCAGCATGCTGTTTCGCAAGGAAACTTGCCTTGGCGTTGTGGCGCTCAGGTCCAAGGTAATCAAATAGATGTTTTCCCAATGCTGCCATGCCTTGGGGTCGAGCCTGCCGGACAGCGCAAGAGACTGCCACTCAAACTCCAGCACACGATCCAAATACGACCGCAGGCTGGCACGAACCGCGTCCTTCTGATCGCTCCCGTGGTGTTCGATATCAAAATAGATGTCTACCAGCGAAGTTGCTTCGTCGATGGTCGTCCGTTGCAGCTGCTGAAAGCTTTGAATCTGTTGGGCAAAAATCAAGGCCAGGATCAGCCCATGCAACGCCGAAATCCGAAAAACGACCGAACCTGCCAATTCCCGTGTTTCCTGGGGAATGTCCCGACCGGCAACGACATGGGCGACATAGTAGCTCAGACAGGTAAAAAGTATGACCCCAAGAACGATCGCCGCAATTGTCAATGTTACACCAAGCACGTATCGCTCCCGTCTGGTGGCGCTCCCAATTTGCAGTCTGTTGCCCGTTGCTGAAATGATCGCATGAACCAACCGGACGGGAAAGAGCTTCGTAGTGGGAGCGCACAGCCCGGCTTGCCGGTCTCTTTTCGAGCCTTGTTCAAGAACGTTTTTGAGTAGTGAATCTGTTTCGCGGCGCGGAATCACCTGAGTGCTTCGCTATGCTTGCCCTTAAGGCAACGTTGTGGGAATGTTGCGCCGATCTGACAGGCCAAGTGTTTTTCAAAATCCGGAAATTTGCGCCCAAATGGCACGTGTAATTGCTGTAAATCTGGCCATTCTTCTGGGCCTTCTCGTGATCCTTGAATTGATTTTCGGAACTTGGTTTTCGCGTGAGCATGCGCTCTATCAGTTCACGCAGGTCCGCGATCAGGTGATTATCCGCGAAAACCCGCTTCCCGAGCAGATCTCGGGCGGGATCGAAACCATCACTTACACACGGGATGCCTATGGTTTTCGCGGTCTCTCCAGCCCGGTTTCCGAGATTGATATTCTGACGGTGGGCGGGAGCACCACCGACCAGCGCTGGATCGACGACAGCCAGACATATCAGGCGGAACTGGAAGGCATCTATTCCGCCGACGGCAACGACGTCGAAATCGTGAACGCCGGGATCGATGGACAATCAACATTCGGCCACATCCAGAACTTTGACTCCTGGTTTGCCAAAATTCCGCAAATGAAAGCCGGGTACATTCTGTTTTACATTGGGATCAACGATGCACTCATTCTGAAAGGCGAAACCCTTTTCGACGACATGCAGACTGCGGGGATGGCCACGCAGGTAAAAGGGTTCATCAAGGAGCACTCTGCCGTCTTCCAGCTCTACCGAGTGGCGCAGGGGCTGATGGCCGAAAAACCCATTCGCCACGAATTGAACCGCAGCAACATCGCGGATCAGCAGGAACTGACGGATAAACCACTGATCTCAGGGGAAATGGCACCCCACTTGCAAGCCTCACTGGATGGGCTGGCCAGCCGGGTTGCCGAGCTTGATCGCCTGACACGAGAGTTTGGCGCCATTCCGATTTTTGTCACCCAACGCAGTGCGCGCTGGCTGCGGCGTGATGGCAAAGTGCTTGGGATCGCAAAATACGAGCCGGATTTCTTCGAACTTGTCCGAAAAACCCTGCCGCCCCAGTTACAGGAACTCAACGGCGTGGATTTCTACAATTTCGAACGCGCGACTGCCGACACAATCATGGCTACCTGTCAAAACAAGCAAGCCATCTGCCTTGATTTGGTAGCCGAACTCGATTTCGACAATGCGGCCGATTTCTACGACGCAATCCACACCACACCCGCTGGCTCTCGCCAGATCGCGCGATATCTGCATGCCAAGCTGTCCGAGTTGGGCATTCCCGAAAGCTGAAACTCCCAGAGCCCGGAAACGAAAAAGAGCTGCCCCGGTAGAAGCAGCTCTTGAGGATTAATCTGCAAGACCGTTTAGGCGGTCAGAGCAGCCTGTGCTTTGGCAACGATGGCGCCGAATGCTTCGGGTTCATGCACGGCCAGATCAGCCAGAACCTTGCGGTCCACTTCGATGCCGGCCAGGGTCAGGCCGTTGATGAAGCGGGAATAGGTCAGTGCCTCGTCATGCGAACGAACCGCAGCGTTGATACGCTGGATCCACAGGGCGCGGAAGTTGCGCTTGCGGTTCTTGCGGTCGCGGGTTGCATACTGGTTGGCCTTGTCGACGGCCTGACGGGCAACCTTGAAGGTGTTCTTGCGGCGGCCATAGTAACCTTTGGCGGCCTTTACTACCTTCTTGTGACGGGCGTGAGTCGTGGTTCCACCTTTAACGCGGGACATATCTCAATCTCCTCTTAGCGGTCGTAGGGCATGAAGCCCTTGACGATCTTAGCGTCGGGGGCAGAAAGGGTGGTGGTGCCGCGGGCATCACGGATGAACTTGCGGGTACGCTTGATCATGCCGTGGCGCTTGCCAGCCTGGCCAGCCATTACCTTGCCGGTGGCTGTCACCTTGAAGCGCTTCTTGGCGCTCGATTTGGTCTTCATCTTGGGCATTTCCGTCTCCTGTTCTCGGGTTCGGTTCGAAACGCGACTCGGCATGCCACATGAGCCGGTCGCGCGGTCAGAGCGGCCGTTTACGCAGAAACAGGACCGCTGGCAAGAGGGTCAGAGAAAAAATCAGTTCAGATATCGACCGATAACACCAAAAAAGACGTCGGGGATCTCGGCCACCCTGTATCCGCCGGGATTGGCGGTAACGGCATAAAGAATCAACCCGCCCGCCAAAAGGACAGACAACCCCGCAGCCCTCGGGGGTTGACCGTTACTGTAAGCGCGCATCACGGCCGGAACCGCAAAGGCGAGAAGCACCAAACCAATGATAAGCAACAGATCCGTATCCACGCTGCGCCCTCCTCATGGGAAACGCTACTCCGGATCGGTATTGTTAATCAAACGCTCATCGCAAGGCGCAACGCGCAGAATATTGGTCGTTCCCGGCACATTGAACGGAACCCCGGCGGTGACCACGATTTGATCCGATTCATCTGCAAACCCTCTGGATCTCGCAGCCCGCGCCGCATTCACGACGGCCCCCTTGAAGCGTTCCAGTTCGGCAGTCATCACGCAGTTGCAACCCCAGCTGAGGCACAGGCGCCGTGCCGTACCCTTGAGTGATGTCATTGCAATGATCGGAACGCCGGGCCGTTCCCGCGCTGTCAGCAATGCGGTGGTGCCGGATTGGGTAAAGCAGCAGATCGCCTTGATTTCGGTTTTTTCCGCAATTTCGCGCGCGGCGGCCACGATCGCATCGGCGACGCTGTTTCCCTTGGCCGATCGCGAAGAAGAGATGATCTGGGTATAGGTCGGATCGGCCTCCACTTCGATCGCCACCTTGTCCATTGTCTGGATGGCTTCGACCGGATACTGACCCGCCGCTGATTCAGCGCTGAGCATGATCGCGTCCGTGCCCTCATAGATTGCCGTGGCAACATCCGAGACCTCGGCGCGCGTAGGCATTGGACTTTCAATCATGCTTTCCAACATCTGGGTTGCCACGATCACCGGCTTGGCCGCTGCCCGACACTTGCGCACCATTCGTTTCTGGATCGGCGGCACCGCCGAAACCGGCAGTTCAACACCCAAATCGCCACGCGCCACCATGATGCCATCCGACGCATCGAGGATTTCGTTGAACGCCTCCACCGCCGCAGGCTTTTCGATCTTCGAAAGGATCGCTGCGCGACCATCCGCCAGCGCCCGCCCCTCGTGCACGTCCTTGGCCCGTTGCACAAAGCTCAACGCAAGCCAATCGACGCCGAGTTGGCAGGCGAACTCGAGATCGGATCGGTCCTTCTCCGACAAAGCTGCCAAGGGCAGGACAACGTCGGGAACGTTCACCCCTTTGTGGTTTGAAATCGTTCCACCTGCGATCACCGAGCAATCGGCAAAATCCGGACCGCATTTCTCAACCTTTAGACGGATCTTGCCGTCATTGACCAACAGCGTGGCTCCGGGATTGAGAGCTTCGAAAATCTCGGGATGCGGCAGACAAACCCGCGAAGCATCACCTAGTGTTTTATCGAGATCAAAGCGGAACGGCGCTCCGTCTTCGAGTTCCTCGGCCGAGTTGGCAAAATCACCGACCCGCAGCTTTGGGCCTTGTAGATCAGCGAGAATTGCAATCGGGCTGTCGAGATCGCGCTCCACCTGCCGGATGATCCGGTGCTTTTCTCGGATTTCATCCTGGGTTCCGTGGCTCATATTCAGACGGAACACATCAGCTCCGGCTTCATGCAAGGCCCGGATCATGTCGTAACTATCCGAAGCCGGTCCCAGTGTGGCTACGATCTTTACGTTACGTTGACGTCGCACGCGATTGTTCTCCTTAGTCTGATTGCCGCTTGCGATGTTACCGCAAACAATTCCGGATCGCTTATGACCCAATTCCCTTTTGGGGGCAACTGGCCTACACCTGCGGCAAAAGAGATGACAGGCTGATGACATACACCCCGTTTTTTGTTCATGGCGAAGATCGCCCCGCCCGTTGGCTGATCACTTGCGACCACGCTACCAACATTGTGCCACCGGCGGTCAACGACGGCGATCTGGGGCTCTCGCGCGAGGATATGGAGCGGCATATCGCTTATGACGTAGGCGCCTACGAGGTGGCAAAACACCTCGGAGAGATCCTGAATGCGCCCGTCATCGCGGCCAACTTTTCGCGGCTTGTCATTGATCCGAACCGCGGCGAAGACGACCCGACCCTGCTGATGAAACTGTATGACGGCTCGATCATCCCGGGCAATCGGCACGCCGACAGCGTCGAGCGGGAACGCAGGCTGGACATGTGCTATCGGCCTTATCACGAGGCATTGGGCCGGTTGGCCGCCCTGCCCCATGCGGTTGTCATATCCATGCATTCGTTCACCCGCCAACTGCGGGGACGCGATCCCCGCCCCTGGCATATCGGCGTTCTGCACACCAAAGACGAGCGGTTCTCCCGGCCACTCATTGACCGGCTTCGGGACGAGAGCGATCTATGTGTAGGCGTCAACGAACCTTACACCGGGTTTCTACCGGGAGATGCGATCGACAGGCATTGCACGACCCATGGACGCCCGAATGCTCTGATTGAGCTTCGCAATGACTTGATCGCCGACCATGATGGCCAAAGGCACTGGGCTGAACGTCTGGCGCCTCTGTTTCAAGACGCGTTGGAAAACAGCGGCTTATAACGCGGCGTCAGCGCGCCGGTTATCCCGGCTGGTATTCTTGCACGCTTGGGGTCTCTACCCCAGATTGGAGGCAAGGGAACATTCCAGTATCGGAGATCCGCATGACCCAGGAAACACTCACAACCCTCTTTGGTTGGATGACCGTTCTTAACTTTGGGTTCCTTCTGCTCACATCGATAGGTCTGCTTGCATTGCGCGACTGGGTGACCGGGGTGCACGCTCGCATGTTTGACATGGAACCGGCGGATGTGCGTGCTGCATACTTTCGGTATCTGGCCAATTTCAAGACGCTCTGGCTCTTCTTTTGCCTCGTTCCGTGGCTGGCGCTAAAGCTCGTCTGACAGTTGCGGCAGCACGAACTGCCTTACCTGGCCTCCAATGCGTGGGACGTCAGCGGCGATCGAGACCTCGCCAATATTGTATCCCTGCCCACTGGTTGATACGCCAGTTTCAAGAATAGAAACCAGACCACCCCGGAGCTCTGACATGGACCAGCAAACTGAGATCGAGATTCAGGCCGCAGCCTTCCGCCGGCTTCAGAAACACCTGATGGAAGACCGTAAGGATGTACAAAACATCGATATGATGAACCTTGCCGGGTTCTGCCGGAACTGCCTGGCACGCTGGTATCAGGAAGCCGCCAACGACAAGGGCATCGAGATGGACAAGGAAGCCGGTCGCGAAGCCTATTACGGAATGCCTTATTCCGAATGGAAGGACAAATACCAGACCGAAGCCAGCCTGGAAAAGCAGGCAGCATTCAAGGTCGCCTTCGAAGAGAATGTCGGCAAAGAAGGTTGACCTGCCTGCCACCCGCCGACCTTTGTGGCCGATGGGTGGCGCAGGCGGGGTACAAATCTGAAACAGAGTGGCTTCCTGCCGTCAGATCGCTGACTTGCGGCTCTCGTCCAGATAGATCTCGCGCAGACGCCGCGCGATCGGGCCCGGCGTTCCGTCCCCCAGTTGCACGCCATCGATTTCAACCACCGGCATCACAAAGGCACTGGCGGAGGTGGTGAATGCCTCATCGGCTGATTTCGCTTCATCGACGGTGAAAAGACGCTCTTCGACCTCCATCTGCGCTTCTTGCGCCAGCCGGAGAACTGCTTTGCGGGTAATGCCGTGCAGAATATCCTTTGACAGCGGCCGGGTTACGATCTTGCCGCCCTTTACAAAATAGGCGTTGTTCGATGTGCCTTCGGTGACATGACCGTCTTCGACCAACCAAGCGTCATCGCAACCCGCTGCCTTGGCCATCATCTTGCCCATCGAAGGATAGAGAAGCTGCGTCGTCTTGATATCGCGGCGTCCCCAGCGCACATCCTCGATCGATATGATGCGGGCACCTTTCCGGGCTGCCGGGTTATCTGCCAGACCGGGCTTGTTCTGGGTAAACAATACCAGCGTCGGCTTGACCTCCTCTGACGGAAAAACAAAGTCCCGGTCCCCGTCCGACCCGCGTGTCACCTGCAGATACACCAGCCCTTCGTCGATTTCGTTCAGCCGCACAAGTTCACGGTGAACTTCAAGCAACTCTGTTTCGCTGCACGGTTGCTGCATGTCGAGTTCGCTCAACGAACGCGCAAGCCGAACTGCGTGACCGTGAAAATCTATCAACTTGCCGTCCAACACGCTGGTCACCTCGTAAACCGCATCCGCCATCAGGAACCCACGATCGAAGATCGAGACCTTGGCTTCGGTTTCGGGCAGGTATTCTCCATTCACGTAGACGGTGCGGGTCATGTGTGTTCCTCTTTCGCTTTCACCGGGTTTCGGCCCGTTCTCTACCCCCAAAGTGCGACCTCGGGCGGATGCACACCGGCCTCGTCAAAAACAAGCGGGGTATCGCGGTCTTCGGCCAAGAGCAGCGGCCCGTCAAGGTCCGTCACCGACGCACCCTGTGCCACAAGTGTTGCAGGGGCCATTGCCAAAGAACTGCCGACCATGCAGCCCACCATGATCCCGTAACCCTGTTCCAGAGCGGCTGCCCGCAGCTTGAGGGCCTCGGTCAGCCCGCCTGTCTTGTCGAGCTTTATGTTGACAACATCATACTTTCCCTTGAGCGCAGGCAGGCTGGCCCGATCGTGGCAGCTTTCGTCTGCACAGACCGGCACTGGGCGCTGCATCCCAATGAGAGCTTCATCTTCGCCGGCGGGCAAAGGTTGTTCCACAAGCGCCACCCCCAGCCGCACCAGATGCGGCGCCAATTCGGAATACACCTCGGCAGACCAGCCCTCGTTCGCATCGACGATAATGTGCGATGCAGGTGCCCCGGCCCTGACTGCCTCCAATCGTGGCATGTCATCTGGCGTTCCCAGTTTGATCTTGAGCAATGGTCGGAAGGCATTCTTGGCGGCTTGCGCCTGCATTGTCGCGGGCGTGTCGAGCGACAACGTAAAGGCCGTGATCTCCGGGCCCGGCGCGGGTAGCCCGGCCAGCTCCCATGCCCTCAGCCCCGATCGCTTGGCCTCAAGATCCCAAAGCGCACAGTCGACCGCATTTCGCGCGGCACCCGCGGGCAGCAGGTCCATCAACCGGTCGCGGGTGATGTCATCTGGCAGGCCCTGAATCTCGGCCTCGACCGACCCAAGTGTTTCGCCATAGCGCGCGTAGGGAACACATTCCCCCCACCCTTGCAGATCGCCATCCATCACCCGAACCGTCAAAACCTGCGCTTCGGTCCGAGACCCGCGCGAGATAGTGAACACCTGTGCCAGCCGGAAAACATAGCGAGAAACTTCTATGCGCACGCGTTCATTCCTTCTTCTTTCGAAATTACCCCGCGCCGGCGGCGAACCGCCGCTTTGGCGCATGCCCTGATTACAGGGCCATCAGGGCGTCCACCAGCTTGCCGGGGCCGAACCGGAACGGATCCGTCGCCGGCAGCTGCATCTCCGCCTCGAGCTTGGTCAGATACGCTATAGCTTCGGCCTCTTCCAGCTTTTGAGTGTTCACTGAAATGCCAGCGACCTTCACATCGGGGTTCGCGATTTTTGCCGTCTCCATTGCCAGATCCCGAAGAGCTTCGAGTGAGGGCAGCTGATAACCCGGCAAACCGCGCATATGAGCGCGCCCCGGTTCATGGCACAGGATCAAAGCGTCAGGTTGTCCGCCATGAACAAGCGCCAACGTCACTCCGGAATAGGAGACATGAAACAGGGACCCCTGCCCCTCGATCAGATCCCAATGATCTTCGTCATTGTCCGGGGTCAGCCACTCCACGGCACCGGCCATGAAGTCGGCTACAACGGCATCCAGTGGCACTCCGTCGCCGGTAACAAGAATCCCGGTTTGCCCCGTCGCCCGGAACGTCGATTTAATACCGCGCCTGCGCATCTCGGCATCCATCGCCAGTGCGGTATACATCTTGCCGATAGAACAGTCGGTGCCGACTGGCAGGCATCTTTTGCCCTTACGTTTTACCCCGTTCGCAATCGGATACTCCTGCTCCGGGACCCGGACATCGTGGAGCTTGCGGCCGACTGCTTCGGCGACGGCGACAAGGTCCGGTTCGTTGCTCAGAAGGTTATGCAATCCGGAGGCCAGATCGAAACCTTCCTCCAGCGCCATCACCAGAACCTTTTTCCACTCCTGACTGATGACCCCTCCGCGATTGGCAACGCCGATCACCAAAGTCTTGGCCCCGGCCGCACGGGCTTCGGCCAGGTCCATGTCTTTCAAACCGACATCGGCCTTGCACCCGTCCATCCGGTACTGACCAACGGCATTTTCGGGCCGCCAGTCCTTGATTCCGATGGCGACCTTGGCCGCCAGCTGATCGGGGGCATCGCCCAGGAACAACAGGTAAGGGGTTTCAATCATCGCGCTTCACTCCTTTTCGCCCGCCGCATTCTAGAGAGGCGGATCTACGAGGCTGTCGCGTTTTCCAGCGGACCTGATAAGAGAAATCGAAGATTATCCTTTGCATTGCAAAAATCACGCACGTTTCTTCGAAGTTTTCGCGATGCAAAAAAATTCATCAGCCAAAAGAGCCAACTGGGCGACAAATGCTGCGCAAGCATTGCTGCGCATGCACAAAGGCGCTTGCGCATCCTCACGCAATTTAATACTGCCTGAGGGTAGCAAAACGTAATTTACTTACTCAACAAGGTCTCGATCATGAGCTTCCGCATTCAGCCTGCCGCACCCTCCCGCCCCAACCGATGCCAATTGTTCGGCCCGGGGTCCAACACCAAACTGTTTCCGAAGATGGCGGCCTCGGCGGCGGATGTCATCAACCTTGATCTCGAAGACTCGGTTGCCCCCAGCGACAAGGATGTGGCGCGTGCCAATATCATCGAGGCGCTGAACACGGTGGACTGGGGCAACAAGTACATGTCGGTGCGGATCAACGGGCTCGACACGCCCTATTGGTATCGCGACGTGGTCGACCTTATGGAGCAGGCCAGCGATCGGCTCGATCAGATCATGATCCCCAAGGTCGGGTGCGCCGAAGACGTCTATGCCGTTGACGCTCTGGTCACAGCCATTGAGCAGGCCAAGGGGCGGACAAAGCCGGTCTCTTTCGAAGTCATCATCGAATCGGCCGCCGGCATTGCGCATGTCGAGGCGATCGCAGCATCTTCGCCGCGCCTTCAGGCCATGAGCCTCGGCGCGGCGGACTTTGCCGCCTCGATGGGCATGCAGACGACAGGCATCGGTGGCACGCAGGAAGATTATTACATGCTGCGGGGCGGCGACAAGCACTGGTCGGACCCGTGGCACTGGGCGCAGACCGCCATCGTCGCCGCCTGCCGGACACACGGCGTGTTGCCGGTGGACGGCCCCTTTGGCGATTTCTCGGATGACGAAGGTTATATCGCGCAAGCCAAACGCTCGGCAACGCTGGGCATGGTCGGCAAATGGGCGATCCACCCCAAACAGATCGCGCTGGCCAATACGGTCTTCACCCCCTCGGACGAAGCCGTGACCGAAGCCCGCGAGATCCTGTCTGCAATGGAACAGGCCAAGGCGAACGGCGAAGGCGCCACCGTCTACAAGGGCCGCCTCGTGGACATCGCCTCGATCAAACAGGCCGAAGTGATCGTGGCGCAGGCCGAACTGATCGCCGCAAACGGCTGACCGAATTCCAAAAAAGCAGCAAGGGGCGTCCCAATCGGAGCGCCCCTTTTTTCTTCCGGCCAAAAATAGGGGAATCGTAAGAGCGATAGGGGTCGAGCCCCCAGCAATGCCTAACCTATCAGCGACCGAAGGCGTTGTTAGGAACCCACTTCAGTTTCTCCCCCTTCTTGCCCCATTTCATCATCAGGCAAGATGTGCCGTATTTCTGGAAGTATTGAATCTGGAGCGGATACCACCCGGCCTTGGGCACCTCGACCTCGACCCGCTGGTTGGGATCGCACCCACCTGACCGGGTGGGCTGTTTGCCGACCACCTGACCGCCGATGCGAGCCTCGATACCGTCATTCGACCAGGTTTCAAGCTCGTAGATGCCGGGCGCATCGAACTTAATGTATCCCCTGATGTCAGCAGCGACATTGTAGTGCTGCTCATGCGTCATGACCGGATCGCCCTTGTTTGTATCCGCGTAGTCAAGGCCTCGCAAAGGCGGGCCGGCCTTGGCGCCCCCGAGCATTTGCTTGGCCTCGTTGAGCGACTGAATCCTGGCAGGTGGATCTCCGGCCCAGGCGTATTTCACCGACAGGCCCCCACTCTTGGGCGACTTTGTGGCCGGGGTAAGCTTCAAAGGCGCGGCAAAAGCCACAGAAGTACAAAGCAGCGCGGAGGCAGCAACAGCTCCGGTCAGAATTGATTTCATTGGGATCTCCGTTTCCGATCTGCGCCGGGCGGTGCCGGGCTTTGCCAGTTTCCCTGTCAAAACGTTAAGCGCAGCCAGAGACAACGGCAAGCCCCAACGGTTTCGCGCCCGTTCACATTCAGGCGCGCTGGTCCTTCGGGGACCCAAGAACCACGTAGGACGTTATGGAATTCACATGGGGCGCTGCCCCCAGAACCTCGGTGTGGAACAGTTTGTATGACGGAAGGTCAGCGCATTCCACCCTTAGCAAATACTCGATCGTTCCCGTTGTATTATGGCATTCTGTGACTTCGGGCGCGCGGGACATGGCCCGTTCGAATGCCTCCTGCGCCGCCTTGGAGTGTTCGCCCAAACCAACACCAATATAAGCGACGAAACCGATGCCCATGGCCTGAGGGTCCAACACTGCCCGATAGCCCGAGATTACCCCGCGCCGTTCCAGATCCTGCACCCGCCTCAGACAAGCCGAGGGCGACAGCCCCACCCTTTCAGCCAGCTCAAGATTGCTGATCCGACCGTTGCCGGCCAGCTCACGCAATATTTTCAGTGATATCTCATCCACTGTGACCATTGGTTGCAGAGATTGGGTGAAATGGTGCAATTTTGCAATTTCATTTCGCTTAGAATGCGCAACAAATCAACACATGACGCTGGAAATCCTCACCGCTCTGATTGCTTTCGCTTTCGCCTCTTCGATCACGCCAGGGCCCAACAACCTGATGCTGATGACATCTGGGGCGAATTTCGGATTCCGGCGGTCGATTCCGCATATGCTGGGGATCGGCATTGGATTTACTTTCATGGTGGTGCTGGTTGGCACTGGGTTGATGCAGGTTTTCGACACGATCCCTTACAGCTATGCCGTGCTTAAATGTCTGTCTGCGGTTTACCTGCTGTATCTGGCATGGAAGATCTCGCAGGCAGGGCCGGTCCGCGCTCAAGGAGCCGAAGCCCGTCCGATGACATTTCTAGAGGCAGCCACCTTCCAGTGGGTCAACCCGAAAGCATGGGCAATGGCCCTGACGGCGATCAGCGCCTATTCCCCCGACAGGTCGATGTCGGCTGTGCTTCTTGTTGCCTTGGTTTTTGGCGCAGTGAATCTGCCCTCGGTCGGAACTTGGACAGTTCTCGGGCAGCAGATGGCACGGTTTTTGACCGATCCACATCGCCTGACCCTGTTCAATCGCACGATGGCGCTGCTTTTGGTGGCGTCTCTCTATCCGCTGCTTTTGTCGATCTGACATTGCCGCGTTGAATGCCCGGGCTTAGCGGCCTACAGCACTCTGTCCGGAAATCAAGTCTCCTGCCGAGTTGCATCCGAGAGCCCTTGCGGTCATATAGCCTCCACTACCCGCGTGAAGAGGCGACATGACCCAGTATCTGGATTTCGAAAAACCGCTGGCCGAGATCGAAGGCAAGGCGGAAGAGTTGCGGGCCCTTGCCCGGGCCAATGAGGAAATGGACATTTCCGACGAAGCCGCGGCGCTCGACGCCAAGGCGGCAGCTCTCCTCGAGGATCTGTACAAGGATCTTACGCCGTGGCGGAAATGTCAGGTTGCCCGGCATCCCGGCCGTCCGCATTGCCAGGACTACGTTCAGGCCCTGTTTGACGAGTACACGCCGCTGGCCGGAGACCGGAACTTTGCCGACGATCATTCGGTCATGGGCGGGCTGGCCCGGTTCAACGATAGACCGGTCATGGTCATCGGTCACGAAAAGGGGTCGGATACCAAGTCCCGGATCGAACGGAACTTTGGCATGGCCCGGCCCGAGGGCTACAGGAAGGCAATTCGCCTGATGGAAATGGCCGGCCGTTTCGGCCTGCCCGTGGTGACTCTGGTCGACACACCCGGTGCCTATCCCGGCAAAGGCGCCGAAGAGCGCGGTCAGTCAGAAGCAATCGCCCGGTCAACCGAGATGTGCCTGAAGATCGGAGTTCCCTTGGTCTCGGTCATCATCGGTGAAGGCGGCTCCGGCGGCGCGGTGGCGTTTGCCACTGCCAACCGCGTGGCGATGTTGGAGCATTCGGTTTATTCGGTCATTTCGCCGGAAGGCTGCGCCTCTATTCTGTGGAAGGACTCCGAAAAGATGCGCGAAGCCGCCGAGGCCCTGCGCCTGACGGCTCAGGATCTGCATAAACTGGGCGTAGTTGACCGCATCATCAGCGAACCCAAGGGCGGCGCCCATCGAGACCGCGCCGCGACCATCGAGTCGGTCGGTCACGCGATCGAAGCGATGCTGAGCGAACTGGAAAATGGAAGCCGCGAAGACTTGATCCGCGACCGGCGCAAGAAGTTCCTCGAAATGGGCTCAAAAGGTCTGGCTGCCTGACCGCGCGTGATTGAAGCAAAGCCGCTCCGATCGTGAAAAACGTGTTTGCGGGTCAGAGTATCCGACCCAATGACAGAGATGTCACCTTAGCCGCTGCAGCAACTCCATCGAAGGGGTGCCCGTCACTGGCAATCCATTGTCCCTCTGATAAGCGCTGATGGCCGCGGTGCTATTGGAGCCGATAACCCCGTCCGCACCCTTGGTGTCATACCCGGCCTTTATCAGGCGCTGCTGAAGCTCTTTGCGATCATTCAGCGTCAACCCGTTGGCATCGGGTCCAAAGGGTGTCTTGAGCGGTCCAGCACCCGCAATACGGTCGGACAGATGCCCAACTCCGATCGCATACTTGTCCGAGTTGTTGTATCGCTTGATCACGCTGAAATTGCGGAAGACCGCGAATTTTGGGCCTGGCGATTGCGGCTGGATAATGGCCGACGGCGTTCTTGAATTGGCAGCGGCCGAACCGACCTCTCCGCCCCAAGGCTGCCCGAACACCCAGCCGGATCGCTTGAGATAGGCCGCTGCAGATGCCAGTGCGTCCGCAGGGTTGTCAGACCAGATGTCGCGGCGTCCATCCCCCGTAAAATCTACTGCATAGGCCAGGTAAGACGTCGGAATGAATTGGGTGTGCCCCATGGCCCCCGCCCAGCTTCCGGTCATGTTGTCCGGCGTGGTATCGCCATTTTGCAGGATCTTCAGGGCGGCGACCAACTGGCTTTCGAAAAAGGCTCCGCGACGCCCGTCATACGCCAGTGTCGACAAGGCCGAGATGACCGGCACGTCGCCCCGGCGCTGGCCGTATCGGCTTTCCAGCCCCCACACGGCTGTCACAACCTCTTTTTCGACACCATAGGCCGACTCGATTCGGCTGAGCAGCTGGCCATGTTTTTGCAGCATCTGCCGACCCATGGAAATCCGCTCGTCCGAGGCGGCGATCGCAAGATAATCCTCAAGCGACCGGGTGAATTCCGTCTGGTTGCGGTCCCGCTCAATCACTCCGGGTAGATAGCCAGCGCCGCGAAAAGCCCGGTCGATGGTCTGCGCCGATATCCCTTGCCGCTCAGCGCGTCCTTGGAAGCCCGACACCCAGGCATCCCAACCGGCGTTCGGAACCGATTGCATGCGGGTCTTCGGGGCGCTCGTAGAGGCCGCGTTCGTACAGGCTGACAATACAGTTGCGCCAAGGCCGAGAGAAAAGAGACGTCGATCAATCATAACGGGAAACACCTGCTCGTTTGTTTTGATCGGAGAATAGCCTGATCAACCCCGCCATGCCAGCAGCCGTTTCTCCATCTGGCCAATTGCCCAGCTTGTCAGAACACCCAGCGCCGAAAGGATCACGACACCCGCAAAAAGTCGTTCAAGATCATATAGTGAACCCGCTTCGAGGATGTATGCGCCGATGCCATATTCAGCCCCCAGCATTTCGGCGGCGACCAGCAGGATGATGCCGATGGCCAGAGATACACGCATTCCTGACAAGATACCGGGCAACGCACCCGGCAACACGATTTTGCGCACGATGCTGAACCATCGCAGACCAAAGCTCTGACCCATTCGGATCAACCCTCGATCCACGTTATCCACCGCACCGTATGTGGCGACAACGGTGGGCGTGAAGGTCCCGAGCGCAATCAGGGCGTATTTTGATCCCTCGTCTATCCCGAACCAGATTACGAACAGCGGCAGCAGCGCGATTTTCGGAATCGGGAAGATCGCGGCAACCAGCGGAACCAGCCCGGCCCGGACATACGAGAACAGGCCAATCATCACGCCGATGCCAATGCCCGCTGTCACGCCCATTGACGACCCTACAATCAGTCGACTCAAGGAGGGCAGCAAATGGGACAACAGCAGACCAGATTCCGCCAGGTTCCGAAGGGTTAAGAAAACGTCGCTTGGCCGCGGCAGGGTCAGATTCGAAATCCAGCCTGCCCGCGTGCCCCACTCGATCAGCGCAAGCAGAATCACGAACACCAGAACACCGGCACCGCGTTTCGAAACCGGGCTGAAACCACCGCCTCGGAACGGAACCTGGCGGTCAGACATTCAGCAACTCCTGATCCGCAGCCAGTGCTTCCTCGCGCATCAGGTTCCACAGCCGGGACTGAAGTGCCTCCAGCTCCCGATCACCCGCTTGCCTGTCGGTCAGTGGGGTATCAATCTCGATGACTTCGCGCAGCTGGCCCGGCCGCCGGGAAAGCACCGCGACCCTGTGGCCCAGCCGAACGGCCTCAGCGAGATTGTGCGTGACGTAGACCGCCGTGAACGGCTGGCGGACCCAGAGCCCGACAAGATCCTCCATCAGAAGTTCACGTGTCTGGGCATCCAATGCAGACAGAGGTTCATCCAGCAGCAGGACGGCCGGGTTTACCGCCAAAGCACGGGCGATCGCGACCCTCTGCTTCATTCCCCCAGACAATTGCCGGGGAAAGGCATCTTTAAAATCGCTCAGCTTGGTACGCGCCAGAACATCCGACACGATCCGGTCTATCTCGGCGCGGGGCAGACCGTGATCTTCCAGAACCAATGAAATATTCCCCGCAACGCTGCGCCACGGCAGAAGAGCGAAGTCCTGAAAAACGAAGGTCAGTGGATTCAGACACCCCGCAGGCGCATCACCATGTTGCAGGATACGACCCAGATCGGGTCGCTCCAACCCGCCAATCATCCTCAGAAGGGTGGACTTGCCACACCCCGAAGGACCGATAACGCAAAGGATCTCGCCATCCGGTATATGAAGCGAGATCTCTTTGAGCACCGGCATGTCGCCATACCGGTGCGAGATATCTTGCAGCGTCAGATCCATACCGTGTCTGCGCCGGTCAGATCATTGGAGCATAGGAGGAATCGACCAGCGTATCTGTGGTGATACCATCTTTGATCAGACCCTCCGATTTGAACCAGCCAAGCTGGTCCTTAACGGATGCCATATTGAGCGAGGCATCCTTGTTAATGCGCATGGCCCCGTTTCTGATCGAACCTTCGGCCTTTTCGAATGGGCGATCCGTGTAGACATATTTGTGGATCAGTTTAACCATGTCCGTGGCGGCGTCCTCACCGGCTGTCTTGTCTACCAGTGCCGCGTTGAAATCGTCGGCTCCGCGCGAAAAGGCGCGCAGGAAGGCTTCGGTCTTGGCGCGCTCGTTCGCGGCATTGTTCGCCGAGGTAAAGACGGTGGTAACCTGATAATTCGGGATGTAGTCCGCAACGTTTCCGATCACCTTGACCGCCCCGCCACCTGCAAGCGCCTTGGCGATATGCGGCACGATCGACCAAGCATCGACCTGCCCGGACTTCATTGCACCAATGATTGCCCCGACCTTTTGCAGCGGTTTGAAACTGACCGACACACCTTCGGCTGCCGCAATTTTCGATCCCATGTAGTGGAAGGAAGAGCCGGCCTGCGTCACCGCGAACGTTTTCCCGCCCAGTTCGGCCGGGCTCGTCAGGCCCGCCTCGTACGCCGCATTCGAGGCGAGGATCACCTGCCCGTCGATGCCCTTTTCTTCGCTCAGAGCGCCGCCGATCACCTTGGCCGCGCCCTTTTCGGCGAGGTTCACTAATCCACCGGATATCGCCGTAACGGCATAGTCTGCATCGCCCGAGGCAATTGCCACCGCCATCGGCTGTGCTGCCTGAAAGAACTTGAACTCCACATCAAGCCCTTCGTCAGTGAAATAGCCACGTTCGAAGGCCACGAACGACGCCGCATGGCTGGTAAACCGAAGTGCACCCACCGTTAGCTTCGTGCTGGCAAACGCTGGTGAACCGAGAATGGGCAAAGTTGCGGCTGCGCCCATCAAACCCAATGCCGAGCGGCGTGTAAGATCTGTCATTTTGAAACTCCCCGTTCTGACGCCCTGTTTCGGGCTTGTGCGCCGAAGAGTGACGGCAAATCTGGCCCGATGCAATCACTTGTCAGGGGCTGGCCGCCAACCGTGAGATTGCAGCCATTTCCGACCAGCATTGTGAGGCCAGATAAAAGGTCAAAGCTCGGGCTAGCCGGCCAGCAGCCGCAGCCCCTGTGTGACGTCTGACCGGACTGCCAGCCTCAGACCGGGCTCATCGCCCGCTTTCAAGGCCGCGATGATCAGCTTGTGATTTCTGGGTGGGTCGGTTCGACGCAGCCGACCATAGAGCGCCCGCATGGTCGGCCCGAGCTGCAGCCAGACGGTCTCTGCCATAGCCAGCATTGCCGGCGCCTGCGCCCGCAAATATAGTGTGCGGTGAAACTCAAGGTTTGACCGGATGTAACCCACTGCATCCCGTTTCGAAACCATTTCAGCGACGGTCATGTTGATGCTGTGCAGCCGGTCGATCAGGGCCATGTGGGCGCGCGGCAAGGCGCGGCTGGCGAGTTCAACTTCCAGCAAGGCTCGCAGGGCGGCAAGTTCCTCGATCCGGTCATTGGTGAGTTCCGGTGTAGAAACCCTGCCTGAACTGGACAACAGCAATGCCCCCTCGGCCACCAGTCGCCGCACGGCCTCGCGCGCAGGGGTCATGGACACGTCGAATTCCCTCCCGATCCCTCGCAAGGTGAGCGCATGCCCCGGCGCAATCTCGCCATGCAAAATTCGTGTGCGCAACGTCCGGTATACATGGTCATGCGCGACCGGTGCCGCCGGTGCCGCCTCTGAAGAACGAGAACTCAACATCATACTTCTTTGTGATCACAAATCCGGAACAGGTCAAGATACTGGCAAGGAATGCCGCCACGGAACGCCGGATGATCATTGGCCGCCCGGCTGCCATGCGGCCCCCGAGGCTCAGTCCCCGAAGCGGAACTGGTGGAGAGAGCTGCCCTCGACCCGCAGCCACTTTCGCGGCGGTCCGTAATCCCCATAAAGCTGCTCGACCAGGTTCCAGAAAGCCGGCGAATGATTCATCTCGCGCAGATGCGCGACTTCATGAGCAGCCACGTAACGCAAGACATCCGGCGGCGCGAGGATGAGCCGCCATGAATACATCAAGGCTCCTTGCGACGAGCACGACCCCCACCGCGAACGGGTATCGCGTAGAGTGAGGCGCGAATAGTTCACCCCCAAAGCCGCCGCGTAATGATCCGAGGCCGCTGCAAGCCGGTCGCGCGCCAACACCCGCAGAAAACTTTGCAGACGTCGCGGCGCGGCCTCTTTGGGAACCTCTATCCGGTCCGGGTGCAGCACGACCCGCCGTCCTGCACCCGGCTCAATGCGCCGCAATTCCCCCCCGATGGGTAACAAGCCGCCGATATCCACCTGCAGGCGCTCAGGTGCAGCCGCCAGATTGTCGCGAATCCACGCTTCCTTGTCCCGAGCAAAGGCCAGCGCCTCTCCTTCTGGCACACCTCTGGGCAAGGTCAGCGTTACCCGACCGTCCAGCCGCGATACACGCAGGCTGATCCGCCGCGCACGCGGGGACCGGCGCAGAGTCAGTGGCACCGGAGGCCGACCGGGCAGGTTATGTTCCGCCATGTTTGTCCCAACTGCCCTCAAAGGCTTTGACAGTCCCCACCTCATATGGCAGGTGACCGGAATCGTCGATACGACTCACCTGAAATCAAGGGGATTCTCATGCCCAAGGAAGAATGGGGTGTAAAGCGCGTCTGCCCGACCACAGGCAAACGGTTTTATGACCTTAACAAGAACCCGATCGTCAGCCCTTACACGGGCGATGTCGTGGAACTGGACACTGGCAAAAGCCGGATGATCGCCGCGGATTCGGAAGATGCCGCCACGCTGAAAGCCAAGGAAGCCGCGGACAGCACCGACGACGTTCTTGATGATGACGCAGTCGATGTTGATCTGGGCGATGACGTTCTGGACGATGACGACGATACGGAAAACGTATCCCTGGAAGAGATCGCCGACGTGTCTTCGGAAGACGACGACAGCTGACGGAATGGGGCGCCGATCACGCCCTGTTTCAACCTTTCCGCCACGTTCCGGCGGACCCGGAAAGGCCACAGAGATTTGCGTCAAGCGTGCATTTTTTCACTTGCACTCCTGCCCGACCTCTCATAAACGTCCGTCCACCGCAGCGATGCGGACTTTGGGGCCTTAGCTCAGTTGGGAGAGCGCTTGCATGGCATGCAAGAGGTCAGGGGTTCGACTCCCCTAGGCTCCACCAAATCTTCTCGAACATTTTGATCCGGACTAAGCCGTCAGAGCCACTCCTTGCCGCGCGCGATGTCGGGTCAGAGGCTGTGTTCAGATCGGCCATTCAGCTTCTGCGACAGATCCTATTCCCCCTTACAAGGGCAAACCACCAATTCAGTTTCTGAAAATCGGTAACCCACTGCGATATCGTTGGCGGAATCAGATCTGCGTCGCCTAGTCTCAACCGGACCCTGGCAGATTCAATCCATACAGTGGCGGTTGCGGATTGAACCAGAAGGCCGGGATTTGGAGAACTTTGGGCTTTACCAGGTTGAAACTGGCCCGTTTCTGAGAGGGACACAGCATGAGCACATTCGACGAAGATCTGTTTCTGAAAGGGCTTGAGCAGCGCAAGGCCACGCTCGGCGCGCAGTACGTAGAGAAAAACCTCGCGGCCGCCGATGATTTCACCCGGCCGTTTCAGGAAGCCATGACCGCATGGTGCTGGGGCTTTGGATGGGGCGATGACGTGATCGACGCCAAGACACGGTCCATGATGAACCTTTCGATGATCGGGGCCCTTGGGAAAATGAATGAATGGGAAATTCACTGCCGGGGCGCAATCAACAATGGGGTCAGCAAGGAAGAAATCCGGGCGATCATTCACGTCATCGGGATCTATTGCGGTGTGCCGCAGGCTTTGGAATGCTTCCGGTCGGCTCGGAAAATTCTGGAAGAAAACCCGTGATGCGTGCTGCGGAACCGACAGCCAGATAGCCAAATTGAACGATGGTGAAGCCTGGCAACTTCTCGACCTCGGGCCTAGGCACTGCGCATTTCCGGATAGTTTCATCTGGCGGGCCCGCGCTTAGGCCGCTGGGATTAAAACCCTTTTTTGTTCTACCTTTCAAATTCCTACAATTATCACATGACAACACGTTACAAAAATTTTCGAAGTTTCCTTGTTGTGTTACATTTCTCTTGCCGCGAATCGATTCCCGGCCTATTACCCGACCAAGCGGTCACTTTATGGCATTGGCGACCTGACAGGCTGCCACGACCATTCTAAACGGGAGATTTCAGGCCATGGAGGCATACATCTGTGACGCCCAGCGCACGCCAATCGGGCGCTATGGCGGTGCCTTGTCGCAGGTTCGAACCGACGATCTGGCCGCCATCCCAATTGCCGCGCTGATGAAGCGCAACCCGGACGTGGATTGGGCGAGCCTTGATGACGTCATCTATGGCGACGCCAATCAAGCTGGCGAAAGCAATCGAAATGTCGCGAGGATGGCGGCTCTGTTGGCTGGACTTCCCGTTGATGTTCCGGGAACGACAGTAAACCGGCTATGTGCTTCGGGGATGGATGCCGTCGGCATGGCTGCCCGGGCTATCAAGGCGGGCGACTATGACATGGCCATCGCCGGCGGTGTCGAAAGCATGTCGCGCGCACCTTTCGTGATGCCGAAAGCAACCAGTGCCTTCACCCGTTCCAACGCCGTTTATGACACCACCATCGGGTGGCGCTTTGTGAACAAGAAAATGCATGAATTGCACGGCACCGATTCGATGCCGCAGACCGCTGACAATGTGGCCGAAGACTATAACATCTCCCGCGCCGATCAGGATGCCTTTGCCGCGCGCAGCCAGGCCCGCTGGGCCGCCGCACATGAGGCTGGCGTGTTTGCCGACGAGATCGTTCCCGTCACCATCCCCCAGCGCAAGGGGGATCCCATCACCTTCGACACGGATGAGCATCCCCGCCCTGGCACAAACGCCGAGAAGCTGGCAAGCCTGCATGGGGTGAATGGGCCCGACAAGACCGTCACAGCGGGCAATGCCTCGGGTGTCAATGACGGTGCCGCCGCAATCCTGATTGCCAACGAAGCTTCTGCCGCCAGCAACGGGCTGACCCCGATCGCCCGCGTGGTCGGCATGTCTGTGGCCGGTGTGCAGCCCCGGATCATGGGTATCGGCCCGGTTCCTGCATCCCGCAAGGTTCTGGCCCGCGCCGAGCTCAGCATTGAACAGATGGATGTGATAGAGTTGAACGAAGCCTTTGCCTCGCAGGGGCTGGCGACGCTGCGCGACCTTGGCGTTGCGGACGATGCACCCCATGTTAACCCCAATGGCGGTGCAATCGCCATCGGGCATCCGCTGGGAATGTCCGGAGCCCGTCTGGTCATGACCGCCGCCTATCAGTTGAAACGCACCGGCGGGCGCTATGCGCTTTGCACCATGTGCGTCGGAGTTGGTCAGGGTGCAGCCCTGATCCTTGAACGCGTGTAACCCCGGGAGAGGAGACCGGAAATGTATGCACAGATGATCAAGACCGCATCTTTGGGGGTGAAATCCCGCGACGATATGAATGACCAGGAACGTGAGTTTCAGGACAAGATCGACAATGACATCAAGATCGAACCGCGAGACTGGATGCCCGACGACTACCGGGCCACGCTGATCCGCCAGATCGGTCAGCACGCACATTCCGAGGTGGTTGGCCAGCTGCCTGAGGGCAATTGGATTACCCGCGCTCCCACGCTGGAGCGCAAAGCGATCCTGCTGGCCAAGGTGCAGGATGAGGCCGGGCACGGGCTTTATCTCTACTCTGCCGCGGAAACGCTGGGAGAGAGCCGTGACGAACTGGTGCGGCTGCTCCACGAAGGCCGCATGAAATACTCCTCGATCTTTAACTACCCGACACTGAACTGGGCCGATATCGGTGCCGTTGGTTGGCTGGTCGACGGGGCTGCCATCGTCAATCAGGTTGCATTGCAGCGGACATCGTATGGCCCTTATTCGCGGGCGATGATCCGCATCTGCAAGGAAGAAAGCTTCCACGCCCGCCAGGGATATGCCGCGATCATGAAAATGGCATTCGGAACGCCGGCACAGAAAAAGATGGCGCAGGATGCCGTCAACCGCCTGTGGTTCCCCGCGATCATGATGTTTGGGCCGAACGACAGCGAGAGCACACATTCCGAACAGTCTATGGCCTGGAAGATCAAGGTGAAGTCGAATGACGAACTTCGGCAGCAATTTGTGGACCAGACCGTGCCCCAGATCGAATATCTCGGCCTCGAATTGCCGGACCCGGGGATCAAATGGAACGAAGAGCGCGGACACTACGATTTTAGCGATCCCGACTGGTCGGAATTCTTTGACGTGATCAAAGGCAATGGCCCTTGCAACGTGGACCGTCTGAACGATCGAGTGAAAGCCTGGGAAGACGGGCAATGGGTGCGAGACGGCCTGATGGCCCATGCACGCAAGAAAGCCGCCACTAAAGTAGCCGCCGAGTAGGACTGCGAGCCAGGAGGAGAATTGAGCTATGAATAACGAATGGCCCCTGTGGGAAATCTTCATCCGCGGTCAGCATGGTATGAGCCACCGTCACGTCGGCTCGCTGCATGCGCCCGACGCTGAGATGGCGATCAAGAATGCACGCGACGTTTACACCCGCCGCAATGAAGGCGTGTCGATCTGGGTGGTCGAGGCGCGACACATCGCGGCGACGGCGCCCGGCGACAAGGGCCCGCTCTTTGAACCATCCGAGTCAAAGGTGTATCGCCACCCGACTTTCTTCGACATTCCTGAAGAAGTGGGGCACATGTGATGACGCGGGAAGACGCATTTCTCCAGTTTCTGCTGCGGATGGGGGACAACACCCTGATCCTCGGCCATCGTGTCAGCGAATGGTGTGGACACTCACCTATCCTCGAAGAGGACATCGCACTGGCAAACACCGCGCTGGACATGATCGGTCAGACCCAACTGTGGCTTGGCCTGGCCGGCGAAGTTCAGGGCACAGGCAAATCGGCAGACGACCTGGCCTTCCTGCGCGATGCTTGGGATTTCCGCAACGTGCTGCTCGTCGAGGTGCCGAATGGCGATTTTGGCCGCACTCTGATGCGCCAGTTCCTGTTCGACGCGTGGCACACGATCATGCTGGGACGGCTGATCAAGTCCTCGGACAAGCGCGTGGCCGAAATCGCCGAGAAGGCTTCGAAGGAAGCGGCCTATCACCTTGAACGCTCCGGCGACACGGTGGTCGGACTGGGCGACGGCACCGAAGAAAGCCATGCCCGGATGCAGGAGGCGCTGGACTATCTCTGGCCCTATGTGGGCGAAATGTTCGCCAGCGATGAAGTGGATGCCGAAATGGTTGCCGCTGGTATCGCTCCGGACCCAGCCAGCTTGCGCGAAGAATATGATGCGCTGGTGGGCCGGGTGCTGGCCGAGGCAACCTTGACTGTCCCGGAGGGCAGGTTCGCTCACAAGGGCGGGCGCAGCGGACGTATGCATACCGAACATCTTGGCCACCTGCTGGCGCAGATGCAGTGGCTGCAACGGGCCTATCCGGGCTGCGAGTGGTAACGGGCGGACCGCCCCGGACCTGATCCGGGGCCGACGCGTCATATCAGGCTCCGGATCGCATCCGGGGTGTTGGTGGCCTCTGTCCGAACAGGAGAGTAATCGAGATGGCACGTCCCGAGGCAAAGACTGAAACAGTACCGGCCAGCGTGGATCAGATCTGGGACTGGCTTGATGCCGTACCCGACCCGGAGATCCCGGTAATCTCGCTGGTGGATCTGGGCATTATCCGCGACGTCGCCTGGGCAGAGGACACTCTTGTGGTCACCGTGACACCGACCTATTCCGGCTGCCCGGCTACTTCGATCATCAATCTCGACATCGAAACCGCCCTGCGCGGTCATGGGATCGACAGGATCGAACTCAAGCGCCAGCTCTCTCCGGCATGGACGACGGATTGGCTGACCGAAAAAGGCCGCGCACGGCTCGAAGAATACGGCATCGCCCCTCCGCAGCCCGCGGGCGGGCCTGACCGCTGCCCACACTGCGGCAGCAAGGCAGTCGAAAAGATCAGCCAGTTTGGCTCGACACCGTGCAAAGCCCATTGGCGCTGCACCGACTGCCTCGAACCTTTTGACTATTTCAAGTGCATCTGAGCCCGGATAGGAGGAGACCGCCAATGGCGCGCTTTCACGACCTGACCGTCACTGACGTTCACAAGACCATCCGCGACGCCGTCGTGGTGACCCTGAAACCCGAAAATGGCGAGGCGGAAGCTTTCGATTTCATTCAGGGACAGTATCTGACCTTCCGCCGGGACTTTGACGGAGAAGAGCTTCGTCGGTCGTACTCAATCTGCGCCGGCAAGGATGACGGGATCCTGCAAGTGGGAATCAAGCGCGTCGATGGTGGTGCGTTTTCGAGCTGGGCCAACGAAGAACTCCAGCCCGGCGACACTATTCAAGCGATGCCACCAATGGGCGGGTTTCATACCGAACTCGATCCGTCTTCGGCCCGTCAGTATCTGGGTTTTGCCGGCGGGTCCGGGATTACGCCGGTTCTTTCGATCCTGAAAACCACCCTGTCTCGTGAGCCGCAATCGCGCTTCACACTGATCTACGCCAACAAGGGTGTGAACTCGATCATGTTCCGCGAGGAGCTGGAAGACCTGAAGAACAGCTTCATGGGCCGGTTCAACGTGATCCACATTCTGGAATCCGATGCGCAGGAGATCGACCTTTTCACCGGGCTTGTGACCGAAGAGAAATGCGCCGAACTGTTCCAGCACTGGGTCGATATCAAAAACGTCGACACTGCCTTTATCTGCGGCCCCGAACCGATGATGCTGGGCATCGCCGCCGCACTGCGGGCACATGGGATGTCCGACCCGCAGATCAAGTTCGAACTCTTCGCCAGCGCCCAGCCGGGTCGCGCAAAGCGCAAGGCGGTTTCGACAGATGCTGCGACCAGCGCCAACCAGACCAAGGCAGCGATCACCCTTGATGGGGCAACACAGACCATCGCCATGCCGAAAGACACGACCATCCTCGACGCGGCGCTGGGGAACGCGATGGACGCACCGTATGCCTGCAAGGCCGGTGTCTGCTCAACCTGCCGCTGTAAGGTGCTCGAGGGCGAGGTAGAGATGGTCGCAAACCATGCGCTCGAGGATTACGAGGTTGAAAAGGGCTATGTGCTGAGCTGTCAGGCGTATCCGCTGACCGACAATGTCACCGTCGACTACGACCAGTAAGGGAGAGGGACCATGGCTGAAGACATGACCATCGAAGGCTATCTGGCCGCAGGCGGCGTTCTGACCAACCCGACCAACGTGCCGCCTCGCTACCGGGCCGAACTGATGAAGCTGATGACCACTTTCGTGGACAGCGAGCTGGCCGGAGCGGCGGGGTTCGCCGATATCATCAACGAAGGACCGGGTATCAAGGAGCGTATCGCTGCTGCCAAGATCGTTCTGGAAAAGACCGACAATGCGGACAAAGTGTTGAAGGTCATGGGCGAATTTGGCGTTGATGCCGATCGCTATGCCAATCATCACCCCTGGACGGCCCGGCTGGACCGCGCGGCGGATATCGGTCAGAACAGATCGGAACATGATATGCGTCTGGCCGTATTCAATTACCCGCTTCAGGGATGGAGCGATGCCGTTGCAATGAACCTGCTTATGGGCCGCGCGGTTGCCGTTCAGATGGCCGAGTTTTCGCTTGTCTCCTATCAGCCGCTGGCCGACGCCTTTCGGTCGATTGCACCTGTCGAGGCCCGCCACGCCGAACTGGCCGAGGAAGGGCTGGCCAAACTGCTTGAAGGTAGCGACCCGCCCGAGATTCAAAAATCTGTCGATTACTGGTGGCCGCGTGTGTCTGCGTCCTTTGGCGCCGCGGGATCGGGCAGAACCGAGAACCTCAAGACCATGGGCTTGCGGAAATCATCGAACGCCGAGCTGCGCACCCGCTGGGAAGCAGAAACCGGCGCAATCCTACAGCGTCTGGGACTGAAAACACCGCAGGACTGACCCGGCGAGGCGGATAGCCGATGCCGCCAGAACGAATATGCCCCGGAGAAGATCCCGGGGCATGCCTCGGCCTACCGGGCCGAACGGTTCGAACTGCTACTTAGAGTCCTTTGACACCTTTCAGGGTCAGGTCGGCAACAAGATTGGCGTAGTCTTCCCGCGCCTTTGAACCGGCGCCGGTATTCCACATGTAATACCAGTTCAGCATGCCGAAGACCGACATAGTCGCCGATCTCAATTTGTCCGCGTTTCCATCGAAAACCTCTGGCGCGGTTACCTGAATCGTGTCGCTTACGAAGCGCACCATGTCTCTTTGATACAAACGCATCTGCTTTTGCTGATCAGCCGGCAGGGCCGACATCGCGTTGATTTGAACCTGGTGCTCGTGATCGGCGCCCTGGTAGGCCAGCAGCACCTCGGCGATCACCCGGCGCAACCGATCTTCGGGAACCGCCCCATCCAGCTCAATCCCGCAAATCCTGTCGCGAAGGTCGCGCAAATACGTGTCCAGAATATCTAACAGGATGGCATCCTTGCCATCGTAGTAGTGGTAAATGTTCGCCTTCGAGATCCCGCATTCGCGGGCAAGCTGCGTCATCGATGCGCGGTCAAAACCCTGTTCCGCGAACACCTTGGCCGCAGATTTCAGAATCTGCGACCGTTTCTGATCATGGTCCTTTGCAATTGTCCGGGCCACAACTCACTCCTTGTCGCGATTGTCGACAACGCGCTTGGCCTTGCCCTGGCTGCGCTCGACTTCGCCGGGTTCTCCGACGATGATCTCCGTCGAAATACCGACGATATCCTTGATCCGTTTCGTCAGCATGCGCGCGGCTGCGGTTTTGCTCAACTCGTCGGTGGCGTCAGGGTTGGCTTCGACGAAAACCCGCATCGCGTCCATTCGCCCGGATTTGTAGAGCTCGATCTGGAAATGCGGTGCGAGGCCGCCGGTGGCCATCAACTGTTCCTCAATTTGGGTGGGGAATACGTTCACACCTCTGAGGATGATCATATCGTCCGAGCGGCCTGTGATCTTTTCCATTCTCCGCATGGACCGGGCGGTGCCGGGCAACAGTCGGGTCAGGTCGCGCGTCCGGTATCGGATCATCGGCAGGCCTTCTTTGGTCAATGTGGTAAAGACCAGTTCACCCATTTCACCGTCCGGCAGAACCTCACCGGTTTCCGGGTCGATGATTTCCGGCAGGAAGTGGTCTTCCCAGATCACCGGACCATCCTTGGTTTCCACGCACTCGTTGGCGACGCCCGGTCCCATGACTTCGGACAAGCCGTAAATGTCGACGGCATGCATGTCGAAAGCCTGCTCGACCTCTCGGCGCATGGCGTCAGTCCATGGTTCGGCCCCGAACACTCCCACCTGAAGCGAACTTTCGCGCGGGTCGAGGCCCACTTTGTGAAACTGCTCAAGGATATTGAGCATGTAGGATGGGGTCACCATGATCCCGTCCGGTTTGAAGTCATTGATCAGACCGACCTGCTTTTCCGTCTGCCCCCCACCCATGGGAACGACGGTCGCCCCGAGACGTTCGATCCCGTAATGCGCACCGAGACCACCGGTAAACAGCCCGTAACCGTATGCGTTATGAACCATGTCGCCCTTGCGCAACCCCGAGGCGCGCAACGAACGGGCGCCCAGATCGGCCCAGTTTGAGATGTCGTTGGCGGTGTAGCCGACAACCGTGGGCTTGCCCGTGGTTCCCGAAGACGCGTGCAGGCGGGCGATCTTTTCACGAGGAACAGCAAAGAGCCCGAAAGGATAGTTGTCGCGCAGATCGTTTTTGTAGGTGAATGGGAATTTCGCCAGATCCGACAGCTCTTGCAGGTCGTCTGGATGCACACCGGCGTCGTCGAACCGCTGACGGTACATTGGAACGTTGTCATAGGCATGCCGCACCGACCATTTCAGACGCTCCAGCTGGAGGGCGCGTATCTCGTCGATGGATGCAATCTCGATCGGATCGAGATCTTCCTTTCTTGGGCTCAGGTCCTTCATGGCGTCCTCCTTTTTCTTGGCATCGATCAGCCTGTTTCGTCGAACAGCTGGCCTTTGATGGCGCGGGAAAACCCGCGAAACTCGGCGATTTGTTCGCCATCCTGATTGATGACGGTCACGTCATAGATACCGCTGCGTCCCGTCAGAGAAACCTCTCGGGCGGTTGCCGTAAGCCTGTCTCCGACTCGACCCGGCGCGATGAAGCTGATCGTGTTGTGCTGCGCTACGGTGGATTGGTTTCGACTGTTGCAGGCAAAGGCAAATGCACTGTCGGCCAACAGAAAGGTAACACCGCCATGACAAATTCCGTGCCCGTTGCAATGGTGCGGCTCCACAGTCAGTTCCAGAGTGGCCACGCCTTCATCCATGAAGGTGATCTCCATCCCCGCCCATTTCGACGCATTGTCCTCCGCCCACATGGCCGCCGCGGATTTCTCGGCCCGTTCCTTTGGCGTCATGTTCATTCGCCCCTGAACTCGGGGCTGCGCTTTTCAAGAAAGCTGACCACACCTTCGGAGTAGTCGGCGCTTTCGCCACACTTTTTCATCGCATCCGCCTCAACTTCGAGGTGATCGCTCAGTGTATTCACAGCCGCCGCCTGAATGGTCTGTTTGGTCAGCCCGAGACCCAGAGTTGGTCCGTTCGCAAGCTGTTCCGTCAAGGCGCGGGCTTCGCGCATCAGAATGTCATCGGGAACGGCCTTCCAGATAAGCCCCCAGTCTTCCGCCTTTTGGGCAGACAGCGGCTCAGCGGTGAAGGCGAGGCCCTTTGCCCGCGCTTCCCCCAGAAGACGCGGCAGATGCCATGAGCCGCCAGTATCTGGAATCAGGCCAACTTTTGAGAAAGATTGGATAAACCGAGCACTTTCCGCAGCGTATACAACGTCGCAGGCAAGCGACAGATTGGCTCCGGCCCCCGCTGCCACACCGTTGACCGCGCAAACAACAGGCAAGTCCAAAGATCGGATCAACCGAACCAAGGGGGCATAGAATGTGCGCACAGTTTTCCCAAGATCTGGCGGGCCATCCATCTTACGAGGATCGCGATCACCAAGGTCCTGCCCCGCGCAGAACCCTCGGCCGGCACCGGTCAGCAGGATCGCCCGCTTGCCATCATCCCGCGCGGCTTCGATTGCGGCACGCAGGGCATGATGCATTTCGTCATTGAAGCTGTTCAGCCGGTCTGGGCGGTTTAGCGTTAACTCGACCCAGTTTCCGTGATCCTGAACCAGAATAGAATCCGTCATTGCGGTCGTCTCCTCCCCTTGCCTGACAAATTTCTTGCATAAACCGAACGGTTGGTCAATAAATATCCAACCCAAAATCCCCGCCCCAAAAAGGAGCATTGGCCATGAGCGTAATCGAGGTATCCAGTTTTGCTGCAGGACAGTGGATTGAACCCGGCGCAGGCGCACGCAACATTGCCAGTGCGATCACCGGAGAAGTGATGGCCACAGCGGGCAATTCGGCGCTGGACGTTCAGGCCATGCTGGATCACGCCCGCACTGTGGGCGGCCCTGCCCTGCGCAAGCTGACCTTCCACGAGCGAGCCAAGATGATCAAGGCGCTCGCCCAGCATCTTGGTCAACACAAGCAGGAGCTCTATGACATTTCATTTGAGACCGGCGCCACCCAATCCGACCACATGATCGATATTGACGGCGGCATTGGGACCATGTTCGTCTTTGCCTCCAAAGGGCGGCGCGAGATGCCGGACGGAAACATCTATCTCGACGGAGACATTGAACAGCTGAGCCGCAACGGCACCTTTCTCGGTCAACATGTCTGCACTCCGCTGCATGGCGTCGCGATCCATATCAATGCCTTCAACTTCCCGGTCTGGGGAATGCTGGAAAAACTGGCCCCAACCCTGTTGGCCGGGGTTCCGGCCATCGTGAAACCTGCCACGAACTCCTGCTACGTCACCGAACTGGCGGTCCGGCTGATGATCGACAGCGGAATTCTCCCCACTGGCGCGCTGCAACTGGTCTCAGGCGGCATCGGAGACATGCTGGACCGGTTGACCTGCCAGGATGTCGTAAGTTTTACCGGATCTGCAGACACCGCACTGAAACTGCGTTCCAACCCGGTCCTTATGCGAGAAGGCGTCCGGTTCGTATCTGAACAGGACAGCCTGAATTCGTCGATCCTCGGACCGGATGCTGTTCCCGGCAGCCCTGAATTCGATCTCTTCGTTAAGGAGGTCAGCCGCGAAATGACGGCCAAGGCGGGTCAGAAGTGCACTGCAATCCGCCGGGTACTTGCCCCGCAGGATCAGGTGGATTCCGTTATCGAAGCTCTTTCGACCCGGCTGTCCCAAGTCGTTATCGGCAATCCCCGGCTGGAGACCACGCGGATGGGCGCTTTGGTATCGAACGGGCAAAAGGCGGATGTACTGGAAAAAGTCGCAATTCTTGGCAAAGAAGCCGAGCGCGTGTTCGGCGATCCTCTGAACTTTCAAGTCGATGGTGCGGACAGGGAAAAGGGCGCCTTTATGCCACCGATGCTGTTCCACTGCGCCAACCCGGATACGGCTGAACGCGTTCACGATACCGAAGCGTTCGGTCCGGTCTCCACGGTTATGGGATACCGTGATCTGGGCCATGCCATAGACATTGCCAATCGCGGACAGGGCTCACTCGTCACGTCTGTCATTACCCACGACCCGGCTGTCGCGAGGGACGTTGTTCTTGGCGCAGGCGCCTATCACGGGCGAATTTACATTAACAACCGCGACTCGATGAAGGAGTCCACCGGACACGGATCTCCCCTTCCCCATATGGTTCATGGCGGCCCGGGCCGTGCGGGCGGCGGCGAAGAGCTGGGCGGCGTTCGGGGTGTGAAACACTACATGCAACGGACCGCTATACAGGGGTCGCCGGAAATCCTCTCGGCCATCGGTGAGAAATGGGTACCGGGCGCGCCCGAGACCAAAGCACCCGCACATCCCTTCACCCGCAGGTTTGGAGAGCTGTCGATCGGAGAGACCCTGCACAGTGCCTCACGCGAAATCACTCTTGACGATATCGAGCACTTTGCAAATTTCACCGGCGACACCTTCTATGCCCACATGGATGACGAGGCCGCGGAGCGGAACCCGTTCTTCCCCGGCCGCGTCGCCCATGGCTACTTGCTGTTGAGTTTTGCCGCCGGCCTGTTCGTCGACCCAAACGAGGGGCCGGTTCTGGCCAATACCGGCCTCGATGAATTGCGGTTCATGAAGCCCGTTTCAGCCGGCGATTCCATAAAGGTTCGGCTGACAGTGAAGAAGAAAACCCGGCGCACAGACGCCTATGGTGAGGTTCGCTGGCACGTCACGCTGACCAATCAGGACGATGAAAAAGTGGCGGAGTATGAGCTCCTGACGATGAACGCCTATTAGCGCGATCACGTTCCCGGCAATGGCAGGAGCCAGATGCATTGCCCGCTGGCACCTGATGCTGGGACAACGTATCATATCCGCATGGCCCAAAACGATCTTTCATGGTTCGACGCCTCGGTTTCGCAATTGATCGACCCGCAAAATCAGCGGGTCTGGTCCCTGATCGTTTCGTTGTTCGGTGACTTGGCGCAGCGGCCCGGTGACCGTATCAGCGGTGGTGCCCTGACACGCATTCTGCACCCTTTGGGCCTGAAACCCGAAGCGATCAGGGTTGCGCTTCATCGCTTGCGAAAGGATGGCTGGATCGACAGTGATCGCATCGGTCGGGAAAGTGTTCATTACCTGACCGAGTTCGGGCGTGCGCGAAGCGCCGAGGTTACTCCGAGGATCTATGATCGCGACCCCGCAGTTGCGGATCATTGGCATCTGCTGGTGGCCGAAGACGGACAGGCCGTACAAAGCCTGAACGAACTCCTGCTGACCCGCCCGTACCTGTCGCTTGGGCGCAATGTTGCGCTAGGGGCAGACGATCCGCCGGCGGAGTGCGAAGATCTGCTTGTGTTCGAAGTGACCGCGCGGGCAGTGCCATCATGGGTGCAGGACCGGCTGTTTCCTACCGATCTGAGAGAGGCATGCGACAGCCTGCGCCAGGCGGCGGAGAATGTGTCCAAAAGCCGGGCCGGAAAAGCTCTGACACCGCTTCAGGTGGCCACTCTGCGAACACTGGTGGTGCACCGGTGGCGCCGTGTTGTGCTGCGCCACCCTGACCTTCCCGAAGAGTTTTCTCCGGTCGGCTGGACTGGCCCTGCCTGCCGGTCTGCCGTCTTCAAACTTCTCGATACGTTGCCGTTCCCCGGTCTCAAAGCGCTGGAAAGCGACAGGGCCGCATAGCGCAGGCCAGCGCGGCCAATCTGTGACCGGCACCGGCATGGTAGATCAGACAGGCCAGGGCTTCGTCGGCAGATCAACGGGGTATGGGAACGGATCGTAGGAGACCCGCAATGCTTGCTCGCGCCAACTGAGCACAGCGGGATCAGCCAGCAGGGCCTCACAATAACCGCGAGATTGATCGGAAACCGGCAAACCATATCCCACAATTCGGGCAGCCACCGGGGTATAGAATACGTCTGCGAGCGAATACTGTCCGAACAACGGCCCGGTCTTGCCAGCGCCAGCGACTTTTCGGGCATGGGTCCAAAGCTCTTCGATCCGGGCCAGATCAGCCTTTGTTTCATCGGATGGCCGGAACCCCTCGTAGCAATGCGCCAATTGCATCGGACATTGGGAACGAAGAGCGCCAAACCCTGCAACCATCTCGGCACAGATCCAGCGCGCCGTTGCGCGTTCGGCTGGACCCGAGGGCCAGAAGCCGGCCCCGGGGTGACGTTCGGCAATCGTTTCTGCCATGGCAAGGCTTTCCCCCACAACGATGCCTTCGGGGGTTTTGAGTGTCGGAACCAGACGCGCCGGGGCAAGCGGAGCCATATCTGACGCCATCGTTCCGGAGTAGAGGCCGATCATGTGGGTTCGATGGGGAATGCCGAACTTCTCCAGCATCAACCACCCGCGAAGCGACCAGCTGGAGAACAGGCGGTCGCCGATATAGAGATCATAGGTCATGGCCTCGAGATTAATCGCCCCCGGACGAGCCGGTAAAACGACTTATCGTTGTAACCATCATCACGGGTGGTGATTGATCCGCCCGACCTGCCAACCGTCTGCGAGGCGCGAGATTTCGGTAACCGACAAATTGTCAATCCTGTGCGCAAATGCCTGATCCGCTTCCAATCGCAATGCCCGCTGGATCTGGGTCAGGATCATGCCGAAATGACCAACGACAACCAGATCGCGTCCAAGATATTCCGCCACAAGCGCGTCAATTGCTGCATCGACGCGAGCGCATACCTCGTTCCAGCTTTCTCCTCCGGGCGGACGCACATCGCCCGGGTACTCCCAATAAGCGCGAATGCGGTCGGGGTCTTCCGCTTCGATCTCGGAGTGCCGGCGCAGTTCCCAGTCTCCGAAATGGATCTCTCGCAAGTCCTCGATATGTGGCAGGCGGAGCCGGTCACCCTGAATGGCTGAGGCCGTATCGGCTGCGCGCGACAAATCCGACGACACCACGACCGCCTCTTCCGGCAGATGGGCCGACAGGCGAAACAAAGCCGCGGTATCGCTCAGATCTGCCGGAAGATCGGACCAGCCAACCATCGACTTGGCGTGGGTCGGCCCATGCCGGACCAGAAACAAACGGGTCACGGCAACTCTCCCTTTAGCACCTGGGGCAGGCCAGCAACCACCAGCACCGCCAGATCCGCCTCGGCCGCCAACGCGATGTTGAGCCGGCCCTGGGCTTCGCGGAATTGCCGGGCCAGAGCATTGTCCGGTACGATCCCCTGCCCGACTTCGTTCGACACCACGACCAGATTAGCAGGACATTCCCGGATTGCGCTAATCAGCAGTGCCTGGCTGGCCAAGACATCCCGTTCAGCCATCATCTGATTGCTGAGCCACATGGTGGCACAATCCAGAAGACAAGTTTCACCCGCAGACAGCTTGCCGAGTTCAGATGCGGAGTCCAGCGGCGATTCCACGGTGCGCCACCCGTCGCCACGCTGGATAAGATGGCGATCTATCCTTGTCTGCATCTCTGCATCAAGAACTTGTGAAGTTGCCAGATAAACAAGATTTTTCTTCGACTTTACAGACAATTGCTCCGCAAATGCCGATTTCCCAGAGGCTGCCCCGCCAAGCACAAAGGTGAATTTTGGAAACAAGTTATTACCTCGGAAGTGATCCATTGGCCGCTTTACTGCGTAACTGTGACATGTGCGCAAGACAAGCACGTCTAGCGCGCCAGTGAATGCGGGGGGAAACAAATGCCACTGGATACCGCACAAGATAGAACGATGTCTCGCAAGGCCATGAAGGCCGAACTGCTAGATGCTGAAACCGAACGCCAACTTGCCTATGCATGGCGCGATCACCGCGACGAGGCTGCGCTGCACCGATTGATTACTGCCTACATGCGGCTAGCAATTTCAATGGCAGCAAAGTTTAGGCGATACGGCGCCCCAATGAATGATCTCATTCAGGAGGCCGGGCTTGGGCTGATGAAAGCGGCGGACAAGTTCGATCCTGATCGCGGTGTCCGCTTCTCGACTTATGCAGTCTGGTGGATCAAGGCGTCAATACAGGACTATGTCATGCGGAACTGGTCGATGGTCCGCACCGGTTCTACGTCGTCCCAAAAATCCCTTTTCTTCAACATGCGCCGCGTGCAGGCCCGGTTGGAGCGAGAGGCAGCCGCAGATGGTCAAAAGCTCGACCGTCACCAGTTGCACCAGATGATCGCAACCGAAGTTGGCGTGCCTCTGCGCGACGTCGAGATGATGGAAGGCAGGTTGGCCGGCTCAGACTTCTCCCTCAATGCAGTCCAGTCTTCGGATGAGGATGGCCGCGAGTGGATCGATGCATTGGAAGACGATAGCCAACAGGCAGCAGAAGAGGTCGAGCATAGCCTCGACACCGCGCAACTGCGTGAATGGCTGATTATTGCGCTTCAGGCGCTCAACGAGCGTGAGAGGTTCATCGTACGCGAACGCAAACTGCGGGAAGATCCCCGCACACTTGAGAGTCTGGGACGTGAACTCGGTCTTTCCAAGGAGCGGGTCCGGCAGCTGGAAGCGTCTGCGTTCCAGAAGATGCGCAAGAACCTTGAAGGTCAATCACGCGAGGTGCAACACTTCCTCGCATGAAACATATTGCGATTCTGGCCGCGACCTTTGCGTTGTCGGCAATCTTTGCCCAGTCGGCCTCTGCAGCCGAGGAACTGACCCCGTCTCAGCTCGCGCTGATGCAATCCGCTGACGTCGTGCTCCTCGGTGAGGTGCACGACAACCCAGATCACCATCGCAATCAGAGCGAACTGACCGCCATGTTGCAACCCAGCGCGATGGTCTGGGAGATGCTGACCGAGGAAGGCGCAAAGCGAATTGGCCGTCAGGCGCTGTCGGAACCGGAAAAACTTGCGATTGCCCTGAAATGGGCTGAACTCGGCTGGCCACCGCTTTCGATGTACCTGCCGGTCTTTCGTGCAGCCCCTGATGCACCCGTGTTCGGGGCCCTGGTGCCTCGAGCCGCTGCCAGAGCGGCTATGGAAACTGGGTCGGCCGTTGCCTTCGGAGCCGACGCCGCGCGGTTCGGCCTGACCATCCCGCTGCCAGCAGAAGAACAGGCGGCTCGGGAACGCAACCAGCAAGAAGCGCACTGCAATGCCCTGCCCGAAGAACTGCCGCATAAGTTGGTTGCGATCCAAAGGCTTCGAGACGCGGTGTTGACCCGCGCCATTCTGACCGCACTTGAAGACACGGGCGGCCCGGTTGTCGTCATCACCGGAAACGGTCATGCCCGCAAGGATTGGGGTGTCCCCAGCTTTCTCAGCCGAATGACCCCCGGCGTTCGTGTATTTTCGCTCGGTCAGTCCGAGGACGGTTCGATTCATGGAGATTTTGACGCGGTGATCGACAGCCCGGCTGCCGAGCGTCCCGATCCCTGCCTCGCCTTTGAGAAAAAGTCCTGACATATTGTCCGCTGGCACTTGTCGCCGCGCTTGCCTAATGTCGGGCCTGAACTCGGGGCGATCCAAAGCTGGGAAAGGCCGTAAATGCTCGCATCCAGGCGCATTCTGCTGATCATAGGTGGCGGCATCGCTGCTTACAAATCGCTGGATCTGATCCGGCGGCTGCGCGAACGCGGCGCATCAGTTACACCGGTGCTGACAAAGGCTGCGGAAGAATTCGTGACTCCACTTTCAGTCTCGGCGCTGGCCGGTGAAAAGGTCTATCGGGATTTGTTCGATCTGACCGACGAAGCGGAAATGGGGCATATTCAGTTGTCCCGGTCCGCAGATCTGATCGTGGTCGCACCGGCAACTGCAGATCTGATGGGCAAGATGGCCGGTGGGTTGGCCAATGACCTCGCCTCTACCCTGCTGATGGCAACCGACACACCGGTTTTGCTGGCTCCGGCAATGAATGTACGCATGTGGCAACATCCGGCGACGCAACGCAATCGCGCACAACTGGCAGCGGACGGTGTGAGATTCGTCGGCCCCAACGAAGGTGACATGGCTTGCGGCGAATATGGCCCCGGGCGAATGTCGGAACCGCTGGAGATCGTCACGGCCATAGAAGCCGCCCTAGGTGGCGGGCCGTTGTCTGGCAAGCGTGTTCTGGTGACCTCCGGTCCGACCCATGAACCGATTGATCCGGTCCGCTACATCGCCAACCGTTCGTCGGGCGCACAAGGGACAGCCGTGGCGCAAGCCTTGGCAGCACTCGGGGCCGAGGTGGTTTTCATTACCGGCCCTGCCGAGGTGCCACCACCTCAAGGGGTCAAGGTTGTGGCTGTGCAGAGCGCGCAACAGATGGCCGACGCGGTTCAGGCTGCGCTGCCGGTCGACGCGGGTGTCTTTGCTGCGGCCGTAGCGGATTGGCGAATGGCTGCGGCATCTGACAAGAAGCTGAAAAAGAGCCGGGACGGACTTCCGGTGCTGGAATTTGCCGAGAACCCGGACATTCTAAAATCTGTGGCGCAAATGGCAGATGGGCGACCCCGGCTGGTCGTTGGCTTTGCCGCCGAGACCGATGATGTCGTGGAACACGCTGCCGCCAAGCGTTTGCGCAAAGGGTGCGATTGGATCGTCGCCAATGATGTAAGCCCGGCAACCGGCATAATGGGTGGAAGCGAAAACGCGGTTACCCTGATCTCTGATAATGGCGCCGAAGAATGGCCGCGCATGAGCAAAGATGAGGTCGCGCGTCGTCTGGCCGACCGGATTGCGCAGGCGCTGTCTGTGTAGTCGCAAAACTTGAGCAACACTAATCGGGAGAGTCACATGATCTCCATCCGGATGATCCGGGAAAAAGGGGCAGACCCGGCAGTGCCGCTGCCGTCTTACGAAACGGCAGGTTCGGCCGGGGCGGACGTGCGGGCAAACTTGCCCGATCGCGGCTCGGTTGTTCTGTCGCCGGGTGCCCGTGCCCTGATCCCGACCGGGCTGCGGGTCGAAATTCCGGCCGGCTACGAGATTCAGGTCCGGCCGCGCTCGGGTTTGGCGCTGAAACACGGAGTCACGCTGCCCAACACTCCGGGCACAATAGACAGCGATTATCGCGGGCCGCTGGGTATCATCGTGATGAATGCCGGTCAGGACGTGTTCGAGATTTCCCATGGTGACCGCATTGCGCAACTGATCGTCGCTCCTGTGGTTCAGGCCACGTTCGAAATCGGAGAGGCGTTGAGCGAAACCGATCGCGGCTCAGATGGATTTGGGTCGACCGGGAGAGGCTGATGCTGCTTGTGCTTGTTTTCGCCGCTGCACTGTGGGGCATTGGCTGGGCGCTTGGTGTCGGAAGACAGGCCCGCATGTTGTGCCTTGCAGGGCTATTTCTGCTCGTTCTGACGATCCAATTTGCCCTGCCAGATGGCCACCCCATGCGCGAAGCAACAGGCCAATCCCCCGCATTGTGGCTGATCCTGGGTGGGTTTGCCGGGTTGGCGGCCCTGTATGCAAAAGGGGTTTCTATTCTGAAAGCTCGTGCTGCGGCACAGCATCAGGCCCGAGCACCAGAGCCAAGACCGCAATCGGGCGGGCTTTTTGCAGAGGATGAACTGGAGCGCTATGCCCGCCACATCGTGCTGCGAGAAATCGGTGGACCCGGCCAAAAACGCCTGAAAGAAGCCCGTACCCTTGTGATCGGCGCAGGGGGTTTGGGGGCCCCTGCCCTGCAGTATCTTGCTGCGGCAGGGGTCGGTACTATCGGAGTGATCGATGACGACGTGGTCGAGAACGCAAACCTGCAAAGGCAGGTCATCCACAGGCACGCCGATATCAGCCTGCCCAAGGTGTTTTCCGCGCAAAAAGCGATGAAAGCACAGAACCCGAATGTCGTGGTGCGCCCTTATCATCGCCGTCTCGAGGCAAACATCGCCGCTGAACTTTTTTCGGAATATGATCTGGTGCTGGACGGGACCGACAATTTCGCCACCCGCTACCTTGCCAACGAAGCCGCGGTGCAGGCTGGCATTCCGTTGATTTCAGGCGCGTTGTCACAATGGGAAGGGCAGCTGAGCGTCTTCGACCCTGCCGGCGGCGCACCGTGCTATCAGTGCATCTTTCCCGAAGCCCCCGCACTGGGGCTTGCGCCTTCCTGCGCCGAAGCCGGAGTGATCGGACCGTTGCCGGGCGTGGTGGGCTCGATGATGGCGCTTGAGGCAATAAAAGTGATCGCAGGGGCCGGGCAGCCCCTACGTGGCGAAATGCTGATCTATGACGGACTCTATGGAGAAAGCCGAAAAGTGAGCCTGTCACCCCGACCAGATTGCCCGGTTTGTGGCCGCACGAAGAAAAAGGCATAAATCGCGCTTTTCACGCGCCTTTCCATCCCGATGTCAATTCAGGCTCAGGACAGCGCCCTGTCGAGATCCGCGATCAGATCTTCGGCATCTTCCAATCCCACTGACAAGCGCATGATGCCGTCACCAGCATATGCCCGGTAGCTTTCCAGTTGGCTTCCGCCTAACCGGAACGAGCTTTCAATCAGCCCTTCGGTTTCCATCCAGAAGACAAGACTGCGATGATGTCCCAGCGAAACCGCGTAATGAATCACCTCAAGCCGGTCGATCATGTTCTGGGCAATTGACCGCCCGGCGGCGGCATCACCCACCTGAAAGGATACCATGCCCGACATGTTCGTCATCTGCCGGGCAGCCAGATCGGCCTGTGGGTGTGAGGCAAGGCCCGGATAGATCACCTTGGACACTCTGGAATGAGCCTCCAGCCACTCCGCGACAGATTGCGCACCGGCTTCGTGGGCCTTCATCCGCAGAGGCAGCGTGGCTGCTCCGCGAGAGATCAGCCAGGCATTGAACGGCGACAGCACACCGCCATGATGAATCGCGGCCTCGGTTCGCATTTGAGTGATCAGATCAGCCGGCCCGGCAACCGAACCGCCTACGGCGTCACCGTGGCCACCTATGTATTTCGTGATGGAATGCATCACCAGATCTACACCAAGCGCAACCGCATCCATCCCAAGTGGCGAGGCAAAGGTCGCGTCACAACTCAACAGCGCCCCCGCCTGCCGAGCCAGCCGGGACACCGCCGCAAGGTCAGTCAGGCGGCCGATTGGGTTCACCGGCGTTTCGGTATGAATGAGGCGGGTGTTTGGCCGGATCGCCCCCGTAACTGCTTCGAGATCGGACATGTCGACCGTTGAAACCTCGATCCCCATGCGCGGTAGCGTATCGCGCGCCAGTTCTGCCACTCCGGCATAGGAAACATCCGAGACAACGACATGATCACCGGCCGACAGGAACGTGAAGAAGATCGCCGTTGCAGCAGCCATACCAGATGCAAGGCACAAACAAGCCTCCGTTCCCTGCATCGCCGCAATCTTTGCCTCCAACCCCGCGACCGTCGGATTGGCCCAGCGCGAATAGGCGTATGGGCTGTCTGGTGTCAGGTCATGGGCCGAGAAACCGGACACGTCCTCGGATACATATGTTGACGACATGTGAATTGGGGGAGCCGAGGCATTGGTAGCCGGGTCGGGCGCCTCCCCGGAATGAATCGCGGTTGTCATCGGCCCGACGGGGCGATTGAGGCGGGTCATGCGCTTCTCCTTCGGTTTGCCGCAACCGTGACTGTGCGAGAACACCAAAACAAGACCGTTGGCGACAAGCGCGGCCACTTTCTGCTCTGGACCAACCCTTCCTGCGCTCCTAGCTTATCGCGCAACACTCATTCCCCAGGAGCCTGCCTGTGACCAACCCGATCCTTGCCCCGTGGACCACCCCCTTCGAGATCGCCCCGTTCGACCGCATCAGTGATGAAGATTTCGCGCCGGCGCTCGAACAGGCACTGGCTGAACACAAGGCCAACACCGATGCCATCGCCGCAAACCCGGATGCGCCAACATTTGAAAATGTCATCGAAGCACTGGAAGCCTCGGACGAAGCATTGAACCGCGTTCTGGGCACGTTCTTCACTGTCGCGGGCGCCGACAGCAATCCCAAACGCGAAGAACTGCAGCGCGAATTTTCCCCAAAGCTCGCTGCGCATTTTGCCGCGATATCATCGAACAATGCGTTGTATGCGCGCGTTGCGGCTCTTTGGAATAGCCGTGATGCTCTTGCCCTGACGGAAGAGCAAGCGCGGGTGTTACTGCTGACGCACCGCGGTTTTGTCCGATCCGGTTCCGCGCTGGAAGGCGATGACGATGCGCGTATGTCGGAAATCAAGGGCAGGCTCGCGACGCTGGGCACCGCCTTTACCCAGAACCTGCTGGCCGACGAACGTGACTGGTTCATGCCTCTTGCAGAAGAGGATCTGGAGGGGTTGCCCGATTTCGTTATCGACACCGCCCGCGCCGCCGGAGAGGAAAAGGCCGTCGGTGGTCCGGTTGTGACGCTGTCGCGATCGCTGATCGTCCCGTTTTTGCAGTTTTCGTCGCGGCGGGACTTGCGGGAAACCGCATACAAGGCCTGGGCGGCGCGCGGTGCAAATGGTGGGGAAACCGACAACCGCGCCATTGCCAAGGAAATCCTTGAGCTGCGCGAGGAACGGGCCCGCCTGTTGGGATACGACAACTTCGCGGAATACAAGCTTGAAACCGAGATGGCCAAAACACCCGACGCAGTAAGAAAGCTATTGATGGACGTCTGGGGCCCGGCCAGAGCAATGGCGGAACGCGATGCCGGAGTTCTGTCAGGGATGATGCATGCCGACGGGATCAACGGCGATCTGGAACCTTGGGACTGGCGCTACTACGCCGAAAAGCGCCGCAAAGCCGAGCACGACCTCGATGAGGCCGCTCTGAAGCCTTACCTGCAATTGGACCGCATGATCGACGCGTGCTTTTCCTGTGCGACGCGGCTATTCGGGCTGAATTTCAATCCGCTGGATGTCCCCCTCTACCATCCTGATTGCAAAGCCTGGGAGGTAACGCGCGACGGCCGTCATCTTGCTGTTTTCATAGGAGACTACTTTGCCCGTGGCTCAAAGCGGTCAGGTGCGTGGTGTTCGGCAATGCGTTCGCAGGCCCGGTTTCCGAAGGTGCAGACACCCGTAGTGATCAACGTATGCAACTTCGCAAAGGGCGATCCGGCGCTTTTGTCATACGATGATGCCCGCACGTTGTTTCACGAATTCGGCCACGCTCTGCACCAGATGCTCTCCAACGTGACCTATGAAAGCATTTCGGGCACATCCGTGGCCCGTGATTTCGTTGAGCTGCCGAGCCAGCTATATGAGCACTGGCTCGAGGTTCCGGAGGTCCTGGCAGAATTTGCCACGCATGCCGAAACCGGCGAGACGATGCCGCAAGAGATGCTGAACAAGGTTCTGGGCGCGGCCAATTTCGACATGGGCTTCCAGACGGTGGAATATGTGGCCTCGGCTCTTGTGGATCTGGCCTTTCACGACGGCCCTGCCCCGTCCGATCCCATCAAAAAACAAACCGAAGTTCTGAACGAGCTCGGCATGCCCCGTGCCATTGGAATGCGCCATGCGACCCCGCATTTCGCGCATGTGTTTGCTGGGGACGGCTACAGCTCGGGCTACTACAGCTATATGTGGTCCGAGGTGATGGATGCCGACGCCTTTTCAGCCTTTGAAGAAGCCGAAGGTCCGTTCGATCCGGAACGTGCAAATGCGCTGGAGACGCATATTCTGTCGACCGGTGGATCACGAGAGGCCGAAGACCTTTACACCGCATTCCGTGGCCGCCTGCCCGGTGTGGACGCGTTGCTCAAAGGGCGCGGGCTGGCTGCGATTTGAGCGGCGGGAAAACTGAGGCAAAAGGCGCCTTGCCGTCTTTGCGCCGGTCACGCATATAGATCAGGACGCGAGTCCTGTGCCTGCCCGGCAGGCCCGAACTTGAAGGAGACCGAAATGCGCGCACGGATCTATAAACCGGCCCGGAATGCCATGACTTCTGGCATGGCCAAAACCCGGAAATGGGTGCTGGAATATGCCCCGGCCTCTTCGCGCGAAGTCGACCCCCTGATGGGCTGGACGTCTAGCACCGATACCCAAAGTCAGGTTCGGATGCGTTTTGAAAGCAAGGAAGCCGCGCTCGAATATGCCGAGGCAAACGACATCGAGGCTGAGGTTTTCGAACCCAAAACCCGCAAAGCCAACATTCGTCCGCGTGGCTATGGCGAGAATTTTGCAACCGACCGCCGCGCCCCCTGGACCCACTGAACATGATCGAGATCCGGGTTGCCGATCCGAGATCAGAAGATTTGCGCCCTTTGCTGGCAGCGCATCTGAGCCATTCGCAGGATGCCGGGCCACAGGAAAGCAATCACACACTGGACATCGCGGACTTGTGCCAACCGAAGATCCGGCTTTGGGTTGCATATGAGGCAGGTTCGCCGGTCGCGTGCGGTGCGTTAAAAACGCTGCCGGACAATACGCTTGAAGTCAAATCCGTTCACGTCGCCAAGGCCGCCCGAGGCCGCGGCCTTGCCCGGCAATTGATGGAGCATTTGCACGGTGTCGCGGAGATGGCCGGAGCAGATGCCCTGGTTCTGGAAACCGGTGCGAACCATCTGCCGGAATACACAGCGGCCCGTGCATTGTACGAGTCGCTGGGCTATGCCTATTGCGGCCCCATTTTCGGCTATGAACCCGACCCCAACAGCGCATTTATGCGGTTGGAAATGAAACGAGTATGAAGGAAAACCGAGCCCAACAACCCGCTGTCACCTGATCGCAGGGCTCAACCCGAATTTCGTTTTGCGTCTCGCTGAATTCACCACTATGAGAGATCTGGTTGGATCTTCCGATCCACTACAGCGCGGCCCCGTAGCTCAACTGGATAGAGCAGCTGACTTCTAATCAGCAGGTTGAGGGTTCGAGTCCTTCCGGGGTCGCCACTGTCTTGAACTAAACAAAATCTTTAGTTCACGTTTATGGCCGAGATCCATTCTCGGTCATCGCCGGTTTGCATCTAGCCACCACCGGACCCTAATTCAGGCGCCCAAGAGTTCGTCGACTATCAGTTTTCGACGGAGCGGACAAAAGCTCTTAGGGTCAGGACCGATAGCTGTATTCAAGCTTAACGGCAACGGACTGTCTACAAAACTGGCCCGACGACCGCATAGCGGCACGAAGCGGACAGTCAAACAAGCCTAAAGAAATTTGCATCCGCCCAACAGCGGACCTTGGGCGCTGTCGTCAAATGCTGCGTTTGCAGCCGGCAGAGTTGCCCTTTTTTGTTTTTCTTCGCTGTGGATAGCGTTTTTTTGCCTGTGACGACCCCTTGCCCGCGTTTTCCGAAACAATTTGGTGGCTATACATCAGCTGAAAATGTCGCTATCGCCGAGGCCTTTCCTGACCGGTGGTGACTCATGCAAGACTTTCAAAACCTCCCGCAATCGCTGTCGGCAGCGCTTCAGGGAAAGGGCTATAGCGAGCTTACTCCGGTGCAGATAGCGGTAATGGACGAGGGTCTGCGCGGCAAAGACCTGCTTGTCTCTGCGCAGACCGGATCGGGGAAAACCGTCGGCTTCGGCCTGACCATCGCCCATGAGCTGCTGGATGAGGATGGCAGATTTGGGCGACCGGCGGCACCACTTGCTGTCATTATCACGCCAACGCGGGAATTGGCGCTGCAAGTGCGCCGTGAGTTTGACTGGCTTTTTGAACAAGCGGGGATTGTGACGGCGTCAGCGGTAGGCGGTATGGACACCCGCACGGAACGTCGCGCGTTGGAGCGCGGCGCGCATGTCGTCGTCGCAACTCCCGGCCGATTGCGCGATCATGCCACGCGTGGCGCCATTGACCTCAGTGACATACGGGCCGTCGTCCTTGATGAAGCCGATGAGATGCTGGATATGGGCTTTGCCGAGGATCTTGAATACATCCTCGATCAAACCCCTCAGACCCGGCGAACTTTGATGTTCTCGGCCACTGTCCCCCGTGGTATCGCCAAACTCGCCCAAACCTACCAGAAAGAAGACGCGCACCGCCTCAAGATCGGCAGCACAGAGGCACAGCACGCCGACATTGCCTATAGTGCGTTGAACGTCGCGCCGTCGGATATCGAAAAGGCGATCATCAATTTGCTGTGTTTTCATGCTGCCCAAACTGCGATCGTCTTTGCAAATACCCGCGCTATGGTGGCTCGATTGACGGCGAAGTTCTCTAACCGGGGGTTCAAGGTTGTCTCTCTCTCCGGGGAGCTCAGTCAGGCCGAGCGCAGCAATGCCATGCAGGCATTGCGGGATGGCCGCGCCCATGTCTGTGTAGCCACAGATGTTGCGGCGCGCGGGATTGATCTTCCGGGCCTGGAATTGGTGATCCATGCGGATCTGCCGTCAAATGCCGAAACGTTACTTCACCGATCTGGCCGGACGGGCCGCGCGGGCCGCAAGGGTCAGTCGATCTTGATCGTACCTGGGCGCCATCGCTCGAAGGCGCAAAGGTTGCTCAAGACGGCAAAGCTAACTGCAACGTGGGGGTCGCCTCCATCTGCGGAAGAGGTGCTTGAACGGGAGGAGGAACGCATCATCGCCGATCCCGCTCTGAATGAGCCGCTCAGCGCCGAGGAGGCCGCATTCGCTGAACGACTGCTCTCCGGAAGAAAGCCCGAACAAGTGGTCGCTGCGTATTTGCGCCTTTACCGGGAGCAGAACTCAGCCCCCGAGATACTGGGCGCAGTGCCCGAGCCCGGAAAGCGCCCAAAAACAGATCATGCCGCCTTTGGTCCGAGCACGTGGTTTTCGCTTTCTCTTGGGCGCAAACATCGCGCAGAGCCACGTTGGCTGCTGCCCATGCTCTGCCGTAACGCAGGCCTGAGCAAAAGCGCGATCGGCGCCATTCGCGTCCAGTATCAAGAAACATTCGTTGAGATCGCCGATGAGGCCGTGCCGACGATGAAACAAGAGTTGGGCAAAGGCCTGGCACTCGAACAAGGGGCGGCCCTTACGGAATTGGAAGGCGTTCCAGACTTCGACGCGTCGCCCAAAGGGCCACCCGCGGAACCGCGGCCAGCCCAGGCGCCTGCGGACCAGCGCAAAAGCCGCTCTGACAAGCAATCAAAACCTGCACACAAACGAGATCAGGCTGATTACATCGCCAAACCCGCACCCAAACAGGCGAAGCCCAAGGTCCAGCAGCCTGAAAAGACCGCTCGTAAACTCAAGAGCAAAGACAAAAGGCCACTGGACGCAAAGCCGAAAGGCCAGACCGACGGCATAGAGCCAAAAGCAAAATCGAGCGCAAAACCGGGCAAGCAACAAAACCGAGACAAAAACGTGCTGGACACGTCTAAATCATTGCGCACAGGGAAAGCCCGGCATTCGTCAAAGAGTAAATCCAAAGTTGGGCAGCCTTCACGACGCGTGCACGGCAAGGGCGGAGAGGCCAGACCCTTCCGCAAGACCACCAAAAAAACCTAAGCCACTACAAATCCCAAAAACGCCGTATCTGATACCCGGCTTGCTGCTCATTAACCTCGACGCCGGCGACATCACCGACTGGGTTTTCACGCCCAAACTGGTCGCTGTCCGCTGGGTCTTGAGATGGGTCGCGTCGATCATGACCGTCTTCTATTCGCCATGTTCGGCAGCCAGATCAGCCATGATTTGGGCGAAGACGGTTCGAGTTGCGGGACCCTTCTTCCGGTCGTTCTCCGCTCTTGAATGCCTGTCTACCGCGTTTGCGTCCATACAGCAAAACCACTGTTTCCTTGGCAGTACGGCTTGCCGCTGCCGCGGATTGTGTGCCTGCCTTTCATTGCGTGCTTGAGATTTAGACTGTGGGTTCCAGTTTCGGATACTGAAGCGGCGCGGGCTGACAACATTCCGGCTGTAAGCTAACTTTAGCCAAACAAGGGAGAAGCGAATGGAGCGGCGGATCACGACCGTACTGGCGGCGGATATCGTCGGTTACTCTGCCCTGATGGACCAAGATAGAGTGGGCACGATTTCCGCACTACAAACTTTCCGCGAGGACGTGTTTCTACCGTTGATTTCTTCTCACAACGGAGACTTGGTCAAGAGCATGGGCGATGGTTGGATTGTCGAGTTTCGGTCGGCATCCGAGGCGTCTGATTGCGCAATTGCGCTGCAATCATCTCACAAACCTAAAGGTATCAAGTTACGCATCGGAATTCACACGGGCGAAGTGGTCACAGACGGCGATGACATATTCGGCGATGCGATCAACGTTGCGGCCCGCCTTGAAGCTCTCGCTCAGCCAGACCAAATTCTCATTTCAGACACGTCCCACAATAGTCTGGACCGCAGTAACGCAGCCGTGTTTGACGGAGGCGAGCAAGCCGAACTGAAGAACATTTCACGCCACATAGCCGTGTGGTCTTGGCCCAAGGGGATCAAGGTCAATCTGGCAGTCAATTCAAGTACCAAGCCAGGTATTGCCGTGCTGCCGTTTGACAACATGTCCGGTGATCCAGAGCAGGAGTTCTTTGCTGACGGCATTACGGAAGACATTATTACCGAACTTTCACGATTTCGCTGGCTCATGGTTGTCGCGCGAAATTCGTCCTTCACGTTTAAGGGGCAAGCCACGGACATCCGTGAGGTGGGGAAGGTCCTTGGTGTCCGTTACGTCCTCGAGGGCTCTGTCAGGCGCGCCGGGCAGCGCGTCCGGATTACTGGTCAGCTAATTGACGCCGAAAGTGGTAGCCATCTTTGGGCGGACCGCATTGACGGTGTCCTGGATGACATTTTCGATCTTCAGGACAGGGTCACACAGGATGTTGTCACCGCGATTGAGCCCTCATTGCGTTATGCTGAAACGAAACGTGCGCGCGCCAAGCCCACCGAAGATTTACAGGCATATGAGCTTTATCTCAGGGCAGTGTCGCACTTTCATTTGCTGACTGATGAAGACAACAAGGAAGCGATAAAACTAGCGAAACTGGCTCTGGACCGGGACCCGGAATACGCGGCGGCTGCAGGGCTGCTGGCCTGGCTGCATATCCAGCGCCTGGTGCAAAGCTTGGAACCCGTCGACGAAGGACCAAAATCGGCGGTTGCCGCTGCACAGCGGGTTTTGATGAGTGATCGCGCGGACGGCATTGCGAAGGCCTACGCGGCGCATTCCATCTCAATGCTGGCAAAGGACTTGCCTCGGGCACGCACGGCATTCAAGGAGGCCTTGTCGGAAAATCCAAACGCCGCGTCTGTGCATATGCTGGCGTCCATCAATCTGTTCCTCTTGGATCGCCCAGAGGAGGCGCTCCGCCATGCAACGCACTCTGTAGACTTGAGCCCCCGGGATCCACTACGGCATGCTTCTTTCGTGGCTCAGGGCATGGCGTACTTCCATATGCAGCAGTATCAGGAAGCCGTAGAAGCCTGCCGTGAGGCCCTGTCAGTCCGGCCGGTTTTCTTGATTAGCCATATGATATTAATTGCGTCCCTTGCCCATCTTGGCGATGACAAAGCAGTTAAGGCGGCGGTCGATAACCTGAAGCAGTATGTTTCTGGAGAGGCGGCCATTGCCGAGACCAGTCGGTTACCAATTTTCTCTTTCCCGTCTTGCGCAGCTCGTTGGCGACAAGGCTGGATTAAGGCCGGGCTGCTGACTTGAGCGTGCGGCAGGGTCAATCTCCGTGCCGTGCCGAAAGGCCTTCACCAATCATATTGTAAGCGGAGTTTGGCCTGGCATCACTAATCGACCAGAGTGCGGCCCGGTTCGCCCTCTTCATGGACCCGAAACACCAATATCGTTGCCCCGTCCTTGCCCGAGCGTGCCGTGTGTTCCTTTTTCAATGGGACGATTCCGACTTCTCCCACCGAGTACTCCTGCTCTGGCTCGCCCTGGAGGATCAGTGTTACACTCCCTTGCAGGATGTATGCGATTTCTTCTCCGGGGTGCCAGTGCAAGGGTAGGGTCACATTCGGCGGCAGGACGACTTGGCTTACGATCACCTCAAGGCCTTCTGCGCTTTCCAGCGCAGTTGACTTCAAATTGCGGATCTCAGGTTTTTCAAAAGCCGATGGGTCCGTTGTCTCGTGCGACATGGCTGAAGTGGCCAGCAAAGGCACGGCCAAATGTACGACGGAAAGCAATCTCCACACGAACGTGCACTCCCAATTTAGGGAAAGAATGCCATTTGAGTTTTGATGAAATCAACACTGGAGTTTCCAACGCTTCTCAGAGCGCAAGGTAGGTCGCAAATGCTGCGACGCCAGAAAGCAACAAGCCAACAGTCAACTTCTTGGTGCGTGGATTTCGCTTGGGGACCTCCAAAGAAACCTGAAACTGCTCGGCCCTGTGCAGAACAGGTAGCGTTGTGCCCACGGAGCGCTCACTGAGCGATGGATCAGCTGCGAGGTTTCTTCGTTGCATGTCCAGCAGTCTGGATCGTGAACAAGGCAAAATTGGACCAAAAAAAAGGCGTTTTTGTTTGACCACTCCGCCGACCAGTATTGGCATGCAAAAAATGACAAGGGTATGACTGCTTGCCTGTAACACTATATGCGAGGCGACCTTCTTCTCGAAAACGCAGCTTGGGCAAAATTGGCACTCAGGCCAAGGATCGTACCGAAGGCAATGCCAACGAGGTCAGCCTGAAAATCTCCAAAGGACTTAAACCGCCCAACATGAGGCTGGATCAATTCGATTACTCCACCATAGACGGTAGCGAACAAAACAACCCAAAGCAGCTTTTTCGGGCGCAGAAGAGCGATGGGAAAGACCAGCGTCGCAAAGGCGATTACGTGATGCGTCTTGTCGGAGCCCGGAATGGGCGCTGGTGCGGAAATTTGTGATAGAGCCAGCACGCCTATGACAATCGCGACTATAGCCGTAGCGGGGACAGCTAGGACTTTCATATGGACAAACATACAGGCTCTTGCACCAACCGCTCTGTGTCACTTGGTTTGTTTGGGGTTGTGGATGCGTATTCCAGGAGCGTCATCTGGAGTTCCAATGAAATCAATACCTGCGCTTTCCAAACTCTCCTTCAGCTTGGAAAGAGTGCTGAAATTCGTAGTCATGTGTTCGTCGCTCTTTTCGATATGTTTTATAGTTCGCCACCCCACACCACTGGGCTTACTCGGTGTCTCAATCGTCCACCTTAGCCCAGCACGCGTCATTCTGATTTGTTGCGGCGTTAATATTGACGTTAACATTTATGGTGCCAGCGGTGCCTTTTGTGATACATAATGGGCCATACCTAATTCTTGACTGGCGCTCTGAAATCGGTCGTCTCGAAGGTGCCTACGCACCATCGACCATGCGTGCTTACTTCGCCGATGTCGAGGCGTTTGTGTTTTGGTGTCTTGAGAAATCAATACCAGAGCCCTTCCCGGCCAGTGTAGAAACCGTCTGCCGGTTTTTGGAAAACCAAGGTACGTACTTGGCGCCCTCGACGGTCAGGCGTCGGCTCCACGCCATTCGCAAGGTTCATCGGCTTTTGCACCTACCGGATCCTACTTGTGATGAAGACATCAACTTGGCCTTCAGACGGTTCAAGCGCAGCAAGCCGATCCGCCCCAAACAGGCCAAGGGGTTGACCAGGGACTGCTTGATCCAGTTCCTTGAAAGTGAACCCGAGGCGCCATGGGGCCTGCGCAATCGCGCCATGCTGTCTTTGGGATACGAGTTGTTGACCCGACGCTCTGAGCTTGTTGCACTCCAAACCGAGGACATCGACGCGCGGAAGGAGGGCACTCTACGCGTGTTGATCCGTCGCGGCAAATGGGGTCTCTTCGGTGCCGGTCGCACCGCTTTCACCTCTCAACGCACGTCAGCTCTTGTAGAGGAGTGGCTTGACTGGCGAGGAGACAACATCAAGTGGCTGTTCTGCCCAATTTACCAAGGCAAGCCCATTGACCGCGACCTCAGCACGACAACGGTGAAGCAAATCATAAAGGCAGCCGCAAGACGCTCGGGCCTAGATGCGTCGGGCGTGAACGCGTTCAGCGGCCATTCACTGCGCGTGGGGGCCGCCCAGGATCTCCTGGTCAGAGGCTACGACACTGCAGCCATCATGCGCGCAGGCGGTTGGAAATCTCTCAACGTGCTCACGCGCTACCTTGAAAAGGCCGAGCACAATGTCTGGGCGTAATGGCCCCTCGATTGCCCAACTTCCGTTTACAAGATCAGAGCGAACCGCGGCCCCTGTGACTTGTTCACTTCATCGTCAGGAATTCTGCGGCTCCGTTGCCGATACCTGCGACGGTGAGTTTGCCTGTTGCGTATGCGCCGGTATCGACGGCGATGATGCCTTGTGTGGCTTGTGGTTCATCGATGATGGTGTGGCCGTGGGCGATCCACATGCCGTCGCGGCGTGGGGTTCTGCCGAACTCGGGATGTCCCCAGAGCAGGTGTTTGGGTTTTTGGTCTTCGAGACCGAACCTGGGATCTGCGGCAGCGTGAACAACGCCGACATTGCCGTTCACGTAAGTGAGCGGCAGGGTGCGCAGCCAGAAGATCATCTCGGATCCCATGGCGTCGCGCAGGGCGTCCCGGGCCGCTTCGAGATCCGGGCCGCGGCTGGTCTCGGTCAGCCCGGCGATGCCAAAGCTGGCCAGCGTCTGTAGGCCACCATAGCGCAGCCAGCGCGGGCCGTGCTCGATCGGGTTTTCGAGGAAGGACAGCAGCATGTCTTCGTGGTTGCCCTTGATGCAATAGGTGTTTGGGCGTCCAAAGAGCTGGCGCAGCACCCCGGCACTTTCCTCGCCCCGGTCCACGTAGTCCCCCACCAGCACCACCGGATGCTGTGGCACAAGCTTGCTGAGCAGCCGACCAAGCAGGTCGGATCGGCCATGCACGTCACCGATCAGGTAGAACGGCACGTCAGGTGCGATGGACGGGTAGATCGGAGAATTGCCGGTTCCCTTGGCAATCCATGATTTCAGCATGCTCGAGCTCCGTTTTGGCAACGGCTGGTTGTGGTAAATCTAGCGCAGTTGCGCCGGAAGTGATACGCGCACCGCGCCAATTTGTGAAGCTTTCCGGCCAATTTGGTAAAGCTCTTAAAAAACAAAATGATAATGTTGAGTGAGCAGGTTTAGATGCGTATTGCCGCATGCGCGATACTGGGATTCGGCTGTGTATTGCTGGCCGAGGATTCCGTGCGCGCGCAGAATTTGTCGACCTATGGGACGCCGGGCCTGATCGACATGCCGTCGGCAGAAGTGCTGCCAACGGCCAATCTTGCGTTTACGGGCGCCGCCTTCAAGGACACTGCGCGCGGGACAATTACGTTCCAGATGCTGCCCTGGGTCTATGGCTCGTTTCGGTATTCCTACATCAAGGATTTCAACCGAGGCGGTGCCGAAAGCCGGTATGACCGGAGCTTCGACATCCACTTTCGCCTGCGCGAGGAAACCGCCCGGGGTCCGGCAATCGGCGTTGGCTTTCGCGATTTCGGCGGCACCGGGATCTATGGCAGTGAATATGTCGTTCTGACCAAGACCTTTGCCGAGCGCTGGAAAGTGACCGGCGGCATGGGTTGGGGCCGGCTAGGCCAACGCAACAGTTTCAAGAACCCGCTGGCGGTGTTTGATGACAAGTTCGAAACGCGGCCGCCGCGTGGAACAGGCTCTACAGGCGGTAAACTGGCCTATGATCAGTGGTTCCGCGGTCCGGCCGCCTTGTTTGGCGGATTGGAGTATCGCCTGAACGACCGGCTTTCCCTTTTGGCCGAATACTCTTCGGACGAATATCAGGAAGAGAAGCAGAAGATCGGGTTTGATGCCGATTTCCCCCTGAACTTCGGGGTCAACTACAAGTTTCGCAACGGCGTCAACATGAACGCCTCTTACATGTACGGCAACACGCTGGGCCTGCAGCTCTCCTATGCCTTCGATCCGCGCAACCCGCTGGCGCCGGGCGGGCTGGACCGCGCGGCCCCGGCGCTGAAGCCGCAGAACCAGGTCGCCGCCGAGAGCTGGAACCTGCCCGACCAGGACAGCGACATGACGGCCCGCGATGTGCTGCGGGCGCGGCTCGACAAGCAGGGCCTGCGGATGACCGGCTATGGGGTCGAGGGCAACCGCGCCATTGTCGAGATCGAGAACAACCGCTTTTCCGCCTCGGCGCAGGCGGCGGGCCGCACCGCGCGCACGATGGCAAACACGCTGGACCCGTCGATCGAGGTGTTTGATATCACGCTTCTGAAGAACGGCGTGCCGATCAACACCATCGAGACCCAGCGCAGCGATCTCTACGAGCTGGAAAACGATGTGGATGGCGCATGGCGCACGCTGGCGCGCTCGGTGATCCGGGATGAGCCTTACGGGTTGCCGCCGGGCACGGTGCCGGGTGCCTTTCCACATACCGGGTATCGCTTCGGCCCTTACCTGCGTCTGTCGTTCTTCGATCCGGACAACCCGCTGCGCTATGAGTTGGGGGCCGAGTTCAAGGGCGACTATGTCGTGCAGCCGGGCCTGTTCCTGACCGGTGCCCTGCGGGTGCCGATCATCGGTAATCTCGACGAGACCACCCGGGTCTCGGACTCGGTCCTGCCCCATGTGCGATCAGACTGGGCGGAATACGCGCGCAACCAGTCCAGCGTGTATGTCCAGCGCCTGACCGCGGCCTATCTCTGGCGTCCGGGTGAGGATCTGTTTGCGCGGGTCTCGGGCGGGTATCTCGAAGAGATGTTCGGCGGGGTTTCGGCCGAGATGCTGTGGTATCCCAATGACAGCCGCCTCGCGCTGGGGGCCGAGATCAACTATGCCAAAAAGCGTGACTATGACATGCTGTTCGGCTTCCAGAGCTATGACGTCGTGACCGGTCACGGCTCGATGTACTACGATCTGGGCAACGAGTATAACCTGCAGATCGATGCGGGCCGCTACCTTGCCGGGGATTGGGGCGCGACCTTCACGCTCGACAAGGAGTTCAACAACGGCTTCAAGGTCGGCGCCTTTGCCACCTTCACCAATGTCAGTGCCGAAGAGTTCGGTGAGGGATCGTTCGACAAGGGGATCCGGTTCGAGGTTCCGGTGTCGTGGCTGACCGGCAAGCCGACGCGGTCGACGGTCAAGCAGACAATCCGGCCGGTTCTGCGCGATGGCGGGGCGCGGCTGATCGTCGACAACCGGCTGCATGAATACACCAGAGACGAGCGCGCCGGGCGGCTGGTTGGACAATGGGGGCGGTTCTACAGATGAGACGAACGCTGGCCCTTGCCTTGCTGATGCCGCTGCTGGCGATGACCAGTGGCTGCGCCAATGACAGCAACGATTTCGTCGAGCTTCAGGCATTGCTGCAGCCCGGCAAGGCCCAGCCCGACCCGCGCATCCAGCCGCTGCTGGATGCGGATGCGCCGCGGCTGCAGGTGGGCTTTCTGGACAGCGGGCTGGCAGGCGTGATGCTGTTGGAGAACAGCCGCGACGGGGTGCGGACCTGGCTGTCGGTGGATGGCGCCACGCTTTTGACCCGGCAGGGCATGATCGTGGGCGAGCGCGGCTTTGGCGCGGGGCTGATGGCCTCGGACATCGCGCAGTCGATGGATGCGGTGCTGGGCGGGTACAGAGCCGAAACCGTGCGCTTCCACTCCTTCCTGACCGGCAACGACCGGACCGAAATGCGCAGCTACAAATGCGTGGTGGAAAACCGCGGCGACAAGATCGTGACGATCCGGGGAACCCCAACCTCCACCCGGATGATGCGCGAGACCTGCAACAGCACCGATCAGAACTTCGTCAATGTCTACTGGATCAGCAACACCTCAGGCCAGATCGTCCAGTCAAGACAATGGCTCGGCGACTTCGCTGGCGTCGTCACAACAAGGCAGGTGTCAGAATAAACAGAGCTGCAC